>CAZNFX010000003.1:0-297903 GCA_964572845.1 uncultured Pseudomonadales bacterium | reverse complement strand
GAGGCTCAACAACAACAATTTACCACCTGTCCATTAACATGTTGCAATCTCAGAACCTTTATAGATTTCGACTGCTTGTGCATTGTGAAGTCTATTGTCGCTTGCTTACTGTGAATAGTAATTGCTACCAAAGGATTCCAGGGAGTGGGATTGCGGCTGCAATCGCTGTGAAATAGAACTAGCCTCTTCTCCACGTGTCGTTTTCATGAAAGTCCATCGCTATGCGTCGGATGTGGCGACTCTTAATTCCCCTATTGGCACAAATGCCGCAAAGGAACCCCCACAACACTAGGGACAAACACAACACAAGAGACGACAGAGGGAACAAAGGATGCTGCGCCTTTACAGGGCTCCACGAAATATCCAAGCTAAAGAATGCAATGCTCCAGAAATAAAATAAAAAGTACGCGCCAAAAATCCAAGCGCAAGCCACACAGGACAGAATTAGGCAGTAAACCAATCTCTTCCTTATGTCAGCGACAGTTAGGGCTTTTCTTTTCATTTCGTGTGCTTGTCGTAATTCTCCTCTCTAACAGCTCGTAGTTTGAGAGACGCCTGAGAATTGGCAGTCCACTACAGCGCTTGTTCCCTAGTTGCTCTTGCCTGACAATCTAAATCACTTCAAGTGTATTACAACTAGCCAACCTTGAACTGCAAGACGCTCTTCCTATTTCAGTCACTAGTCCTGCCGATCGAATTGCATCAGAGCCAAACCGGCAACGCGACGATTGAGAGTAAACCGCAGCTTATCAAGTGGAACAAGCAAAATGCACTTTCAGAGATGCGTTTACGAACTAGCGGTACTTTTTGAATCCAAGATTTACTTTGATTTTTCTGCAGCTTGCAGCAACGGTTTCCACTGTTGCTCGGACACTGCTATGGTTCTTGCAAGCACAAACAGATAATCCGCGACGCGATTCAAGTAAGCACCTTGTCCTGAGCCCTTGAGGGCTTCCGAGGCGTACTTCCAAAAAGTGCGCTCCGCTCTGCGAACCGACGCCCGTGCAACATGGGCGTAAGCCGAAGCCTTACCGCCTCCGGGAAGGATGAATTCTCTCAGCGGCTCCAACTGCTCGTTGAGTTGCTCAGTGGCTTTTGTAACGATGGAGACCTGCTCCGGCCAAACGGGTTGCGGTATCCCTGTTGCTACTGCGGCGCCAATGTCGAATAAACGAGATTGGATTTCCGTCAATGTGTTTCGGTGCTCTCCCACGACGTACTGCACCAACACCCCTAGATCACAGTTCATTTCGTCCAGAACTCCCACCAGTTCAATTGGACCGCTGTGTTTGGGATGGACTTTTCCGTCTGCTAGGGTAGTGGATCCATTGTCTCCCCTGGATGTCGTGACTCGGGTAATGCGATTTGCCAAAATTCTTGCCGATAGTAGATCGTAAAGTCCATTGGTTGGAATTGTAGAAGGTAGAGCATTAATTTTCGGTTGGTCCATGCAAGAGACTTCACACGAGTTGCGTTTTGTGCATCCTGATTCCTTAGATTTTTGGGACTACTCCCTCTGATCCCTGTGGTAAATTCTCCGTACGAACCAAGAGAATGTGGAGGAACCAATGCCGTCTTTCGATGTTGTGTCCAAGGTGAATGTTCAGGAAGTACGCAATGCCGTGGACCAGACATGGAGAGAATTGCGCACGCGATTTGATTTCAAGGGTGTGGATGCCGGATTGAACTTTGAAGAAGACTCGGTATTGCTATGGGCGGAAGAGGAATTCCAATTGGTTCAGCTAAATGAAATATTGAAGACCAAACTTGCGGGTCGCGGAGTCGATGTTAGAGCGCTTCAACCAGAAAACGTCGAAGCCCTTGGCAAGCAGAAACGTCAGCGTTACAGGATTGTTGTCGGAGTCGATCGCGAAGCTTGTCGTCAAATAGTCAAAATCGTCAAGGATTTGAAGCTGAAATTGCAATCGCAAATTCAGGGCGAACAGGTTCGCGTTAGCGGGAAGAAGCGCGACGATTTGCAGCAAGCAATTGCAAAGCTAAAAGAAGCTGAGCTGGACGTGCCCGTGCAGTTTTTGAACTTTCGCGACTAGAGTCGAATCTAGGTAAGAGAGTGCTCGACTTGCGATTCACGCCGATTGTCGTATGGGTCCTGTTTTGGGCGTCGGCGACTGCAGGCTACATGATCTCTGTCGAGGCAGGATACGTACCCGCGTGCTTTCCGCACTTGGAAGGGTGCACGACCATTAGTCAATCTGGACGGGAGGGTCTGAGTTTCTTCATATTTAAGGCAGTGATGATTCCCGCCGCTGTCTTTACGATGTTTTACTGGATCCTCACGCACCATTGGTTGCGAGCGATGGATAGAGTCACCAAAGCGACCGGTGTGATGACCTCTCTTGGACTGTTGGGAGGCGTTTTTCTCATCGTCTACCTTACCTTTCTTGGGTCGGATGGTGATGTCTACCGAATGATGCGACGCTACGGCACAATCATTTTCTTCGTGTTCACATACATAGCAGAGTGCATGCTAGCTACGAAGTGCTGGCACATGTTCAGAAGAAACTGGGTTGTTGTCGTTAAGATTGTCTTGTGCGCAGCCGTGTCGCTGGAACTGGTTGTGCACGGAATAGCAAAGTGGTTCTTGGAAGATACGCGGTGGCTTGAGGACTCGACGGAGTGGCGAGCCGCAAGCGTCTTGACAATATATCCCGTACTTACGTGGTTGTTGTGGCGCCGTACCGGGTTCGAAATCCGATACGGCGCTCGAGCCAACTAGATGGATGAGTCTTGCAGACGACTCATCAACTCGTGTCAACACCCTCCATCGATTCGTCGTCGCCTGCCGGCTCTTCAGATTTATCTGAGAGAGTTTCCGCAACAGCAGAGACTAACTCGTCGAGAGCGGGACGCTCGGAGTACTTTTCCTTTGCACGCTTGAGAAGCACAGTGCCGTCGGCATCGACGAGCACGATCCCTGGATTTGGTATACCGTAAAGCTGTGAATCCTCGCCGTAGCGTTCATTTCGGATTCCCAATCGATTAACGGTTGCCGCTTCCTGGTCGGCAAGCACGGAAAACGCAAGATTCAGCGAGGCTTTTGAACCCTTGTTTGTCGAGAATTCGTCAGCGCTTACAGCCGCAACTGCGACGTTGAGCGACGATATTTTTGGTAGAAGTTTCTGCAGCTCAACTAGCTGCCCCTTGCAGTAGCCTCACCAATCGGTCGTTCGAACGAAAAATATCAAGAGACCTTGCTTGTCCCCGATCAGGTCTTCAACCGTTCTATCCTTGCCTTCCGTGTCCTTTACCGTTAGTTCCGGCAAGGTTGATCCAACCTCGGGACCCCAATTGTCTTGGTAATCGGATGCGGGGATGGAAGGGGATGCGAGGACGATTGATCCTGACGCGAGGAACGCAAACAACAGTAGCGCAGTGATTTTGGCTTTCATGTTCGATGTCCTCCTTTAGGTGTCATCGTACCATAGGTGACCGTGCAAACGTCGGCTCTCTCGGCCATCTGACGGGCGTGAAATGGTCAGTGCTAATATTCGACGCCAAATGAGTTCGATAGTTTCACATGCCAGTCTTCAAAAGCCCTAACGGAGAGGTTTTCTTCGACCAGCGAGGCTCACGTGCAGCACCTCCCATTCTGTTGGTACATGGGTTGGGATGTCAAGTCGTCCATTGGCCGGATTCGCTTCTGGATGGCTTCGTCAACGCAGGATATCGCATCGTATTTTTCGACAATCGCGACGCGGGACTGACATTTGAATTTGATGCGGAACCGCCATCGATTCCGGAACTGCTGCAGGCATTGGACAATCCCAATGCAATCGCACCAGCCTATACTCTCGCAGAGATGGCCAATGATGCAGTAGCTCTGCTTGACCACATAGGACAATCGGGTGCGCACATTGTTGGAGTCTCCATGGGTGGCATGATTGCTCAATACATGGCCATCAACCATCCTCAAAGAGTGTTTAGCCTGTCACTTCTGATGAGTTCGACGGGAAATCCCGATACTCCGCAACCAGGCCCTGAAGTAGTCGGAGCGTTGGCAACGAGCATCGTCAGCCCAACCCGCGAGGAGACTATTGACGCAACACGCAAATCGGACCAGTTGTTCGGCGGCCCGCACTACGACTCCTGCGAAGTGGGGATTGGAAGGTTCGTCGAACTTGCCTACGACAGGTCCAATCGTCCGAGTGGAGTTCTTCGGCAATTGGCAGCCATTCTTTCAGACGGTGATCGGCGAGCCGGGCTGTCCGAAGTGCAAGTTCCTTCGCTTGCGTTGCACGGCACTGCCGATCCCTTGGTAGATCAGTTTGGTTCCAAAGATTTGGCGGACACAATGCCCAACTGTCGACTGAGCATCATCGACAAGCTTGGGCACGACCTACCTGAACCGGTGATTCCCAAAATTCTCAACGACCTACTTGAGCACATTGGTTCAGTAGAGGCAGCACGCTAGCAAAACGCCAGGGCCTAGCTGCACTAGCCGATTAGGTCGATGGTACGTGCAAGCGTGTTTAGCCGGTCGGACATGGTCTGTCCCATGGGCGCAACGCGGAGTGTAGTCACACCGGCATTCCGGTAAGCTTCAATTCGTTGCTTCACCGTTGACTCGTCGCCAATGAGATTGGATTGGCGAACCATGTCTTCCGGGACCTTTTGCGTTGCTTCTTCTCGTTTGCCTTCTGTCCAAAGAGATTGCACTTCTCGTGCCGTTGACTCCCAGCCTCCACGCCGATAGGCATCGTTGTAGAAGTTGGTCTTTGGGGAACCCATCGCACCGAGCGTAAATGCTAGTCCACGCTTCAGTGACTCGATGATCGGTCCTTCATTGCGAGTGATGGCGACTGTGCCGCCGACTTGTATGTCAATCTCACCAAAGTCGCGCCCATTCTCCTCCGCCCCTTCACGTATGAGGCTGAGGTGTGTCTCGGCATGTTCGGGGGTGAATGATGTCCCCAGCCACCCATCTGCTTCGTAGCCTGTGTAGCGGAGAGAATTTGGGCCTAGCGTTGCCAGATAGATCGGAATATTCGGATTGGCAGGTTGCGACAGGCGCAACGCTTTGCCCTCGCCGCCGGGGAGCGGAAGAAGGTGATGGCGACCTTCGTAAGCCAATCGTTCGCCTCGGAACGCCATGCGTACTATGTCGACGGTTTCGCGCATGCGTGACAAGGGAGCGGAAAACGAGGTACCTTGCAGCCCCTCGACGACTTGCGGTCCCGATACGCCCAGCCCGAGGATGAACCTGTCGTCGGAAATCGCTGCCATGGTCATTGCGGTCATGGCAGTCATCGAGGGCACTCGTGCGCTGATTTGCATGATTCCGGTACCCAAGCGTATGCGATGAGTTCTTGCCGCGAAGTAGGCCAATGTACTGATGGCGTCCTGTCCCCACGCTTCTGCGGACCAGACGGAATCGACTCCAAGTTTCTCGGCTTCTATGACAAAGGTCGTTTGTTCGTCAATGTCGCGCACCCGACCTGAGGCCGCGCCACCCACACCAATGCTTACTTTCATGAATGTCCGACTTTGGGCTAACTTTGTCAGGTTCTGTCAATGTTACTTGGCGGCGATTTCGAGTTCGTGGTCGTTGGCTTGTAATTCAAGAAAGTAAACTAGCAATAAACTCAAGCTAGGTCGCCGATGGGTGTAACCCAATGACACTTCCACTTAGATTCCTAAGTGCCATGATCAAATCCGGAACGCTTCAGGTAGTTATGCCGGACGGGGGCGAACATTCCTTTGGTTCAGGCGAACCATCTGTTGTCTGGAAGATTCAGAATTCTGGCACCCTGTCCAAGATCGTGAGGAATCCGCTGCTCAACCTGGGAGAGACCTATATCGATCAGGAATGGGATGTACCTGATGGAAGACTTTCTGACTTGCTCACCGTGCTGAGATCAAACGTCGAAGAGTCCCTTTCGGTGCGGTCTCCACTGTTTTTTATTCCAGCAATCCTGCAATCGTGGAACAACATACGCGCCAGCATGCGCAATGTCGCCCATCACTATGACTTGGACGAGAAACTTTTTCGAACCTTTCTTGACACGGACATGCATTACTCGTGTGCCTACTTCCGTGAACCAGAAATGTCATTGGAAGACGCTCAACAAGCGAAGTGCGAACACATAGCGAAGAAGCTCTGTCTGAAGCCCAATGCCAAAGTGCTAGATATCGGCAGTGGTTGGGGTTCGCTTGCCATGCATCTGGCAGAAAACTACGACGTATTCGTGACAGGAATTACTTTGTCGCAGGAGCAGTTAAGCGTTGCCAGGCAACGAGCCGCGGAACGTAACTTGGGCAATCGCGTTCAGTTCGAACTTCAGGACTATCGTCAGCACGAAGGCGAATACGACGGCGTCGTTTCGGTGGGCATGTTCGAACACGTTGGCAAGCACAACTTCCTCAATTACTTCAGCAAAGTGAAATCGTTGCTAAAGCGTGACGGCCTTGCTTTGATACACACCATAGGCAGCCATGCTCCGCCGACTTCTACGAATCCCTGGATCAGACGCCACATTTTTCCGGGTGGCTACATTCCTTCACTGTCTGAAGCAAGCGTTGCAGTCGAGAAATCGGGGCTTGTCTTTAATGACATCGAAGTGTGGCGACGGCACTATGCGGGGACACTCGAGGAGTGGAATCGCCGTTTCCAGCAGGTTCGGGATCAATTTGTCGATTCACATGGCGAGAAGTTCTGCCGCATGTGGGAGTTTTACCTCTGTGCCTCGCAAACCGCGTTCGAGTTGGCGACACTTCTTGTCTATCAGTTGCAATTGGGCCACCGAAACGATTCGGCTCCTTTGACGCGGAAGTACCTCTACGAATGAACCGCACTGCTAGGTTCATTCAATTGAGCCTGAAGCTGGTAGTGGCTGGGTTGGGTCTGCTAGTTTCTACTTTCGTCGCGGCTGACGAGTCCCGTGTCCTGCGGATAGGAAGTCCAGGAGATCCCCAGACGTTGGATCCTCATCGCTACACCCTAAACCTCGAGGAGCACATTCTCAAGGACATGTTTCTTGGGCTCACTGCCATGGACGCCAAGGGAGCCATCGTGCCGGGGAGCGCCAAGTCCTGGCAAACAAGCGACGATGGATTGACTTGGACTTTCCACCTGCGCAAGAATTCGTGGTCCGACGGCACTCCGGTGCGTGCTGCCGACTTCGTCTACAGTCTGCGACGTTTGTTGACCCCAGAAACTGCGGCTCCGTTGGCGTTTTTTCTTTATGTAATAGAAAACGCAAGGGACATCAACAGTGGCGCGAAGCAGCCCACGGAGCTTGGAGTTTCCGCTCCTGTCGACGACACCTTGGTGATTCAGCTCGAGAAGCCGTTTCCCTATCTGCCCGAGAGGTTGTTCTATCCCACCGGTTACCCCTTGCCCTCTCACGTTGTGGAGGAACACGGCCGCGACTGGGTAAAGCCTCAGAACTGGGTGTCGAACGGCGCGTATAAACTTTTCGATTGGAAGCCACAGCAGGCTGTGGTGCTAGAGAAGAATCCTCACTTTTTCGACCACGCGAGCGTAGCGATTGATCAATTGGAGTACGTGCCGGTAGCCGACACTCTCGCGAGCTTTCATAGATACTTGGCGGACGAGCTAGACATCATCGGAGATTTTCCAGCGGGTGAATTGGAGTCCCTGCGCAAGTCTCACGCTGACCACGTACATTTGTCGCCGTTACTCTCGACCATGTATCTGGTGTTCAACGTTTCAACTGCACCATTCTCAGATTCGCGTGTACGCAAGGCATTGGCTCTGGCCGTCGATCGACAAAAACTCACACAGCAAATTCTTAGAAGCGGCGAAATTCCCAATGCATCTATAGTTCCCTCCATCATCTCCGGCTATTCCTCGCTCGTTGAAACTGGTCAACCCAATCTGGAACAGTCGAGAGCTTTGCTTAAGGAAGCTGGCTACTCCGATGAAAATCCTTTGCAGCTGACGCTTAGATATGTAACTGGAGCAGAGAACAAGAGCGTGTACGTGGCGATTGCTTCAATGTGGCAGGAACTTGGGATTGACGTCACGTTGCACCACACGGAATTAAAGGTGCATTTCAGCGACCTAAACGCAGGGGAGTTTGAAGTTGCTCAAGCCGGGTGGTTTGGCGAAGGAAATCCTGAACACTACATTGAACTCCTCTGGTCGAAGATTGGTGGCATCAACTACGGGCGCTATGTCTCCGAGGAGTTTGATCGCCTTCTTGAAGAGGCGAAAAACACCATTGACTCAAGCGAGCGAGCCAAGATTCTCCAACAAGCCGAAGCAACTGCGTTGCGCGATTTTCCAGTGGTGCCGCTTTACTCCGTGACGATTAGAAGCCTAGTCAATCCACGGGTTAGCGGCTGGTATCCGAATCCCAGAAATTCTCATGCGGTGCGCTTCATGTCCTTGAACTGAGAAGTTCAAGCAATGTCGAAATTCGTTCTCAAGCGAACTGCATTCATGCTCGTCACCTTTGTGGTGGTAGTTAGCGCTACGTTCTTTCTCTTGCGGGTGGCACCAGGCGGGCCGTTCGACAGCGAGCGCCAACTTCCACCGGAGGTCGAGGCGAATCTTCTCGCGGCTTACCACTTGGACGAGCCCTTGTACCTGCAATACTTGAGGTACATGACCAAGCTGCTGCGATTTGACCTTGGGCCATCGATCAAGCAGCACGACTTTACCGTGGGCGAGTTGATCGCTGCGGGTCTTCCGGTAAGCCTTAGTTTGGGAGCGTTGGCGCTTATCATTGCTCTAGCTGCCGGGATTGCCATTGGCAGCTTCGCTGCGTTCCGCCACAACAGCTGGTTGGATCGTTGTCTCTCGGCAACTACTACGCTGGGATTGGCGTTGCCTCCAATAGTCACAGGTCCATTGCTAGTTCTGTTATTTGCGGTCTCCTTACGGTGGCTGCCTGCTGGAGGAACGGATTCGTCCTTGAGTCTGTTATTGCCGTCAATTGCCCTCGCTTTGCCTCATGCCGCGGCGATTGCAAAGCTTGTTCGAGGAGCATGCATAGAAGTATTGGCTCAGCCACACGTGACGACGGCCAAGGCAAAGGGCATATCCAATGTGCGCCTTGCAATTCATCACGTCTTGCCGCCGGCGATGATCCCAATACTGTCTTTCTTGGGTCCCGCTGCGGCAACGCTGCTTGCTGGCTCTCTTGTGATCGAGGAGGTGTTTGCCCTTCCTGGATTGGGCCGCTACTTCATTCAGGGCGCATTGAATCGAGATTACACGCTTGTGATGGGAGGTGTTGTTGTCTATGCAAGCTTGATCTTGATTCTCAATTTTGTCATCGACTTGGTCTATGTTCGATTGGATCCTCGCATCCGAGTAGAAGACCAAACGGCTTCCTCGTAACGATATGAACCGCTACTGGCGCGACAAGAGCTTGGTGCTATCAGTGGCGTCCTTGTTTGGCATCGTACTGCTCATCTTTATTGGTCCGTTGGTTTCGCCGTGGAGCTACGAAGTTGTGGACTGGAACGCGGTGAATTCGCCTCCCTCGTCCGCGCATTGGTTTGGCACCGATGGTTCAGGTAGAGATCTATTCGCACGCACATTGGTTGGCGGCCAAGTGAGTCTTGGCATCGCGATGCTGGCAACGTGTGTTAGTTTCGCCATTGGTGTGCCTTGGGGAGCGGTAGCCGGCTATTTTGGGGGACGCACTGACCAACTCATGATGCGGTTGGTCGACGGAATGTATTCGGTTCCCTTCATATTGGTTGTGATTCTGTTGGTGGTTCTCGTCGGCAGGAATGCCTATTTGCTGTTCATCGGCATAGGAGCTGTCTCGTGGCTCGACATTTCCCGCATTGTGCGAGGACAGACGCTGGTGGTGCGTTCAGGTCAATTTGTTCAGGCGGCCAGAGGGTTGGGGGCGTCGCGGAGGTGGATAGTTTGGCGCCACATCTTTCCCAATGTAATTGGTATTGCGTTCGTATATGCGACATTGACGATCCCAGGTGTGATCATTGCAGAGAGCTTTATCAGTTTCTTGGGACTTGGCATTCAAGAACCGCAAACGAGCTGGGGAGTCTTGGTCTCAGATGGAGCCAAGGAAATGCACTCTTCGCCGTGGCAGCTCGCTTTCCCTGCTGCATTTCTTGTAGTCACACTAGTGTCCATGAACGTGATTGGCGACAGATTCCGCGATGCCATTACCGTTTCTTCGTTTCGTTAATAATGCGCACTTCTTTGATCCGGTGGTTCACTATGTCTAAGCCTGAGACGATTTCGATACTTGGTGGTACGGGAGATCTCGGAACCGGTTTGGCGATTCGTTGGAGCAAGACCGGCCACAAAATCATTATCGGCTCGCGGACACAAGCGAAAGCAGAGCAAGCTGTCGCCAACCTGCTGAAGATCAGCCCAGACACTCCAGCCGAAGCCATGGAAAATCCTGATGCTGCCCAGAGCGGTGACATAGTCGTACTGACGGTACCTGCGGCTCACCAGATTTCAACATTGGCGACAGTAAAAGATGGGCTCAAGGGCAAGATCTTGATCGATGTGACAGTACCTCTTGTACCTCCCAAAGTAGGAACCGTACAACTGCCGTCGGAAGGAAGCGCTGGCAAACGCGCTCAGGATTATTTGGGAAGTTCCGTTATGGTGGTTAGCGCGTTTCAAAACGTCGCTGCTCACCTGCTGCAGCATGATGTCAAGGTCGAATGCGATGTCTTGGTTTGCGGAAACAAGAGAGCGGCTCGACAGAAGGTCATAGCTCTTGCAGAACAAGCGGGAATGAGAGCCTGGCACGCGGGACCGATCGAGAACGCAGCCGCCGCGGAATCTCTGACTAGCATTCTGATACAGATCAATCGAAGGCACGACATCTCTCACTCAGGCATAAGAATCGTGGGTCAGGAATCCCACCCCAAGTGACTGTGACTCTACTCCCTGTGCGGGGCATGCCGTTTGTTGCAAAGGGAGATGATTTGGTCGCGCATATGGTTCGCGGCTTCAAGGCAAACGACATTCAATTGCAGGACGCAGACGTAGTTGTTGTCGCACAGAAGATAGTTTCCAAAGCAGAGGGTCGACAGATTTGGCTCGATAGTGTTCAACCAGGTGACGAAGCAAGGAAATTGGCGGAACAGACTGAAAAGGATCCTCGGTTGGTGGAGCTGATACTTCAAGAGTCCGTTGAGGTTGTACGAAGTAAGCCAGGAGTATTGATTACACGGCATCGTCTAGGGCACGTAGGCGCAAATGCTGGCATCGACCAATCCAATATCGACCAAAGTCGTGGCGATTCGGTCCTCTTGCTTCCAATTGATCCGGACGAAAGTGCAAATAGGATCTGGCGCTCTCTGTGCTCGATCACCAAAAAGCGGGTGGGGGTAGTAGTTTCAGACTCGGCGAATCGACCGTGGAGGTTGGGAACAATTGGCATCGCCATTGGAGCAGCCAATGTTCGCGTCTTGGATGATCGGCGAGGCAGCCAGGATCTGTTTGGAAACGATCTCAAAGTCACCTTGATCAACTTGGCTGACAGCATTGCTACCGCAGCCAGTCTAGTCATGGGCGAAACCACTGAGGAGGTGCCTGTTGCAGTGGTTCGGGGACTGACTTCGCCGCTGGGCAGCGAGAATGCGTCGATGGGCAACAGACCCCTCGAGGAGGATTTGTTTCGTTGAGAGCGCTCGCTTTGACAGGAGGAGTTGGAGGCGCGAAGCTTGCGCTCGGACTGGCCAATGTCCTTGGCGCAGAAGAAGTCACCTTTCTAGCCAACACCGGAGACGACTTCGAGCACTTGGGGCTTCACATCTCGCCCGATCTGGACACCCTGGTCTACACGTTGGCTGGCGTTGCAAACCACTCGACAGGTTGGGGACGTGAAGGTGAGACGTGGAATTTCGATACCACGTTGGATCAGTTAGGTGGCGAGACCTGGTTCAAGTTGGGGGATAGGGATCTGGCGGTCCATATTCACCGAACGCACATGATGCGTCAAGGATCGACCCTCACTGAGGTTACAAGTTCGATTGCTCAAAAGTTGGGAGTTAGGCATTCAATTCTGCCAATGAGTGATAGTCCGGTGCGGACAGTTGTTTCCACCGACGAGGGAATTTTGGCCTTTCAGCGCTATTTCGTCGAGCGGAGTTGCGAACCAACGGTAATGTCGATTGACTATCAGGGAGCTGACAAGGCACAACTGAATCCTCGACTAGACTTGCAAGCTCTCACTTGCGTAATAATTTGTCCTTCTAACCCATTTCTCTCAATTGGCCCGATGTTGGCCATCGAGCCCCTCAGAGACTTTCTTGCACACGCTTCGGTTCCGGTGATTGCAATAACTCCTATAGTTAGGGGTACAGCACTTAAAGGACCAACAGCGAAAATGATGCGTGAACTCGGTCTCGAGAGCCATGCTGCAACAATAGCAAGGCACTACCAAGGGGTTGTTACAGGATTCGTCCTAGACAGGCAGGACAAGGAGTTGGTTGATGCTGTGCGTAGTTTGGGCATGGAAGCGATCGCACTCCAAACGGTTATGCGAACGTTGGATGACCGCATTCTTCTAGCCCGAGAAGTGCTGAACTTCTGCGACTCGCTCTAGGTTGACCTTTTCTGATGTGGGCAATTGTTCCCTACAAGGGTGTGCCATCCGGCAAGAGCAGGCTTGCGAAACACCTAAACGTCGAACAACGAGCTGCCTTGGCATCGGCAATGCTGTGCGATGTGCTCGATGCTCTCGTGGAGTCGCAGGGTCTCGCCGGAATTATCGTGTCAACTGCTTCATCGGAAGCTGACATCCACGTCACCGATTCAAGAGTTGCGATTTATCGAGACAACGCTGACAGTCTTGCACAAGCGATCGCGGAAGCCAGCGAGCATGCAATGGAACGGTTTGAAGCCACGTCGACATTCGTAATCCCTGCGGACATCCCATTGATAACGAGTCGAGATGTCGACTTCGCGATCGAGAACCATCGACAGGTAACCATCATTCCGGACAGCGAAGATATTGGCACAAACGGTCTGTTGTGCACGCCGCCAAATGCCTTCAAGTACATTTTTGATGGCAAGAGCTTTCACCCACACTTGGACGCGTCCAGGGAGGCTGGACTGAATCCGGAGGTTATGCGGCTTGCAACCTTTGGGCACGATATCGATACCATCGGTGACTTGGTCAAAGTTGCTGACGCAATTCCTAATTCCGCCACGGCAAGAACGATTCGACAACACCATCTTCTTCGCAATAAACAATCACAGGATTAGGATTCTGTGATAATTCCCTACTAGCAGACCTCAATTTTGTGACATGGCAGACCTGCTGAGAGCTGAACCTACCGATTCAAATGCATTGCAGTTGGACCGCGTCGACAACATTCGTGAGATTGCCGATGTGGCCTCCTCCCTGCGCGACGAAGGGTTCGGCAACACTATTACCTTCTCGAAGAAGGTGTTCATACCGCTGACCCACCTTTGTCGTGATGTCTGTCATTACTGTACATTTGCCCAAACTCCGCGACACTTGGACTCTCCATTTCTTTCGCTTGACCAAGTATTGGAAGTCGCCACAGAGGGAGCTCAACAAGGATGCAAGGAAGCACTATTTACATTGGGAGAGAAACCCGAACTTCGCTATCGAGCCGCGCGGGATTGGCTCGCAGATCACGAGTTTGCTACGACCGTCGAGTATTTGGAGGTCGCGGCGCGAAGGGTGCTTGAAGAGACGGGTCTGCTGCCGCATTTGAACCCAGGGAACTTGACTGAAGAGGAGCTCCAGAGGCTGAGGAGTGTTGCCCCATCCATGGGAATCATGCTCGAGTCGGCCTCTACTCGGCTGACCGAGAAGGGAATGCCACATTACGGATCGCCCGACAAGATTCCTGCCGTACGTCTTGCTACTCTTCGGGCCATGGGCCAGTACAAAGTACCTACTACTACAGGAATACTCATCGGCATTGGCGAAACGAGGCGCGAGCGGATTGAATCCTTGATTGCCATTCGAGATGTCCACCGTCAGTACGGGAACATCCAGGAAGTGATCATTCAGAACTTCCGAGCCAAGCCTGGCACAAAGATGAAAAATGCCCCAGAGCCGGATCTGGATGAGCTCCTGTGGACGATCGCGGTGGCGCGTCTGTTGTTTGGACCCAAGATGAGCATTCAGGCACCGCCCAATCTCAGTCCGGGTGTTCTTGAGCAGATCGTGCATTCTGGAATCAACGATTGGGGAGGGGTCTCACCTCTCACTCCTGACTACGTGAATCCGGAAGCGCCATGGCCACATTTGCTTGACTTAGCAAGAGCAACAAAACGTGCGGGGAAGGAACTCCAAGAACGGCTTACCGTCTACCCTTCCTACATCCACGATTCCGAGAAGTGGTTGGATGCTAGTCTGCACTCGAAAGTTCTCGACCGGATAGATGCTGAAGCCCTCCCAAGAACGGATTCCTGGAGCCCGGGAGATCCCGTTGAGCCCCCAACCGACATCTTGGACCGCATCGCCAGTCCAATGGCGAGCACCAGAAGCGTGCTGAATTCAGTTGTGGCAAAGGCAATGCAAGGCGAAGATCTCGACGAGAGTGACATTGTGTCGTTGTTCAGCGCGCGAGGCGACGACATTGATGTCGTAGTTCGAGCAGCGGACACTCTCCGTCAGAGAGAAAACGGCGATGTGGTCACTTATGTCGTGAACCGCAACATCAACTACACCAACATTTGCTACTTCAAATGTCAGTTTTGCGCTTTTTCCAAGGGCAAGCTTGCCGAAAACCTGCGGGGTCGGCCCTACGATCTATCGGATGACGAGATCCAGCGACGGGTAGACGAAGCGTGGAAGCGTGGTGCCACCGAAGTTTGCATGCAGGGTGGAATTCATCCCGAGTACACCGGAGCAAAGTACTTGGATATCGTGCGCGTGGTTAAGGAAGCGGTTCCTGACATGCACGTACACGCATTCTCACCACTGGAGGTATGGCAGGGAGCAGCCACATCCAATCTATCGTTGACTGACTATCTGACGGAGCTGAAAGCTGCGGGCTTGGGTACTCTGCCTGGAACCGCCGCTGAAATCTTGGACGACGAGGTAAGAGACGTCATTTGCGCCGACAAACTCAACACCCAGCAGTGGCTCGAAGTTATGGAGCAGGCGCACCACGTGGGATTTCGCACAACGGCAACAATCATGTATGGGCATGTTGAGCAAACTCGGCATTGGGCGCGACACCTGCTACGTATACGAAATTTGCAGAAACGTACCGGCGGATTCACAGAATTTGTTCCATTGCCGTTTGTACATATGGAAGCCCCCATGTATCTAAAGGGAAGATCCCGTAGGGGACCGACATTTCGTGAAGCGATATTGATGCATGCCGTTGCTCGATTGGCTTTGCACCCACACATCACCAATATCCAGGCTAGCTGGGTGAAGTTAGGTCACAAGGGAGTGGTCGCTGCTCTTAACGCCGGGTGCAACGACCTAGGTGGAACTTTGATGAACGAGAGCATATCGCGAGCTGCGGGTACGTTACACGGTCAGGAAACCACTCCTAGACGCATGGAGGAGCTCATTCGGTCAATCGGTCGTGTGCCTCGGCAGCGTACTACTCTATACAACGATGTCGAAGACTCCCGTCGCGAGCGCGCATTGCATGCTGATCCGCTCTCCGAACTAATCAATACACCCGCTCGCAAGTATGAACGGACCAGAACTCACGAACTGGTACGCAATGAAGTGCTCTGATAGAGAGGGCAAGAGCATTGGGCGGAGACATCCATGGGACTGGGCACTAGACCATTCACTCGGGGGCTCCACGAGTTAGGTTCGGGGGGATATGCTTGGCTCCAACCCGACGGAGGTTGGGGATGGAGTAATGCCGGACTATTTGTAGATAGTGGCCAGGCATTGCTTGTCGATACACTTTTCGACCTAAAGCTCACTCACGAAATGCTCGTAGCAATGCGAAAAGCAAATGCAGCTGCAAATCGCATCGGGACTCTGGTAAATACCCACGCCAATGCTGACCACTGCAATGGCAACGAGCTTGTAGATGCACAGGAGATCATATCCTCGAACGCAACCTACAGGGAAATGGAGCGGGATAGTCCCGAACGGCTCGCAACCTTGATGCGCAGTACTTCATCCATGGGCTGGACCGGCAAGTACCTGGAAGACTGCTTTGGATCCTTTGAGTTTGAAGGCATAACGCAGACCCTGCCCAATCGCACATTCGAAAACTTGCTGGAAGTCCAAGTGGGATCCAAGCCGCTCCTGCTGAAGCAAGTCGGTCCATGCCACACCCAGGGAGACATTCTTGTCTATTGCGAACAGGACAGGCTTATTTTTTCTGGCGACATTCTGTTCATTGAAGGCCATCCAATCCTGTGGGCGGGCCCAGTTGAGAACTGGATATCGGCCTGCGACTACATGCTGGGCCTAGACCTTGAAACCGTAGTTCCCGGTCACGGACCAATCACCGACAAGCGGGGCGTAAGAGAAGTACAGGGCTATCTGACGTACATTCGCGACGAAGCACACTCCCGATATCAAGCTGGGCTTTCGGTTTACGATGCAGCAATGGATATTTCGCTTACGGACTACGAGAGTTGGGGCGACGCGGAACGCATCGCCGTCAACGTGCAGACACTTTACAGGGAATTCGGCGCAAGTGTGGATGCCGATGCGCTTGGCGCATTCGACCTCATGGCGCGTATCTACCGCGACCGAAATCTAGGATAGTTCGATCTATGTCGCTCGACTGTGGTTAGTTGAAGCGTCTCCTCCGCAAAGTCAATCTACACACATGAGAGTTGCATTGATTCGTGAACAATTGAGTTCGGCGTGTGGCGTCAGCCAACTTCACGCAATCTTCTGGGTGTTCGTTCTAGCTTAAAGACGCCCTGTAGCCGTGAAGTACTCGTTGTGAACGTCAAAGTCCGATTCACTTGACGGTTCTTGGGTAGCGCCAGCGTCTTCACGCACGTGTGGAGATTGGTGATCCACGCTCACGCGTGGCGAACCAAATCGCATCCATGCAGACCAGATCTTTCTGGCCAGACTGCGCGAATCTGATTTCTTATTGAGGGGTGACATTGTCAAATTTCCTTGGTAAGGACAAAACAAGCTCGCCTAGCCGCAACTTGTGGTCGTGGGGCAAAGCATCTGAGGCAGAGCATCGGTCAATGGGTAGTTGAACGGCTGTTCTTCTCATCGCTAGTTAAGACAAAAGTGTTTAGCAAAAGTTCAAGAAATAGGATGAACTTGAACTGCTATTGGTTACAGAACGGAGCTATGTACTCCAGCAGTCGACAATATGCTTTGGCATGTTGAAATTCGTCATGTATTCAATGAACCTACGGCGCATTTCACGAACCGTTTCAGGGTTGGTGTTAGACACATCTTGGGAAGCTGTAGGGTCAACCTGTAGATCGTAGAGTTCTGTCGAACCGTTTGCGCCTAAAGGGGCTAGCCCCCACTTCGTGTCTGCAACAAAGGGAGTTACTGCTCGTTGTGGACACGTTCCATCGTTTTCTGGATTGATAAACGTTGCAGTCACCGCGAGGTCGCGGTGCTGATCTTGATGTCCGCGCAAACACTTGGCAAAGCTCATACCTTCGATTGGGACACGGGTCGAAGTCTTAAATCCCGCTAATTCGCTGAGCGTTGGCAAGATGTCGATAGGCTGGGCAAGAATGGAACACGTGCGGCCACGGGCAACATCTCCCCCGGCGATGAGAAAGGGAACATGGCCAACCTCAGGATAGATCGGCCAATACCGCTCATCGCTGTCGCTTATATTGCTCTTTCCCGTGCGATTGTGCTCTCCGATGCTGGTTCCGTGATCGCTGGTCACTATCACGATTGTGTCGTCCCAAAGGTTCAGGTCGTCAATCTTTTGCAGTAGACGACCGATGTGGCGGTCTACCAATTCCGCTTCTGCCGCGTAGTGTGCCCATAGGTTCGTCAATTCATCTGGGCTGTAGTCGGTGGCGAGACCATAATTGCAATGAATCATGGGATCGCCGCTGTAGTTCGGGTCGTATCGCCGCACCATGTATTCAGGTGCATCCCAAGGCTCATGGGGATCGAAGAAGTCAACCCACAAAAAGAAAGGTTCCGCTTCGTAGTTCTCCTCAAGCCATTTGACGGCCGTGGCGGAAGTCTGGGCCGAGAACATTTGGTCCTCCACGTTGTAGTAGCGATTCAGCCAACGGTGTTGATCTGCCAGCGATCGTCCTTGCCATAGCGGGCGCTGTCGGGTCTTGTTTAGGGGAACGGTTTCAGAGATGGGATCATTCAAATGGAGCAGATGTTTGTCGCCCTCTTGGCCGCGGTGTTGAAAAGCAGCCGTGAAACCCGCTTGAAAATTGTTGTTGAACAGATGAGGACAGTCGCATATGAGCTGTGTTGCATATCCCTGGTGACCTAGGATCCGTGCAATGTGATTCGGTCCGCTTTGGTCGAGTGGCTGCCAGCCATAGTGAGGCCAACCAAGAACTCCACGAGCCACATCGGTTCGATGAGGTATGGTTGGGAAACTACCCGCGAAGAAATTCTCAACGCTCGTCGCACGCTCGCCAATAAACGAGTCCAGCATGGGCGTGTTGATTGGCCGTTCTGCATAGTCGAACAAATTGTCGAATCTAAACGTATCGGTTATTACGAGAATGACGTTTTTCATCGTGAGCGTGGCGCTGCAGACTATGACGCAATACCAAGTGCATAGTGGTCAGCTAGCAACCCGGCAAAGAGCACTGTGAGATACAAGATCGAGTACTTGAACGACCGAAGCGGCAGTTTGGGGTCTTCCACAAGTAGCATCGCCACAGAGTAGCCAAGATACACAACTCCCAGAAGTATGGCAGTACCCAGATAGACCCATCCACTCATGCCAATCATGAAAGGTAGCAGTGTCGATATGAACAGCAGTACGGTGTAGATGAGAATCCACCAGCGGGTATACCTATCTCCGTGGGTAAGTGGAAGCATGGGTATGCCTGCTGACTCGTAGTCGTCGATTCGGTCAATGGCCAATGCCCAAAAGTGAGGCGGTGTCCACATGAAGATTATGAGCACGAGAACCAACGCGCCAGGCTCGATGGAATTGGTAATGGCTACCCATCCGAGTAGTGGAGGAGCAGCACCGAACAGCCCGCCGATGACGATGTTTTGTGAAGTCGTGTGCTTTAGGAAAAGCGAGTAGAAGACTCCGTAACCCAACCACGACGCGAGATTTAGCCATGCGGCAAGCGGATTCACAAGAATGAATAGGATCGACGCCCCTGCTAGACCAAGACCCGCCGAGAAGAGTAGTCCGTGAAGAGGTCGAATACGCCCTGTGGCAATTGGTCTGTTTTGGGTGCGGGCCATTCTGCGGTCCCACTCCGCATCCACCACATGGTTCAGTACCGCTGCGCTGCCTGCAACTAGTGCTATGCCGAGAAGTCCGTAGATCACGAGCGTGATGGAGATCGAACCCCTCACAGACAGCAACATACCCACTAAGGCGCAGACGAGCATCAATAACACGACCCTTGGCTTGGTCATGTCTAGCAAGTCGGTAATCAACCCAGATTGACGGGCAGACTCGTTCAAGAGATGTTCCTGTTCACGACGCACATTTTATTGGTCGCCGAGACATTGAAGGAATTGAATGGATTTGCACACAAAGACAGACTCGGCTACTCGTGCGTCATGACAAATGTGACCTATATAAAGGAAACGCTCGAACGGCCCATCGACCAGCTTGCTGTTCGACTGTAGGAATCAGGGGGCCTATGTGAGTTAGGACAACCCTAACACACGACGAACCATCTTCTGATCTGTCTCAACTGAGACAAACTCGTCAAATGCTTTGTCTGTAACACGAATAATGTGATCCCGTATGAATGTTGCTCCCTCCCTAGCTCCATCCTCTTGATGCTTGAGGCAGCACTCCCATTCAAGGACAGCCCACCCTTCGAAGTCGTATGCCGCAAGCTTTGAGAATATGGACCCAAAATCGATTTGACCATCGCCTAGGGAGCGAAATCGCCCTGATCGATCCAGCCAGTCCTGATAGCCGCCGTAGACACCCTGTCGGCCAGTGGGATTGAACTCTGCATCCTTTACATGGAACATCTTGATGCGCTCCTGGTAGATATCGATAAACGATAGGTAGTCCAACTGCTGGAGCACATAGTGGCTCGGGTCGTAAAGAATGTTGGCACGGGCATGATTGCCGACTTCTTCAAGGAACCTCTCGAACGTCACACCATCGTGAAGATCTTCGCCTGGATGAATCTCGTAGCAGCAATCGACTCCCCATTGTTCGAATTCGTCAAGAATGGGTTGCCATCTCCTGCCCAATTCCTGAAACCCCTCCGCGACTAAGCCATCTGGCCTCTGTGGCCACGGATACACCATCGGCCACAAAAACGAACCAGAGAACGTGGCGTGAGCGTCGAGGCCCAGATTTCGGCTTGCGTGAGCTGCCAGCTTTACCTGTTCAATCGCCCATTCAGTTCGCGCCTCAGGATTGCCGCGAACTGACTCCGGAGCGAATCCATCGAAGAGCTCGTCGTAGGCAGGATGAACAGCGACGAGCTGCCCTTCTAGGTGCGTAGATAGTTCAGAGATTTCGACACCGCACTCCTGAACTCTACCTGAAAGGTCGTCGCAATAGGTCTTGCTCTCAGCTGCTTGTCTGACATCGATGAACTTTGGGTTTCCAATAGGAACCTGAATTCCGACAAAGCCCAAATCGGCTGCCCACTTGGCCATCGATTCGATGCTGTCAAACGGCTCAGAATCGTCAATGAATTGAGCGAGAAAAATCGCGGGTCCCTTCAACGTCTTCATTTGTTTCACTCCGTCGTAAGTCTTACCCATTGGGAATTCTGCCGCGAGCTTTGAACGGCAGCTTCTATGAACGCCATGCCTCGAACTCCGTCATCGATGGTTGGAAAGTCTTGGTCGCAATTCCGAATCTCTTGTCCCGATGCATTTTGTCTGACCGCATGAGCGAAGTTTCTATACAGTAACGCAAAAGCTTCAAGAAATCCCTCTGGATGCCCTGCGGGCAAGCGAGTTGCTGCAGATGTTGGTCCATGCACTCCAGGACCACCGGTTCTTCTTATTTCAAAGGGCCGGTCGTGCCATCTAACCACCAGGGAGTTGGGTTCCATCTGCGACCACTCCACACCTCCCAACTCACCGTAAATTCTTAGAGTCAGGTTGTTCTCAACACCAGTGGCGATCTGACTGGCACAGAGAACACCCTTGGCCCCATCGACGAATCTAAGCAGGATGTTGCCATCGTCGTCAAGCTTGCGTCCAGGAACGAATGCGGACAAATCCGCACTGAGCCAATCCACCTTCTGATTTGTAACAAACTCTGCAAGTTGGAAACCATGCGTACCGATGTCGCCCATGCATCCTGCTGCTCCAGAACGATCAGGATCCGTCCGCCATTCTGCCTGCTTGTTCCCAAGAACTTCCTGCCGGTCGGCTAGCCACCCTTGAATGTACTCGACATTCACACGACGTAAAGCTCCTAGTGCACCGGTCTGGACCAGATGCCGGGCCTCCCGGATCATGGGATAGCCCGTATAGTTGTGTGTCAATGCAAAGAATCGGTTCGCGTGGTCGATCCTTTGTCTCAAGTCAAGCGCTTCTTCGAGCGTAAAGGCTGCTGGCTTGTCGCACACCACGTGAAATCCTGACTCTAGTGCCAACGACGCTACGGGATGATGAAGATGATTGGGTGTAACTACGGACACAAAGTCAATGCGCTGATCTTCAGGCAACTCTGATTCCTTGCGGAACATTTCATCGAAATCCTTGTAGATGCGATCGGGATCGAGTCCGTACATTTCTTTTCCAGAGCGAATTGAGCGCTTCTCATCGCTGGAAAACGCACCGGCGGACAATTGGATCGCGCCGTCCAGCTCGGCTGCCATTCTGTGTACGGTTCCGATGAACGAACCTTCCCCGCCGCCGACCATTCCCATTCGTAATTTCATTGTGTTCACTTGCTAAGGACGAGCTTGAATAGGAATGCTACTGAAAGAGGACGCGTTGAACGCCTGGCATCGATCAATCTCGAAACACTTCATGGTTTGCACCAGCCTCTTTGGACTTGAGCCAAGAACGAAAGAAGCTCGCTTTGCTATCGATGTCTGCGCATTGTGCGTGCTACTTCGGGGCTGAGAGCAAGTGTCTTATGATCTTGCGGTTCGGCAATCAAGGTGATCAGTCATGGATGTGACTCCCAAACCAATCTCTGTGCAACTCTATTCCTTGCGTGAGGAGTCGTCGAGCAACTTCGAAGCTGTACTCGAACGCGTTGCAGCAATTGGGTACCAGGGTGTCGAGCCGTTTCACTTGTTCGACAAGAGCCCAAAGGAATTTGCAAAGCTAGTCAGCGATTTGGGCATGCAAGTCTCCTCCAGTCACTACCCCTGGGCAAATCGCACCGATGCAAGCGAAGTAATCGACATCGTGAAATCTCTTGGGTTGTCGCGTGCTGCGGGGGGATTTGGACCTCAGGATTTCGAGAGCACCGACGCAATCAAACGCACTGTAGATTCCGTCAACGGGCTTGTTGAGATCCTGAAGACTTCCGACATCGAACTCTTCCTGCACAACCATTGGTTTGAGTTTGTTCCTGTGAACGGTGAAATTCCGTACCACACTATGCAACAGCAATGCCCTGAAGTGCTCTTCGAGGTGGACACCTATTGGGCAGCCAACTTTGGCGAGCGTGATCCAGCCGCGGAAGTTGAGAGAGTGCGCCATCGTGCACCATTGCTGCACATTAAAGATGGCCCGCTGCTGCGCAATGAGGCACATGTAGCCGTTGGTCAGGGCAATATGAACATTGCAGATGTAATACGAGCAGCGGATAGCAATGTCTTGGAGTGGTTGATTGTCGAACTTGACAGTTGCGACACGGACATGTTCCAAGCAGTGGAAGAGAGCTACAAGTACCTGATAGGCAATGGTTTGGCTACGGGAACACTCTAATGCAACGTTCATAACTAGCCTCGGTCGGAGGATTCACCTAATGATGAGTCGCATTCGTGATTGGAGCGAAGTGCAGATGCGGTTTCTGCCACTGTAACCGAGCGTAGCTGTGATGCATCCTGTAGTAAACTTGGCGGAATTGTGCACACACAGATCGTGTTCGTTGAACCCGGGCGCATTGGCGCCGTACACACTCGATGATTGTGTAATTTGGGTGATTTCCTGCCTGATTTCATCGGACGACTATGTGTTCACCTAGTTAGCTGTATGGACGCTAAACTCAGAGCATCTACACACGAGTCGGCGTTGGAGGAAGCAAAGAACATGCTGAATAGATTGTTGCTAAAAGGTAGACAAACCTTTGTTCTAGTCGCATCCCTAGTGTTGGCTATTGGGTCGGTAACAAGTCTTGCTCAGCAAGAAGGGACCGGGGTCACCATGGGCGGCCCTCTGGAAATCAAGGTTATTGGTGATCGAATCCTTGCTCGCGTGGAACTGCAGACGCAGGTGTGGGTCAAGGACACCCATGTCATCATTGACTTCGACATGCCATTTCACATGGCATTCAATTTTCCCGTGATCAGAGATCTTCGATTTGGGGAAGGGGAAACCACACTAAAAGTGCTCAACGACAACTTTCGCATGGAGATTCCTCAATCTGGAATTTTTGACGAACGAAATCTCGGGCAGCCGCAAACGACCACCGAGATTACAAGCCGGTACGATCAGGAACTCGAAAACATCGACATAGTCGCCATCATCGGGTGGCCTGCGTTGAGAGAATTTGGAATGACTCTCGACATCCAGGAAGGAACTCTCGTTTTGCATCCAGACGGCGAACTTTCTTCAGCCGAAGTGCAAGCAGGATCGCACAAGTTCGTCCAAGGCGTGGAAATCGTTGGCGGCTCCGTCTTCATTCCTGTGAATTACAACGGCGGCCAGCGGGGCTTCATGAAGATGAAGACGGCGGGTTATCACACAGTGCTGAATAGAGAACTGCTGGATAACCGGGAAGCCGGCGTGGTGGATGAAGCGTTCTTTGGAAACGATCAGGCGATGAAGTTGTCCGACATGGCAGCCTTCTATCCCAAGGACCTCTACCAACAATGGTGGGACGAGTACGCCGCTGCGAAGGAAACCGAAAAGCAAATACGCGAACAGATGCAAGCGAACGGTCAAACATTTCCAGAAGAGTTTGCAGTTCAGCAGCCTGATCAACCCAGTTCCGACGTATTGTTCGTAGCGGGTTTGAGCGTTCTTTCGGGCTATAGGATCGTCCTGGATCAAAACCAAGGATTCATCGGGCTTTCACGAACTTTAAACAGCAACTACTCGGAGGCCGATCATCAGTTCTACATGGCAGCTGCAAAGAAGGATGAAGAGAAGTTGTTTGAGTACCTCGAGGCATTTCCTACAGATCGAAATGTCGAAGAGGCGGTAAGCGACATTTTTGATCTTGGACTCGAGAGTGGTGCACCCGCCGAACGGCAACTTGCTGCAATTCAATACGGTATCGATGCAGCATCGGAGCGCCGACAGTTCATCTACGTGACCAACTTTGTGTTTCAGTTGGCAGCGTCTCAGGAGTCCATGGACCAACACGCGGACTTGCTTATCGCGGTTGGCGAAAAGGCTATGGAATTCGTCTCACGTTCAGAGTCTCCCAAGTTTCGGCAGCAAGTTCAGATGTTGCTAGGTGATCGCTACCTAGCGCGCAATGATGCCGAGAAAGCTTGGCAGTATTTCCTCTCTGCGGCTTTTAACAGTGATCCGGACCTCGAGGCTCTATCCCGATATGACCTTGGCAGGGCATATGAGGCCTTGGGTCGCGACCGACGCGCATATGTCAATTACAAGCGAGCACTTTCCCAAGGATTGCCGCCAGACCGGGCCGAGAATGCAAACGAAGCTATGACTAGGATTCGACCGAGACTTGACCCAAACGACGAAATTCTGCTCGACGATTCGGAAGGCGGCTAGCTCGGGCCCGTTGAACACCAACGTGCGCCAAAGGATCTTTGCAGGCATCTTGATGAGTTCTAGCAAGAACCGCAGAATTTTCGTAGCCTTGGCATCGCTTGTACTAATGTTGCCCATCGCTAGCAATGTCGCGCAACAAGACGAAGCCGCGGATTCCCAGGGCGGCAAATTGGCCATCCGCATTCTCGGCGACAAGATCTTGGCACGGGTCGAGATGGCGACTCAGGTGTTTTACAAGGACACGCATGTCGTAATTGACTATGCATCTCCAGTCGGACTAATGATCCATCCCAATGTGATAGGCGGAATTGGCTACGGAGAGGGAGAGACCACGCTCAAGATTTTGAATGAGAGCTTTCGCTTGGAAGTGCCACGGTCGGAAATACGTCCGGACCAAGGGGGCGTTACCGGAGAGTTGACGGCTCGCTTTGACATGGAGCTTGAACAGATCGATGTCAGCGCGATACTAGGATGGCCGGTTCTTAGAAAGTACGGCATGACGCTTGACATCCAAGACAAATTCTTCGAGTTGCATCCCGAAAACGAACTGGTGGCGTCGGATGTGCTTGTGGGTTCTGATGTGTTCGTAGAGGGAGTTGAAGTCATTGGCGACTCTGTCTTTGTTCCTGTGAACTACAACGGTGGACAGCGAGCGTTCATGAAAGTGAGCACAAGCGGCTACCACACGGTACTTAATCGCGAATTACTTGACGATCGCGAAAGAGGGATTGTTGACGAAGCCTACTTTGGTTCGAACCAGCAAGTGAAAATTTCGGACATGGCTGCGTTCTATCCACAGGATCTCTACATGCGATGGTGGGACGCTTACGCAGCCGCCAAAGAGGCAGAGCGCCAAGTGCGACAGCAAATGCAGGAATCCGGACAGACCTTTCCCGAAGAATTTGCAGCTCGGCAACCGGACCAGCCCAGTTCTGACGTTCTCTTCGTTTCAGGTTTAAGCATACTCTCGGGCTACCGCATTGTTTTGGATCCCGCTCAAGGGTTTGCAGGCGTCTCTCGTACGTTGAATAGCAACTACTCGGAGGCGGACCATCAGTTCTACATGGCGATTGCAGAAAAGGACGAAGACGAGCTCTTTCGTTATCTGCGGGATAATCCAACGGACCGTAATGTAGAGGAAGCCGTGTCGGAATTGTTTGCATTGGGCAGGGAGAGCGGAGCCACTGTAGAGAGACAGATAGCTGCCGTGGACTTTGGACTCGATATACAACCGGAGCGCAGGAAGTTCAACTACCTTTTGGGTTTTGTGGGGCAGTTGCTGAGCTCGGAGGAAGCTAGAGACAAGTTTGCGGATCTCATCATTGCCTTGGGCGAGAAAGCTCTAACCTACGTTGCCAGATCTGAGTCGCCTGCAATTCGCCAACAGTTGCAGATGACAATAGGGGACCGGTACTTGGCAAGAAATGATGCCACGAACGCACAACGTTATTTTTTGGCCGCCGCATTCAATGGAGATCCCCGATTGGACGCGGCTGTTCGTTTCGACTTGGCGCGTACATACGAAGCGTTGGGTCAGGACCGTCGAGCATATGCCAGCTACAAGAGCGCTCTCTCTAAAGGCCTGCCGCCAAGCCAAGCTGAAAACGCGTCTGAAGCACTCAGTCGGATCAAGCCGAGGCTTGATCCGAACGATGAACTCTTGAAAGATGAGCAAGAGGGCGGCTAATTGGGTAATATAGTGAACTGTCGCAAAGACGTACGGCACTCGTTACCGTATTCGGTTTTGCAACTCAACACAGAATAGGTGAAACACATGCTATTTAGACAACACTCAACTCGATCTGTAGAACGGTCGAGAACTTCCTTATTTGCAGGACTGGCTAGTGCAACGGCGGCTTTGCTTTTTGTTCTTGTCGCACCGATCCAAACGCTCGCTGCGCAAGGACAGGACTTGGAAGGTTCCCCGGGAGGGCCCTTGGAGATCAAAGTCATCGGTGACAAGATTCTTGCTCGCGTCGAGCTACAGACTGAAGTGTGGTTTAAAGACACGCATGTCATCGTCGACTACAACATGCCCTACGCCATGATGATCCAATCGTGCGTTTATGGAAATGTGCGCTTTGGTGAAGGCGAAACCAATATGCGAATCCTAAACAGCGACTTCAGAGTGGAAGTTCCCCGGGATCAAATCGTTCCCGAAATAGGAGCTGTATGTGGAGAGTTGACGGGCAAGTACGACAAGCATCTCGATCAGGTCGATATCGTGGCAATTGTCGGTTGGCCATTGCTACGTCAATTCGGTTTGACGCTAGACGTTCAAGCCGGGTCCATGGTCTTGCATCCTGAGGGCGAACTTTCCGCAGAGGAAGTTAGAGCAAATTCCGTCGCATTTGTTGATGGCGTGGAATTAATTGGCAGCTCAGTGTTTATTCCTGTGAACTACAACGGAGGCCAGTCCGCCTTCATGAAGGTAAGCACAGGTGGCTACCACACCGTCTTGAACCGCGAACTGCTTGACAATCGGGAAGCCGGTGTAATCGACGAAGCATATTTTGGCTACGACGAGTCAATGAAGATTTCCGATATGGCTGCGTTGTATCCACAGGATGTCTATACCCAATGGTGGGATGCATACGCCGCTGCAAAAGCGGAACAGAAGCGTATAGAGGAAGAGAATCCAAGAATGGCAGGGCAGATGGTGGTGTCGCAACCCGATCAGCCTAGCTCTGATGTTCTGTTGGTTTCCGGTCTAAGTGTGCTGTCGGGCTATCGCATCGTGCTCGATCAAAACCAAGGATTTGTCGGAGTGTCGAGAACGCTCAACAGTAACTACTCGGACGCCGACCATCAGTTCTACATGGCAGCAGCCGCTCGAGATGAAGATGCGCTGTATCAGTACTTGGAGGAAAATCCAACGGATAGAAACGTCGAAGAGGCAGTAGCGGGCTTCGTCAACCTAGGACTTGAGAGCGGAACTCCCATCGACCGTCTAGTTTCGGCCGTAGACTTCGGATTGGGCGTGAATGAAGAACGCAGGAAGTTCACCTACTTGGCGAACTTTGTCTTCGACATGTGGGGCAATGTAGAGTCTCGCGACCAGTTTTCTCCAGTCATTGTTGTCTTGGGAGAAAAAGCACTTGAGTTTGTCGATCGATCGGAAACACCTAAGGATCGCCAGCAGGTTCAAGGAATTCTTGGTGATCGCTACCTGGCAAGAAACGACGCGCAAACAGCATGGAAGTATTTCCTATCTGCGGCATTCAATGGTGATCCCGAACTCGACGCTATTACGCGCTACGATCTAGGACGTGCATATGAAGCACTCGGTCGAGACAGCAGGGCATATGCGAATTACCAAAGAGCACTTGCAACTGGTGGATTGCCTCCTGAGTCCGTTGAGATAGCAACTCAAGCACAGGAAAGGATCCGACTTCGACTTGATCCCAATGACGATGTGCTAAGAACGGACGCCGAAGGTGGCTAATGTAGAAAACTTGCAGCAGCACCTCGACGGGCTAGCTCGTCGAGGTGCCCGCTACCTCCGCAGGTATGCGCTCAAGGAGGCTGTTGAATGGTCGATGCGGCACGTGCATCTTGTCGCCTTAGTTGTTCCTTTAGTCTTTGCAGTCTTTGCGGCCATAAGTCGGTTTGCAGGCTATGACCTGTGGGTACTGAGTCCGATTCTTACCGTACTACTTGCCTTGGTTGTGCCGGTCGCCTATGTCTTGATCGCCGGAGTACTTGGATTTGCGTTGCGCCCAATCAATCGCACCTACTCATTGGCGTTGTTTGATCGGGAGCTCGGCTACAAGGATCGACTGCAAGCGGCAGACGAATTCCTGAAGTCCGGGGATCTGTCGCCTTTCGAAATGGCCTCCGTTGAGGATGCTATTCCCTACGCGGAAAAAGCAACGAACACGCGACTGCAGGACATTCGAATAGCGACTCCGACGCTGTATACGGGCAAATGGGGCCACGGAGTGGCAGCAGTTCTACTTTTGGGAGCAGGAATGTTCATGAGTTTCTTTGCTTTCAATCCGCAGGTGGAAGCAACTTCCGATCCTGATGAACTCGTAGCTCTAGTCACTCCTGAAGCGCCTCTTACCGTGGACGAGATCTTCGAGACACCTCCAGACGCGAGTGACGACGTACGACCACCTACGCATGTTCCAACCCAAACGCCGAAGGAAAGTGTCGTAGTGGAGTCGACCCCGGCGGAGTCGCAGGACTCTCCGTTAGGAAGGGCAAATCCCTCCGATAGCAATCCTAAGCAGTCGGTGCAAATGGGACTCAGTGCCGGTGCCTCACAAGATAACAAGACAGGCAGCGCGGCGTCCAATCTTTCGGGTCAGGCAAACCCGGAGAAGAAGAAAAAGGAAGCAAAATCCGAGCCCCCAAAGGAGCAAGAGACCAAGGAGTCCAAATCTGCACTTGATAAGGAACAGCCCAAGGATGAATCGGCAACAGGAATAGCCGGTGGCAAGGGAACAAGTGCCGGCCGGCAGGCTTCGTCCACAGATGTTACTGAGAGTCTGAACAAGACTGATCAAGACGACATGGATTCCGATGTAGACTTGGAGTCAGACGACGAGGAAGACGAGGAACAGGAAGCGGCCAATGCAGCTCGTCCGATGATCAACCAACGAAAAGCTGCAGTGGACCGAAGGCTCAGTCCCTCGGGTATGATGGGCCAAGAAGAAAATGACCAAGCCAATGGTAGAGGCGGTGCAAGTGGAAGGAAGAAGACACGCGGAGTAGCAGCCATGCTGCTAGGTGTACCTCAACCCGACCAGTTGCGTTCCCAAATCAATCCAGGTCGAGTCAAGATTCAGCGAGAACGAGCCGTGCCGCATCCAAGCGATGCGGATATCGTTGCAAGCGAATCTCGCGGAGAAGTGGACGAGAGCATCGGAAAAGTTGCTCGGCACGAACTCAAACCTTGGATGCGCAATGTGGTCAGCAATTACTTCCTCGCGATGAGAGAACCGCCAACAGAAGAACCAGCAGAAGAAGGTGAATAGATCTATGGCAGAGCAACAAGTTTCAAATGAAGTCCCACGCGCCGCTGAACAAGCGGCGCATTTCAAAGAGGTGTTTCAAAACATCCGCTCCGAAGTTAACAAAATGATGGTCGGTCAGCCGGAGGTCGTGGATGGAGTCCTGACAGCATTGATGGCTGGTGGTCACGTGCTGCTCGAGGGTGTACCGGGTCTCGGCAAGACAATGCTCGTTCGGTGTTTGAGCGATGCTGTGAGTGTTCAATTTTCGCGAATCCAGTTTACTCCTGACATGATGCCTGCGGACATCCAGGGCACTATGGTCCTAACTGAGACTGCAAGTGGCGCGCACGAGCTGAGTTTTCAGGAAGGCCCGCTCATTGCGAATCTCATTCTCGCTGACGAGATTAACCGTGCCACACCCAAGACGCAGTCAGCTCTCCTCGAAGCAATGCAGGAACGGCAGGTGACGGTTGGCAATCGAACCATCCAATTGGACGAGCCTTACTGTGTTATGGCGACTCAAAACCCTGTAGAACAGGAAGGTACCTATCCGCTCCCAGAAGCTCAGCTTGACCGTTTTCTGTTTAAACTGCTGGTTGACTACCCCGAAGAGAACGAATACTACGAAATCATCGATCGAACCACGGGCTCCACCGAAGTGGAAATAAGCCACATCACGGACGGAGCAGAGATCGTAAAGCTGCGAGAGATCGCAAGGGCGGTGGCAGTGCCGACGGCCGCGAAGACCTATGCCATTCGATTGGTAATGGCAACTCAACCGAACAGCGCATACTCAACGGACAAAACCAATGCGTATGTTTCGCTTGGATCAAGTCCAAGAGGAGTGCAGGGCCTGATGTTGGCGGCGAAGGTGCAGGCAATACTCAATGATCGATTCTCCATAAGTACCGACGATATCAAGGCCGTTGCGTATCCAGTGCTACGTCATCGAGTAATCCTCAATTTCCAAGCACAAGCTAGCAATGTATCGCCCGATAGCATTATTGACGACATCCTAGAGCAAGTTAAGTTGCCGCGTTCGGTCGACTAGTCGCATTCTCGAATCGTGGCTGCACAACTGACTTTCGAGGAGCTCTTCGATCCAGAGTTCCTCAACGCTCTAGAGGCTTTTAATCTACGTATCAAGAGGTTTCTCCGCCAAGGTCGTCATGGAGAACAGCTAACGCATGATCGTGGCATCGGTCTGGAGTTCAAGGACTTCAAGCAATACGTGCCTGGCGACGACCTTAGAGCGGTAGATTGGAATATCTATCGTCGTCTTGGTCGTCTGTTCGTTCACGTTTTTGAGGAATACCAAGATCTGCCTCTGTACTTGCTCGTGGATAGATCCAAGAGCATGTTTTTGGAGGAGACTCCCCGTGTTCACGCAGCGCTAAGGTCAGCACTTGCGTTGTCGTCAATTGCGTTGAGTCAACATGACGTTGTAGGTTTGCTGTCATTCTCGGATGACCTTGAAATGCATGCGAGACCTGTTGTAGGGCGTCGGCAGTTGACCACGCTTGCGCACAGGATGGTGGAATTGACTGAGCAGAATGGCACTCAACTGTCCTCCGCTGTGCGTCAACTTGCACTTCGGAAGCTGCGCCCGGGATTGCTCGTGGTTCTATCTGATTTCTTCGACCCTGATGGGCTTGACCCAGTAATGGATGCACTCAAGTCCTGCCGGCACAAGATGTTGCTGGTTCAGCTGGTGAAAGACTTGGACGGTGACCCCAATGCGAACACGGAGCTTGTAGGTGACATTCGACTAGTTGATTGCGAGACGTCGAGTGCCGTAGACGTAACTATCGATCCGGCCGTGCTGGCACGCTACCGGAGAATATACGAAGAATTCAACCAGCAACTCACAGAATTCGCCTCCGGCCAGGGGATAGGATTGGTACGAGTAAATGCCGACAACGACGTGCTGGACCAGCTCGGCACGCTGTTCGAGTCGAGAGCCCTAGTCGTATGAATTTTCTCAACCTTTCTCCTCTTGCGATTGGAATTGGCTTGCTGGCCATCGCAGGTGCGCTTTTCTTGCTTCAGCAGTTGCGCATTCGGTATACCGAACTACCCGTAGCAACGACATTGTTTTGGGCAGCGGCCGTGCGCGAAGCGCCAGTTCGCGTTCTTAGACAGCGTTTTCGACATCTTCTGGCTTACCTGTTGGTACTTTTAATCTGCTGGTTGCTTTGGATTGGTTTTGGTGGCCCGCTGTTTGGCGATCCACGGACATCCGGGTTCAACATTCTGGTTATCGACGGCTCGGCACATTCGGCGACTGCCGATGCATTCGAGCAATCGAAACGTCAATTGCTTGGCGACGTCGGCAAGTATGGCCGAGACTCGCGAGAAGTCTTTCTCTCTGGGGCGCAAAACGTACGCATTCTCGCAGCGGGCGAGGAAAAGCTGGTCCTTGAGCGCAGATTGAATGAATTTGACCCAGTGCCAGGTCGATCAACTATCGAGGAGCTGTTGCGCATTCTTCCACGCAACGACAACTATCCGGATCAAGTGAACATTGTCATTTACGGTCGGGCCCCAGTGTCTCCGGAAGCACTAGATCGGCTGCCGGAACGCTATAGTGTATCGAGACGATCCGAAGCAGACGCTGCTTATGCGAATCGTGGGATTGTCGCGCTGGGAATTGGCGAAGCGATCTCCGGCGACTGGGACAAAGTCGATGTGCTGTTTCGAATTCTTGCGACTGACGATCTTGCGATAGACATCAGTGATCTAGTCGTAAAGAGCGGCGATCGAGATGTTGGTGCTGATGACATCGAGACGCTAACGAATAATGAGTACAGGGTTCGCGATGTGGTTGCGGATGGGTCAATATTCGAGGTGAGAATCCAGGAACCGGACGACATGGAATTCGACAATGTCGCGCAGGTCAGCTTGCCAGCAAAGGAACGCATACAAGTTACAGTCGGGGACGGCGTACCCGATTCGATAACGCGAGCTCTAGAATCTGATGCTGGTCTGGAGATAGTTGGTTCAGATGGCGTTGTTGCGGTTCTTGGGTCCGAGGATCCGGAATCGACAGTGCCGTATATGCGTACAGTCCCCTTGAGCGCGCAAGATCGTGCATTCGTCATCGGCTACACGGGAGATGTCGATGCCAACGAAGCATTGCATCAAAGCGTTGCCAATCTTGGTCTTTCGCAAATTGATGCAGTTTCGCTCGCCACGGACTTTGGGCATGAAATTGGAGTCAAGCTTGAAGTTGGCGATATTCAGCATGTATCGATTTGGGAGGACTTGGTCGGAGATCAATTCAATTTCAAGGACAGTATGAGCTTCCCATTGTTCATATCAAAGGCCATTCGCTATCTGGCGAACCAAGATCCTTGGTACGCATATTTGGCTGCCGGACGACAACCCATAGAGCAAACATCGGGATCCTCGCTGGCAAGCACTGACTTGCTGGCAGAGTATGCAGTTGGCGCATCCTATGTTCGCAATGAAGCCGGTGCATTGGAGTTGGAGGATGGAAACGCGCTGCAAGTTTCGCTGCTAGATCCGTCCGCTGCTTTACCCAGTGGCGAGCTGGGGCTAACGGGATCATCTTTGGAGATAACTGCTGCTCAGAGTGCATGGGGATTGGTTACCTGGCTAATTCTCTTGGCTCTGGTCTTGCTTGGATTGGAATGGTATCTATACCAGCGAGGATTGATGCCGTAATGGAACTTTCGTTCAACTACCCTCTGTTTGCGATTATTGCGGTATTTGTGCCGCTTGTTTGGTTTTTCCCAAATCGACCAAAGCGAGTTTGGCACGGTGTAATTCGAACCTTGGTTCTCTTGTCGTTGGTCGTTGGACTGATGCAACCCGTAGCAGTCTCCAATCTATCGAACAAACACTTCGTCGTCGTTCTTGACCAGTCGAACAGCTTGTCAGAGGAGAAGAGAGAGCAGGCGGTCGAACTGGCACGGCAAACTGTCGACCAATTCAGCAAAGAGGGTTCGGTGAGCGTTGTGCAACTCGGCGGCGAGGAGCAAGCACTTGCTTCCCGGAATCCCATTCAAATAAGTGCGAATGGCAAGTCGCCACTTGGCGACGCACTGGAACTTGCGGCTCAGTCCATCCCCTTCGGCGTAAGCGGATCCGTGACAATTGTCTCCGATGGATTGTCAACGGATCGGCACTGGGGAAGGGCAGTAAATCATCTTACCGAGCGAGGCATTCCCGTTCACAATCTGAGGATCGATCCGACTCCAGACGTTTACATCAGCGACGTTCGATCAACGAGCGTGCGTCCCGGCGAAAAAGTAACGCTAATCGTTGAGGTGATAGGAACAGCCAAAGATTTGGCTGTATCTGCAATTCACGACGGCGAGGTAATCGCTCAAGAGGATTCCGTGGAGAGTGAGGACCGATCGCTTGTCGAGCTCGAGTTCAAGGCTGAGGATCCGGGCTTCATGGAAGTGCTGGTCGAGGTAATGTCGTCAGAAGACAATGACGTTGACACTTCGAATAATCAATGGCGACATGTAGTCGCCGTGCAGGATCCAGTCGGAGTGTTGTATTTGGGCGATCGTCAGTCTGGAGCCGCTGGGCAGCTGTCACGTCTTCTTGGTGCTGGCTTCAAATTGGAAGCCCCTGCCGCTTCCTCTCTGACCGATGACCTCGACCTTTCCAACTATGACGTCGTAATGATTGACGACGCGCCGTCGAGTGCGATAGCAGACAACGTGCAGGAAAGCATTGTCGATGCGGTTCGCGACGAGGGCATGGGTCTCTTGCATAGTGGTGGCGAAGCGGCTTTTGGAGATGGTGGCTACCACGACTCTCCCATCACCGATGTATTGCCGATCGAAATTCCAGGTGATCAAGACAAGATTGATCCAAGCGTGGGATTGGCCATCATCTTGGACACTTCCGGTTCCATGGCAGGTTCGCGCATTGAGTTGGCAAAGCACATAGCGCGAATTGCCGTTCGACGAATGCAACCGCATGATCGTATTGGAATAGTAGAGTTCTACGGCAACAAGCACTGGGCTGTGCCCATGCAGCCCGCTACAAACAAAATCGAAATCGATCGAGCGATCGGCAGAATGAAGGCGATCGGCGGAACGATCCTGTACCCAGCAATACAGGAAGCCTACTACGGGTTGCAAAACGTAAACACACGTTTCAAGCATATAGTCCTCATTACGGACGCGGGAGTGGAGCCGTCACCCTACGAGACACTTACACGTAGCATCAATCGCGATCGGATTTCGGTGTCGACGATATTGGTCGGTCAAGGCGGACACAATTTGATCATGTCCGACATCGCCAACTGGGGAGGGGGACGATTCTATTCCGTCGGCAATCAGTTCCAGTTGGTCGAATTGATCTTCAAGCAGTCATCAACCAAGAAATCCCCAATGTACAAGAGGGGGTCATTCGAACTGGAAACGAGTCGCGGCCAAGGGTGGTGGGGTGACATCAATCAAGACGAAATGCCGTCTCTCAGCGGTTATGTTGAAGTGCAATCGCGTGATGGTGCGGAAGTACTTGTAGAGGTGTCGGGTACAGACCACCCGGTATTGGCTACATGGCGCTACGGCTTGGGACGAGTCAGCGCATTGATGACGGAACCTGTTGGTGAAGGAACGCGAAGCTGGGCAAGTTGGGAGGAATATCCCGAGTTTCTGGGTCGCATGCTTCGCAAGACTGCTTCCGAAGTCGGCGACTTTGAATTCGAAACGCGTCGGCGATTTGGTACAACAACGGTCATTGCGAATCGTGTGTCATTGGATGAATCAATCAGACCCGAGGCTCACTTGCTTCACTTGGACGCTACTCCTGTCGATGAGACCCTGCGTCCCTTCGTTGAGACTGCTCCTGGACTTTTCGAGTTGGATTTGTTCGCCAACACGGACGAAGACCTCTACATTGGAATCAGCAACAACGTCAACGATACAGTGTGGCGAACCGTCAGTTCAGCCAGTTCCGACGAGGCAAACGAAAACCAGGTTGATCCCTTCGACGCCCTCGATTTGGCGGAATTGTCGAATGCGACCGGCGGCATGAGTCTTACCGATCCCGAAACGTCGGTCTCGCAGGCAGGCGTTAGTTCAGGCGAACTCTCGTTCGTCGTGATTCAAATCTGGCCATGGCTCTTGCTTTTGGCGCTCCTGATCTATCTTGGCGACATTCTCTATCGTCGCTGGCCGCGTGGAAGCTAAGACTATCTGAACCATATAGGTTTTCTGAAGGTTCTACGTTGTTCGAGCAGTAGCCTTTTGAAGAATACATGCGGTTCGTCTTCAAGATTTTTCCTAATTGGCGACTCGAGAGAACTGAAACCCAAGTCTAGTGTTGGGTCGCCGCCCTATTAAAATGTACCGGCATTCCTGCCTCCTTACTTTCTTCAGTTCCGACAAGGCTTTTTCCCAAATCATGAACTATCGCTTTTTTTCGAAAATTGCTCTCGTCTTCGTCCTATTTTCGTTTGCGTCCAGTGCGCTGTCGGAGGAGGATCCGACGCTGTTGCTGCTGGAGTCGAACGGTGGTCCGGGCCGATTGGACGTGTCGCTGGTGGATGCGGTTCACGACCACTGGGTTCTGGAGGGCGAGAGCGTTGAGGGTGCGCTGTCGGCGTTCGAGGAGGCGGCGCTGGACGAGGCGCGTCCGGCGCTGGAGCGCGGCAAGTCGCATTTGACGCGGGCGCATCTGTACTGGCAGCACGGGGACCGGGAGAGCGCGCTGTCGGCGGTGGAGTCGGCGCTGGAGCTGTCGGCGACGACGGACGGCGAGCTGCTGAAGGCGCGGCTGCTGGATGCCGGGGGCGACGAGTCCGGCGCGGTGGAGTGGTACCGTCGTGCGCTGGAGAGCACGGATCTTGCGGAGGAGCGGGAGTTCGTTCGGATACGTCTGGCGATGATCGAGGTGGACGGTCGCAACGTGGAGGCCTTGTCGGCGCTGGCTGCGGATCGGGACCAGGAGTTCAGGAACCGGGCGGCGATCACGCTGGCGGTTCTGGGTCATCCGGATCGGGCGTTGGAGCTGTACCGTTCGGAGCCGGGTTCGGACCGCTACTTCCGGCAGCTGGTGCGGGTTGCGGAATGGGCGCTGAAGGCGGGCGACCACGAGACGGCGCGGGAGCATGCGTGGCGGGCGTACGACGCGACGGAGATCCGGTTCGACGCACTGTACGCGCTGACGCTGGTGGACGAGTCGTACCGGTCGGCGGGTGAGCTGGACGCGCTGGTGTCGGAGCTGGAGTCGCGTGGCGTTGGCAACGAGGATCTGCTGCATCTGCGGATTGATCTTCTGATCGATCTGGAGCGCTACGACGATGCGATCGAGCTGTATCGTGGGATGTCGTGGGACGAGTCGGACGTGGAGGCTCGTCTGCGTCTGATCGGCATCTACGACACGGCGGGGAAGTCGTCGGAGATGGTGGCGGAGTACGAGCGACTGATCGAGACGGAGCCGTCGGTGGTTCAGTGGTACGCGGGGTTGGCGACGCACTACATCAACGTGGCGGAGCCGGAGGAGGCTTTGCGGGTGTGGGAGCGGTTCGAGTCGCGCAACCGGGACCGGGTGGAGGTTCTGGTTCTGGGGGGCGAGCGGATGAGCCAGATGGGCTACGTGTCGGAGGCGGTGGCGATGCTGGGTCGCCATGCGGACGCTCACGGTCCGAGCGTGTACGGCAACGTGTTTCTGTTCGAGACGCACTTTGCGCGGGGGCGCGAGTCGGAGGCGGAGCGCGCGCTGGAGGAGCTTCGGGAGTGGCTGCCGGCGGATTCGAGCGATCTGCGGGCGGTGGCGGACGGCTTCGAGCGCTTGCGGCGTCATGACCGTGCGCTGGAGGTGTACGAGGCGATCAGGGCGCACGAGGGCGGTCTGGGCTACGACGACCGGACGCGTCTGGCGTGGCTGCACAGCGTGGTGGGCAACAAGGAGGAGGCGCTGGATCTGTGGCAGGAGATCTGGGTCGAGGAGGAGGCGCCGGCGCGGCGCAGCTTTGCGGAGGCTCAGTTTCTGCTGATTGCGGCGGAGCTGAACGTGCTGGCGGACCTGGCGGTGGATCTGGAGACGAAGCTGTACGCGGGCGAGGCGGACCGCAACGAGATGAACCTGCTGGTGCGCATCTACACCGAGGTGGGGGACGCGTTCTCGGCAGAGGAGATCGTCAAGGAGTTTGCGCGCAACACGGAGATGCCGGCGGTGGATCGGCTGCGCCAGCTGGGGCTGGTGTATCTGCAGCTGCAGGAGTACTCGAAGTACGACGGAGTGCTGCGGGAGCTGGAGCGGATCGACCCGGACAACCGGATCGAGCACATCCAGAACATCGTGCTGAACCTGCTGGCGTTTGATCTGGCGCAGGGCACCAACGAGCGCTACGCGGACATCCAGCACTGGCTGGACGAGCTGCGGGCCTACGACGAGGAGGCTGTGAGCGGCGAGTTCGAGGCGAGCGTGCTGTCGATGGGCGGCTTTTCGGAGGAGGCGATCGAGAGCTACCGCCGGGCGCTGATCGAGCAGCCGAAGCACAGCGACAACCTGCTGCTGCTGGCGGATCTGATGAAGGAGAGCGACCGCACGATGGAGGCGGTGGCGCTGCTGCAGTACGTGGCGGAGCATGCGCAGGACGACAACGAGTTCGTGGTGGCGGTGGACGGGATCATCAACATGGTGGGCCAGCGGCAGTTCTTCCAGGAGCTGCCACCGGATATCGAGGCGGTGTTCCGCTGGACGCACCGGGTGATCCTGGAGCGGATCACGGGGCGCGAGGGCAAGTTCTACCTGTACACGCTTCTGTCGGAGATCTCGCAGGAGACGAACGACCGGGAGGGTGAGTTCGCGGCGATGGAGAACTCGGTGTCGCAGGCGGGGATCCGTCGCCTGGCGGTGCTGCGCGAGATCGTCACCATGGCTACGCCCAACGCAGGGTTCTTTTCCATATACCGCAACGACGGTGATCCGGAGCGCCAGCTGACGTACGGCCGTCGACTGATCGGTCTGCGCCAGCAGCTGCCGCCGGAGGTGTACATCAGCATTGCGAAGACGCTGCTGGACCAGGGGGACACGATCGGCGCGGAGAAGTCGCTGTCGCTGGTGCGCGACATCACGGGTCAGATCGACGTGACGAAGACGAAGGGGGATCTGTTCCTGGCGGCCGGCTACGGCAAGCGGGCGCTGGCGGCGTACAGCCAGGCGCTGGCGGTGAACCGTGACAGTCTGGAGCTGCAGTTCAAGACGGCGGCGCTGCGCGAGGGCAACGGCCAGCCGGAAGTGGCGAACGCGCTGTACGCGAGTGCGCTGACCAAGGTGATGCAGGGACTGCCCGCCGCACTGCAGGCGGCGCCTCCCGACCAAGGGAACAGAGCGCCTCTCGGCGCTTTCATTGTTACCTCGTCGTCGTCGCAGGTCAACACGGACGTGACGCGCGACTACCGGACGTACTACGACATCCTGATGCAGGGACTGATCGCCACTTGGCCGGAGTCGGAGGAGGCAGCGGCCGAGCGGCTGCAGGGGTTCATCGGAATGTTCGACGACGAGCTCGCCAAGACTCTCGACCACATGGAAGAGGAATCGACCGCACAGGAGGGCGAAGGCGACGAAGAGCCAATACGCCTGGCTCGATACGCTCGATTGAACCACCTGGCGAAACTCTTACAGAGATTGGGCGCAGCGGTCGACCGACAAGACCTACCCGACACGGTAAACCTAACACTTGCCCAACACTTCGCCAATGATGAGAAATATGTCGAGTCGCTTCGTGGGTACTATTCCAGTGTCGGAATTGAACCTGGCTTTGAGCTTGTGGAAGCCATGCCAGATGTAGTTGCTCAAGAGATTCCATCGGGAGAGAGTCGACTAGAGTACAACTTGGGACGCGCGATTGAGCAGGAGTCTATTGAGCGGATTGCGCGAATTAGCAGCATCGTTGAACCGCCCGAGCCACTTGTCCGTTTGTTCCGTGGCTACCTGAACGAAGGAAATTATCGAAGGACATTGCGCTACGCTTCGGCCGCCTTCGAAGAGGACGATTACAGGCGGCTTCTGAACACGGCAGTGCCACTGTTGCAGGAAAACCCTGGCGATGCGATGAATCTGATTGTGGAGGATCCTGCATTCGCTATCGAAATCGAAGAGATGGCAGACGTTCGACTTGCAACGCTGGACGACGCATTTTTAAAGGACTCCGACGTGCAGGAATCATTGCGCAGAAACGTCTACAGTGCAACTAGCCTGTGGTACTACGTAAAGCAAAGGGACGATGTCGGAGATTTGGTTTCGTTGTTCGAGCAATTGGTGGATGGCTTTCGTCAAAACCAGCGGACGCTGGCAATCGACATGTTCGAGCTGCATGGCGATTTGCTTCGCCCTCCATTGGACGAGAGTTTGCAGGTTCAAGTCGAGGAAGCCACATCTAATCTGATGCAAAAAGTGGACATGCAGGACGAATTCAACCGTCTATATGCGCTGTCCATGATTTTCAATTTTGATGTGCACCCGTCTAACCAAGATCTGTTCTTTAGGATAGTTGAAGACTATCTGGCAACAACCAGAGGATCTGATGTCATTAAGTCGTTGCTGCAGGACTATTACAGTGGAGACTTGACTAGCGCTTACACATCCATGCTGGATCTGTACACAAGTAATTCACGGATTCAGTTTTATTCCAACGATGCAATCTTCACGGTATTCAAGCAACAGTACCTGGATTCGATCGAGCAAATCCGCACCGGCGAGATTGACGACTTAGCATACGCAAAAATGTTGCTGCAACTTACACCTTACTATTCCACTCTTGACGATGATGTTGCAGTAAGCGCTGAGAAGCTATTGGGCCTATTAGAGGGGCTCATGCAACGATTTCCTGAAGACAAGGATACGGTTCTTCAGCTGATCGGCGGCAAAATCGCAATCAACGAAAAAGGAGACTTGGGCAAGTACTTGCGTTCCTACTATGCGCTAGACAAGACTCAGGAATCCATGCGGATGGCACACTACCTGACATGCATCGAGAACGAGTTGTACGACGAAGCCCTGAAGATCGCTCTCGACGGCGGTCCCGATCTTCGCGACGAACGAATCCGCACAGCAATATTGGAACGCAATGATTCCGCACAGACGAGAGATTTCTCCGATCCCGCAGGCATTCTAAAAGCAGTACGCGGCAAAGACCTGTTCGAGTCAAGCGTTGTTTCTGGCATGGTGCCAGAAAGCTTGCAGGCGCTTGTTACTCAGCTGCAGGAGATCGCTGCTAGCGACACAGTGAACCCGGAGGAAATTCCGTTGCTTGTGCGTACGCTGTGGCGTGGTTCTCAGGCTTCCGCATTGGGTGATTCCATGAGCAGCTTCTACGGAATGCGCAACTTCCTTCCCATGCTGCTTCAGTGGCCGAGCACGGGAAACGCTAGTCAAAATGTGGTGTATGCGTCAATTGGTGCTGTCCGAGTCGCAATGCCTTCGGAGGAAGAAACCGAACCGGAAACAGTTCCTACATTAATGGAAGTATTAATCACGAAAGCTTCGTTGGGGAGAGAGTTGGAGCGGCTCCTTCTTGCCTTGGCGCAACGTGAACGTCAATCCTCAGACTATGTCTACGAGCTCGTTTCGAAGGCCTACCAAGAGTTTCCGGAAGAAATGTCGGAACGCCTGCAAGAGCTATCAACAAGAGTCGTGAATGGCAATGCCAATGATCATGAGTTCACGCTATGGATGAGATTGGTATTGGATACAAATGCACCTGTGACGGAACAAGAAGCAGATGCCTTTGTTGCTAAGTCGAATTCCGTTGCATCACCCCGGACAGAGCACTTGAGCAGTTTCGCAACGCTGTTGGCAGAATTTGGATATGTAGATCACGCTGTTGAATGTTACACACTGCTGGCGATCAACCAAGCCAACTACAACGAGTTTTCTGGTTCACTGGGATCGCTTGTCATACGCCCAAGCGGCGGTAACAGCGGATTCAACCTAATGAGTCTGATAGAGCAGGCCGATGAAAGCCTGCCTCGGGAATCAAGCCAAGCTTTGGTGCGACGAGTAATACCGTTGGTTCGTCCGTTTGCTGACATGCCGGAAATGCTCAGCATCTATCGCGCTTTCGTAATTCGAGCACTGTCCGTTGCCTTTGATCCTGAGCAAACTTTAGCGATTGCCGAGGAATTTGTTCCAGGAATTACTTCCGTTGATCAAGAAGTACAAGGAATTGATGGAATCCGATTGGTTCAACTTGCTCGGGTAGCGTATCTGGCGCAGGACTTGGAGAGTGCCGAGGCCTATTCCAAGCCACTGTTTACTCAGCAGAGCATTTTGTCCTCAACTGAACTGAGCGAGCCCCCCGCAGTCCATCCGCGGCTTATTAGCAACAGTAGATATCAGACGGTGAGCAATATGCAGAGTATCGCCAGCGTTCTGGGGATACAGTTGCCGGCGGCAGGAGAGGCGATCGACGTACTGAATTCGACGTATCAATCTCCTACCAGCGCAGATATTTTTGTTGGGCTTCTGGATGACATTGTCGATTTCGATAGCCGAGAAAATACCAGTGCACTGCTGGGTTCATTGCGATCGTGGCTTTATGAGGGGGACATCCATACCGGTTCCGTCTTGAGTGCGCTGGGCGAGGTTGTAGAAGTACACGTACGCCGTGACGAGAACGAGCAAGCGAGGAACGTTGCGGAGTACATTCAGGACTGGATTTTGACTGGATCATCCGATCAACTCGACGCGAACCAGGTGAGTTGGTTCACCTCGCTCGTCCAAGATGTTCAAATAGCGGTAGATCCTGTGATCGCCCGCATGGTGCTAACTCGCGAGTCTGTGGACGCCACACAGAAGCTTCAACTATTGAAGTCGATGCGGTCACACCATCAAGACTCCGATCTTGTGGATGTAGCACGATCCGCCGACTCAGACGACGCAGGACTCAATATGCTGCGTGAAATCCGCGCGATCGTCACCGCTGGCGATGACGCAGATTACCTTGCCGAGCTGGACGGACGCATATTGGCGTTGGAGAACGCCTACGAGTCGATCAGGATTGCGGGCGGGTTTGCAGAGTCCGTAGATTCGTCCTAGCCGAGAGGGGAACAAAAGAGTCACAAAACGCTGCCTTACTTTAGGCAAGCTCCAAGCCCAGCTATTGACTAGTCTGGATTGGTAAGAGTGATCAAGATGGTAATGCGGCGGATGTCGATCCGCCGCATTGTGCCTGAATTCTCTTCTTCAAGAAATGCGTAGCTTGTCTCTGTGAGTCACTCTTTCGGACAGCCAAGAAATTGAGGATTGCATATCTTGCGATCCTTCAAAGAGACTTCATTGGCGGACAAGCACACTACACTTAAAATGTGATTGAAATCCGATCATTCGATCAATTCGCTCTGTCTCAACCAAGCTCCGCCCTATGACTGATCAAGTAATCCGCTATATCTCACTCCTATGTCTATTCCTGTTCGCGTCTAGTGCGCTGTCGGAGGAGGATCCGACGCTGTCGCTGCTGGAGTCGAACGGTGGTCCGGGCCGATTGGACGTGTCGCTGGTGGATGCGGTTCACGACCACTGGGTTCTGGAGGGCGAGAGCGTTGAGGGTGCGCTGTCGGCGTTCGAGGAGGCGGCGCTGGACGAGGCGCGTCCGGCGCTGGAGCGCGGCAAGTCGCATTTGACGCGGGCGCATCTGTACTGGCAGCACGGGGACCGGGAGAGCGCGCTGTCGGCGGTGGAGTCGGCGCTGGAGCTGTCGGCGACGACGGACGGCGAGCTGCTGAAGGCGCGGCTGCTGGATGCCGGGGGCGACGAGTCCGGCGCGGTGGAGTGGTACCGTCGTGCGCTGGAGAGCACGGATCTTGCGGAGGAGCGGGAGTTCGTTCGGATACGTCTGGCGATGATCGAGGTGGACGGTCGCAACGTGGAGGCCTTGTCGGCGCTGGCTGCGGATCGGGACCAGGAGTTCAGGAACCGGGCGGCGATCACGCTGGCGGTTCTGGGTCATCCGGATCGGGCGTTGGAGCTGTACCGTTCGGAGCCGGGTTCGGACCGCTACTTCCGGCAGCTGGTGCGGGTTGCGGAATGGGCGCTGAAGGCGGGCGACCACGAGACGGCGCGGGAGCATGCGTGGCGGGCGTACGACGCGACGGAGATCCGGTTCGACGCACTGTACGCGCTGACGCTGGTGGACGAGTCGTACCGGTCGGCGGGTGAGCTGGACGCGCTGGTGTCGGAGCTGGAGTCGCGTGGCGTTGGCAACGAGGATCTGCTGCATCTGCGGATTGATCTTCTGATCGATCTGGAGCGCTACGACGATGCGATCGAGCTGTATCGTGGGATGTCGTGGGACGAGTCGGACGTGGAGGCTCGTCTGCGTCTGATCGGCATCTACGACACGGCGGGGAAGTCGTCGGAGATGGTGGCGGAGTACGAGCGACTGATCGAGACGGAGCCGTCGGTGGTTCAGTGGTACGCGGGGTTGGCGACGCACTACATCAACGTGGCGGAGCCGGAGGAGGCTTTGCGGGTGTGGGAGCGGTTCGAGTCGCGCAACCGGGACCGGGTGGAGGTTCTGGTTCTGGGGGGCGAGCGGATGAGCCAGATGGGCTACGTGTCGGAGGCGGTGGCGATGCTGGGTCGCCATGCGGACGCTCACGGTCCGAGCGTGTACGGCAACGTGTTTCTGTTCGAGACGCACTTTGCGCGGGGGCGCGAGTCGGAGGCGGAGCGCGCGCTGGAGGAGCTTCGGGAGTGGCTGCCGGCGGATTCGAGCGATCTGCGGGCGGTGGCGGACGGCTTCGAGCGCTTGCGGCGTCATGACCGTGCGCTGGAGGTGTACGAGGCGATCAGGGCGCACGAGGGCGGTCTGGGCTACGACGACCGGACGCGTCTGGCGTGGCTGCACAGCGTGGTGGGCAACAAGGAGGAGGCGCTGGATCTGTGGCAGGAGATCTGGGTCGAGGAGGAGGCGCCGGCGCGGCGCAGCTTTGCGGAGGCTCAGTTTCTGCTGATTGCGGCGGAGCTGAACGTGCTGGCGGACCTGGCGGTGGATCTGGAGACGAAGCTGTACGCGGGCGAGGCGGACCGCAACGAGATGAACCTGCTGGTGCGCATCTACACCGAGGTGGGGGACGCGTTCTCGGCAGAGGAGATCGTCAAGGAGTTTGCGCGCAACACGGAGATGCCGGCGGTGGATCGGCTGCGCCAGCTGGGGCTGGTGTATCTGCAGCTGCAGGAGTACTCGAAGTACGACGGAGTGCTGCGGGAGCTGGAGCGGATCGACCCGGACAACCGGATCGAGCACATCCAGAACATCGTGCTGAACCTGCTGGCGTTTGATCTGGCGCAGGGCACCAACGAGCGCTACGCGGACATCCAGCACTGGCTGGACGAGCTGCGGGCCTACGACGAGGAGGCTGTGAGCGGCGAGTTCGAGGCGAGCGTGCTGTCGATGGGCGGCTTTTCGGAGGAGGCGATCGAGAGCTACCGCCGGGCGCTGATCGAGCAGCCGAAGCACAGCGACAACCTGCTGCTGCTGGCGGATCTGATGAAGGAGAGCGACCGCACGATGGAGGCGGTGGCGCTGCTGCAGTACGTGGCGGAGCATGCGCAGGACGACAACGAGTTCGTGGTGGCGGTGGACGGGATCATCAACATGGTGGGCCAGCGGCAGTTCTTCCAGGAGCTGCCACCGGATATCGAGGCGGTGTTCCGCTGGACGCACCGGGTGATCCTGGAGCGGATCACGGGGCGCGAGGGCAAGTTCTACCTGTACACGCTTCTGTCGGAGATCTCGCAGGAGACGAACGACCGGGAGGGTGAGTTCGCGGCGATGGAGAACTCGGTGTCGCAGGCGGGGATCCGTCGCCTGGCGGTGCTGCGCGAGATCGTCACCATGGCTACGCCCAACGCAGGGTTCTTTTCCATATACCGCAACGACGGTGATCCGGAGCGCCAGCTGACGTACGGCCGTCGACTGATCGGTCTGCGCCAGCAGCTGCCGCCGGAGGTGTACATCAGCATTGCGAAGACGCTGCTGGACCAGGGGGACACGATCGGCGCGGAGAAGTCGCTGTCGCTGGTGCGCGACATCACGGGTCAGATCGACGTGACGAAGACGAAGGGGGATCTGTTCCTGGCGGCCGGCTACGGCAAGCGGGCGCTGGCGGCGTACAGCCAGGCGCTGGCGGTGAACCGTGACAGTCTGGAGCTGCAGTTCAAGACGGCGGCGCTGCGCGAGGGCAACGGCCAGCCGGAAGTGGCGAACGCGCTGTACGCGAGTGCGCTGACCAAGGTGATGCAGGGCCTGCCCGCCGCACTGCAGGCTGCACCTGCACGTCCTGATGCGTCAAGTCTAGCTGGAGTCAATCCGATGGCAATGGCTATGTCGATGTATGCCATGGGAGGTCAAAGCGGAGTCAACACAAGCGTGACACGCGACTACCGGACGTACTACGACATCCTGATGCAGGGGCTGATCGCCACCTGGCCGGAGTCGGAGGAGGAGGCGGCCGAGCGGCTGCAGAATTTCGTCGGCATGTTCGACGAGGAGCTTGCCAAGATCCTCGAACTGATGGCGGAGGAAGCTAGCGAAGAGGCTGAGAAGACGTCGCTTGGTAGATTTGCCCGCTTGGATTACACGGCACGACTTGTGCGACGCTTGTGTACTGCAGTTGATCAGGTGGAAGTGTCTGATCATATGGACTTGCAACTTGCGCAGCACTTTGCTGATGATGAAGCCTATGCGGATACGCTCCACCAGCACTACCTTGCGACGGGCATTCCACCTCATTCGGACCTTGCCGAAACTTTTGCGGAATTGTGGCCACCTGCTTTTTCTAAGGCCAAGACCCGTGTTGAGCTAGCGATGGATCAGGCAGTCGAACAGAAGAATATCGAGCGGCTTACGCGCTTGAGCGCGATTGTCGAGCCGCCCGAGCCATTGGAACGAATCTATCGCAGCTTCATAAACGAGGGCAATTATCACGCACCTCTGAGATTTGCCTCTGCGGTACTAGACGAAGCAGACTTTGTGAGGCTGTTGAGTACGGTGGTGCCAAAGTTACAAGAAGAACCTACAACTCTGATGATGTTTCTGGTTCAAGATCCTGTCTTTCTAATGGAAATAGAAGACCTGCTCGACTTGCGTCTGGTTGAGTTTAACGAGCAGTTCTACAAGGACCGGGAGGTAAGAACGCTCTTTCAGAGATATTTCTATGGACTATCGAGTGTACGCCAGTACCTAGCTAGACGAGGCGAGACTAGCGACATCGTGATGCTCTACGAACAGATTGTCGATGCCGCCCAACCAAATTTTGGTGGCGTCTCTTACGAAGTGTATGAGTTACACAACGAATTGATGAGGACTCCGTTGGATGGGGAACTTGCAGAGCGTGTGAAGGATGCCACTGCAAATCTCATGCGAAAGCTTGACCTACGCGACGAGTTTGCTCGCAGGCCATTGAAGCTTCTCATGCTGCAATTCGATGTGGATCCTGCGAATCTTGACGTCTTTTACGACATTGTGGACAACGTACAAGTAGCGTCTCGAAGTTCTGATTCGATTCCTGAGCTCGTGCGCAACCACTATGAAGGCGACAAGGACAGCGCATTCGAGATGCTGATCGATTTGATCTCGGACGACCCCTTCTATTCGTATGACCTTGTGAATGCGATGTACGCCACATACAAGGATCAATACTTGAGCTTGTTTCAGCGAATTCGTCAAGGCGAGGTCGACGACTTAAGTCTCGCCAAGACTCTCTTGAACCTACCATCGCCTTACATGATGAGAGACGATCCGGACTTTGACGTTGTGTTTCAGAGTCGGTCAGAAATCTACGAGTCGCTCTGGGAGCAGTTTCCCGACGATGAGGAACTCCTGCGGCAGCTGGTCTTGTCAAATCTTTACGCAAAACCAGAGAAGTCGTTAAAGTACTTGGGGGCGTACTACGACCGAGACAAAACCGATGAATTTGTACGAATGGCTTACTACATGCGTGCACTGGAGTACGAAAGGTACGATCGTGCGTTGAATATCGCTCTTGACGGCGGAAGAGATCTTCGATCAAAGCAAGTACGCGACGAAATATTCGAGCGGAACGACACAGCTACTAGGAATAATCCCAATGATCCTTCTGCAAGCATTCTTATCCGTGTGCGTGGCGCGAGCACGTACCAGCCCCCTAGTATGGTCCCAGAGGCGATCGAGTCAACTATGGAACGCCTGCAGGAGATTGCGACAAGCGAGAGTGTCGAGGAAGAGGAAATTCCACAATTACTGAGTTACATGTGGCGAGGCGCCCAAGCGGCGAATCTCGGCGATGTAATGCGAAGCTACTACGGGCGGAGCAATGTTCTACCGATGCTCCTGCAGTGGCCTAGTCAGGGCAGTCCTTCGTCCAACGTGATGTACATGGCCTCATATCGTATGCCAATGCTGCCTCCGCTCGGTGGTTCGCTAAACGCACAGTTCGACCAAGACGACGTGGAAGAGGAAATTCCAACGCTTTTGGAAGTATTGATAGCCAAAGCTCCATTGGGGAAGCAGCTTGAAGAGTTTCTTATAGCGATGTCTCCGTCGGAGCGTCGGACTTCGACGCTGCTCTACAACAAAGTATCGCAAGCGTATCAGGAATTTCCAGAGCAGCTAGCAGCTCGATTGGCAGAACTGTCCGAAATTGTAGTAAGCGGTTCAGCCGATGATCATGAATTCACCTTGTGGACCATGTTATTGCTCAATTCGGAAAGTACTGTAACCGAAGCGGAGATCGATGCACTTGTAGAACGAGCAAAAGCACTGAAGTCCCCGGCACCAGAACAGCTACTCACTATGGCGCAACTCTTGGCACGAGTTGGGCAAAGCGCTGAAGCGGCCGATTGCTATGCAAGATTGGTAGTGGATCAACTTCAGTACGGCGAATTCTCGGGCTCAATGGGCTTTGTGGGCATGTACTACCCCACGACATTCCAGATGACAGTGCTGCAGCTAATCGAAGATGCGGTCGAGTGGCTGCCCAAAGAGACAGCGCAAACGCTCTTACTGCGATTGCTAGAAGTTGTACGACCACTCGAGGACGAGCCCGCGCTACGGCATTTGTACGAGGGATTTGTCGTTAGGACTCTGTCCTACTTGCATGGTCCTGATGATGTCATCGATGTAGCACGCTCGCTCGCTCCAATGGTCGATGCCGAAGTGGACGAAGTTCGCGACTATGATGGGATTAGATTGGTACAGATGGTACGTTTGCATTATCTGGCAAACGACTTTGAAGAGGCTCAAGAACTGGTGAGGCTAATGTTTACCAAGGAAACATTAGATGCTTCGACGGAAGACGAGTCTTCCGTCGTGTCTAGTCGGTATCAAGGCACTCCTGAACAAGAGCTGCAACGCAAGTTGCAGACCATTTCAAGAACCCTGGGTTTACACGTACCGTTTGGCAGTGGGACTATCAGCGATCCAAGCTACTTGGACAGAGAACCTGCAATAGCCGGTCTCTTCCTGGGTTTGCTGGAGGACATCGTCGACTTTGACAATGCTGAAGCGGTTCAAGCAACCGTGGAGTCGCTCCAAGCATTGCTAGAGGAACCCAATATCAGTCAATCTGCGGTATTGTCTGGGCTTTCCTCGATAGCTCAACTGCACAGCTTGAGAGATGAACTAGACCGCGCCAATGCAATAGCAAACGGCATGCAGGAATGGATCCTAAGCCAATTGGACGACGAGTTGGATCCGAGCATCGTGTCTACGATGATGCACTTGGTTACGCGGATGGAAGTACGTTTGAATTCCGAAATAGCTCGCATCGTATTGGAACGAGACCTCCTAAGTTCCGAGCAGACTGTAGAGCTCTTGAAGGCGATTCGACAGGATCAAGCCGAACCAGGTACTCTGGAGATAGCTCGGTTGGCCGACTCCGAATTGGCTAGCTTGAGTTTGCTGCGGGAGATTCGCGCAATCGCCAGCGACGCTCAGGATGACGAGTACGTCCAAAATCTGGATGAAAGGATCCTCATACTGGAGAACGCCTACGAGTCTATTGAACTAGCTGGCGGACTGGTCGAGCCGCAAGAATCGACGTAGCAAGCGCTTGTACAGCTATTGATGGGAACTGGCTTTCGCGAACCATTCACTCGAACTGGCATAGTCTTGGCCAGGGGTGCTGTTGCAGAAACGCAAGTTGATGCCAACCAGTTCTTGAGTACAACTCTTGAGAGTGGGCAGCCGTGACCTGACTCGTCAGCCTCCTGTCAGCATTGGTCTATGCAGCACGCACGACCTTTTGATCGAGCAATTGCTCGATCTGGGCTTCGTCGTAGCCGAATTCGATAAGTAGGTCAATGGACGATCCGCCCGCGGCTTCGGTCCCAGGATAGGGTCCATTGTCAAATACAGACATGGGACCAAGCCGTTTGTAATTGCCCCACTCGGGATGCACCGCGTCGACCAGGATGCCCTCGGCTGCGACATGCTCGTTGTCCATGAAGAAGGTGGGGGGAACCTTGCCACTTGCTTCAACACAGCCGATGCCGACTGCAGTGAGCCTAGTCTCCCATGCAATCGTCGAGTCGGTTAGAAAGACTCGTTCAAGTGTTTCGACCAAATCGTCTTGTTCGAGGTCGACATGCATATGTTCGGAAAACAGCTTTCTTTCCTTGTCGGAAACAACAGCCAGGAAAACCCAACCGTCTTGAGTCTTGTACAGACGATAGAGCGCTCCGAGTCCATATGCGTTGGAGTCAATTTCCGGTCGAGATGGTTTTCCTGGATAAGCAATGAAGTCGTCCCAATTGGCGTAGGCGTTGGCTCCAAACATGTCGACGAAGATTTTCTGACCATGGCCTAGTGCGTTGCGCGCACACAGACCCAGGATTGCAGTTGTAGCAATAACCATGGACGTGTTGGGATCAGGATTCACCTCATTGGCGCGAAGCAGTTTTCGTGCCAAGTCCCGGATTTCGGAATTATCGAGTTGCTCGGACGAATCCGGAATCCCGCCAATTTGCCATACAACTCCCCCGAGAGCGGCACCGGGTATTGGGTGAGTTGATGGCCGCTTGGCACCGGGACCGCTTGGACCATAGCCGTTGGCTGAGATATAGACCAATTGAGGGTTGATTTTGGAAAGGGCGTCGTAACCGATTCCAAGTTTTTCGGGCACACCCATGCGGTAATTGTGGACAAGTATGTCCGCGTTGGTTGCCAGGCGTTGAGCAATTTCCTGCCCTTCTCTTGACTTGAGGTCGATGCAAATCGACTCTTTCCCTGTATTGCACTTTGATGCACCGAGTGCTCGCATCATGCCTCTGAAAGGATCGCCTGCTGGAGGTTCGATTTTGATCACCCGAGCACCTAAGTCGGCAAGTGTCGAGGCGGCCAGCGGAGCGGCAATAATCGTTGCACTCTCTACTACTGTGATTCCTTCCAATGGACGAGCGGGAGTTTCGGCCAATTGCTTTGTAGCAGATGGCCTTCGTCCTTCCAAGTCGCTGAAAGTGACATCAATCACAGGGGTGCCAACTCTTCCGGGCGTCTTGGTCAAATTTGCGAGCAATCCTAGTTGTTTGCACTCCTCATTTACGACTACATGTCCATTCTGTACAACATCAGGGTCGTCGAGGGCTTCCTGCGAGGTCTGATAGGGATGAGCAGCGACTTGGCCGTCTGAGACGTAGTGATCCATCCACTCATTGAGGGTTCGCGTTTGCATGTGTTCCAGCATCGTGTCACGAAATTCCTCCAATACCTCTCGATCCCAATGGAAAGGGTCCCCCTTGTACTTTGGATCCGAAAAGACATAGTCGAATCCACTTGCTCGGAAGAAGTTGTCCAGCATGTGCGGCAAGAGGTTTCCCATTTGCAGCCACTTGCCATCCTTTGTACGCACTGGGTGATAGTTGAGAGTGGGCATCGACAGAGATCTGTCTCGTTCCATTTTGGGACGCGGTACGATTCCCTTGTCGTAGAGCTGAGTCATTGCGGACACTCCCATCTCATAGGGAATCATGCCTCGCAATAGAGAAGTCTCAAAGGACAAACCTTTCCCAGTTCGTCGCCGGCAGTCGAGGGAGCTCAGCATTCCTGCTGCCAAGGTCTGCGAAGTCGCATGGATTCCAACTTGCAGCGCTGAGTAATTTGGCCCATCGCGATTGGCGACTCCCGCAAAATTCATCATTCGACCGGATTTTGCAGCTACTAGTGCTTCGTATCCTGGATAGTGGGAATAGGGTCCCTTCTCGCCAAATCCCGATACCGTTCCATAGACCAGATCGGGCCTAATTTTTTGGAGTGATTCGACGTCCAAGCCCAATCTCTCTCGTTTTTTCGCGCCTAGAGTAGTCATGACGCCGTCCGCGGAATCAATAATCAGAGAACGCAATTGCTCGAGACTGTTGGCATCTTGCAAATTCACTGTCACACGGCGTTTTCCCCGAGTCCAGAGACGAGAAGACGGCATGGAGGCAAATGGATCGCCGCCAGGAGGGTCGATCTTCACCAAATCCGCACCAAAGTCCGCGAGCACCATGCCGGCTAGACCAGTTACGGGTCCAATGCCAAGCTCTACGACGCGATATGACTCTAACGGTTTCAATGTTGACTCCTAGTAAGGGGTATTCAATGAAGTGTCTGCTGCAAGAATTGCGAAGCCGCAACAAAATAGCTTTGCATGATACAAGCGACGCACTCGAGAATCACAGTTTGTGCTAATGCAGTTCAGAGAGAGCGCAAACCATTCACACTTTCTTGCAGCTTGTGGATCAACCTATCGAGGACTACCTGCTCCTGTGAACTTAGAGCTCTAAGGAACTTGCGTTCAAATTCCAACGCCATCGGGACAATCTGTTCGTACACATTCCTTCCCTTGCTTGTCAAACGCAGATGAGAAACTCGGCGATCCGTAGCAGAGGACCTCTTGTATATAAGCTTCTTGGTCGTAAGACTTTGAACTGTTCGAGACACCGAAACCTTGTCCATGGCCGTTCTTTGTACGATTTGGCTACTTGTAATTCCTGGAGATTCACCAAGTACCGCTATGGCACGCCACTCTGGGATGCGGATTCCAAACGACTCACTATAGCTAGTAGCAATCAGTGCACTGACCGAGTTGGTTAGCACCGAGAGCCTGTAGGGCAGAAACTCTTGAAGGGTCAAAGTTGATTTTTGTTTCATTTGCAACTATATTCACATGTAATTGACAGTCAAAGAGAGCTATGACCAACAATCTCATTGGAACGGATGGTTTCGAATTCGTTGAGTTTACAAGCCCGGACCCTGATCGTTTGCGGGAGGGATTCGAAAAGCTTGGCTTTTCGCTTATCGGCACGCACCGTCGAAAAGAAGTACAGCTTTTCCGGCAAAACGATATTCACTTTATATTGAACCGTGAACCAAACAGTCCCGCTGCTTCCTTTGCGAAACAGCATGGCGACTCGGCGAATGCAATGGCGTTTCGGGTGCTGGATGCAGAACGTGCGTTGGAGCTTGCCGTTGAACGAGGGGCAACGACGGTCGAATGCGACGTTGGACCGATGGAGTTAGCAATACCTGCAGTTGCCGGGGTAGGTGGCTCCCTCATCTATTTGGTTGACCGCTATGGAGACAAGACTATCTACGACGTGGATTTTGTGCTGGACTCTGCTCGTGATGAAGGTTCGGGTGGACCTCTTTCTCATATCGATCACTTGACCCACAACTTAGAACGAGGAAATTTGAGCAAACTCGCAGATTTCTATGAGCACGTGTTTGATTTTCACGAAGCTCAACGGTTTCAGATCCATGGTGCCCAAACAGGACTGGTATCCAAGGCGATGACTGGAGCGTGCGGCAAGGTTCGCATTCCATTGAATGAATCTGCTGACGATCAATCGCAAATCGAGGAATTTCTGCAACGCTACCACGGTGAAGGAATACAGCACATAGCGCTGCACACAGACGACATTTACTCGGCAGTCGACAGGTTGCGAGGCAATGGTGTCGAGTTTCAGTCGACGCCGGACACGTACTACGAAATGCTTGAGGATCGAGTAAAGGATCACGGCCAGGATGTTCAAGCGATGCAGGAGCGGCAAATACTCATTGACGGTTCGCCCGAGGAAGGATTCTTGCTGCAGATATTTACTCAGGACATGGTTGGACCAATCTTCTTCGAGATCATCCAACGCTTGGGGAACAAAGGCTTCGGCGAAGGCAATTTCCAAGCGTTGTTTGAGAGTATCGAACGCGATCAGCAAAGGCGAGGAGTACTACGTGAAACCGTTTAACGCAACCTGGCAGCAAGGCCGAACATCGCGACAAGCACATCGAGATCTTCCCTCCGGCACGTTCGAGCGCGAGTTGGGCAGAGAAGGTTTCAATGGACCGTCTGCACGCTTGTACCACCGACAGCCACCGACGGGGTGGGTTTCCATAGATGGACCGTTGCGACCGAGAGCATTCGACCTCAATGGGATAGTGGCGGCGGACGATCCTTGGCAGGGAACTACCGTTCTGCAGAATGCGTCGGTGCGAATCTCCGTATGGACGATGCCAGAGTCGATGACGTCACTTTGTCGCGACGCGGATGGTGATCTGACGGTTTTCATTCACGAAGGCCAAGCTGATTTCTTCTGCGATTTTGGACACTTAAAGGTTCAAACGGGTGACTACATAGTTGTTCCACGTGGAACGATGTGGAGATTGGAGAGTTCCGAGAAGGTGAGAACCTTGCTAATCGAAGCCGTTGGAGCGCAGATTCAGCTTCCCGAACGAGGTCTCCTGGGCCCGCATGCCATTTTCGATCCCGCGAACTTGGATACGCCCACGATTAACGACCGATTCTCAGCGCAACAAGACGATTCAAGTTGGGTCGTTAAGGTCAAGAAACATGGACAAGTCACTTCGCTTACCTATCCCTACAACCCACTTGATGCGGTAGGTTGGACTGGAGATCTCGCGCCGGTGCGGATCAACGTTCGCGATCTTCTGCCAATCAACAGTCATCGCTACCATTTGCCTCCTTCGGTTCATGCCACCTTCGCGAGTGATCGGTTCTTGATCAGCACATTCGTGCCTCGGCCGTTCGAGTCGGACGAGACTGCGATCAAGATTCCTTTCTTTCACAACAATGAAGACTATGACGAGGTGCTGTTCTACCATGATGGGGACTTCTTCAGTCGCGACCACATAGACGCTGGCATGATGACTTTCCACCCTGGGGGAATCACCCACGGTCCGCATCCTGGAGCTCTTACTCGGATGTTTCAGCAACCGGACACCCATACCAATGAGGTTGCCGTAATGGTTGACTCGCGCGATCCACTGGAAGTGTGCGCACCCGAGTTCGAAATCGACGACTATGCCACTAGCTGGGTGCGGGCGGACGAAGAGTGAAGAAAGCTTAGACTACGCTGAACTCTATGGATCCTAGTGGTCCATAGTCGGCAACGTAGAGTCCAGGTTCTGCCGGATGGATGCCGCCGCATGCACCGGTTATCAAGAGCATTCCGTCACGTATGCTTCTGTGCCGGTGCCTTGCTTCTTCGAGCATCCACTCGAGCGCACGGTGAGGGCCACCCAATGCATCAGCCAAACTGGCTTGGCAAACGGTCTCTTCGTTCCTTGTAAGTTTGACCGACAAAGACTCGTAGTCCTCTCGAACCGGACCAAACTCTCCAACGATGTAGCGGTCCGCACCAACATTGATAGCTGCGAGGTTTGCTCCCTTTGCATCGTCTGGGTTCCCCCACGCTAGAAAGGGAATTTCGATCACGGGTCCAGCTGATGTAGGATTTCCGCGTTCGTCGACGATTAACCCAATCTCGCACTCCAGACTTACTCCTTGCTTGGAGGGGAACTCGACTCCCGACTCAAGCCGACCCCACGCATACAGTGAACCGATCAACGGGTGAGTCAGGCCGAATAGCTTTTGCGGGCCAGGTGCTGTCATTCCAGCTTTGAGTCCGGCCGTTGGACCGTCGCTGATATGATCCACCAACTGCTTCTGCGTTGCGTATGCTTCGTCTAAAGTCAAGCCTTTCGGCATGACTGGAAGTGGGTTGTTGCTGCGAATTGACTTTGCGATGTCGGCTACAAGCGTATCCAGTTCTTCCTCCTAATTCCCGAAATCCCACGACTCGCCTGCGTGATAGCGTCGAAGTACATTCTTTGCAATCAAGATCTTGTGCACTTCGTCTGGACCGTCCGCGATGCGGAGGGTTCTGGCGCCCGTGTACATGTCGGCGAAGGGGTAGTCTCCTGATACGCCCGCTGCTCCATACACTTGAATGGCTCTGTCGACGACACGGTGGTAGGCCGCGGGTACGTAAACCTTGATGGAGGAGATGTCGGTTCTTGAATCCGCTCCCGCCTCCATCTTTTGCGCACAATCGACGACCATTAGTCTGGACGACTGAATGTCCATGTAGGAATCCGCAATGAATCCCTGCATGAACTGCTTGTGCTCCAACGTTTCTCCTCCGTGTACCTTACGCTTAATGATTCGATCGACCATCAGATCAAAGCAGCGCCACATTGCTCCGACAGAGTTCATGCAGTGGTAGATCCGTCCTGCACCTAGACGATCCTGTGCTGCTTGGTGTCCAGTTCCGGTCTGTCCTAGCTGGTTTTCCTTTGGTACTCGAACGTCTTCGTACTTAATTTCGCAATGGCTTGAACGTTTACCCCATACAGGTACACCACGAATGATGTTGACGCCGGGAGTCTTGCGAGGAACGATGATTTGCGTCATTTTTTCGTTTGCGCCACTTGGATCGTCTGGATCCGCAGTTCTGCACATCACAATGTAGAAGTCTGCGGCATGCCCGTTGGAGGTAAACCACTTGTGGCCGTTTATGACCCATTCGTCGCCATCGAGTACAGCACGCGTTGTGAGTGATCGTGGGTCTGATCCGGGATTCATGGGTTCTGTCATGGAAAAACCGGATTGCATTCGTCCTTCCGTGAGGGGGAGAAGCCATTTCTGATGCTGCTCGGGAGTTCCATACTTCACGAGGATCTTCTGATTGCCTGAGTTGGGAGCGACTACGCCAAACAGCGAAGCTGCCCCAGGAGCATAGGCCAGCACTTCGTTCATGTACGCGTGCTGCATGAAGCTCAACCCCATGCCGCCAAACTCAGGAGGCAAGTGGGGTGCCCACAACTTGGCTTTCTTGACTTCGTTCTGAACGTTCCTTCGCAGCTCTGCTGCTTCTGTCTGGGCTTCGTGTGATGGCGATGATCCATCCAATCTGCGTGCCCAGAGCTTGTCCTCGTAAGGAAGAATGTGGTTGTTGATTATTTCAGCTGTCGATAGTCGAACCTCGTTTACTTCATCATCCAGTGTGGGAACTGGTCTGACATTCATCTGCATGTCTGCGTCTCCGATCCACCCATGTTGCACGGTTGGGCGAAAAGAAATACCCCAATTCCGCGCGGACTTAAATGTTACCCGCACTCCTATAATGTGCAACTGCGTTGTTGCGGTGGCCTTGGTGCGCGAGGTCGCTCGAGAGTCCCAGAACCCATCCCCATGCGGCAGGTTTCGCACCAGAATAATCACCAGCGCGATCTGCGCTTTCCTCTTAAGCAGCATCCTGCCAAGGGAACTATTTGCTCTATCGCTCCCGGCGTTGCTTGGCTCACCATGCCTATGGGAGGATCGTTGAATCACATCAATCTCTACCTTTTGGAAGACGACGATGGGTGGTTTGTTGTTGACACTGGACTGAACAATGAGGAGACACGAAGCCTCTGGGGGACCATATTTGACAATTGCCTGAAGAACAAGCCTGTAATCGGCGTCATCTGCACGCATATGCATCCCGATCACATTGGTCAAGCGGGCATGATTGTGGATCGCTTTCGTATTCCACTGTACATGACACGTTCTGAGTACTATCAGGCTCGTTCCATGTTCACAATGGGCGCAAGCTCAAATCGAGGATGGCAAGGCATGGAGTTCTACGTCAGAGCAGGTTTCGATGCTGCCACAATGCAAGAAGCAGGAGCAAAATGGCGGAAGCGATTTTCCGTTCGACGCCAGGAGGAGAATAGGTCCAACGACAGTCGTGTTTACAGTTCCTTTCCTATGGCCTTTCAACGATTGGAACATGGTGACGTGCTGACTATTGGAAGCCATGACTGGCAGGTGCTGGTTGGCTCCGGTCACTCCCCAGAACACGCGTGTCTACATTGCAAGAGCCGAGGGATCCTAATTTCGGGCGATCAGATCCTCCCAGTAATAACGTCGAATGTAAGTGTTTTTCCTACGGAGCCAGAAGCCAATCCACTCAAAGTATGGATCGAGTCGCACGACAGATTTCTAGACTTGCCTGCCGAGACATTTGTTCTTCCAGCACACAACCTTCCATTCTTCGGATTGCGAGAACGATTGCGGGATCTAATCAACCACCACGAAGATCGAATGCTTGCGATCGAGGAGCATTGCATTCAACCTAGAACCGCACGCGATCTCCTACCCGTGCTATTCAAGCGGAAATTGGATGGTGGTCAACAAATGATGGCGCTCGGCGAAGCTATTGCTCATTGCCACATGCTCCTGCATCGCAACCGACTCGAACGCAGGTTGGGAGAAGACGGAAAGTATTGGTTCACATCCATAGATCCAGACTTGAGTCGTCGTGCACATCCTGGACGTCACGACGAGCCGGACGACACTCCGATGATGGTTTGACAAGTGAACAAGAAGGACTTCTTGCGCGTACTCAAGAAGCTAGTCTTGGGTGGTCTGTATTACGGCGAGAAACTTCCGGTCTACTTGCGTCTTCCCCTTGGCATAGCGCTATGCATTGGCGGAGTGCTCGGCTTTCTTCCTGTTCTTGGATTCTGGATGCTGCCGCTTGGCCTGTTGCTCATTGGGCTCTGCATTCCCGGCATAGATCGCCGAATACAAAGGTGGATGCACAAGACTCAGGCCGAGCTGGCACGCGAGACCGACGATTCCGTACCCGTGAGCAACGACACCGAATCCACCGAGAGGTAAAGGCCTCTTGGTAGACACGCGGGTTCAATTTAGGAAACGCGCACCGAAACGTGACTTTCCCACTTAGATGCCTGCGACGGGGTCACCTTCGTCAATCTGTCGAACGCACTTTGGTAGAAAGGTGTTCTATCATGCAGTGTCCTCAACAGTCAGCGAGGTAGGGAACGGTGAGTATTGCTGATTTTGTTTCGGTCTTGAGCGATGTTCCGACTCTTCTCACATTGAAGAAAGGAATGAAGCCCAGACCTCTTGATGAGGCTGATTGCTTTGGCCGCCAAGTGACCAACACAGCCACAACGCATGGCAACAGCGTTGCCATTGTCTATGGCGATCAAACCCAGACTTGGCGGGAACTAAATGAACAGGCTAATCGGTATGCGTCAGCGCTTTCAGGCTTGGGCGTAGGACGTGGCGATGTTGTTAGCCTCATGATGGAGAATCGCCCAGAATTTATCGCGTTATGCATAAGCATTAGCAAGCTCGGTGCCGTCGCCGCACTGATAAATACAAACTTGCAAGAGCGCCCACTTCAGCATTGCATTTCGGTATCGCAATCCAAGATATGCGTCTTCGGGATGGAGCTGGTCGAGTCGGTTGAGGGCGTCAAGCAGTCGCTTCCGTTGAACGACGGGGACGGATTTGTTGCTGTTCCCGAATCCCCGACGCAAGAGGTTCCGAATTGGGCTTCGAACTTGACGGCGTTGAGTTCAAACCTAGACCCGGACGAGCCTCCGGCGCAGAACGACGTGACCTTAAGGGAGACGGCGTTCTACATATTCACGTCGGGTACAACGGGCCTGCCCAAGGCGGCAATCATGTCCAACCGTAGATTCCTGCAAATGTCGCGACTGTCGTACATCGCTGGATTGCGATGTACTCACAGAGACCGCATCTACCTGTGTCTGCCTCTGTATCACGGGACTGGATTGGTGATTGGAGCAGGAGCAGCGATGCTTTGCGGAGCCGGCGTTGTGTTGCAGCGAAAGTTCTCGGCTAGCGGATTTCTTGGCGATGTTCGGCGACACGGCGTGACTCACTTAGTCTATGTTGGTGAGATGCTGCGCTATCTCTATAACTCCCAAGAGAAGCCAGACGATGCCCAAAACCCGCTACATACAATGATTGGGAACGGCTTGCGACCCGACATCTGGATTGATTTCAAGCGGCGATTTGGAATAAACCGGGTGACCGAATTCTACGGTGCAAGTGAAGGCAACGTTGCCTTTGCCAACATTCTCAACAAGGACTGTACTGTTGGATTGACTGCATCCAAGGTGGCTTTGGTTCGCTACGATCCGGACACTGGAGAGGTATTGCGGGGAGACGATGGTCGCTGCATCGAGGTCGACGAGGAAGAGCCAGGATTGTGCATTGGCCACATCAATCCCAATTCGTCGTTTGAGGGGTACACCGATCCGGATGCTACGGAGAGCAAGATATTGCGTGACGTGCTGGAAGACGGCGACAGTTGGTTCAATACAGGCGATCTTCTCAAGACTGTTGACGTGGGTTTTTCACTTGGCTACAAGCACTATCAGTTTGTCGACAGATTGGGCGATACCTTTAGGTGGCGTTCTGAAAACGTGTCGACCAACGAAGTGGGAGAGATTCTCAATGGGTTTGAAGACATCGCCATGAGCAACGTTTTCGGTGTTCAAATACCTGGATCGGAAGGACGTGCGGGAATGGCGGCGGTAAGCCTCAACGATGGCATTGACGAGCTCAATGTGGATACCTTTTCCGAGTATGTGCAATCCAACCTTCCATCGTTTGCTCGGCCGGTATTCGTAAGAGTTCAACCAGCTCAGGAAGTAACTGGCACGTTCAAGATGGTGAAAAAGGATCTCCGAGAGCAGGCGTACGACTTGAACGTTGTCGAAGATCCCATTTATGTATTGAAACCGGGCGAACCGGGCTACTCAGTGCTTGATAAGGAATTCCTGAGCGAGATTCAAAGCGGCAACGCGAGATTCTAAGATTTTGGTACTCATTCTCCGCGAGGCGTGCTACTTGTAGTAGTCAATGCCGGGAAGGCGTCGAAAGCGCTTGTATTCCCATTGGTACTGCGCCGGATCGCGTTCGATGACACGTCTGATCTCGTCGTTTATGGTTTGTGCTGCAATTTCTTTACTGTCGCCCATTGCATGGTCGGGAAAGAGCTCGACTCGAATATGAAAGCCCTTGGGCACTCTCTCGAAGGTCAGTAGCAGCACAGCTGCTTCCGTGTGACGGACGAGCGACTGAACCATGGTCGTCGTTCGAGCCTTGACACCCATGAAATCCACAATTACGTTGTTGCCTCTTGTTGGGACTTGGTCAGGCATTACGACGACTAGTTGCGAAGATTTGAGAGCTGAGAGCAGGATTCGCAATCCATTCTTCTCCGTCGACGCCATGGTGAGTCCAAATCGAGTGCGTTTTCTTGTAATTCTGTCTGTATGTTCAGCCAACCTGCGCCCGTCGTAGAGGGCGGTTGCTACGTACCGGGTGGCAATCGCGTGGGCCGTGATTTCCCAGTTGCCCCAATGGGGGCACACGCAAACGACTCCGCCCTGAGCCAGCTTCTCATCCAAGAGTTCCTGTCCCTCGAACTTGACGACGAGCTGCTCCAATGCATTGGCCTTCCAGAACCAAATGGCTGCCATTTCGAAGATGGTGCAACCGGTTTCTTCCAATGACCGCCTAGCAAGCTGCATCCTTTCCGTGTCGCTCAGCTCAGGGAAGCACAGAGCTAAGTTGGTGCGCGTAGTGCGTGCAGCTCGTGATTGGATCAAAGTCGACATGCTTCCATAGAATCTGCCAAGAGCACGGAGCACTGAAAGAGGAAGCAGCGCCAATGGGCGGAGCGCTACAGCAAAAATCGCTTGGGCGAGAGAGTGTCTGAAGCTGGATCTTTTCATGGTTTCAACATTCTATGGGCACGTTGACCGGATGATTGACACATTCAAGTGACGGTGGATGATCTTGATTCAGCAATTCAAAGATTGATCGGTTGTGTCCAATCCTAAACCCGATCACAGCGGACATGTGCAGAATGCCAACTGGTTCCCAATGCACGAAATGCAGGAGGTTGTAGGTATCGACGCCAATCATATTGACCGCAATCGCATTACGACGCTATTGCTTGACATGGGAGGAGTGGTCGTCAGCTTGCATCCAGATCGAGTCTTCACGTGCTGGTCTCAGGCATCCGGCGTCGACATGCAGGACTTTGTTCCCAAGTGGTCTATAGAACAATGCTACGAGGAGTATGAAACGGGGATGACTTCCTTCGGCGACCTTGCGCGCGATCTTGAGAGGCAACTAGGAATTGCCATGGACTTTGAGGACTGGAGAAGGGGATGGAACGCGTTGGTGGGGGAGGCCATTCCCGAAGTATTCGAGCTTGTTGAGGAATTGGCTGCAAGGTTTCCCGTCTACTGTTTTACAAATTCCAATCCGGAGCACGAATCGATTTGGGCCAGCAGATTGAAGAGAGAACTTCAGGTATTCGTGGACATATTCAATTCGTCGTCAATCGGCTTGCGTAAGCCAGATGTCAGAGCGTTTGAAGACGTAGCCGTTCGAATGAATTGTGACCCGGGACAGGTACTGTTCTTGGACGACAATCGTCGCAACGTCCAGGGCGCCATAGAGTCCGGAATGCAGGCAGCCCACGTTGCAACGCCCGTCGCTACGGCACGCGTCTTGAAAGCTCTCTTGGAGACTCCCGACCAGCCTCCGTTTCCAAGCAAGTCGTGAGCATGAATTGGACGGAGCTTATACGGCTTCAGTTGCTTTTGGCTTACCGACCATAGTCCACTTCTTGTAGAGAAGGTAGAGTGCGGGTAGCACTACAAGCGTCAAGAACATTGCGCTGACCATGCCTCCGAACATCGGGGCGGCAATTCGTTGCATGACGGCCGATCCGGTTCCGTGGTCGAGCATTATGGGGGCGAGCCCCAAGATGACGGTCATGGTTGTCATGAGTATGGGCCGAATTCTGAGCATCGCGCCTTCTCGAATTGCTTCCAAGACGTCGGCCAATTGCATGGTGCGATTCTCGTTTCGTGCTAGTTCCTGGCGGCGAGTCATAGCCAAATTCAGGTATGTGAGCAGAACAACCCCCAATTCGACAGCAACACCTGCAAGCGCGATGAATCCTACTCCCACTGCGACGGATAGGTCGTAGTCAAGAACATAGAGCAGGACAATGCCGCCAATGAGGGCAAACGGTACCGTGCCGATGATCATGAAGACATCAGATGCACGGCGAAAGTTGAAGTACAGTAGCACGAGTACTATTCCCAGCGTAAGAGGACCCATGAGGGCGAGACGCTGTTGAGCCCGAACTAGGTACTCGTACTGTCCAGACCATTGCAAGGAGTAGTTCGTGGGCAGATCGACTTGGTTGGAGACAATCTCACGCGCCTCGGCGACATACGAGCCCAAGTCCCGATCGACGATGTCAACATAAAGCCATCCACTCGGGCGTGCATTTTCGCTCTTGATCACCGGTGGACCGTCGTTGATTTTTATGTCGGCCACATCGACTAGCGCCACTCGTGCACCTTGAGGAGTGATGATCGGGAGCATCTTCAAACTGTCGAGCGAATCGCGTACATATTGGGGATAGCGCACATTTATGGGGTAACGGTCCAGGCCTTCCACAGATTGAGAAACGTTCATTCCTCCAACCGCGGTACGTACGATGTCCTGTACGTCTTCCACATTCAGTCCGTGCCGTGCGGCTCGATCCCGGTCCACTTCGACATCTATGTAACGCCCTCCAGTTACACGCTCTGCAAAGACTGACGCTGTTCCTGGCACATTGCTCAATGCAGTTTCGATGCTTCGGCCCACAGACTCTATGACACTGAGATCGGGCCCCGAAATCTTGATCCCAACAGGCGTCTTGATTCCGGTGGCCAGCATGTCGATGCGTGTCTTAATGGGCATGATCCAGGCATTGTTGAGTCCCGGGAAATCGACCCTCCTATTCAATTCATCTCGAATGCCATCCATGGTCATTCCAGGACGCCACTCATCTCGAGGCCTGAGTTGGATCATCGTCTCAATCATCGTTAGCGGAGCCGGGTCTGTGGCTGTTTCTGCCCGACCGACCTTTCCAAATACGTTCTCGACTTCTGGCACAGTGCGTATGAGCTTGTCCGTCTGTTGCAGGAGTTCTCGCGCCTTGTCGATAGAGATTCCTGGGTGCGTCGTTGGCATGTACATGAAGTCGCCTTCGTCAAGCGGAGGCATGAATTCCGATCCAAGTTTCGTAATGGGCCACAGGCCTGCTGCAAGCAGTACGAGGCAAACGGCAAGAGTGGACTTGGGAAATCGAAGAACAAGATTCAAAATGGGCATATAGCCAGCGACAAGCACGCGATTGATGGGATTTCTTCGTTCAGAGAAAATCCGCCCCCGCACGAAGTACCCCATCAACACCGGGATCAACGTAATGGCAAGTACCGCGGCGATCGCCATGGAGTAGGTCTTCGTGAAGGCCAATGGAGAGAACAACCGACCCTCCTGCGCTTCAAGTGTGAACACTGGCAGGAAGCTCAAGGTTACTATTAGAAGCGAGAAGAAAATTGGGGGTCCGAGTTCGGAAGCAGCTTCCCTGATCGCCTCCCATCGTTGCGTAGCGGAGATTTTCGATCCATCGCTGGTCAACGATTCAAGGCGCTTGTGAGCGTTTTCCACCATCACAATCGCGCCGTCAACCATCGCCCCAACAGCAATGGCGATCCCCCCAAGGGACATTATGTTGGCGTTGATGCCTTGCACTCGCATCACCGCAAATGCGCCAAGGATCGCGATGGGCAGACTAAGTATCACAACAAGCGACGAGCGCAAGTGGAAGAGGAACAGAGCGCAAACCAGTGCCACTACGACAAATTCCTCAACGAGAGTGTTGCGCAGGTTGATCACGGACCGCTTGATGAGTTTTGAACGGTCGTACGTCGTTACAACTTCAACCCCCTCTGGGAGACTTCCTTGGAGTTCTTCAAGTCGCTGCTTCACTCCGTTGATTGTTGTGAGCGCGTTCTCGCCCGCCCGCATGACCACAATTCCGCCAACCACTTCTCCTTCGCCATCGAGTTCTGCGACGCCACGACGCATTTGTGGCCCCACGCGAATCTCAGCAACATCTGAGAGTTGAAGCGGCGTTCCGCTTGGACTGAGTCCTAGAGGAATTTTTTCAAGCTGTTCGAGCCCTTGAACGTAGCCCTTTGCTCTGACCATGTACTCGGTTTCGCCCATCTCGATGACGGATCCGCCTGTTTCCTGGTTGTTGATTTGAATTGCATGGCGGATGTGCTTGAGCGTCAGGCCAAATGCAAACAAACGGTCGGGGTCGACCACCACCTGATACTGCTTCACCATGCCGCCGACCGTCGCAACTTCAGCCACACCAGGCACAGTTTGCAATTCGTACTTCAGGAACCAGTCCTGAAGGCTTCTCAATTGATCTAGGTCGTGGTTGCCGGATCTGTCGGTTAATGCGTATTCATAGATCCATCCGACACCTGTGGCGTCGGGCCCCAAGGTAGGCGTCAAGCCCGAGGGCAACTGATTGGTTACCTGATTCAAGTATTCGAGCACCCGCGACCGAGCCCAATAAAGGTCTGTGCCGTCTTCGAAAATGATGTAGACGTAGGAGTCTCCAAAGAATGAATAGCCACGGACCGCAGTGGATCGGGGTACGGACAGCATGGCTACGGAAAGCGGGTAAGTGACTTGATCCTCGACTACCTGAGGTGCTTGTCCTGGGAAGGGCGTTTTCACGATCACCTGGACATCGGAGAGGTCGGGAATTGCGTCAATGGGTGTTCGAAGGACACTAACGATCCCGCCAACAATCAGAAATGCCGTAGCGATGAGAACTATGCTTCGGTTTTCTATTGACCAGCCAATTATTCTCGAGATCATGACAAGTGGACCTCTTGAATTAGGCATCCGGCTTCCAAGCGCTTCATATCGGAGGTTGGGGTGATGTGTCGAATCCTAGCCGTTTCCGCCGTGGTTCGTGGTGGTGGCAGTGCGACGCGCATATTCGGAGGGGTGGGCAATTGCGGATGTCAACTCTCAACCTTCTTCATCAACCGATCGGATATCCACTATGACGAATTCTCCAGGCCCGCGCTTTTCGATCTTCATCTCTATTTTCTGGTCGTTGGTGAGTCCATCAAGCATAGCTACGTCTTCGACCTTGAGGTCCATTGTCATGGATCCCCAATTCCACTCTGGAACACGATCATGCTTGACCTTCAACTTGGCTTCGTCTTTGTTTGTACCTCGCACGACTCCATTGACCGAGACCCGGTTTGCATCGTCGGTCTTGGATTGAATTTCCACGATGACCGTGCCCGACTCACGCTTTTCCAAGACAAGATTGACCTCCTGTCCAGACTCCACGTTGTCGAGCATTGCATCATCGGCAACTCTCAATTTCATCGTCATGGCACCCCACCCAAATTCGGGAACGCGTTCGTGCTTAACTCGAATCCTTGACTCGTCTGGGAAGGTGCCGCGGATTACAGCGCCCACGGTAGCTCGCTTCGGCGCCAGACGCTGTGCACGCGCCTCTTCGAATCGCTCCAGAGCAGTTTCAATGTTGGATTCTGAGTCGATCATGAATTGACCGGAAGTGACTACTCGATCTTCTACTTTCAGCCCTTCGACAATTTGTACTCGACCATCGGCTTCCATTCCTACGACAACCGGAGCGGAGCGAAATTTCCCATCTCCAAGGTCGAGGACAACACGATCTGTCAGTCCACCCCGAATTACGGCGGAGTTAGGAACGTGAAGCACGGACTCCGTACCCTCCACAAGGATTGTCACGTGTGCGAACATATTCGGTCGAACCACGAAGTCGCCACGGTCAAAGGTAATGCGAACTTTAAGGCTGCGGGTATTGGGATCCAGCGCTGGATAGATGTAGTCGACCTGTCCTTCAAACACTCGTCCAGGGGCAGAATCGAGTTCAAATTGCACACGCTGACCAATTTCTACAAAGCCAGCCTGTCTCTCCAAGACTTCGGCAACCACCCATACCTTGTCTAATTCGGCTATAGACATGACATGAGTGTCAGGAGAAACCGCCACTCCTTCAGAAATTCCCAACATTTGCACAACACCATCAGATTTTGCTCGAACGGGTACAGCCTGATTTGCAGTTCCTAATTCGTCGAGTTCGTCAATTTGATCCTGAATCAATCCAAGGGCTTTTAGCCGCTCTGCAGAGGCATCGATCATGTCGGATTGGCCGCCAGCCTTGGCCATTAGGTACTCTTCCTGTGCATTGACCAAAGCGGGAGAATAGAGCTCAAACAATACTTGGTCGGCGACAATGGGGTCGCCCTCGGCTTTGACACTCAGCTTTTCTATCCAACCATCCACGCGAGTGTGGATGTGATGCAGCGCGTTTTCGTCATATTCAACATAGCCGACTGTGCGAATTTTGCGGTTCAAGGGGCTTTTGACAACGAGTTCAGAGCGTACGCCGAGGTTCTGGACCACATGGGGCTCCACGAGCACGACATCTTCCTCGGTCGGCGCACTGTCGGCGTACACAGGCACAAGATCCATGCCCATGGGAGACTTGCCAGGTTTGTCTCGGCGATAGTTGGGATCCATGGGTGCGACCCAATAGAGAATTTCTGGTTCGCTAGAACCTTCACCAGATTCGCCGCTGGAACCTGCGAAAAAAAGCAGGGCAATGAAGAAGCCGGCCGTTCCACCAACAAGCAAGAACGCTACAGCTGCGAGAATGCGTTTCATTCGGATAGACCTACCAGTGAATCGATCAAAGCCCACGTCTTGAGGCTGTCAACCTGGAGCCGCAGGTACGCAAGCTGAATGTCGATCTGCTCTATGTAGCTGCGCACCACATCAGACAGTCCAACTTGCTTGTTTCTGTAGGCGGCAAGTGTCGCCTGGGAGTGATCATTGGATTGGCGGATCATGTTTTCCTCATACAGGCTTATGCGTTTTGACACCGTTTCCCAGCGAGAGTGCGCAATGACCAGATCGTTGCGCAAGTCCCGAAGCAATAGTGAGCGATTAAACGCCGTAGCTTCCTTTTGGGCTGACGCCGCTGACATTCGGCGAACTTCTCGTTCGCGTCCCCAAAGAGGAACATTGAAGGACAGAGTAGCACTCAGGAAGTCGGATCGGGCAGTGTTGTTGGGCAACTGTCCGTCGCGGTAGCTGTAGGCTAAATCGACCATCCAACGTGTATTCAATTCGCTCACTTCGAAGTCGTACTTGGCTTCATCAGCACGCAGTAGAGCGTTAGAGGCTTCAACGAGCGGATGATCCAACAGACTATCCTGAAGTTGGTCAAGAGGAGGTACAGTCGTCCAGTTGGGCAAGTCTTCCTGTACTGAAACTGTCAACGACTGTCCCAGCAACCTTTCGAGCATGGTATAGGACTCGAGCCGACTCTGTTTGACTCCCAAGAGTCGGTCGTCCAGTTTTGAGAGTTCGAGCTGCGCCTGCAGTACGTCGTTTTGGTTTTGAGAACCCACCGAATACAAGGACTGAGCAACGCGAACAAGCTCGACAAACAGACTCCGTGATTCGGTTACGAGAGCTATTGCACGGTCTCCAAAATACGATTCGAGCCAAGCGTTCCGTACTTCTAGGGTCACTTCGCGTGTACGGCTATTGGCTTGCTGGATTTTTTGTATGGCAAGGCTTCTTTTTTCTCCCGCTAACGCTGACCGCTGTCCACGCGGAGGCACACTTTGTCGCAATCCCACGGTGAGATGGGTCATTCCTTCGGTACGAAACCCCCCGTGCTCAAGGGGAAAGTTCATTAGTCCGGTTCGTACCTGCACGTCTGGCAGTTTTTGGTCTGCTTTCGAAAGATCAATCAAGGCAGAGGCTTCCCGCTCCAATGCATCGATCCTAGGTTCCTCCATGAGAGCGATACGTTGGGCTTCGTCGATCGACAGGGGTGACTCCTGTGCACACACTAGAGAGCATGCAATCGCAAGACCCATTGCGGCAATGCAAATTTTGGGCTGCATACAATTCTGACGGGTTCTAGTAGGCCGACTCGTAACTTTGAACCCTTACTTTAGCATTAAGAGTCGCACAAACACCCAGATAGTCTCAAATCAACTCAATTTGGCACTGTACGTCATTGATTCCAGACAATCGATCTGATTTTCGTCGAAACCAATCCTAGTTCAGAACATGATGCAAGAATGGGAGGCACCAGGACGGCGTTGTTGGCAGGAGTAGCACTAAAGAATTGTCAATACTCACAAACATTCGCCGCAAGCAGTAGTTGTACAAGTCGCCGTCACGACACCAGGAAGATCACTTCTGGAGACCCCAAGCAGCTACTCGCCACACTCGCAGACTCTGTAGAGGTCATCCGGTACCTTAAGGTGGCCGAATTCCAAAGCTAATCGACAATCCAAGCCTGGTTCCAGTTCCGATCATTGGCTTGTCCAGTGTGTGTATAACAGCCGCACTACGATTCTTCGCGATGGCGAGGTGCAAGGCATCACCTGCCCTTAGTCCCATATCAAAATACCCTACCCAATGGCTTGCTTGTTCGAAGTCGTTACGATTGGGCACATACACGATGAACGACTGATCGACCATGGCGTCGAATCGTGCTTCCGCAATGCGCGCATTCGCTACATCCAAACTTCTTGATCGAACGTGGCAATCCGCTCGCTAGTCGATTCTGGCAAGACGAGAGGGACACGAAAACTGGTTTCGAAATAGCGAATGGAGATTCCTGAATTTATTAAAAGCCTTCATCTCGCATTGCTCTCACTGACTCAGCAGCAGATCGCGACAATGTCGGCATACTCGATCGAAAGCGAGCTAAGTCTTGGAGCGCTAACGGCCTCTTAGGAGCCACAGCTGCTGACAAAAGGGCTACGGGCTTACCGTGGCGAGTTATTACGATTTCGTCTCCTGCCTCGACCTTATTCAATAGTTCGCTCAATGTGGCTTTAGCTTGAGCCAAATTCACGGTAACCATCGTTGGATTATCTAGTCATAAAACTAGTCATTAAGATATTGATGCGAGCAATTCTTGCAAATTACCAACGCACACTAGCTCAATTAGGCGTCGTCTAAGCCCTCACCAAGTCTCACGGCAGGCGGTACAATCTCGAGAGCTAATGCGTAACTAGGTGACCACATGGCACATGTAGCAGAACTAAGCGAAATTGTCGAAGAGCTCGAGTTAGACATTCGCCCATTGAGTGGTGCAATGGGTGCTGAAATCCGAGGCATCGACATTGCGGCGTTGGATGACGATGGATTTGCAGTCGTCCGCTCGTTGCTGTTGGAGTACTGCGCGATCGCATTGCATGGAAATGAACACCTGACAGACCATCAGCTACGTGAGTTTGGGATGCGCTGGGGAGAACTCGATGTGCATGGCTACTCGCCTACGGTCAAGGGATACGACGACATTTTGAATATTAGCTCGGGTCCGAAGCGGCGTGGGAGCGCAGAAGGTTGGCATTCGGATGTCAGCTGGAAGGAGATTCCACCAAAGATTTCCATGTTGCATGCTAGGCGTATTCCAGCAGTAGGCGGCGACACAATCTATGCCTCGCAATACAAGGCTTACGAAGACCTGTCAGAAAACATGAAGCAATTCCTGGAGCCATTGGATGCACAGCACGACGGGAGAGGATTCGACATTGACCTTATTCGGCGTCCGTCTACTCATCCGATTGTGATCACGCACCCCGAAACAGGACGCAAGGCTCTGTATGTCAATAGGGGATTTACGCGTCGCATTCCGCAACTGCCAGCCAATGAGAGCAGTGCAGTTTTGAATTTGCTGTACGACCATTGCACAAGAGAGCGCTACCAAGCCCGCATTCGGTACGAACCAGGTACGCTGGCGATGTGGGACAACCGTTGCGTACAACATTGTGCGGTCCCGGACTACGGCTACGAGGTCCGAGAAATGCACCGAGTCGCTGTACTTTGCGACGCGCGCCCGTCGAGATAGAGACGTGGGGGCCTAACTAATCTCGTTTAGTTAGGCGGTTAATTCCTCAACAATTCGAGCGCGGTCAGCATTAGACAGTCTGCCATATGCAGCTGAGGTTCTGTCGATGACGTCGCCAAACCTAGACTTGATTTTGCGAGCAATATGCTGTGGTTCCGCAACTATTGCGAATGCTTCCATGACCTCGTCTGAAAAGAGAGTTCCCATCTCTCCCCACCGGCCCTGCTTGGACATTGCATTCAATTCTGGTTGAAGTTCGCCAGCTCCAATGCTATCGAGCACGGGTTTGTATGCGGGAGTGGAACCGTAGAACGCAAGTTGCTGTTTGGTGGCAGCTTTCGCTTGGCTCAACTCCTGCTCATCACGGCCTGTAACGACAAATACGGGATAGCTGATCTCGAAGTCCTCTCGACGTTTGCCGGACTTGGCCCAACCACGTTCCAATGCGGGTAGCGAGACCTCACGCAGGTACTTTTCAGTGGTGAAAGGATGCACGATCATGCCGTCGGCGACCTCGCCTGCGACCTCAGTCATTAGGGGCCCCACAGCCGCGAGGAATACACGTGGTGGCCCGTAGTCCAAATTCGTAGGGGAGAAAAAGGGTGTCATGAGCGTGTGCGTGTAGAACTTCCCTGTAAACGACAGGGGTTCGCGGTCGTACCACGTCGCCCAAATGGCACGCAATGCCAGTATGAACTCGCGCATGCGCGCAGCGGGGTGCGACCAAGGCATACTGAATCGTTTGGTGATGTGTGCTCGAATTTGCGATCCCAAGCCCAATACAAAACGACCCTTGGAGGCGTAGTTCAAGTCGTGAGCGGTATGAGCCAACACCATTGGTGTTCGAGCAAAGGCAACGGCTATTCCCGTAACGAGATCGACCCTGCTCGTATGTAGAGCAGCGACTCCCAGAGGCATGAAAGGATCATGACCGGTCTCGGCAGTTTGAATGCCGCTATAACCCTGTTCCTCCAATGCACTTGCTTGGGCGCCGGCAGTAGAGAGATCTGTGCCAATTCCACCATCAACTTTCATATCGCGTCTCGCAAAAGGGTCCTATTAATTGAGCGCAATATGTTACTTACCAAAACAACCCTGGTGAGATCCAGGATGTTTAAGCTACTACGAGAAATCCTGACGTCGAAAAGAAGCTGTTGCCACCCGAAGTCGATGCTCCACGCCAGTCGTAACGCGACTGCCCCAACAATGGGCTCCACATTCACGAGGGAATTTTTCGTCCAATCGCAGCCTTTAGGTGGATTTGTAGCGATCGAACGAGCTCATCCTGGTCGGCCTTTTCACGTTCCATCCTCTATTCTGAGAGTGTTGTCGAGCAATATAATTTGTAGTCTGCAAATGAGTGGGCAACAGCGTCGCCAACACTCCTAACTCGCTTCGTTCACTCAAGTTTTGCCGCTAAAACTCCGTTTTGCGCCAATTAGGTGGGACTTGAAAATGTCAGCAACTGCTGCTTCAGAATTGAAACATCTAGAAAGGATAGGTCACTATGTAAATGGTGCCGTAAGGCAAGATGACAATCGTGTTCTGTCTGTTACCAATCCAGCGACGGGTGAAGTCTCCCGTGAAGTTGCTTGCGCAAGTAAGAGCACTGTCGTCGATGCAGTCTCGGCTGCGGTTGGCGCGTTTCCCTCGTGGCGCGATACCGAACCGCTTAAGCGTGCGAGAGTGCTTTTCCGCTTCAAGGAACTACTCGAGACCCACGAAAATGAGATCGTAGCACTCATTACGGATGAGCACGGCAAGACGCTTGACGATGCCAAAGGAGAACTCATACGCGGCATCGAAGTTGTGGAATTCGCATGTGGAATCCCAGAATTGCTAAAGGGCGAGCACTCTCCGCAGGTGGGACCTGGCATTGACGCGTGGTCGCAACTGCAGCCATTGGGCGTAGTTGCTGGGATAACACCATTCAACTTTCCAGCGATGGTCCCGATGTGGATGTATCCGATTGCAGTGGCATGTGGCAATACGTTCGTGCTTAAGCCATCCGAACAGGATCCGAGTGCTCCAATCTACTGTGCCCGCCTGTTAACCGAAGCAGGTATTCCCGATGGTGTCTTCAATGTCGTGAATGGCGACAAGGAAGCCGTGGATGCGTTGCTAGAGGACCCACGTGTAAAGGCTGTGAGTTTTGTCGGTTCAACCCCTGTCGCTGAGTACGTTCACAACAAAGGTTCCAAGAACGGGAAGCGGGTTCAAGCGCTTGGCGGTGCAAAGAATCATGCGGTCATCATGCCTGATGCTGACCTGGATCAAGCTGTCAGTTCATTGATCGGCGCAGCCTATGGATCCTGTGGCGAGCGTTGCATGTCGATTTCTGTGGTCGTCTGCGTGGGGCAGGAGACGGCAGACGAATGTGTGAGCAAACTTAAGACAGCCCTCAATGAAATGAAGGTTGGCAACGGGATTAACTCCCAGATTGACATGGGACCTCTCATTTCAGATAAGCACCGACAAAAGGTGTGCAATTACATCGATTTAGGAATACGGGAAGGTGCCAAGCTCGTTGTGGACGGAAGAGGGCTTGTGGTCAAGGGTCTCGAGAACGGTTTTTTCCTGGGACCTTGCCTGTTCGACGATGTCAGTCCCGACATGCGCATCTACCAAGAGGAAATCTTCGGTCCGGTTCTGTGTGTGGCTCGGGCCAAATCGCAGGAGCATGCCATGGAACTGATCAATGAGCATGAATACGGAAACGGCACTTGTATATTCACACGTGACGGTGAAGCTGCTCGCTACTTTGCCGAACGCATTCAAGTTGGGATGGTTGGCGTCAACGTTCCGCTGCCAGTGCCTGCCGCAGTTCACAGCTTTGGGGGATGGAAGCGATCTCTATTCGGCGACCACTATGCCTACGGACCAGATGCGGTTAGGTTCTACACACATCGCAAGACAATTACTCAACGCTGGCCTACGGGCGGTGTGAGAGAAAAAGCACAGTTTTCCTTTCCAAGCTAGAGAAACCGAACCCAACTGCGAGTAAGCATTGCGATTGCGAACTGCCTCTATCTGGAAATTCGGTAGGCAGTGAATCAGACCTAAACACCCATCCCCCTGCACCGTAGTGCCGCCGCTAGAACTGAAACTCTTCGGCCGTGAAAGCGCTCAGGGTGCGATAGGCTCCCTCAAGATCACCACTGCGCCCGACTGGCGCAATGATGCTCGTCGTAATCCCTTGTCGCGCGTGAGACCGAATCCGGTCCCGACACTCTTCAGCCGTTCCAACAATCCCAATTTGGTCAACTAAGGAATCGTGAAACGCGGCGGCTGTACGTGCGCGATCCCGAGTTTGCCAGCCCTTGAGCAGTTCATTGGCTTCCTCTTCATATCCGCTCCACTTTAAGAAATTGTTGTATACGGGATTGGAGAAATAGGGAATGAAGTGTTGGCGGAATCGATCATAGGCCTCAGCTTTGTCATCCGAAACAATAACTGCGTAGCGATTTACGATTTCGAGCTCTTCGAGTTTTTTGCCGCCACGTTCCGCACCCAACCGAATGTGGTTCAACATCTTGGGTAATGCGGACTTAGGCCATAGATTGAGTATCACCCCGTCGCCGTATTGCGCTGCCATTTCCAGCATTTTGGGACGTAATCCGGCCAAATAGATTGGCACGGGTGGATTTGTGGGAAGTTGAGAGTAACCACGGCTATAGACAGTGTTCAAGTCGGTGAAGTTAGTTTTCTCTCCTTGCAGGATGCTCCGCACGACAATGGCAGTTTCCTTGACTCGAGTCAGAGGTTTCTCAAGCTTGATGCCATTGAAGTTTTGCATGATGGCTTCGCTTGATGATCCCAATCCCAATACAAAGCGACCTGGCAGCGCTTGCGCGATCACATCTGTTGAAGCAGCTAGAACCGTAAGCGAGCGTGTGTATACGGGAACAATCGCCATCCCTATTCGGAGCTTCTTTGTGTGCGACGCGATTGCAGCAGCGGTAGTCAGCCCGTCCGGAGCTCCTGGGTCGGCAAACCAACCATCGGTGAATCCATTTTCTTCCGCCCATTGGATGAGATCAATGGTGTCTTGAAGTGACTGATTAAGCGGCAATGTGACCGCCATTCTCTTAGCAAGCGGCATAGCAATTTTTCCTTATGGCTGCACTTGTATCGAATGCAGACTTGACTGTCCCCATAGGCCGATTTTTCGTTTACTCAGCACAACTTCCGGTCATCGGTTGGGATTGCTAGTATCTCCCACCGAGTTTCGAATGGTCCCAAGAAATGAATCGTTCTGGCTCAAATTTCAATACGACCCGCTTTGTCGCCGTGGCACTAACAGATCGTCGAAGTCCGTCTCGCTGATCCTCAGTGAGAGTATGCCCCTTTGCATTGATGTTTACCAATGTGTCCACGACGATTTCTGAGTCTTCGATAACCTGGGTTCGTGCGTAAATGACCAAGCCCTTGAGTTCTGCGTAGTCGTGTCCAGATTCTACGAGCAATGAAGCGCGGGGATCTCTCCTCCAGTTGATGACCTTTTGGCTTTTGGCGAACGTCGTGCAATAGCAATTTCGGTCGGAATCTGCGAAGAACCACATGGGCATGGGATGTGGGTAGCCGTTTGAACCATTCGATACGATTATCAGCGTGTGAGCGGATTGAAGATATTCGTCGATCTCAGCATTGGAGAGTTCGATAGATTTCCTGCGGGAGGGCATAACATCGGGAGCCAAGTAGCGATGTACTTGTGCCTTAGATTCCTTCTCAAGGTGGTGTGAGGAGTTTGGATTTTAGCTACTCGCTAGGCAGTACGTCTGCAGGTGATTGAGGCTATTGCACGTGTTTTAGCGCAGTCTCCCGACGCTTTTGTAGATTTTGACTAGTCACTGGCTTGAATCGGCGTGCCAATTGGCGTAGCTATCGCGACTCTGCAAATTACATGCGACTCAAACAGTGCAAGAGCAGGATTGTGCGCGTGAGGCAACTCAGTCCGTAGTTTCATTTCAGACGGTTTGTCTAGAATTCCACAGCTGATGCAGAGGCACCCTACAGATTGGCAATGGCGTGGTTCGACAGGAATAGTTGCCTTGGACAGACTACTTTGTGGTCTGCCATAGTGCTGTTGGGTTCGTTGCCAGCACTCGCGCAAGATTCGTCAGTCATGCAGTCCAATGAACCCGAAATCGAAGAGATCGTGGTTGTCGGTTCGCTCATTAAGCGACGGGCGGTCTATGACGGTCGTGCTCCCGTTCAGTCCCTTGACGCGAGCTTGTTCGAATCGTTGGGCGCAGCTCAACCAGTGGATGTGCTTGCGAGCTTGACGTCGAACACAGGCTCCTATCTCGCGACGCAGCAAAATTACCTGCAGGGTGTCTCGCAATTCAGTCTGCGTGGCGTGGGATTGTCTTCCACGCTGACATTAATAAATGGTCGCAGAGCTGGCCTTGCACCGGTTTCCAACGATGTAGGTCAAAGTTTTTTCGATATCAATACGCTTCCTATGCTATTAATCGATAGCGTCGAAATCCTGCGCGACGGTGCATCAGCAACCTATGGGTCCCAAGCCGTTGCTGGTGTCGCCAACATCGTTACGCGCAAGGACTGGAATGGATTGGAATTCGCTGGCGGCTACCGGGTCGCAAGCAATCGGGCATACGATCTAAATTTTGCCTATGGTTTCGAGACGGGGAGAGCCCATGTAGGCCTATACGGCGCTTGGCTGGAACAGGATGAGAATTTTCGTAGGGACTTCGACTGGATGATCCCTCGTGCCATAGATCCAAATGGAGACGGCGATATTGTTGAAGGTTCGTTCGACTCTGGACGGGGTTCGCCCGGCAGCTTCCGACGCGCCATCGCCAATCTTGATGGGACCTATTCGCCCTTTCAAGTGGATGGATTTGATGCCCCTCTGTTCCCTGACCCGGACTGCCTGGCTGGGGGAGGATTTCCGAGCGGCTCGCTGTGTCGCATGGACTTCTCCGACCAGCGCACGATGATCGCGGCGGAGAGGCGGTTGCAATTCTTCGGAGATGCTGAATTCCACTTGGAAACGGGGATTACGATTTTTGGAGAACTGGGCTTCTCGGTCAATGAGGTGACGGATCGCGTTGGAAACATGCTGCTGTTCAAAGGCAATGTGGAACGAACCAATGAATTCTTCGTCCCTGCAAACCATCCTTTCAATTTCTGGACTGATCCCGACGACGACGGTGTGCTCACCTACGTGGATCCCGATGTATGGATCCCCTCTGTGCATGAAGCGGTTGACGTGGGATATTTCGGCCGACCACTCGGAGCTGAAGCAGCTGGAAGGGAATCGGCTGACGAGCTGCGAGAATTCGACAATTTGCGCATTCTGATTGGCTTCGAGAGCGAGTTGCCACGAGGCTGGAAGTCCGCAGGCCATCTCACCCGGGCGAGGTCTGATCTTGCAGTGGCATCCGAGAGGCACTGGATTTCAGAAGAGTTCGCCCGCGCCGTACTGGAAGGTCGCTGGAATCCATTTGGTACTCGGCTGGTGGATCCGAATTTGATCACGCCCAAGACGGTGACGGACGATGGGTTGCTGGTGAATTTGGTGGGTCGGCATGCTGCCAATGAACTGGACACCTTGCGTGGATTCGAGGGTATTCGCTCGGAACATGCGAGCAGTACTCAGAGCGTAGCGGAATTTGTGGCTTCCGGCGACCTGTTCGAATGGCACGGTAGTCCAGTATCCCTGGCCACGGGTGCACAGATTAGGGAGTTACGATACCGATATCGCCCCGATCCGCTGAACGCAGCGGGCGAAGGGCCGCAGCAAATACGCGACTTTGTACGAAACGCAGATCAGAACGTGTGGGCGGTGTTCGCCGAGACCTTAGCCTACTTGGGCAACCGCGGAGAGTTGCAGCTTGCCATACGGCATGAGAGCTACGACCGGGCAGGCAGTTCTACAGACCCAAAGATTGCGTTACGTTACGGGATCAACAAGTGGCTCTCGCTACGGGCTTCATGGGGAACTTCATTCCAAGCGCCGAGCGTCTTTCAAGCGGCGGGAAACATCAGTTCGCGCACACTAACAGACCCTTTTCGATTTGATGGCAGCGGTAGAGGCCAATGCACGGTTGATACATTGGGATCTATCGTTAATCGGGGCGACAACTTCGCGGTAGCTACGGTGCTTCGCGGGGGCGGACTGAGTCCCCAATCCGCGCACTCGTCCAATCTTGGGGTTCTAATGCAGCCAATCGAGGGCTCAGCTGTTAGTCTCGACTATTGGACCTTAGACTACGTAGACGTCATTGCTCAGGGACGAAGTTTCCAAGCGATTGTGGACGACGATTGCTACGACGATGGTCGACCTAACGACATTCGCGTGCAACGAGACACGTCGGGCCAACTCAGCGTGGTGACGACGGACTATGAAAATGTCGGTGGCGTACGAACTCAGGGTCTAGATGCCAATGCCTACTACGACGTAGCTTCCTCATTGGGGTCGCTTCGTGTGAGCGTTGATGCTACTTTGCTGACTCGATTCGATGTCAAGTCATCTGATGGTAGGTATCTGGATAGACTCGGAAGCCGCAATGACACCAACGGCTTTGCCCCTACTCCTGAACTACGACTCAACGTCGGCACCTCCTGGTATCGGGAACCACATGCAATGCAATTGACTGTACGCTACGTGGACTCTTACGAGAACGACGAAGTTGCGACGCGACCCAAGATTGCCTCATGGATCACTCTTGACGCAAACTACAGTTTTTCCCTACAGAATCTCCTGGGCAGCGAGGTCACTCTGTCTCTTGGTGCACGGAATCTGATGGATGAAGATCCGCCGCCGTTGCCTACCGGTCGAGCCGGTGTGCATCGCTACAATCTGCGACCTGGCTTTGACGGCTTCGTACACGACATCAAGGGTCGTACGGTCTATGTTCGCGTTCGCGTACGCCGGTTAGTTCTTTGACCTTCCGTCGCATCAGTTGAAACTGCAAGAGAATTCTCCTTACTTGGCAGGGCGCTGGATTGTGTTGACCGAGAGTCTTAGCAGCGGAGGACTGGTTACAAGAGCCCTGTCCATCGGTGCACCGATTGTCTGCTGATAGTACGTAACACAAGGAAAGACTTTATGCGACTTGGAGTTCTCTGCGGAATAGGCACCGACTGGCGCGACACCATCGAAAAGGTTCGAATTGCCGAGTCTCTTGGCTTTGAAATGGTCGCCACTGGAGAGGCGTGGGGCCCGTCAACCTTGCCTTGGATGACCCTTCTAGCTACTCACACTGAGAAGATTCATATAGCCACTTCGATCTTGAACGTGTATTCGCGTACACCAGGTGCGATTGCGCAAGAGTTTGCCATGTTGGACATGTTGTCAAATGGGAGGATGATTTGTGGACTAGGATCTTCAGGTCACCGTGTAATCGAGCACTTCCATGGTGTTGACTTCAGTCAGCCGTTGAGGAGGCTGCGCGAGTACACGGAAATCATCAACACTCTCATTGCTGGCAACCGTCTTGAATATGACGGCGAGATATTTCAGATGTCTCGGGGCTTCACCTTGGACTACGAACGGCCGAGAACGCACATACCCATATACATAGCGGCTATTACGCCTAGGTCGATAGTCCAGACTGGTGAGATAGCGGATGGAATATTTCCGATTCACTGGCCGCACAACCGATTTGGAACATTGCGCGAATCCCTAGCCAATGGGTCGGTTCGTAGCGGACGCGCTGCTGCTGAAATCACAATTGCGCCCTTTACGAATGTGTATGTGCTTGGTGACGGAACTGACGAAGCAGTTTGGATGGCGGCCAGAGGCCCACTGTTCCATTACATTAATCGTATGGGGGACTTCTATTGGAAAATGCTTGCCACAAGCGGATTCGAAGAGGAGGTTCACAATTCACGTGAGGCATGGAAGAATCGGAATCGCGATCATGCGATGGCTGCGATTAGCGAAGAGATGGTACGGGCGATTCAGGTAATAGGGCGTCGGGAAGAGATCTCGGAACAGTTACGGAATCGTTCGGAACTCGGAGCTGATGTTCAACTTATTCCCATGCCGTCCGGTTCGCCTGCTCAGGTCGCTCAGGAACTTGAGACTTTCCTAGGCTGACTAAGCATATCGCCACCTCTAGCGCAGAGTGGCATTAACCCCACGTTACCAAGACGAGAATTCGAGAGAGTGAATATGGCTGACTTAAGCGACTATGAGTTTCGTCCTGCTCGCACCGATGAAATGAAAGACTTTCATCGTTTAGTTAGGTACGTATTCGCAGACAACAGCACCCCGTCAGACGAAGAGGAAGCGAAAGATCCGATCAAACCGGAAATGACGACCATTGCGTTGCACCAAGGAAAGCTAGTAGCAACATCCGGAGGATTTCCGTTTCGCATGCGGCTGAATGGTGTGGAGGTTAATGCGGATGGCGTAACCGCAGTGGGCACGGACCCGGGACATAGGCGACGTGGCATTGTCCGTCACTTGATTACACAAAGATTACATAAGGCACATGAGGAAGGCGTCCCTGCGTCAATTCTTTGGGCTTCTATGGGTGCGATCTATCAGCGATTTGGCTACGGTCTCGCCTCATCCATGTACAGCTGCAGATTTGACCCCCGTTTTGCCGATTTCCAGTTTGGCGAGTCCTCTTCTAAGGCAAGGGTTACGCGGGTAGACCGAGACGATGCGTTGCCCATCGTTCAGAAACTATACGCCAACTTCTGCCAACAACGCAATTTGATGCTGCTGCGTCCGCCCGTGGTATGGAAGGAGGGTTGGCTAGAGGGAAAGCGCAAGTTTCACTATGCCATTTGCTACACCAGAGATGATATTCCCAGTGGCTACGTTTCCTATCGACTGGGCGAACATCCCAATACCGAAAACGGGCCAAATCAGCGCTTGAGCGTTCAAGACTTCATCTATAGCGATATTGAAGCCTACCGTGGCCTTTGGAACTATCTCCGCAGCCATGATCTAGTCAGGGAAGTCCACGTTTATGCGCCATTGGATGACCCAGCCCTACATATGCTCTTGGAGCCAAGAGGGCTGCGTGCTCGGTGGGAGGAAGGCATTTGGATGCGTGTGGTAGACGTAGAGGACTTAGCAGCCAAACGGCGCTACCAGCTCGGTGGTGAAGTGTCCTTTGAAGTTGTAGAGGACGCAGTGTGTCCTTGGAACGTCGGTTGCTATCGCATTCAATCCGATGGTCAGAATAGTCAAGTAGAGAGGATTTCCGGCCATACGGATTTCCGAATTGACGTAAACGGGTTGGCCTCCTTGCTTAGCGGCCATGCCCCCTTGTCGTCCTTGTGTTCAATAGGCAGAGGCGTAGCTAATGAACCAAGCAGACTGCCTTTGATAGATGGATTTTTCTCTACACAATTCAAGCCTTTCTGCATAGACGACTTCTAAAGTGTGTCACTCGAATTGGATCGATAGCGATTGCGTATGAGTGTTTGTTCGCAATTTGTGAGGGTGTGTAGCAATGAAAATTAGGCCGGCAATGCCTCGACGAGCATTGGCAACGCTACAACCTCGTTCGTCCGCATTGGGTACAGAGAGCTTCGTAACGTGCGGATTTGCTGACGCCCGCCGACTTCTTCGAGGGCGGCCTGACCCTGGCGTTCTAGTTAACGGGAGGAAACAGAATGAATAGGAAGGCACTGAGCTTTTGGATAGTCATTGTCTTTTCGGGTCTTGTGGTATGTAACCTGCAAGCAGAGGAACGTGCGCTATTGCCAATAACTGAAACCGAGTTCAGGCAGATGGGCACGTTGCTGGTAGAGACAAGAAGAATGGATCGCGACGATCTGTTCGTAACAGCAGCTCGATTTGTATTGCACTATGTGGACGACCTACTGAAAGAAACCGAAGAAGGAGAGTCAGCGAGAACTGACGAGTTGAGAAAGTTCGCTCGCGGGGCAGTAGCCAACATTGCTAACTCCACGTGGCCAGGTTGGGGGCCAGTTTCAAAGGAAGCTAAAGAACTGGGACGCTCGGCAGCCAAGCTCTATCTTGAATACGAAATTGAAGCAGGAGATGTGTCCCACTGGGCTTACTGGGTAAATGGTGCTCACGCATTGGCAGACAGTGACTATGAAGAAGCCGAGTCCATGTTTTCAGATGCCGAAGCAGCGGCGGAGGTTGAACTGTTCAAGGCAACACAGTCTTCCTGGATAGCACTCACCAAATTCCTCGACAACCCGAATGATGAGACTAAAGAAGTGTTGGACGCAGGAGTCTCCCGTATCCGTGCTACCGAACATGCAACTGCTGACTCGCTTGTGTCGCAGCTTATGACTGCGAAGGATATATTTGAGCAAAAGGAAGAGAGCAAAGAATAGAAAATGCCCTAGCCGCGTGTAATTTTGCCTCGCAAACTCCAGTTTGTCCCAATGGCGTCGGGCGCTATTTCAATGCTTGTGATAGATAAATCAAAGAGGGGCAAGACTGTTTATAGTGGCCCCGTATAGCACACGAAAGAAGTGTTGGAACCGAGATGCCCTGCTAGAGCGTTCATTACGGGGTTGTGTCTTGACCGTTGCGAAATCCACTCGAGCTGACGTTGAACTATGCGTGAATCATGGAGGCTTCGGCGCTACACCATCCAGTACGATTTAAGCCCAAGTCGGCCCAATAGCAGCTTTGGCTGATGTGGTCGAGACAGCATTCCTCAATTGGCTTTGCGAAGACTATATGAGGCACTCAAGATGGATGGCGGAACACCGTGCTAACGCTTGGAGATCGTAGCCTCCCTCCAAGACAGACACAACTCGGCCCTTTGCGTAGGTCTCAGCTATGTCGCGTATCCAATTGGTAATCCAACGGTAGTCGTCGTCTTGAAGCTCCAACTGGGCTAACGGATCGTCCCGGTGTGCGTCAAAACCTGCAGAAACCAGAATCAACTGAGGTTGATGAGCTTCAATCGGGTGAGTCCAGGTACGCTCGATGGCTCGTCGAAATTCCATGCTGCCGCTGCCTGCGGGCAGGGGAGTGTTCACGATGTTTGGGCTGACCACATCTTGGTATCGATAGGGGTAAAACGGAAATTGGAAACTTGAACAAACTAGGACCTCCGAGCGATCAGCAAACATCTCGACTGTCCCATTGCCGTGGTGTACATCGAAGTCAAGAATCGCTACTCGCTCGAGCGTTTGCAATGCATGCTGCGCCGCTACGGCAACGCTATTGAATAGACAGAATCCCATGCCCTGCGAAGTCTCGGCGTGATGTCCAGGCGGGCGGACAACACAAAACGATCTAGTGTGGTCGCCACGAAGTGCTTCGTCGACTGCTTGCACAACTGCACCAGCAGCTAACCTAGCTGCATTCAATGAATTGGGCCCCATTGAGGTGTCTGGGTCAATTCTCACTAGGCCATTGTCTGGCGCAACCTGTTCAATGTGCGCGACATACTCAGTGGAATGGACACTAGCCAATGATTCCAGTGAGGCTGGTTCCGGCGTGATTGTCTTTACGTCGTCGTAGAGACCGGTTGCTTGAAGGTGGTGGACCACGCTTTGGACGCGTCCCGGCGCTTCGGGGTGGTCGCGAGGCGTTTCGTGTAGCAGAAAGTCCGGATGTGTAAAAAGTGCGGTCATGGATGCCGATTGTCTTCAGTCGGCGAATTCTGAGCGAATGGCATCACTGTGTTCTCCGATCCTTGGCAAGCTCAGCTCTCGCGACTCACGATTGACATCCGGATGTGCTGGAACCGAAATAGGTCCCGTCTCGCTCTCCACCTTCCACCTACGTAGCAGCGGATGGCGTGCGAATTCCTCCATCGTGTTCAACGATCCGAATGCCAATTGCGCTTCCAAGAGCTTGGCCGTCATTTCTGCCTTCGTGTGCCTGCCGAAGAATTCCTGCACTAAACCGTCTACTTCCGACCGACGTGTCATGCGTGTTGCATTGTCTATGTACTTCGGATCCTTTTCGAGTTCTGGGCGTCTCAACACTGAATTTGTCAATGCCACCCACTCACGATCGTTCTGTACGGAAATCACGATCACATGGCCGTCCGACGTAACGAACCCACCGTACGGAGTGATGGATGGGTGTGCAAGACCAATTCGATCAGGGCCACTTCCCTTCTCCTCGTGCTGGAATAAGGGCACGCTCATCCACTCTCCCATCACGTCGAATAGTGAGAGCTTAATGCTTGCTCCCTCTCCAGTCTTGAACTTGCCAACCAACGCTTCATTAATTGCGAGAGCAGCAGATATTCCTGTGGCCGTGTCAACGATGGAAACGCCGACTCGGCCTAGTTCACCTGGACCACCAGAAATGGAAATTAATCCGGACTCGGCTTGTACGAGGAGGTCGTAAGCCTTCATGCGAGCATAATCGCCCTTCTCGCCATATCCTGAAATGTCACAGGTGATTAGATGTGGAAATTCGGATCTCAGATCCTGCGAACCCAATCCTGCCCTAGCTGCCGCGCCGACTGACAGGTTCTGCAGGAACACGTCTGCTTTCCGCAGAATGCGCTTGATCAAAGCGACGTCGTCAGCATCCTTGATGTCGACTACGAGAGACTCCTTGCCACGATTCGCCCAAGCGAAATAAGCACTCTGACCATTCGCCGACTCGTCGTAGGTTCGAGCAAAGTCACCGGTTGAGCGTTCCAGCTTTATGACTCGTGCGCCCGCGTCCACGAGTCTGCAGCTTGCGACTGGGGCCGCAACTGCCTGTTCCAGCGTCACAACTAGCACGCCATCCAGTGGGAGTCGACTTTCCATCACACAGTTACAGGTGCCGCAGCCGGTGCAGCATGGATCGAAATTGAACGCCGAGGATCGAGCGCATCCCGCACCGCTTCGCCAATGAAGATCAAAAGAGTAAGCATGACAACGAGAGTTGTGAAGACGCCAGCAGCAATCCACCACGAGTTCAAGTTGGCTTTCGCCGTGGAAAGAAGCCTGCCGAGCGAGGGTGCATCAAAGGGGAGACCGAAACCGAGAAAGTCAAGACCCGTGAGGATTGTTATCGAGTTGGTCAGGATGAAGGGAAGATAGGTCAGTGACGCTACAGCTGCATTGGGAAGTACGTGCTTCAGCATGATGGTCGATTGATTGACTCCCAACGCTTGCGCCGCGCGGACAAATTCAAAGTTGCGCGCCCGTAGGAATTCTGCGCGCACCACTCCCACTAACGCCATCCATGAAAACAGTACGAGTATTCCCAGAAGCCAGAACACATTGGGTTCGATCATGCTGGCCAAGATGATTAAGAGAAAGAGAATCGGCAATCCTGCCCAAATCTCCACGACGCGTTGCCCCAGCAAGTCGGTGAGACCACCAAAGTAGCCCTGAATAGCTCCCACAAGTATCCCAATTGCGCTGCTCAATGCAGTCAGCACAAGGCCAAACAAAACGGACAAGCGAAATCCGTAGAGTAGTTTGGCGAGGATGTCCGAACCCAAGCCATCCGTTCCCAGAACGTGCCGATTGTTTGGACCCGCTGGTACTTCGTTCATGTACCAATCGATGGTGTCGTGAGAGTAGCGGATTGGCGGCCAGACTGCCCAGCCGTTGGAATTTATCAGCTCTTGTACATGCGGATCGATGTACCACGCTTCAGTTTCTAGTTCTCCTCCAAGCTCCTTTTCCGTATATGAAAAGAGCATGGGGAAGTGAAGCTTCCCATCCAGCGAGAAAATGATCGGTTTGTCGTTTGCAATGAACTCTGCCATTAGGGCTACGCAGAAGAGCGCTAAGAAGATCCACAGAGAATAGAAGCCTCTCTTGTTGGCTCTGAAATTCGCAAGTCGCCTTTTGTTTAGAGGGCTCACGTACTTCTCGTTTCAAAGTCGATCCTTGGGTCCACCACCACGTAGAGCAGATCGCCTATCAGCTGCATGACCAAAGCAAGCAAGCTGAAGCAGAACAAGGTTGCGAAGAGAATCGGATAGTCACGAACCACCACGGCCTCATAGCCAAGAAGTCCAATTCCATCCAACGAAAAAATCACTTCGATGAGAAAGGCTCCAGTGAAGATGATTCCCACAAATGCTGCTGGAAAACCGGAAATAATGATCAACATCGCATTGCGGAACACGTGACCAAAAAGGACCCTTCGCTCGGTAAGCCCCTTAGCTCGAGCCGTCATGACAAACTGCTTGCTGATTTCCTCAAGAAAACAATTCTTGGTAAGCATGGTCAGTGTTGCGAAACCACCCATGGTCAGTGCGACCACTGGAAGTGCAATGTGCCAGAGAATGTCTCCAATCCGCCCAACAAACGAGAGGTCAGCAAAGGAATCGGACTGAAGATTTCGCATGGGAAACCAGTTCAGCCACTCTCCTCCTGCAAAGAAAACTATCAATATGATTGCAAACAGAAATTGTGGAATCGCGTAGGCTGTGAACACAACAGCACTGGTCCATACGTCGAACGATGCCCCGTCTCGTACAGCTTTTGCGATACCCAGTGGAATTGATATAAGGTAGATGAGAAAGATCGCGCTCAAGCCGAGCGATAGCGACACGGGCAGCCTCTCTAGGACTATTTCCAATACGGACCTATCCTGGAAATAACTCGTCCCAAAGTCCAGACGCATGTAATTCCACAGCATGAGCAGGAATCTCTCATGCGGCGGACGGTCGAAACCGAAGTGCTCATTGATTCTTTCTATGAACTCCGGGTCCAATCCGGATGCGCCGGTATAGGACGATTGATTTGACGGGCCCATGCTCTCAGCGGTTGAGATGCTCGCGGTTGTCGAAACGTTGAGGCCGGAGAATTGGGCGATCGCCTGTTCGACAGGTCCTCCCGGCGCAAATTGAATGATGACAAAGTTGATCAGCATGATGCCGAACAATGTCAGCGGGATGAGGGCCAAACGCCGCAGTATGTACCTAAGCACTTAGTTGCGACCCGTGTACTCTTTCACAGCTTCTGCCTTCTCTTCGTCCCACCACCACAGGTGTACATGGCTTGTAATGCGATTCAATGATTTCGGCTCAGGCTGACCAAACTTGTTCCAGTAGGCAATCCCCACTTTTTCCTTGGCCATGCCTGGTATGAAGTAGAAATTCCACAGGAGAACTCGGTCAAGAGCGCGAATTGCCGCTGAGTAGGTCTCGAATTCCTTTGCCGTCTTGATCTTCTCGATTAGGTGGTCGACGGCAGGATCCTCCATGTTGGCCCAATTGGAACTGTAGGGAAGGTTCACAAGCTCGCTGTTAAACGCGTTGTCAATAGTCGCGGTGGGAGTGTTGTCCGGCAAGAACCAAATTGCTCCTGCGTCGAAGTCGCCCGAGCGCATTCGGTAGAGCCAATTGGAGATTTCGGGTGATTTGATCGTCGATGAAATTCCCACTCTTTCCAATACTTGGGTGTAGTGGATGAATGATCCTCCCAAGGCTGGAGAAACTGCGACAAAACGTACATGGAAGTGTTCGCCGGTTTCTTCGTGGACGAGCTTGTTTTTCTTGATTACCCATCCAGCCTCCCTGAACAGCTCTTGTGCTCGTATGATTGTTTCGCGGCTCCAGCCATCCCCTTGATTCGGTGGGGGTCTGTAGGGTTCCGTGAATACTCTAGAAGGCACAAGATCACGAATCTCTTCAAGCAGTTGTAGTTCCTTGCCCTGCGGCAATCCTTTGGCGGCATAGGTAGGCGATCCGTGGAAGAAACTCGTTGCCAACGAATAGAAGTTGTAGTTGCGCTTGTTCAACCAGACAAAGTCGTTAAGTAACCAGAGAGCTTCACGTACGCGGATATCTTGAAATCTCGGCTGTTCTAAGTTCCAGAAAATTGGCCACCACAAACCCGCTGGTCGCATTTGCGGAACGTAGCTCTTCTTGAAGAGTCCTCGGTGGTATGGAACGAAGTCGTATGCCGTCTCCCAAAGCCGAGGAATGTTTTCGACATGCACGTCAACTGCGTTGCCCTTGAGCGACTCCGTTTGAACCTGATCATCCCTGAAGTAGTCATACTTGACTTGGTCGAAATTGAATCGACCTCGATTCATGGGAAGGTCCTTACCCCAGTAATTGTCAACCCGTCGAAATGACACCCACTGACCGACGTAGAACTCAGCAATTTCGTAGGGACCCGACCCGAGAGGTGGCGTCACAGTTGACTTGGTTATGTCCTCACTTTCCCAATAGTGCTTGGGCAAGACCGGCATCGTTCCAATGCGCATTGGCAATAACGGATTGGTTCGTTCACTCTCGACGACGTGGTAACGGACTTCACGATCGTTGATGACCTCGATCTCGGAAAAAGCTAGAAGTGGATTCTGAATTGCAGGGTTGGCAAGGTGCCGATAGACTTCAAAACTGAACACAAGATCTTCGACGGTGATGGGCTTGCCATCGTGCCATCGTGGCATTGGTTCTTTTCGTAGGCGAAACCCTATCCAAGCTTTATCTTCGGGTACGGCTATACCATCAGCGATCATCCCATAGATGGTTGAGGTCTCGTCAGCCGCAAAATCGACTAGGGAATCTAAGAGCAGATTGTCTGTTGGCGAACCGACGGACAGGCCCGCCGCCACCCTACCTCTAGGAGGAACTGGGTTGAAGCTGTCCCAATTGCCCATTTGCGGAATGCGAATGACTCCGCCCTTTGGGGCATTGGGGTTCACATAGTCAAGATGCTCGAAGTCTGGTGAGTATTTGGGTTCGGATAGGAACGCGTAGCCATGTTCGTATTCGGTTGCGTAAGCAGAGGCCAATCCAATGCAAAAGACCCCAGCTGCAAGTGTGCGCCGCTCAATACACATTAGTGGAAGCTCGGTTCCTACGCTCTACTGAATCTTGTATACCTCGGCTGCAGTTCGATAGAACATTTGATCTTTTTCGTCGTCGGTGAAGTCCGCGACAATTTTCTTCAATCCGTTCCAAAGTACGTGGTAGGAAATAGAGAGTCGGTCCACAGGAAAGTTGCTCTCGAACATGCACCGCTCCGGTCCAAAGCACTCAATCGTATGCAGGTAGTATGGCCGCTGTGCCTCAACGAATTCGTCGGAGGTAGGTGGTTGAGGATTCTTGTCCCATCCAAACCCATTGTCGGGCATAGCTAACCCGCCGAGTTTGGCGTGCACGTTTGGACACTTGGCGATCTCTGCTATGTCAGTTTTCCATTGTTCAAAGATTTCCTGCTGTCGACCAGCATAGGCGCCGACACCCAATGGTGTGCCAAAGTGATCGAGAATCATGATTGTGTCAGGAACTGCTTTGGCCAGTTCCAGGTAATCTCGATTCTGGTGGTAGAAGTGCCATGTATCGTAGGTATAGCCTAGTTGCCCCAGTCGAGCAACCCCCTGGCGGAAATCCGATCGAGAGTAGGGGCATGGTCGGCCACTCCCACGGTTGGTGAGGGTTTCGGTAGTGTCGTGCGGTCCTGCGTGTCTGATCCCTCGGAAGAGTCCATTGCCAGCTTCCTCATGGGCGTTTAGGACTTCCTCGACTCCGTCCCCGAGCATCATGTTGGCATGCGAGACGATTGCAGCGATGGTAGCTTTTCCGTCGGCTTGCGCGCTTTCCGCCGCTACGGATGCAACGAATTCGGTCTCGCCAATAGGACGCAAATGCTCCGGTCCCTCCGTTCGATAGCTTGACCTGCAATCAATGAAAACAGTTTTCTCGATATTGTGGCCGGATTCTGTGTCGCGCCAGAGATCTTCGAGAACATAGCGACCCCATGTGGTTGCCGTCTCCCACAGGTGGTGATGCGGATCGATTATCCGGCGGTGTGGGTCGACAATGTCCTCTTCTACTAGTGCCAACCACTCGTTGCTACTTGGTGTGGCCAAGGTTCCTTCCCCCAACGGATTTACGCAGATGGTACTTGCCTCATCTTAATACATTGAATCGGTGCTCCACAGGTAGTTGCGTTCTTGATGTTGAAGAAGATTAAATCGAAAACGAACGGCTAGCTAAACAACGCGATATCGAGCAACAGTGAGCCATTGAAACAAGCCGAGTCGATTGGTAGAGGCCTTACTCAAGGAAATTGGACTGGATGTTGGCGACCTCGCCGGGCTCACGCGATCCGCTATTCAGACTAAGGACGATGGTGAGAGCGAAGAGTCAGATTAGAACTCGCTGATTGCTGTTTAGATTTCTTGCACATTGCGCTTGTGGTAATTGGAAGGCGTTCTATTTGATCCGTAGTTTCGATTCACAAGTCCAAAGTCTTTGGATAGCAATCTCACTCTTGAGTTTGGTGCCGAGAGGCCCCTTAGTTGAATCGCTTTGGGCTCCCGAGTAACATTTGTCGCTCGTTTAGGGCTTTCGAGGAGTTTCGATTGATTGATGGGCGAGCTTGACAACATGCAGGTCTATGGCGAAACCGACGTAGGTTGGTGCGCCAATACACCAATCAACGAGACCCTGGATGAATCGGGAAGTGTTGTTAGAGATAAGAAGAGGCACTTTGGCGTAGCGGACCCATATTCGCCCTCGAGACGTATCCATAGTGACGAACAAGTGTGCGCGTTGCGGGAGAAGCTCAAGGAGAAGAACGGTTACACCGGGCTTGATATCTGTGCACCTCACGAAATAGAGAAAGCAAAAAGGATTTTCTTTAGAGATGGATTTGTCGTCGTCAGCGATCTCCTTGACGACGAAACTCTTGCCAGATTTCGAGAGGGTTCAGCTCGTGTATTGAAGCAGATTCTCGAGCCCAATGGTCACGACGGCAGAAAGTACATCACAGAAACTGGACGCTTGCCCCACCGCTATAGCTATGGGACAACATCGGCATCTCGCCAAATGCTGCACGACTCGGTGTGGGCCTCAATGGTCGACCTACCAACTACGACTCCTCTTCTTGCGGCTCTGTTCGGCAATATGGACTACAAGGTGGTGGGCGCAGGCGGAGATCTTTGCTTGCCGGGAGCAGTGGAGTATCAGCACCTACACATGGATTTGAGAGAGCACCAGAATTTGCCGGATTCGCGACGTGAGCAGGCAGAGGAGCTTGGCGTAGAAATGCGGCATCGCGAGGGAACAGACGAACTCGATCTCCGTACACAGCGTGAAATCGTCGACCATACGCCGCCAATTATCACCATCAATTTCGTCATGTGCGACCTAACTTGGGAAAACGGTCCTATAAGGCAGATTCCTGGCAGTCATAAAGCCGTTAGACCGCCACCCCACCCAACTGAAGAGCCAGAGTGGATGCGCATGTGCACATTGGTCGGTGCAAAAGCGGGAGCAGGAGTCTTTCGAGACAACCGAGCTTGGCACGGAGCGACCCCGAACCTGAGTAGAGAAATTCGTTCACTTCCCAATGTCGAGTACGGAGCACCTTGGATTGGCAAAGCTGGTGCGAAGACTATGCCCTTTGAGATTTGGGAAACACTCTCCGATCACGCAAAACACTTGTGTCGATTTGTCAAGGCCGATCCCGGTATCTGGCCCGCTGGAGCGGGTTTCAATCACTCGTTGTCGGCTGAGAGAAAGCGCGTGAAAGAAGCAGGGATGGCTCGCGCTGCGGGATAGACTCCCGATAACCGGTTAAGTTTTTGGGACGCCGGGGCTCCCAGTCGGTGTCTTGAACATCGCCCGTGTACGAATTGTGCAAAATGCGACTCCAGCAAGTCACACCTCGGTGTATAGGTACATGAGCGACGATCCGATCCTGTTCAATGTAGCGGACAGGGTATTGACCATCACACTCAACAACCCCACGAAGCTGAATCCCATTGCGGACAATATGACCTTCCCCGCGATAGCACGTCTTGGCGACGCGGTCCGCGACCCCAACATAGGTGCCATAGTGTTGACGGGTGAAGGCCGAGCATTCTGTGCAGGCGGCGACGTGAGCAATATGGGTGGAACCGATCCAGATGGCCTACCGCTAACTTTCGAGCAATCTGTGGATCGACAGAGAGAGCGACATTTGTTTCCCTATTTGCTCCATACCATTCCTAAAGTGACGATTGCAGCGGTGAATGGACATGCAGTTGGTGCAGGACTTGGCATTGCAGCATCCTGCGACCTTCGGTTCGCTTCGGCAAGCGCGAAATTCGGCACCGCATTTGCCAATGTAGGGTTGGGTGGAGACTTCGGTACGACGTGGCAGCTAACACGATTGCTCGGCGAGTCCAAAGCCAAGGAGCTCTTCTTTCTTCCCGATATCATCGATGCACAGGAAGCATTGCGCATTGGGTTAGTAAATCGAGTCTTGCCAGCAGAATCCTTTGCAGACGACGTTCAGAAACTCGCAACTCGCATAGCAAACGGCCCGCTTGTCAGCTATCGCTGGATGAAACAGAATGTAAATCAATCTTCAGTCTCTGACTTCATGACGATGTTGGAAAAAGAGGCATTGACACATCTTCGCTGTGCCCAAACGGAAGATCACAAAGAGGGAGTTGCGGCGTTCATGGAAAAGCGTGCGGCAAACTACCGCGGAGCATAGCCAACTGCAGTACTCCGATCTTTAGAGCCATAGGAAAGACATTGCCGAATTCCCAATCACAAGAATTCTCGAGATCAAATTGAACAAACTAGATCATCTCGCCGAGTCTGTGGATTCTTTGAAGAACCACTTTGAAGTGCACCGCTACATATGCAGCAATCAGATAGCGACTGCAGTCTATCTTGCCTATCACCTGAGAAAACCAGTTCTCATTGAGGGACCGCCGGGAGTAGGTAAGACTGAACTAGCCAAGACTACGGCAGAAATGTTTCAGCTGCCGTTGATTAGGCTGCAATGCTACGAGGGCTTGGACGAATCCAAGGCGATCTACGAATGGAAGTATGGAAAGCAGTTGCTCTATACGCAGGTACTCAAAGAAACTTTGGACGAAGTCTTGCAGGGAGCACAGGGATTCAAGGAGTCGGTGGGACGACTTCACGAATTCGGCGACATCTTCTTCTCACAGGAGTTCATGGAACCGCGACCATTGCTCAAGGCGTTGCAGGAAGAACGCGGTTGCGTGCTACTCATAGACGAGGTTGACAAGTCAGACCACGAGTTTGAGTCGCTATTGCTGGAAATTCTGTCCGATTTCCAGGTATCCATTCCAGAAATTGGAACCGTTAAAGCTCTTAGAGAACCTCCAATGGTTTTCCTAACCAGCAACAATACCCGCGAAATCTCCGATGCGCTTAAGCGTCGATGCTTGCACCTCTACATCCCATTTCCCGACATGGAGCTTGAGCAACGGATCATCCATGCGAGGGTTCCTGAGATTCCGGAATTGCTTCGCAAGCAATTGGTCGCATTCATTCAGGAATTGCGCGACTTGGATTTGAAGAAGGTACCCGCTATTAGTGAAACAATCGACTGGGCACGAACGTTATTGCTACTCCACACGGAGACTCTTGACCCAGATCTAGTGCGAGACACACTGAATGTGATTTTGAAATTCCAGGAAGACATTGACAATATCAATACGGACGTTCCATCGATCACACACAAAGCAGTCAATGCCTGAATTTCTAAACGGTCCAACTAACCAACATGGACCGCACCCTCACTAGCTTTATTTCAGCTTTGCGTACCGCCGAAGTACGGATTTCGCCAGCGGAAACGCTAGATGCGTTGAGCGCTGTTGAACTTACGGGATATCACGATCGAGAGTTTCTCAAGAATACCCTTGCACTGGTGCTTCCCAAGACCTTGGATGAAAAGGAGACTTTCGACAACACCTTTGAGGAGTTCTTCAATTTCGTTGACATTTCTTCACAACGAAAGGTTAGTCCAGACGACGAAAATGATCGTGGCGAAGAGGGAGCAAACCCATCCGGCAACCAGGCTCAGGGATCGGGAGCGCGTTCGCAAGGCACTGGAGCAGGTGGCGGTGCTGGATCCGAAGATACTGACGAGGAAAACGCAGAGAACCTAGGTCGCGGACCCCTGGCTCAACCTACGTCCGCATTGGGCAAATTGTTGATGCAGGACGACCGCATAGAACTCAACTTGCAGGTTGCGAAGTCAGCCAAAGCTGTCCACTTAGAGGATATCCAGGTCTTTACTCAAAAGGGACTCTACACACGCCGCATACTGGATGAAATGGGACTCGCAGAGCTCCAACGTGAGATCAATTCCTCAAAGGAGAGTGCAGAACTGCCCGTCAGGCGACTTGGACGCGAATTGAAACACCGGCAAGACTGGCTGCGTGAACAAGTTCGCGACTACGTCGAGAAACAGTTTCTATTGCATGCGGATGCTCAGGGACTGCGCCTGCGAGAAGAACTGTTGAGAAAAGTAAAGCTATCCAACGTGGAGCACAGGAACTTTCGGCTGGTTCAAGAGATTGTGTTTCGCATGGCAAAGAAACTCGTAACACTACATTCTCGTCGGAAAAAAGTGTTCAAACGCGGCGTCCTCAACGTCTCTCGTACCCTGCGACACAACATGAGCTACGACGGCAACATCTTCGACCTGCATTGGAAGTCAGTCAAGGTTGATCGCCCTAATGTTTTTGCAATTTGCGATGTAAGCGGCTCTGTAGCCAACTATGCTAGGTTCATGCTGATGTTCCTCTACAGCTTAGAGGAAGTCATGCCAAAGGTTCGTTCGTTCGCCTTTTCCTCAGACTTGGGCGAGGTTACCGAATTGTTCGAGCGCAATTCCCTCGAGGATGCAATTGCAAAGACTTTGAGAGATTACGGCAGTGGTTCGACGGACTATGGTCAAGCCTTGCTTGACTTTCGCAAGAAGTGCCAATCTGATGTCGACAATCGTACAACAATCATTATTCTCGGCGATGCCCGCAACAACTATGGAGATGCAAACCAAGAGGTGCTAAAGGAACTCTACGACATGTCGAAGCGCGTGATTTGGCTGAATCCGGAATCTAGGACGACATGGAATACTGGAGACGCTATCATGCGGAAGTACACACCCTATGTTCATCAAGCTGAAGAGTGCAACTCCCTCGTACACTTGGAACGAGTAGTTAGTAACCTTCTGCGAACGGTTCAATAGGCTCGAGTCATGACCGATACGTACAAAGCTGTAAAGGAACCCGTAAGTGCCGGATCTGCAATGCAACTTGCAAAGTATGGATTGGTGAGTGCCGCTTTCTTCATTGCTCTTCTCATGGCATTGGGATGGCTTGCTGAGAAGTCGGAGGCGGGCACGTCGTCCGAGCGTGCGGTTGACTACGAGACGAATACCGTTGCGCTTGCGCTTAGTTCCGAACCGCCCCAGCTCGACTCAACACAGACCACGGACATGGTGTCGGGCATGTTGTTGGGTCATGTCATGGAGGGGCTGCTTAGGTACGGACCAGACAATGAGCTCATTCCCGGAATGGCCGAGGCTTGGGAAGTTGGCGAGATGGGAGGAACATTTCACTTACGTTCGAACTCCTATTGGAGCAATGGGACTCAAGTCACCGCACACGACTTTGTGTTTGCATGGAGAACGGCGGTGAATCCCACCACGGCATCTCAGTATTCGTTCATTCTGTTTCCGATCAAGAATGCGCAGAGCATTAATGAAGGCGATCTGCCTCTCGATGAGTTGGGGGTTCGCGCGATTGACGACTTGACACTTGAGGTCGAATTGGAGCGACCAACGCCCTATTTCCTGAAGCTCTTGGCGTTCCCCACTTATTTTCCAATTAATGAAGACTTTTATCTTTCGACAAACGGCAGGTACGGAGCTGATGCGGAAGACCTGATCTACAACGGACCCTTTGCCATTGCACGATGGGTGCACGATGCGAGCGTACGCTTGGAGAGGAACAAATACTATTGGAACCAAGACGTTACGCAGCTGGATGCAATCGACTTCGCCTACATCTTGTCTGATGCTAATGCCACGTTAAATCTGTTCGCTACAGAAAAAATCGCTCTTGCGGGGCTGAATGCGGAGAATCTGGACCGTGCACAAAAAAGCAAGTGGTTCATTAGAGAACATGTGGATGGATCGGTCTTTTTTCTTGAACTGAACCACCGTCCCGATCGACTGACGGCAAATTACAACTTGCGAAAAGCGCTCCACTATGTACACGATCCCGCAGAGCTAGTCTACAAGGTCTTGAAGGTACCCGGAAACCTTCCAGGTGAGTCGATATTTCCCGTTTGGCTCAAAGGTGTTAGTGGGAGCTTTCGAGATGAATATCCAGCTCCAAAATACACTCCTAATCTGCAAAAAGCACGTGAACATCTTGCTTTGGCCCTTGAGGAACTCGGTCTCGATGAGTTGCCGCCGCTTGTCTTTTTAGCGGGCGACAATCCGGTGTCAAACAAGCAGTCTGAGTACTATCAAAGCCTATACAAAGAGAAACTGGGCATCGACGTCAGAATAGATAAGCAGATCTTCCGGCAGCGACTGGAAAAGATGACCGCAGGTGACTTTGACATTGTCGCTGCTGGTTGGGGCCCGGACTACGACGATGTCTTGACCTTTGGCGACCTTTTCGCATCGTGGAACCTGAACAACCGAGGACGCTATGAGAATCCGGAATTAGACCGTCATGTAGCGATTGCGCAAAGTTCCAGCGACCCAATAGAACGCATGGATGCCATGGATCAAGTTCAGAAAATACTGCATGATGACGTCGCGATACTTGTGCAATACGAGCGCGGCAGCCTATATGTGGCAGACGACCGCGTACGAGGAGTGACGAGACGATCTGTCGGCACAGACCCTGACTATACCAGAGCCTACATCGTGCAGGACGCCCAGGACTAAGATGCGATGATTCGCTACGTACTCTGGAGATTGGTTCAGGGGATTATTACCGTTTGGTTCATTGCAACCGTGACGTTTTTCGTCATGCACAACCTGCCTGGCGATCCTTTGTTGGACGAGAAAGCGGTATCAGAGGAGATTAGAGCAAGCCTAGAAGTGAAACTAGGTCTGGACAAGCACATTGTTCACCAATATTTCATCTACATGGGAAACATGCTGCGAGGCGACTTCGGAATCTCGTTTCAATACCAAAATCGCAGCGTAAACGACATCATTCGAATCCACTTTCCAGTCTCTGCCATCTTGGGAATACTGGCAATAGTAATTGCAGGTTTTGGCGGAGTTCTGTGGGGTGCGCTGACGGCTCTCTATCGCAACCGTTGGCCCGACATAGTAATTATCTTGTTGGTGATTTTGGGTATTTCCGTTCCTTCGTTTGTGTTCGCCACGGTTGGACAGCTCGCGTTGGTAACCATCAACAAGATTGCTGGGGTGCAGGTACTTCCCGTTGCAGGATGGGGAACGATATGGCACATGCTGATTCCAGCACTGGTTCTAGGTTTGGGCACGATGGCATTTCTTGTTCGACTCATGCGAACCTCAATGCTCGAAATCGTTTCTTCCGATTTCGTTCGAACGGCACGAGCCAAGGGCGTTCCGATGGCTCAAATCTTCTCGAGACATCAGCTACGCAATGCCGTCTTGCCGGTAATCACTGTATTGGGTCCCTCCATTGCTGGAATCACAACTGGAGGGTTCGTCGTCGAAAATGTCTTCGGAATACCGGGGCTTGGACGCTACTTCGTACTGGCCGTCCAGCAAAACGACTACGGGGTCATCATGGGAACGACAGTTTTCTATGGGGCATTTTTGGTTTTGATGGTGATCTTGGTCGACATTCTCTACGCTGTTATTGATCCCAGGGTACGACTCGAATGACTGAGTTGTCCTTTCAACCGGTGTCGCTTGGTGCTGATGTCGAAGAGCGTTCGCGTCCTTCACTCTCCTACTGGCAAGACGCATGGATGCGATTGCGTGCCAACAAAAGGGCATTCGCCTCACTAATCGTCATTGTGCTAATGCTGATGTTTGCATTTGCAGGACCATGGTTATGGCGTATAGACCCCAGCAGTCAGGACTTGGACCAGACATCCAAACCGCCTTGGGCAACGCGAAGTGCCATCATCGCTCAATCCTATGAGCCTTGGGAAGGCGTTAAAGCGGAGAATCCGGTAGGAGACCATTTGGCGCCGCGTTCCCTCGATGTCGTAGGAGATGCAACAACCACCTCTGTACGGTTAACGTGGGACGCTGTTCCCAGTGCGGAAGGGTATCGAATCTACCGCAATGTATTGCGACCGCTAGCAGGTGAGCCACTCGGATTGCCTATAGGAAGGACAAATAGTCGCGTCGCGGTGAGTTTCGAAGATCGGCTTGACCTAAAGCCTACAAGGTATTGGTATTCGGTCGTTGCATTAGACCAGCGGGGCGAGGAGTTTTCCGAGACGACTTCGGTAGCGGTCGCTGTTACGCTCACAACCACCGCTGAGATTGCCCTTGAACAGGGTTGGATCGATGACGCAAGCTCGCTGTCACCAGGGGATAAGTTTCAGTTGCCTTGGCATCCACTAGGTACAGACTATTTGGGCCGAGACATGCTGGCCCGCTTGATGAAAGGGGCACAAGTCTCTTTGTTTATTGGATTGGTGGCACCGTTCTTGTTTGTTATCGCTGGAGTCATCTACGGGAGCGTATCTGGTTTCTTTGGAGGCAATGTTGATCACATCCTGATGCGATTTGCAGATTTTGTGATCGCGTTGCCCTTCCTGCTATTCATGATTCTGTTCAAGCTCTTATTCGGCATTGGACCTGGGGAAAGCGGAGTGCTACCCATGATGGTGGCGCTCGTGCTGCTGAGCTGGCCTGGCGCTGCTCGGCTCGTGCGTGGAGAAATCCTTCAAATCCGAGAAGAGGGTTATGTCGAAGCGTCCCGACTCCTCGGAACGAAAACACCAAGGCTGATATTTCGGCACATGATTCCCAATACGATGGGAGTCGTGTTGGTGACTTTTACTTTTGCCGTGCCCTCCACAATATTCACTGAGGCATTTCTGTCGTTCATTGGCATGGGAGTTGTTGCGCCGACGCCATCATGGGGCGCGATGTGCTTCGATGGCATCAAGACCATGGAAACTACTCCGCACGAGCTGATTTTTCCCGCATTGTTCATAAGTGTGACCGTGCTGGCTTTCAACTTGCTGGGTGATGGATTGCGAGATGCATTAGACACACGCATGAGGTACGCCGAATAAGATGGCTTTGCTCTCGGTGTCGAATCTTCATGTTGAATTCGCGACTTACGGAGGCCTAGTTCACGCTGTTCGAGGTGCTAGCTTCAGCGTGGAACGCGGCGAGACACTTGCGATTGTCGGCGAGTCCGGATGCGGAAAGTCTGTGTCAGTACAGAGTGTCATGGGTCTCATCCCGATGCCTCCTGGTCGTATTACCCAAGGAACGGCCACCCTCGATGGACACGATATTCTCCGCAGCCGGGTCATCGATGGCAAGGACATACGCGGCAACAAGGTTGGAATGATTTTTCAGGATCCCATGACATCGCTGAATCCCACCATGACCATTGGTGCGCAGATTGCGGAACCGCTAAAGGTTCATCGTGGCATGTCATCGAGAAAGTCCATGAATCGGGCAATCGAATTGCTTGAACTCACAAGAATTCCAGAGGCTAACAAACGGGCTAGACAATACCCCTTCGAGTTCTCAGGTGGAATGCTGCAGCGAGCGATGATTGCCATGGCGATCGCTTGCGACCCCGTCCTACTAATTGCCGATGAACCTACTACAGCATTGGACGTGACGATACAAGCTCAAATTCTCGATCTCGTTGTGGACCTTCAACGGGAGAACGATATGGCTCTGATCTTGATAACCCATGATTTGGGCGTGGTAGCTCGAATGGCCAACCACGTGGTCGTAATGTATGCGGGAGAGATTTTGGAGTCTGGATCGGTCGACCAGATTTTCTATCAGTCTGCACATCCCTACACCATTGGACTTACATCAGCCATGCCAACGAATCGTCGGGATGTGGAGCAGAGCTTGATGCCAATTCCAGGTAGTCCCCCCGATCTTTTCTCGCCGCCGACGGGGTGTGGATACGCCGCCAGATGTCCGTATGCGATGGAAGTCTGTGTAGAAAACCGCCCCGATTCGTTTGAGGTCGCAGATTCGCATGGTTCCAGATGTTGGCTTCACCACGAAGAATGTTCAGTTCGCGTACCTGAGATTTATTCCGCGTGAGCAGTCCTCTTGTCGAGGTCAGTGAGCTGACCAAGCACTTTCACATTGGTCGTGGGCAGGTTGTTCACGCAGTCGATTCCGTGTCGATCGATATTGAAGAGCGAGAGATTGTTGGCTTGGTTGGAGAAAGTGGATCGGGGAAGTCAACCCTCGGGAAGGCGATCATAGGACTGCACCCCAAGACTGCCGGAAGCGTGACCTTTGATGGTCAACGGCTTCCGCAACGGTATGCCGCCAGCGACTTCCAGCGTTACGCGAATCGGATGCAGATGATCTTTCAAGATCCCTATTCGTCGTTGAATCCTCGCATGACGGTTGGTGAAATCGTTGGAGAAGGATTGCGCCTTCACACCGACCAGTCGGCTGGAGAAATTCGTGACGCCACGGCGGATTGGTTGGTTCGTGTCGGCTTGAACGGCGACCATATGGCTAGATATCCCCACGAATTCTCGGGAGGACAGCGCCAGCGCATCGGGATTGCGCGTGCATTGATTCTCGAACCGGACTTTGTCGTCTGCGATGAGCCTATCTCCGCATTGGATGTCTCCGTTCAGGCACAAGTCGTGAACCTGCTGGGGGAGTTGAAGGATTCGCTAGGTCTGACCCTGCTCTTCATTGCACACGACCTTTCGATGGTCAGGTACGTGTCTGACCGTATTGCCGTCATGTATCTCGGTGCAGTCATTGAAATTGGACCAGCTGACGAGGTCTTCTTCAATCCGAAGCATCCTTACACACAAATGCTGGTGGAATCTAACCCCGAACCGGACCCCAACCACGAACGCGACCGAGTCTCGACTCGCATACAAGGTGAGATACCGTCGCCCGTGAATATTCCTTCTGGATGTCGGTTTGTGGATCGGTGCCCACACGCAATGGCGGTGTGTCGCACAGAGACACCAGAGCTCGTCCCACTAGAACATCAGAGCCATGTCAGGCATGTGGCCTGCTATCTCTTCGACGAAGAGAAAAGCGAGGTCGCATAGCCACTGAAAAGGATTCTTTTAGCGGCAGTCCTTACTTGACCACCAAATGGGTCAGGAACGGTATTTTGGCCAAACGAAATTTGTTATTTGTCAACTACTTGTTAGTTCCTTATAATGGCGCTGACTATTCTGTCAAGCAAAAACAATGTAGCTAAAGCTGAAAAGCTAAGGGGAACTTTGTATGAACAAAGTGCGCACTTTCATTCTTGTGGTGACCATGCCATGGCTTCTATTGTGGGGAACCGCTTCCGCTCAACAAGAGGCCGGTGGTCAACAGGCGTCAGCCGCTGGAGACGAGGAGATTGAAGAAATCACCGTTGTCGGCTCTAGACGGTTAGATCGCTCAGCCGCTGAATCTCCCGTTCCTGTGGATGTTCTATCGGGTGAAGACCTGCTCGCGAACGGCGCAAACGACATGGATGAGTTGTTGTCGGCGTTTGTGCCATCCTACAACGTCGGGATAGAGCCCATCAGTGACGCCGCGACGTTCATTCGTCCAGCTATGCTGCGTTCATTAGCTCCAGACGCAACTCTGGTTCTTGTCAACGGAAAGCGCCGACACCGGGCAGCTGTAATCGCGTTGCTTGGCTCTGGTGCAGCAGGCGGTTCACAAGCTCCTGACCTGTCCGCAATTCCAGCAATAGCCTTAGAACGAGTCGAAGTACTTAGAGACGGTGCATCGGCACAGTACGGTTCTGATGCGATTGCAGGAATCATCAATCTTGTCCTTAAGAACGACTCGAGTGGGATCATTGTGGATGCCAAGATGGGACAGTACTACGAAGGAGACGGAGGGCAAGTGTCCGTTGCGGCGAACGTGGGTCTGCCGATGTCGGACTACGGGTTCGCAAACTTCAGCTTCGAATGGAAGGAGAACGGCGCAACGAGCCGTAGCGTACAACGGGGCGACGCACAAGCATTGGTCAGTGCAGGGAATAATGATGTGCGGCAACCTGCAGCTCAGATTTGGGGATCGCCGGACGTTTACGACGATTTCAAGATATTTGGCAATTTTGGGTTGGAAGTTTCGCCAAACGCCGAAGTGTATGCCTTTGGCAACTGGTCGGAGCGTGAAGTTGTGGGAGGTTTTTACTATAGGAACCCACATACTCGAGGTGGTGTGTTTCGCGGTCCGGTCGTGGACGGTGTTCCAACTGTCAAAGTTGCTGATTTGACTGGCGACATGTCTGGCAACTGCCCGGTCGTGCCTATTGTCAACAACGTTCCGGATGCTGCAGTCTTGACAAGCTTACAGTCCAATCCGAATTGCTACTCTCTAATCGAGAAGTTTCCTGGTGGCTTCACTCCCAATTTTGGCGGGCAAATTGCGGACCTGAGCATAGCCGGCGGCATTAACGGATATCTAGACAACGGGTGGTTCTACGACTTTAGCGCCAGCGTTGGTCGCAGCTATGCTTTGTTTTACATCTATAACACGATCAATCCGCAGTTGCTGACGTTGCGCAACGACATTCCGACCCACTATGAGTCGGGCGCGTATACGGAGACAGACCGGGTGTTCAACTTCGGCATGTCCAAGCAGCGAATGCTGGACAATGGCACTCCACTCAATATCGCGTGGGGCTTGGAAATACGGACAGAAATGTTCCGTATAACGAACGGTGAACCCAATTCGTTCCACATCAATCCAAGTCTTGCTGCACAGGGTTTTGGAGTTGGCGCGAACGGTTTTCCGGGATTTCCTCCCACCGACGCAGGAATAAGCTCAGTTGACTCGCAAGCGGCCTACATCGACTTGGAGTCTGACGTTTCGGATGAATTGCTGCTGGGCGGTGCATTGCGCTTTGAACGCTATCCAGACTATGGCAACACCTTGGATGGCAAAGTTGCCATGCGCTATCAAATCAACTACGACACAGCTGTACGTGGAGCAGTCAGCACCGGTTTTCGAGTTCCCACTGCGGGACAAGCGAACCTGCGAAATGTTACGACTGAGTTCAATATGGGTGCTCTAGCAGACATAGCGACCTTGCCGCCGACCAACCCCATCGCTCAGCAAAAGGGTGCAACGGCCCTTACTCCGGAAAAATCCGTGAACTTCACAGTTGGAGTTGTTTCGTCCGTCAATGACATCGATGTAACGGTCGACTACTACAACATTGAAGTCGAAGACCGCATTGCGTTCACCAGCCGATTCACCCTCACTGAAGCGGACATCCAAGCTCTCTTGGCAGCTGGCATTGCTGATGCGACGAGCTTTCAGAGCGTACGTTTCTTCTCCAACCAGCAAACACTGCGGTCCTCGGGCATCGATGTCGTAGCCACCTATCCATTTGACGTGGGTGGAGGCAGTTCATCCATCACGCTAGCAGCGAACTTTGGCGATGTTGAGCTTGAGGACTTCAATCCTGAGTTCACGTCGGAAAACCGACGCAAGCAGATCGAGGACGGTCAACCTGATATGAAGATTACAGCGACGTGGAACCATGTCCAAGGTCCTTGGAACGCCATGTTGAGGCTTCGGCTCTTTGGCGAGCATTACGATGCTCCCACTAACGATGGTTCGGTTGCCTACTATCCAGATCCGGGAATGTTGTTCGATGCGGAACTGCGGTACGAGGTGGACGAAAACTTTACGGTCACCGGGGGATTACAAAATCTAACCGATGTATATCCGTCTGAGAACCCAGCGGGCGAGGTTGCTGGCTTGATCTATGCCGAGCAATCACCCTATGGATTCAATGGTGGTTACTACTATGCCCGTGTAACGTGGCGAAGATAATCTAATTTGTTGTGTTGTCCCGATCCGCTTTGGATTCGGGACAACACGACCGACCTGTCTAACTAAACGCGTCGTTTGGGCCGTTTCGATGCATGCCGCAATGGCTCAACTTAACCTAACCAAGGAACCCACCAGATGATTGCATTGTTGGCAAAGTTAAATGTTGCTGAAGGAAAGGAAGCAGAGTTCGAAGAAGTGATGACGAGCTTGGTCGAACAGGTGCGTGCAAACGAACCTGGAAACCGCTTGTATACGTTGGTGAAGAACGAATCCGGCTATGTTGTCATGGAGATTTATGACGACCAAGAGGCACTTGCCGCGCATGGCCAAAGCGAACATTTCCGAGCAGCAGGACCCAAGTTTGCGGGAGTGATGGCTGGACGCCCGGAACTTACCCAATTTGAGGTAGTCGCGTAGCTACCCTACACACTACACCTGGATATCGGGGCAGGAGTGATTTGACTCACTCCTCTAACTGAATCTTGGTGGAACTTAGAACGTTTCCCTCTTGGTCTCGGAGTTCAATGAGGATTTGGGAGTGTTCTAGGTCGATTTTGGCGAGTCCAAAGTTGTTAACTCTCACGTTTTCTCCTACTCTGAGGCGATTAGGTTCACCCTCTCCGAAACCTGACGAAGAAGACATTGAGCTTGATGTGACCTCGAAAAGGTCGTAGTCCAATCCCGAGTCCCGAGCTGGCAATCGTGACATCTCACCAAGGTGCCGGTCGCCGCTCAGGATGATTGTGGGAGCACTACCGTCTTTAATTGCCTCGAACAACCGTTGGCGCTCTAGAGGCATTGCACCCCATCGCTCAAAACAGTGTTCATTAGGAAGGACCTGAATACTAGACACAAGAATGTGCAGATCCGCGTCAGCCTTCAAACGATCTTGGAGCCATTTCCATTGCTCTTCGCCAAGCATGGTAGCTTCGGGATCGTCGTTTGGAACTATGTTCTTGAAGGGGCACTTTATGGTGGGTGGATCAACTTTTAGTGGAGAGCGGAAATATCGTGAGTCCGTCAAGATGATTTGAACCTTCCCGCGTGCGGATTCAACCCAACCGATTCCGTAGACGCCTGGAGTCTTGTAACGTTCGCTCTCGGGATCCACACCCCAAAAATCGAGAAATTGCTGTTGCGAAATCTCTCGAAGCTCAAACTCTCGACCGCCATCATTTGCTCCGTAGTCGTTGTCGTCCCAGATTGCATGGAAGTCTGTAATATTGCGCAATCGCTGAAATCCCCTGCTGTCAGACAGTCTGTCGTAATCTGGCTCGAAGCCTTCCGCCGATCCGCTGGCGAGGACGTCGACTATATCCAGGTAGACATTGTCGCCCATGAAAATCATGGCGTCCGGACTTGATTCCACAATGGCATCCCAAATTGGATGATCTGGAAACTCGTCGTTCGCACATGAACCGAATGCGATTGTTGCTAATTCCGAGTTGTCGTCCGCTGAGGAGACTAGGGTCGGGATTGTCACAAGCAATGCAGCCAATGGCAGGAGTCGCAACTTGGATTTGCCCTGGATATGCAGGAGGTTATGCCTGAACATCAAACAGTGCGGCTAGTTGGTCGGTAATTGCGCCACCGAGTTGCTCAGCGTCGGTGATGGTTACGGCTTTGCTGTAGTGATTGGTCACGTCGTGACCAATTCCTATGGCGATGAGTTCTACGGGCGAATGATCTTCGATCATTCTTATGGCGTACTTCAGGTGTTGCTCCAGGTAGTTGCTCGGATTGACGAGCAACGTTGAGTTGTCCACAGGCAGACCATCAGAGATCACCATCAGCACCTTGCGCTGTTCGTTGCGTCCCACGAGCCGGTTGTGTGCCCAAATCAACGCTTCGCCATCGATGTTTTCCTTGAGCATTTCTTCTCGCATCATTAGTCCAAGATGCCTCCGGCAACGACGCCACGGAACATCGGCATCCTTGTAAACAATATGCCGCAGATCGTTTAGCCGTCCTGGATTAGGTGGCTTTCCGACGTTAATCCACTCTTCGCGAGACTGCCCCCCACGCCACGCACTAGTAGTAAATCCTAGAATTTCCACACGTACCGCACAGCGTTCCAACGTTCGACCTAGAATGTCTCCACACATTGCTGCTATGGCGATTGACCTTCCTCGCATAGAACCGGAGCTGTCGATCAGCATGGACACAACCGTGTCGCGAAATTCCAATTCCTTTTCCTGTTTGTATGCAAGAGGATGCATTGGATTTACGATTACCTGCTCTAATCGCGATGCATCCAGCATGCCTTCGTCAAGATCGAATTCCCAGGTGCGATTCTGAATCGCCATCAATCGACGCTGGAGGCGGATGGCAAGTTTGGCGGTTGCGTGCTTTAGCGGCAAGAGTTGACGGTCAAGCACGTCTCGCAAGCGAGTCAACTCCTCTGCATCGCACAAGTCCTCAGCGTTTACGATTTCATCGAATTCCGTTGTATACGGTTTGTAGTCGACGTTAACCTTGATATTGCCTGAGTCGTCCACGTTGGCGAGCAGGGAGTCCTCGACTTCGGCATCACTTCCCAACTCGGAAGTGTCCATATCAGCATCCATTTCGACCGTCGTAGTTTCGCCCTGAGAGTCCTCGTCTCCTTCAAAGTCGTCGTCTAGCACGACATCTTCAGCTGAATAGTCGGGTTCACCCTCTTCCTCGGTGTTGGACTGGGATTCCTGTTCGTTCTCCATGAAGTCTGGCTGATCGTCATACTCGGGAATCAATCCGAGATCTAGCAGGATTTCCCGGCACCGGGAGGAAAAGATCTGTTGGTCTTGTATGCAATCCTCTAATTTGGCGATATCTCTGCCAGCTTGCTCCTGTACGTACTCTCGCCAGAATTGGGCAACGTTTTCGGCTGCTGGAGGTAACTTGCGGCCGGTCAACTGCTGGCGGACAATCAATCCGACGGCAACCCCTAGGGGAGCCTCGGTTTCGGCAGTTATTCGGTCAAACAAAGACTGCTTGCAGATCGCCTCAAGCGAGGCGTCAAGATTCTTTGCAACCCCCTCCATGCGAAGAGATCCGAGAGATGCCACTCGTGCTTCTTCAACCCACTGGAATAGCTCCTGTGCCGGGCCTGTGGACGGGCAGGTCTTGCGGTAGAGGGATTCGTCGTGATATCGGAGTTTGAGAGCCATCTCATCGCCGATCCCGCGGACCACATTCAGTTCCTCATCGGAACATCCAACTTCTGGAGTCGGAACACGGATCGAGTTCCCCTGCAACGATGGCGTTCCCTTACTGAAACTTACTTCGAGTTCGTCGTTCTCTGCGATGGCTCGAATTGTGGCCGACATGGCCCGCTTGAATGGCTCCAGCGGATTTTCGATTTGATCATCCGGCATGAGATGGTGGATTAAGGCCTAACCGTAAGTTGTGAAGTTGCATCGCCTAGATCGTCGCCCATGCATCGTTGGTAGTACTCCGCAATGATGGGCCTTTCGAGTTCGTCGCACTTGTTGAGAAAGGTAACGCGGAACCCAAATCCAATGTCGTTGAATATTTCAGCATTCTCAGCCCATGTAAGAACTGTTCGTGGAGACATTACCACGGAGACGTCGCCATTGACAAAGCCTTTGCGGGTTAGATCGGCAACACTAACCATATTCGCAATTGTCTTGCGTCCTTCATCGCGATTCTGCCAGGATTTTGCCTTTCCGTAAACAATGTCCACTTCGACATCATGGGGCAGGTAGTTCAAGGTTGCTACGACGTTCCAGCGGTCCATTTGTCCGTGATTGATTTGTTGAGTTCCGTGATACATCCCGGTCGTATCGCCAAGTCCAACCGTATTAGTTGTCGAGAAGAGCCGGAACCAAGGATGAGGGGTTATCACGCGGTTTTGGTCGAGTAGGGTCAGTTTTCCCTCTACCTCGAGCACGCGTTGAATCACAAACATTACATCCGGTCTACCGGCGTCGTATTCGTCGAACACGATGCATGTGGGGTGCTGCAAGGCCCAGGGAAGAATTCCTTCCTTGAACGCAGTAACTTGCTTGCCGTCTTCTATGACAATTGCATCCTTTCCAACCAGATCTATACGGCTAATGTGGCTGTCCAGATTTACACGTACGCAGGGCCAATTGAGTCGCGCAGCAACCTGCTCAATGTGAGTGGATTTGCCCGTACCGTGGTAGCCCTGAATCATCACTCGCCGGTTGTGAGCGAAACCCGCAAGAATGGCGAGAGTAGTGTGGGGATCAAATCGATAGCCCTCGTCGAAAAGCGGCACATAGTCCGTGCGCGTGCTGAATGCTGGCACCGTGAGGGGATGATCCAGACCGAAAAGATGCTGCGCGTCGACGGTTGTATCCGGTACCATGTCGGCACTTAGCCCGGATTCGTGGACGTCAATTGATATCTTTGTGGAATGAGTGGTCACTCGCTTGTCCCGACGATTTTGAGGATGCTTGACTGTGTAGCGTGGTAATTTTACGAATGACCCTGAGCATACAAGTCAGTAGTTAGGAAACCCCAACAGAAACCTATTGGACTTTGGAGACCCGTGTCTACGATTTACATAGTTCGGCATGGCCAGGCCGAAGCGACGTTTGCTCAACATCGAGATCCAGGCTTGAGCGAGCTTGGCAAACAACAGGCCGAACGTTCAGCCACAGCGCTCAAAAAAATTGGTCCGATGCCGATCTTGACAAGTCCGCTGGCCCGAGCGCGTGAAACGGCGCAACCCCTAGCCGATCTTTGGGGTGTAGTTCCCCGTGTTGACGACCGGTTTGCCGAAGTTCCATCACCTTCATCGCTGGGGCTGGACAAACGCTCTGAGTGGTTGGCATCGATTATGGCTGGAAATTGGACGGATTTGTCTCCCGATCTGGCGTGCTGGCGTAGAACCATGGTTGAGGCTGCACAGAATCTCTCAGCGGATCACGTAATCTTTTCTCACTTTGTAGCCATAAACGTTCTTGTAGGAGCCGCTCTTGGAGTTTCAAAGCTCATAGTTTTTCGGCCGGATAATGCTTCTATTACTGAACTGAGCAATTCGAACAATAGGCTAGTGTTGGTTGCACGCGGCACAGAGGCACATACAAGAATCAACTAACTCGTTCGTCTACGTATCGTAGTCGATGGTTTGCCAAGCTACTGTCGGCTCCACGAGCGACACACTTGAACACCCAGACATAACCAATAGCAAACCTTCTACTGATTGCCAAGGATCACCGGTAAGGATTCCCTTGCGCTGGCTGTCAATGTGTGAACATTCAATGAGCAACTCTTCCAGAGTCTCTAGACCAATTCTGCGGCTCGCAACCTGCAATCGACGTGGCAAGCGTAGCTGTTCGCCGAGCGCAAACGCATGCATACGCCGAAGTTGCATTGAAAGCAATCCAATCACACTCAAGGGATCGGTTCCGTCGCGCATGACCGCTTTCAAACTCTTTCCCACCATTCTTGAGTTGCCCTGAGCCGCCCAATCGATCAAACCAAAGGTATGGCCAGTGCTCCAATTGATCTTTGTCAGTGAGTCAATTCCGATTTCTTCTTTGGAATTCAGGAATATCAAGGACAGTTTTTCTAGTTCCTGATGTGCAGCTAGATGGTTGCCGTCTGTCAGGTTGGCGAGTTCCTCAATCGCTTCGTCGGTTAGGTGCAACTGGCACGTCTTTGCTCGCTCAGCGAGCCAGCGGACGAATTTGTGACCTGACAATGGTTCGGCTACGACGACTACGGCCTTGGCGACTAGGCTCTTGAACCAAGCAGCCGACCTGTGTTGATATGTGAAGGTCTTTCCTCTAACGATCAGGATTGCATTGGGATCGGGTTCGCCTAGGTACGCGTTGACTCTTGCACTTGATTCCTTGTCAAGAGTGTTCGTTGTCATTGCTATATCAAAGACTCGTCGTTCTGCAAACAGCGAGGGACTGGCAGCGTCCACAAGAATGCTATTCCAGTCCTTTGCGGATCCAGCTTCCGCCCGGACAACCTCTTCAAATCCAACGTTGCTTGCAGCGCCGATGATGGACTGAGCGCTTTCCTGGATTAGCAGAATTTCTGTTCCTGCTAGGTAGTAGAGAGGCGCAAGATCGCCTGTTCTCAAGGAGGAACTCAGTCTGCTCGCGTCTATTTCCATTAGCCCTTTTTCCTCAGAGTACTTACTACTTGAAGAGCAATGCCAACCCAGTTGATAGCGGCGTCAGGGAGACTCATTTCTAGATTGAGCAACCACAGCCGCCGTATGTCGAATTACCGCGTGCACGATCTTGTCAACAAGCTCCCTACGAACGACTGCATCCTCGGCTGAGGTCGCCAGGAGATTGTCCGCATTGACAGCAACTCGCTGGGCTTCGGTAAACATCCTCTCGTGGAGCTCTTCATCGACGTCGAGAATCTCGATTCCAACGCGTACTCGCAATGTTAGTTCGTACTCGACCAATCCGCCCCTAGGCACCAAATGAGACGCTTCCTGCACGAACCTGTGCTCTTGGATGTGAATGCGAACCTCGGGCTCGCCCTCCGACACAACGCCAATGCCAAGTTCTTCAAAGCCACGCTCCAATGCTCGTGCAATTCGAGGCGACTCTGAACTTGAAATATCTACTTTTGAAACTTGGGTCGACAAGCTGGTGGTTCGCAGATGAAATCCACACCCGTGAAGAGCCAGCAGAAATGCTAAGAAGCAAAGAGCCACTCTTGGCTGCTGCAGCGTGTACATGCCGTGAAATCAGGATCTACTGGGCAACCACGAAACTCAGCATGCGGCTTGGCACATAAATTCTTCTCTTAATCGTTCCAGATTCGGTGTAACGCGAAACGTTGGGATGTTCGAGAGCTCGTTGCGCCACATCATCTTCTGTCGCGGTCGTTGCGCAACGAATAGTTGCGCGCAACTTGCCATTGATTTGAACCGCTATTTCCACTTCGTCAGCCTCAAGAAGAGTTGAATCGAATGATGGCCACGAGGCCGAGTCGAAAATGCTCTCCGAGTGCCCCAATCGTTCGTGCAATTCCTCGGCGATGTGCGGGCAAAATGGGGCGACCATGATGACTAGAGGTTCAACTTCAGAACGTCGAGGCCGTCTTCCTCCCGACCTGACCACGTTCAAGTACTCCATCATATTTGCGATCGCGGTGTTGAAACGCAGATCCTGAATAGATTTCGTCACATTCTTGATCGTGCGGTGCAGCTCCCTTTCGATTTCAGGCTCAATGGATTCGTCCTCTGCTTCACCAACGGATTGCCAGAGACGATTCAGGAAAGTCCGAGGGCCCTGGATGCCGTGGTCTTGATAGTCGCCGCCCTGTTCATAGGGTCCAAGAAACATCAGATACATTCGCACTGTGTCAGCGCCATACTCGGCGATAAGGTCATCAGGAACAATGACGTTACCTCGGCTCTTCGAGATTTTCTTCCCGTCACGTATCAACAGTCCATGAGCGCGGAATCGTTGGTAAGGTTCGTCGAAATTCAGATGTCCTAGGTCGTGCAAGGCCATGGTTAGAAATCTTGAATAAAGCAAGTGCAGAACGGCGTGTTCGTTTCCACCAATATAGGAGTGAACAGGAAGCCATTTCTCCAGCGCAGCAGAATCGAATGCACTGTTAGGATTATCGGTGCACGGGTATCGCAGGAAGTACCACGCGCTATCCAAGAACGTGTCTGAGACATCGGTCTCACGCTTGGCTGGTTTGCCGCATGATGGGCACTCGACATTGCACCATTCCGCATCTCTGGAAAGCGGGCTTTCCCCACTTTCGTCAGGCTTGAAGTTCTCTAGGTAGGGGAGTTGAACGGGCAGGTCTTCCTCATCAACCACCACCGGACCGCATGAATCGCAATGAACAATGGGAATGGGAGGCCCCCAATAGCGTTGGCGCGAAATGCACCAGTCGTGCAGTCTGAAGGTTGTTGTTTCGCTTCCGAGTTTCCTCTCGTCCAGGAATGCAACAATTCGCGTTTTGGCTACATCGCTGTTTAGTCCGTTGAATTCGCCGGAATTGACGAGAGTTCCTTCTCCTTCATAGGCCTGCTCGACATACTGCTCTGAATCGTCTTCCTCAGCTTGTATTACAGTTCGAATGGGTAGTTCAAACTTCTTGGCAAATTCGAAGTCGCGTTGGTCGTGGGCCGGAACGGCCATGATGGCACCAGTGCCATAGCCCGCCAGCACGTAGTCGGAGACCCAAATGGGAATTGCTTCGCCATTGACCGGATTGATGCAATTCGAACCTATAGGCACTCCAGTCTTGTCGCGGTCCAACTTTTGGCGTTCAACGAGATCCTGCTGCTGAACAGCACTCACATATCTCCTCACGATCGATTGTTGTTCGGTCGTAGTCAGTTTTCCAACTAGTGGGTGTTCGGGAGCCAAGACCATGTACGTGGCACCAAATAGAGTGTCCGGTCGCGTTGTGAAAATCTCAATTGACTCGTCCAGTCCTGCAACCTTGAACAGCACGTTGGCACCGTGGCTAGCGCCGATCCAGTTGGTTTGAGCTACCTTGGTCGATTCAGACCAGTCCAGCTTTGGGAGGTTCTTTAGAAGTCGTTCTGCATATTTTGTGATGCGAAGAAACCACTGAGGAAGTTGGCGTTGTTCGACATTTGCGTCACATCGCTCACAAAGTCCATCGATCACTTGCTCGTTGGCTAGTACTGTCTTGCATTGAGGGCACCAATTTACCGGGGCGTTGCGCCGTACGACTAGTCCCGCTCTAAAGAGTTGTACGAATATCCATTGCGTCCATTTGTAATAGGCGGGGTCAGTGGTATCTACCGTATGATTCCAATCGAACATGCCGCCAATTCGACGAAGTTGGCTCGTGAAGTTCTCGATGTTCCTAGGTATGAGCTCGTTTGGGTTTGTTCCAGTCTTGAGCGCGAAGTTCTCCGAGTGGATACCAAATGCGTCAAAACCAATGGGCTCGAACACTGTATTTCCGTTTAGACGCAGAAAGCGGCCCTGTACATCTGCACCGGTATATGCATAGATGTTCCCAATGTGCAGTCCTTCCGCGGACGGGTAAGGAAACATCATTAGGTTGTAGAACGGATCTATAGCAGTTTGAAGATCCTGTTCATTGAAGAGATTGGTTCCACGTTCTTCCCAGCGATTCTGCCACTTTAGCTCCACTGTAGAGGGGTCGTAGGAAGTCATTTGGTATTTTGTATAGTTTAATACGACGAAAACCGAGTGAATCGGCTAGCGCCGAATGATAACACGCAGGTACACTTGGCTGATTGCCATGTTAGTCCTTCCTGTAGCCGTTACAACACATACAGCTAGACATCCTCGTCTGCCTGCGTTCCCTGAAATTGCAATACAAAACACACTAATTTTTTTCGAAAGGGAAAGAGTCCATCGAGTGCACTGGCACCTGTAGAACAGAAACAGACATAATTTTGTACGACTGTGCAGTGTCAATTGCCCGCTAGATCTTTACGCTAGTCCCGACGGCTCTACATCCTTGCTTGCATTCGAGCCTACAACTGCCAAATCTCACTATTTCGGCTAGGGATTAGGCTCCATTCTGTCGAAGGGAGCTTACTGATTCATGCAGACAGCAGACAATGCAGCGAAACGAGTTCCCAAGATTAGAGATTAGGAGCTAGCTAAGATCACGCTGTCGGCAGGAAGTACAATGGTCGCAACCTAACGCTATGGGTCTATTACAAACCTAGGGCATCAATCATGAAACAGTTCCCGACCACCGCCACGACAGTGCTTGCAGCAGTGTTGTTCTGTGCTTCAGTCTCTGCGCAAGTTCCACTGCAAGGACCGCCACCATCACCTGAAGAAATAAAGGCGATGCAAGAGCAGTTTATGAAAATGATGAAACCTGTGGTCGAAAAGTCATTTAGCGAAAGTGACGCCGACGACAGTGATTCTCTGGACAAGGAAGAGATGCTTGAGTTTGGCATTGCAATGATGAAAGCGCAAGCAGAATCCATGGCCAATAGTGGCATGCCGGTTCCTCAGCCTACCGAGGATGAGTTGAAGCAGATACGCGAACAGATGGAACAGAGGATGGAGGAGGAGCTTAAGAGACTCGATACTGACGAGAGTGGTGATGTCTCGCAAGACGAAATCCTTAAATCGATGTTCGGAGACGACTACACCGGAGACGACGAAGAAGAGGAACCCGATAGCACATCGGCTGATGATGACTCAGACGATTCTGGCGATTCCAAGGAATCTATGGAAGCACCGTAAAGCGTGTGCGATCTAAGAAATTCTCAGTGTCAAGCTGCGACTAATTGGTAAACGCGCTGCTGTAGTTTAGACAGTCCACTTCATCTGCGCCTCGTTGGCGAATTTGATCGCGAACGAATCACTGAGGAAGGGGGAAGGAGTGTGCTCTTGAACAGCGCTTCAGCCCCACTGAAAGCCATTGTGGCAATGGCTTTTTGTTGCGTTGAATAGATACGTGCGCTCCGTTTCATGTCGTCGCGTCCGTTTCCAATACCTAGTCTCGTGGTAGGGTCTCACCGTACTCTACCTTGATCCTTCAATCCTAACTTTTTGTATAGTACATAGTACGTTTACCGCAGTGTGCACAAAAATTGTGGACGCTGAAGTTCCGGTCGGGAGTAACATGGAAGGTGTACGGTTCGACGGGTGGTGTACATGTAGGTCCATTGAGCCCTATCTCTCGAAGTAAGAGTTCAGTGTCAGCATGACCACGATGCTCACGACCACACAATGGATCGACGAAAGGATTGGGAAGGGAGTAGCCCGTGGCGTTCACCAAGGGCTGCCATTTAAGGAAGAGTTTGCAGAATGGGTGCAAGCAAGTTGCAGGTTGGTAGTTGGAACACTCGCAACGCACATCGAGCGTTGTCCACACTTGGGGCGCTTGTAGCACAATCAGCACGAGGAGTCCTCGCGCGCAGGCTATGGGGATTTGTTGGTGCGCTCTTCATGGTGTTGGGAGTATATTTGTTTGCGGCGTCCTTCTCAGCCTTCAACATCTTGCAGGCTGAGTGTGGAACCATGCTTTTTCTCGTTGGCGCAAATATCGTGGTTTGGAGTACGGATCGCTAAGGTCAAACTCGCTGTCCTGTCTGAAACCTGGCTGCAAGTACTCCTGCAATTGGCTGCCAGACGGGGTGTTCGAATCGGGCACCGCTAGGATTGAGTTCACGCAGCATTTGGGCGATGGCTTCTCAATTCCAGAATTTGAGCGACCACGGATTCAACAACTTCTACACCAACAACAAACAAATCGGAGACCTAGATGAACGGATACGAGCTTGTAGCAGATTGCTTGAAATTAGAGGGGGTCGATTGGCTGGCTTGCTTTCCCGACAATCCATTGATCGAAGCCTGTGCACGCAGAGAAATTCGACCCATCGTATTCCGACAGGAGCGAGGAGGCATCAATGCCGCAGATGGCTACTCACGACAAATGGCAGGAAAAAAGTTTGGCGTATTTGCGTCGCAATCGGGTCCTGGTGTTGAAAACTCGTTCGGTGCCATAGCCCAGGCGTGGGGCGACGCAGTTCCGTTGCTCTTTCTGCCAGGAGGTAGTGGTGTTGGGCGCTACGATGTCGAGCCGAACTTTTCTGCGATAAAGAACTACGCCAATGTCTCCAAGCTGGCGATTTCGATAGATCAATCAAACCGAATTGTTCGGGAGATGCGTCGATCCTTTCAAACATTAAAGCAAGGAAGGCCTGGGCCTGTGGTCGTAGAACTGCATGGCGACGTAATGTCGCGCGAGGTCCCGAAAGACAGTTTGCAATATTGTCCAACCAAACCTCTACTGACACAGCCCAATGGCAACGACATAGCGGACGCGATTCGAATGTTGTTGAACGCCACCAACCCGGTTCTCTGGGTCGGACAGGGGGTACTCTACGCCGAGGCGACGCAACAACTCATGGAATTTGCGAATCTGGCCCAAGTTCCAGTAATTACAACGATGCAAGCGAAGAGCGCATTTCCCGACGACCATCCTCTGTCGTTGGGTTCTGCGAATCGTACGGCTCCAAAACCTGTGTTTAAGTGGTTGGGCGAAGCAGACCTGGTGTTTGCAGTAGGCTCGGCTCTCACCCGTACGGGATTCGGATTGGAGATTCCGCCGGGTAAGAAGATCATTCACTCGACGATTTCAGCAGAGGACATCAACAAGGACTATGAAGCTCAGGTAGGTCTAGTTGGCGATGCAAAACTAACCCTTGAGTGCTTGATCGACGAACTTAAGGCAAATGTGGGTGAAAAAGGAAGGCAGCTCAATGACAGCCTGTTTGCATCAATTGCCCAGTGCAAGAACGAGTGGCTTGCCGAATGGTCCGCGAAACTGAATTCAGCCGAGGTTCCTATTAATCCTTACCGAGTCATTGATGCAATTAATAGGACGATCGATCACGAGAATTCGGTCGTGACGCATGATGCCGGCAATCCCAGGGATCAGATCATGCCTTTCTACCGAGCCACGAGCCCGCATGGCTACATTGGGTGGGGCAAGACCACGCATCTGGGCTATGGATTGCCCCTAGCAATCGGTGCTAAGTTGGCTTCGCCTGACAAGTTCTGTTTGAATTTCATGGGTGACTTGGCTTTTGGACATACAGGAACCGAAATTGAAACTGCTGTACGCGCAGAAGTTCCGATAACTACGGTAATTGTCAACAATGGCACGATGGGTGGCTACGACAAGAAGCTAAAGGTAGCCATGTCCAAGTATGGAGTTGGCAATCAGACAGGCGACTACGCTGCGATGGCTCGGGCTCTTGGTGCTACGGGAATGCTTGTAGAGAGTCCAAGCGATGTCGAGAATGCACTGAATTCGGCCCAGCGAGAGAATGAAGAAGGCCGAACTGCCGTAATTGAAGTAATTACACGACAAGACACGGAATTCTCCCAGTATCACGAACTGTTGAGACCGTCAGCGACGGAGTAAGGCTCGACTGACCAATGCTATTGCGTTCCGAGCATTGTTGGGTCAGATATTGGTTCTAGTAGGTCCTCACTATTGTTGCGGACACTGTTCACTCTTGTGCTCACAGCGTGGTATTTATATGGACCCTCATTCGGATCATTTACAAGCTCTTGCAATGCATTGATGTTTGAGGAAGGATCGAGCCACTCGTCAAAGCGCAGTGGCGAGACAACCACTGGCTGTCGGTGGTGAAGGTTGCTAAGTTGAGTTGAAGCTGTTGTTGTGAGAATCGAGAAGGTCTCTATGGGATCACCTTCTTTGTCCCAGCTTTCCCAAATGGCTGCAAACGAAGCGGGCTTCGCTTCAGCACCACAAATGTAGAAGGGCTGTTTCTTGGTTCCTGCCCGGACCCATTCAAACCATCCACTTGCCGGCACCAGACATCGCCTCGAACGAAAGGCGTTTCGAAACGAGGGTTTGGAGTGCACGGTCTCGGCACGGGCATTGATCAGACGTGATCCAATGCTCTTGTCGGTCGCCCAGAAGGGAATTAACCCCCACCGAAGCAACGAAATCACACGGTCGCCATCGCTATCGAGGCGACAGACGGCGAAATCTTGGGTCGGAGCGCCGTTGAATCTGGTTTCGACTTCGACTGCCGGGGGTTGTCCAGACAACATATACAGATCTCGAAGTTCCCGCCAGCTAATTTGCTGCGTAAACCGACCGCACATAGTAGGTAAGCCTCGTAGACTTCAACGTATAGGCCAAAGACTGTCGCTGCACAATTGGTCAGCGAACAAGGCGTTGATCTTACTATAGGGCTTGCTTTGAAACCAGCTGGTGACATTGCTGTGTGCAACCTCCGCACTCGCTTATTGCCGACGATATCGGCTACTCTTAAGGAACAAGGCGAATAGAACGTATGAAACCGCAAATCCCTCAAATGGACATTCCCGCAAAGAAGTCTGATATCACTCGCGATTGGATAGCTGGATCTTTAGAGGAGAGCTTTCCTTCCGTCCCAAACAAGCTTCAAGGCATCAAAGTGGAGGAGATTGGTGTGGGTTACGGTCTTATGGCATCGCTAGTTAGGTGTTACCTTAGCTACTCCGAGGAATGCGACGGTCCGGAATCTGTTGTGTTGAAGATGTCGAGTTCGGATCCCGCAAGTTTAAAGCTGGCAAAGTCGCTGGACCTGTACAAACGTGAGTATGACTTCTACGTCAATATTCAACCTACGGCGAAAATTCGTGCCCCTAAACTCTATCACGGAGCCATCGACGCAGGTAGCAATCTCTTCGTTCTAGTACTGGAAGACCTTTGCTACATGAAGGCGTTCAACCAATTGGAAGGTGCTTCTCGGGAACAAGCGCTCATTGCAGTCTCGGCGATAGGTCGACTACACGGTCAGTTCTGGAACCGCAAGGACTCGAAGGAACTCAACGATGCCTATAAGGTAATAACACCTCTAAATGCAGCGGTTGTGCACTTCATTTTTCGATCCAACGTAGACTTGGCGATTCAAAAGTTCCACCAGTTCTTTAGTCCTCGTCTGGAAAACGTAGTACGAACGTTTGGGAAGCGAACTACGGAACTCATGATCATGTCGGGTTCTTCCGACGTCACCTATATCCACGGCGATTATCGACTTGACAACATGTTCTTCGACAACGACGAACTGGCTGTATTGGACTGGCAGGTAAGCGGCGTTTCTGGTGGTTTTTTTGATGTTGCTTATTTTTTAACGGGAAGCCTAACCCCTGAAGTTCGTAAATCGGTCGAGCGGGAGGCCATTGAACGGTATTGTGAGGTGGTTTCAGCAGAGCGAGGAAGTACGCTAAGCTTCTCCGATGGATGGGACTTCTATCGCCAAGGAGTTCTTTCCTGCCTATTGACCTCTGTGATTGTTAGCGGAGGGTTGGACCTGACTGTTGACCGAAGCAACGACTTGGTAGTTGCAGGATTGAAGCGAACATTGCTGGCAATTGAGGAACTTGACGCTGACGAGTTTCTGGATGTTCGCCCAAACCGTTTCAGTATTGCAGTTGCTATGAATGCGTTGATCAACGTCGTATTTGGATTGACGCGTGTCTTTCGCAAGAGCAAATAGTCTCTTGCTCTCTAGGTCAAAGCGCTAGCTTGTTGCGGGCTTTCTTCGTCTCACGAACATGGCTACTAGTGGTAGTGCCGCTGCTGCACCTATTCCAAAGAAGGGACTAGCAAGCTGTTGTACCAACGCTGCAATGTACATGAATGGCGTTGATCCCTCGACTTTCGTGATTTTCGTTCGTAGTACGCCTGGTTCGTTGCGCGGCAGCTTGTGAACTAACTTGCCTTTTGGATTCACTACACCTGTAATGCCGTTGCTAGTGCTGCGTACAACGTACCGACCGGTTTCTATGGCACGCATTTGTGCGATTTGCATGTGCTGAGCCGGGCCAAGCGAGTTTCCAAACCAACCGTCTTCGCTCGAAGCAACGATAAAGTCAGTGTTCTTAGCTCGTTCAGCAATCAGCGTTGGAAACGCAATCTCGTAGCACACGCTAATCCCAAATGAACAACACTCGATGGACAACGGTTCTTGATTTTCACTGCCTTTAGTTAGGGTCGCGTGCTGTATGTCCAAGGAATCTCGAATTGGTCCGAAAAGCCAAGAGAATGGCGTATATTCTCCAAAGGGAACCAATTTGGTCTTGAGAAACTTTCCAGTCTCTTCGACACCCGGTTCTGCGGCAATTACACCGTTGTACACGGGGCCATTGTGCCCGCGACGCACAAGTGTGCCGGCTACCAATCTAACGTTGTAGCGATCGGTCAACAAACGAAAGTAGGCGTCGAGTTCATCATCAAATGCAGGCAACGCACCTTCCGGCCAGACCACCAAGTCCGCATCCGTGGCTTGCTCGGTGAGCGCTTCGTGAGCCGACCACGCTCGCTCGAATCCACCCTTCGTCCATTTGTCCGTGAGGGAAATGTTCGCTTGAACGAGCGCAACGTCAACATCGTCCCCTGCAGTTGTCCAATCGTGTTCTGCCAGCAATGCGCCAGCTAACCAGGGAATCCCAATTGCAAGCATGCTCCAATGCCGCCACCGAGGAAGCTCAAGTACGCCAACGACCATGACGAAAGTGCAAAGCCCCACCAAACTAATGCCGCCCACGGACGCCAAACTGGCCAACCACGTGTCGGTGAAGGCATATCCGACATGCAGCCATGGAAAGGAAGTGTCCAAGCCTGTCACGTAGTTGATCTGTTCGAAGCATAGCCACCCTGCGCACCATCCGACGGAGTTAGCAAGCGAGTTGTTCGACCTAAAGATTGCATCAAGCACAGTTCGTGCCCAACCGCTTACCAAATACACAGTCAATGTGAAGAAAACGGCATAGAACACTACAAACGTCGCAGTGAAAAGCGCAGCAAGCCATTCCTCCACATCGCTAAGAACGATTAGGGCTTCGTAAAGCCAGGATGCACCCACTGCGTACATGCCAATGCCGTACACCACAAGGAATCCAAGGGTGTGCGGGAATTTCACCTGCCTCAGGCAAAACAACAGTGCCACTATAGACGCGATAGTGATCGGCCAGAATCCATAGGGGGCCAATCCAATCGGAAACGACAAACCTGCCAGCAGCACCAGCAAGTAACGAAGAAGTACGGCTCGTTCTATCGTTCTACTGCTGTCAGGTGCAACAGGTCTACTCTTCTGTTGTCGGCATTCAACACGGTGTAGACGAATCCGTCGATTTCCATGGATTCGTTCGGCGCAGGAACATGACCAAATCGATTGGTGACGATCCCGCCAATGGTGTCGAATTCATTGGTGGTGAAATTGACACGAAAATACTCGTTGAATTCGCCAATGGGAGTTTCACCCTTTACGCGAAAAGTGCCGTCGTCCAGCTTGACTATAAGATCCTCATCGTCCGCTGGATCGTGCTCATCTTCTATGTCTCCGACAATCTGCTCCAGAACGTCTTCGATCGTAATCAACCCCGCGACACTCGTGTACTCGTCTACGACTATGGCCATATGCTGCCGTGCAGAACGGAAATCCTTAAGCAAGACATTCAACCGTTTGCTTTCAGGAATGACCTTGGCTGGTCGAATTATGTCTTCCAAGACCAATCCGTTGGTGTTGTTCTCGATGAGCATTCTTCCCATCAAGTCCTTGGCGTGAAGTATTCCTCTTATGTCGTCGATGTCCTTGCCAATCACTGGAAATCGCGAATGTGGGTTCTCGCTAAGTGTTTGCAGGACTTCCTCGGCAGATGCGTTAATCGCTACGTAAACCATGTTGGATCGTGGAACCATAATGTCGCGCGCACGCATGTCGGAGACCTGCAATGCACCGTAGATGATCTTCACCGTGTCAGGATCAACTAGTTCACGAGCCGCTGCATCCTTTAGCAAATCTTCAATTTGAGCTGACTCACCTAATTGATCGCCATTGCCAATGAAGGGCGCGAGCCACTCGCGCCATTTGGGTTTGTTGTTGTCAGTCTGTGCCATGGTCCGTATAGGGATTGTCAACACCAAGCGAATTCAAGATGCCAATTTCCCTTGTTTCCATTGTCGCGGATTCCTCATCCGTCTCATGCTGGAATCCACAAAGGTGCAGCGTTCCATGAACTACTAGATGAGCAAGGTGATTGGTAAGGTGTTTCTGTTGTTCACGAGCTTCACGCTGGGCTATAGGAACGCAAATGGCAATATCGCCTAGGATTCCCGGCTCTCTGGCTTCAAATGCAAGCACGTTGGTGGCCTGGTCGATGTTGCGAAATTGTTTGTTTAACGAACGTCCTTCGACTTCGTCAATGAACCGAATGCAAATTTCGCCTTGAAATCCATTCCGAGCAACTGCTGCCCAAGTCTTCACCTGCTGAACGCTGATTTGGATTGAATTGTCAGCAATTTGGATCCATATAGCGGGATCGGGGTCCACGGTGTCCAACTGCATACTTTGCAGCCTAAGACTCCGGTCCAGAGCCATTAATGCTAGAGGTTCGAGCCTCTGATTTCTCGTATGCGTCAACGATTCGTTGTACAACAGGGTGGCGAACGACGTCTCTCTTGTTGAATCGCACGATAGACAAACCTGGGATGTTGCGGACAATGTCCAATACGTGAACAAGCCCTGATTGTTTGCCGTGTTGCCCTTGGGGCAAGTCGATTTGGGTCAAGTCTCCTGTAATCGCCACAGTCGATCCAAAGCCGATCCTTGTCAGGAACATTTTCATTTGCGAAATGGTGGTGTTCTGTCCCTCGTCTAGGATTATGAAGGCATTGTTCAATGTCCGACCTCGCATATATGCGAGTGGCGCAATCTCGATCACGCTGCGTTCCACAAACTTGTTGACGCGCTCCGATCCCAGCATTTCGTAGAGTGCATCATAGAGTGGGCGTAGGTAGGGATCGATCTTCTGATAGAGGTCGCCAGGAAGAAATCCCAATTTTTCTCCCACTTCAACAGCAGGTCGGACCAGCACGATCCGACCGATTCGTTCGTTCTCCAAGGCCTCTACAGCACAGGCCACCGCTAGATAAGTCTTTCCAGTTCCAGCGGGGCCAACACCAAAGTTGACATCGAACCTACGCATGTTTGCAACGAATTGTGCCTGGTTTGTGCCACGCGCTTTAATCGCGCGCTTCTTGACGCGAATGTCCGAAGTCTTATGGTCGGCGTCGGTACCCTTTACCAAATCTTGGACGCCCGATTCCTGAAGGAAAAGGTGTACCGTACTCGGATCGAGTGAATCAAGGTTGGTGGTTTCGCCATACAGTTGAGTCAATAGGGCGGCACCGGCCTGAACCTGACTGTCGGATCCGGTGAGGCGAAACGCATTCCCACGGTTGCTTATGTAGATGTCGAGCCGTTGCTCTAACTGACGGATATTCTGATCGAACGGACCGCACAATACGGCGAGGCGACGGTGATCGTTTGGTTCTAGATTCAGATTTACGGTCACGTCGGCCGCAGGCGAATCTTCGCTCAAAAGTGTTGCATAGAGTGGCAATCGGGACTAAAGAATAACCACTAGTGCTTGAATGTCAATGATTTTGCATCGCCGAAGTGCACATGGATCGTGGCGCGAATAACGCATAGTCTCAACAGAATCACATGGCCTAACATCACGGAATCCAACCGGCTCCAATTGGCTATAGGACCCTAACTGGCTCTTGCCGGACTACGTCGAGAGGAATGATTGGGTTTGGACCAGAAAGTAAACGGGGGTTTGAGTACCAGCCACATTAGGCTAGTTTGAATGGTTTGTCCGTTCGACATTCTGCCACCATCTAACTCTTGCACTCGGATGTACGACTACACCGTCGTTAAGCACGTCGATTGGATCTCTTCCATCAACACCTAGTCCAAAACGGTGGTAGCCCAACAAACGCTGCATTTGTTCAGGCATGTCCCGAACTTGGTCACGTGGTACAGAGACCAGTTGGATTTCCTGAGGACGCAAATACCACACGACATGACTCATAAAGAATCCCAGCCGTTCTCGGCTGTTTGACATGTTCGCTCCCCCACCATGCCACATTCCACCCTCCCAGAAGACAATGGATCCAGATTTCAATTCGACACGGGTCGTCTCGATGCTCTGATCGACCCGACGGTCGTGCCACTTGTGGCTATATGGGACAAGATGAGTTGCTCCGTTTTCAATGTAGTGATCGTCAATCGCTAGGAGAGCGTTGCACAGAAATGGCGGATGTGGTCGTGGGATTGGCCAAAGTCCATCGTCCTGGTGCAAATACTGTCGAGTTTCTCCGGGCAGGACATTGAAGAGCGTCGTAACGTTCACCTGCGTTCGCGGACCAATTATTCCCTCGACGATAGCGCGTAGTCGTTTGTCGAGAAACATGAAATCCACGTTGCGAGTCTTGCCCAAGAGATTGTGTGCTCGAAATGTTCTTCCGGTCTTGGTTCCAATTGCTCGCATCTCTGTAATCGGCACTTCTGTGTCAAACACTTTGCGAATGTGATCGATAACATCGGGCGAAACAAAATTCTCAACTACCGTGAATCCTCGGTCCTGGATCTCGTTGACGCAGTTGGTGATGTTCAGATCATCAATGATGATCTCGTCGTTGTCGGGTTTTGCTTCTTGATCTGATCCGTACATTCCACTCAACACTGAAATTCAGTCGTGGTTGGTCGATTCAACTCGACTACGCTGCAAATTATGCAGAGTGCTACATAATTCGCATCCGCCAAGCAGCTTCGTGCTTCCTGGCGTGCGGGATTAGAATCAACAAGCAATCGTTTAAGTCCGGCGCTGGTAGTTTCGAATGGAGACGATCCTTCTTTGGCACCGTTGCAATTTCCAATCCAGAACATCATGGCAGAATCCAATCTCATAGAGACACTAGATCAATTCCAGAAGGAGTATGAACGGGGAATAGGCACTACTCTTCCTCATTCGCCATCCAAACAAGCAAGTCTTGACAACATTCGGCGCCACGGCGACGGTGTGGGCGACTACAACCCACTTTACCGCGACCTCGAGTATGCCCGAAAGAGTAGGTTTGGTGACATAACAGCACATCCGACGTTCCTCTATGCCATAACGCTAGGGGTTATTGCTGGCGAAACGGGAGCCATCGACCGGAAGCGGGTTTCAACACGTTTCCTCCCTGTGAATTATGCCGGTGCGGAGATCGAATTCCTTCGACCGATCTGGCGGGACGATACGATTTCTGCACAAGAGACTGTCGGCGAAACTCAAAGAAAAAACAGTAAGCGGATTGGTCCAATCAATTTCAATACCGGCCATATTGTGTTTACCAATCAACGACTTGAAACAGTTGCAACCATCAAGACTTTGATGGCGAGGTACGAGAACACTGGCGGCATGCTTGAGTACGATCGTTCATCGAAGGAACAGGGTGGGGAGTCTCGTCAAAACCCAATAGAGCCCGCCGACCCATTGGTCTGGGAGAGGGACCGACGAGGAAGCAACACGCTGTATTGGGAGGATGTTGTGGAGGGTGAATCCATTTCATCTCTCAAGAAAGGCACGTACTCGGTGACCGAATTGTTCTTGTTCACACATGGTGTCATGGGTACAGGCCGAAGCACCCGAGCGGCATTGCAAGCTGAGGGGTCGCCCGACTTGGGTGGTGGAGGTCGATTCGACGAAGAGCACGCACAAAAGCGTCGCAACATGCCGGGCCAGTTCGACTATGGACCACAACGAGTTTGCTGGCTTGCTCAAGTTGTTACTGATTGGATGGGAGACGATGGCACGTTACGCAAGCTTCATGCATCGATCCGGCACCCAAACGTGGTTGGTGACACCAACACAGTTCATGGCGTGGTAGCGAGGAAGTACAAATCTGAGAACGAACATTTGGTCGAGTTGAACATTGAGAACGTTAACCAAGCTGGATTGCCTACGGCATTTGGTACAGCGATTGTGGAACTCCCCTCCAAGGGGGCACGCTAGTCTTTATTGCGGACAAGGTTGGAGGTATCCCCGTGCAGTACATTCTCGCCATCGACCAGGGAACATCGAGCTCCCGCGGTGTTGTCTACGACGAGGATCTGAATCCTGTAGGAATTGGCCAACGCAGTCTCCCATCTGAGTTTCCCAAGGATGGCTGGGTGGAACAGGACGCGAATCTCATTTGGCAAACAGTTATCGATGCATGCCGTGAAGCTATTGAAGATGCCGAGATTCAATTGCATCAGCTAGCTGGGATTGGAATTACAAACCAACGCGAAACGTCAGTACTGTGGGATGCATACACCTCTGACCCAATCTGCAAAGCAATCGTGTGGCAGGACCGTCGAACCACCGAGGCTTGCGAAAAACTGAAAAATGAAGGACTTGAAGAGCAAATCTTCCAAAGAACAGGTCTCGTAGTAGATCCCTACTTTTCGAGTACAAAGCTGGCCTGGTTGATGGATACGCAGGAGCTTCGCAAGCAAGCGGATGAAAATCGAGTGAGATGGGGCACTGTAGATTCCTTTTTGCTTTGGCGTCTCACTAACGGCAAGATCCATGCCACAGAGGCTACGAATGCCTCCAGAACCCAGCTGTACGACATCAATCTGAATGAGTGGTCCGAGGAGTTACTTGACTACTTCCGAATTCCCGCATCAGTTCTTCCTCATGTCAGGAACTCTACCGGTACCTTTGGGATTGCGGACAAGGAGTGGTTTGGCAAGGAAATCCCGATACTTGGAATTGCTGGGGATCAGCAAGCTGCTCTTATCGGTCAAGCTTGCTTCGAGCCTGGCATGGCTAAAGCAACCTATGGGACAGGCTGCTTTCTTATCGCGAACACTGGCGAGGAACGACGTGACTCATCCAATGGCTTGTTGACCACCATTGCATACAAGCTTGATTGCACGACGACCTATGGGATTGAGGGGAGCATATTCAACGCGGGAACCGCCATACAATGGCTGCGAGACAGGCTACATTGCATAGAAGACTCTGGTAGTTCCGAAGAATCTGCGAGAAGAACTGAGGGCAATACAAGAGGCGTGTACGTTGTGCCTGCGTTTACAGGTCTTGGTGCACCCCATTGGAACCCAGATGCACGCGGATTGATTTGCGGGCTGACGTTGGACAGCGGCATCGACGAAATCGTTACAGCCACACTCAAGAGCGTGGGCTATCAATCAGCTGACCTGCTGCAGGCGGTGTTGGATGCGGGGCTTGCCTTATCTCGGTTGCGAGTCGATGGAGGGATGGCCCGAAACGAGTGGTTTTGCCAATTCCTAGCGGACGTAACAGGCGCCGTCGTCGACCGGCCCAAGAACGTAGAGACAACCTCGGCTGGTGCAGCAGTGTTGGCGTGGTTGGGGTCAGGTCACATTAGCAGTCTGGAGCAAGCTGCACAGCAGTGGCAATTGGATGCATCCTTCCAGCCCCTTTTGGGGGAAGCCGCACGGGCTGAAGAAATGTCTCAATGGCATGCTGCCGTAAGTCGTGCGATGTAGTTCTATATAGCTACAGGCGGGTTAGATCTATTGCTCGTCGCCAAGCCGGTCCACAATCCTTTGGAGCACTGGCGGTACACGCTGTTCTAGCTCCGATGCTTGCTCGATCAATCCGATCTTCTTGGCATCACTAAGTTCATTGTCGCCAGACTGGTTCAGGAGTTCGCTAATTTTGGAAAAGAGGCTTGCCAATTCATTGGCTTCCGTGGTTGGATTGTGCGGCCAATTCTTGAAGTATTCCGCAGCATGGCTCCGGCACTCGGCCCACACCATGGCGTTCCACCAGTGTCCTTGCTTATCGTAATTGCCTGACTGAAGAGCAGCGGTCCAGTTCTTGTATGCAGCGATTCCAAAGGCGTATCCCTCCTGCTGAAACTGAGTCGGTTGACGATACATGCTCAAAGCGCATTTCAATCCTTCGCGTAGTCGCGTTTTCTGGGTCGCGGCCTCACATTGATCGAACCGGTAAAAGCCGAAGACTGGTGGATCTGCTCTGTGAAGATCTTTATAGGGCAGATTCGACATGCAGGAGGGCACATTGGGTCCCCAGGGCAATGCTAGCTTGAACTCATACTCGTCGCTGCCGGTCACTATCTGGTGCTCTAACGCTTCGATAGAAAGTACGGCATCTTGAACTGCTGCGCGTGCTTGTTCTTCGACACTGTGTGTTGACACCGGAGCACCCTCAGGGTGTTGTAATGGAATATGCGTGCCCGCTAGACCCAAGTTTCGGAGGCACGTCAATACTCGGGCATGGTTCCAGCAGTAGGGTCCACTCGGACAGGTTTCAATGTGAATGTTGAGCGCAAATGCAAAACCAGACTCGCAGAAGAAGTCCAACGCTGAAAATGGCAAGGCGTAGTGTTGCGCCGTTCCGACAACGGTGCCGATGAACGTGGCATTTAGTGGAGGTTGGGCCAGTGGCTTATGCAGAGGGGTTTTCGAAGTTTCCATGTGTCCGTTGCCCGGTCCAATCGAAAAATGCAGTCTACCAGCACTCAGCCCATTTGAGCATCGTGACTGCTAGTCCAATGCCAAATAGAAATCGCCGCCTGCATTTCCGAAACGTTTGACTATTCCGCATCAACAACGGTCAGCCGATTTAGCCATCGCTAGGTTAGGAGACCGCTATTCTGGAGGCAGCATCTCGTAGCCATTGACGATGTCGTCGCGCGAAATTGCACCGTCGTTGTCCAAGTCCCAGTCGTCCATGAAGGGGAGTTCGTCCTCTCTCAGCTCAAAGGGATCTATCCGTTCATTGTCATTGGTGTCGCGATAGTAAAGCAGCACATTGGCGCTATGTTCGCCAAGTTCGCGTTTTGCTGCTTCCCATTGCTCACCCTCCACTGTAAGTACTGTATTCAGATTCATCGACACGTTTGACCGATCGCCACGATGAACCGCCGCGGTTTGTAGCAAGAATGTGGCAACAAGCGCACTGGGCGAGTCATCCTTTTTTCCCATATCCCTGTCGATAGACCTGTGACTTTTGAATTGCATGGCGTCGACTGTGTATACACGAGTGTCAGCCTTCTCAAGTTCGAGTGCAAAGGCCAACACCTCATTCCGTTTCTGATCTCTGATTGCTTTCAACTGATTTACGTTGGGCATTAGGACTGGACTCGCAACAAGAAGCAGAAAGGGTGGGTATCCGCTGTTGTCGTCTATGTGGTGCAACGGAGATGCATCTTCCCAAGTAGCTAGGTTGGATCCGAACGCGTCGTGATATGGACTTGTGGGAGTATCTTTGAGATTCTGCATGGTCTGGACCAAGTTCAGTGATGCCGAGTCGATGAGAACGACACCACGAATGACGCGTGGGTCTACGCCTTCTCTTTCCAACCGACGCTCGTCCAGCGCGATCAGGCTTGCGAGGTGTGCACCCGCGGAGTGCCCCATTAGATAAATCGCGTTTGGATCTCCTCCGTAATCAGCAATGTTCTCTGTCACCCAGCCGACAGCACCAGCAACATCCATTACGTGGTGGGGGTGCCGGACGGTGTCTGAGCTTAGGCGGTAGTTGGTGCTAACTACAACATGGCCTAATCCAATTAGGAAAGGTAACTTCGACGAGGAACCGATGCTCTTGTCCCCAAATGCCCAGCTTCCGCCGTGCACAAACAGTACAACAGGAGCATTTTGAGCATTGTCAGGAACATGGATGTCCAGACTCAATTCAATGGTTTTTGCCCCATCCACATGCTTGTAGGAGACATCTAGCGTGCTGGTATATGTCAGCTCAGTTGGAGCCCCATTGCAAGCTATCCCTACTAGGCAAATGATCCCAGCCGCGACAACCCCGTTGAGAGAAACGGAGATTTGAGGTGTTGTGTGCACAGTAGCCATACGCAAGCTAGTTTGCTAGCCGACGCGCTATGGACAGTCTGTAGGCTAACCGCAACGTGGAATGCTGGATGGCTAGTTGATGAAGGGGTAAGACCTCGATCAAACCATGTCCTTAAAAGAAGTTGCTGAGTCAGTGAGAAGGCACATCCATTCGCCTACATGTTAGCGGTTTGCGTAGAGAAATAAGTCTAAGTTTGGTGTTAACCTATATTGCTCAGGAAGAGGACTTTCCTATTCTCCGAATGCTCACGGATGACGCGCCAATGTTCAAGATTGAACCTATCAACCTTCGATTTGTGCTGGTAATCGGCATCATCATTGCCCTGATGATTCCACTATTGTTTGTGTTTGTGCTGGTCCAAGAGCGAGAAGTGCATTACGAAAAGGCACTGTCAGATGTTGCAGCTGCGTGGGCTGCGGATCAGGCAGTTGCAGGACCAATGGTTTTCATTCGTCAGCGGGATAGAGACGACGACTCGAATCGTATAGGCTTTGAAAAAAGTGAATGGGTCTACATGCCCAACACGCAGAACATGACATTTGATGCCTCACACGAGATGCGCAACCGCGGTATCTACCGAATCCCAGTCTTTACTGCAAATGTTGCAACTCAAGCTACGTTTGATCCACTGGACGTGGCAGGACTGTCGGGAGAGGTTGAGCAGGTTTCTATAGCAATTGGGATATCAGATAGTCGCGGAATAAGGAATTTATCGATCAAACACAATGGCTCGGAACTTACTGAGCTTGTATCGTCGCAATTGCGTGGAATTGGGAGCGTCGTTCTAGTTGACATTCCAGTTGCTGATTTGCAAGAACAGTCAACGGTCGCCGTGGAGCTTGAATTGAGGGGCACGAGTCGATTTTCAATGCTACCGATAGGAGACACGACCAATGTGTCCATGACATCCGATTGGCCGGACCCAAGTTTTGACGGGAGATTCCTTCCGGATTCACGAACAGTGAATACCAACGGGTTTACCGCTTCTTGGTCTACGCATGCACTCTCACGGGGATTTCCATCACTCGTAAATGTTGAAGAATTGGAACAGACACTGCGCAGCTTCGAATACGGCATTCGACGCCCCGTCGACTTGGGCTACACGATTCTCAATCTGAATACGCCCTATCGAGCGATCGAACGCTCTGTGAAGTACGGTGCCTTGTTCATTGTCATGACAATGATCGGCATAGTTTGCATAGAGTTGGTATCTAAATCTCGCTTTCACATAATCCAATACGGAGTCGTGGGCGCGGGTCTTGTCGTCTTTTTCTTGACCCTTCTGTCTCTTTCGGAGCATGTTGGGTTTGGGATTGGATACATTCTTGCAGCAGTGATATTGACCACAATGAATGTCGGCTATTTGTGGTTTGTCAGTCGGAGTACGCCTGTAGCCATAGCAATGGCATCGGGGTTGGCCATTCTTTACATCGCGCTCTACTTCGTGCTTCAATTGAACGAGTATGCGCTCATGGTTGGAACAGTACTGCTATTGATTCTCCTAGCCGCAGTCATGTACGCAACGCGATCCTTGAGTAAGCCTGGCGAAAACGTTGCTGTGTCATACACGGATAGCGCGACGTAGAAACAAGCTCCTCGTTGTTGACGATTGAGTTGACAAGGATCGTCAACCTAAAATATGGGCTTGGACACAAATACGCCACAAAGACTGATCGGTTTAGTATGGATTCAAGTAGCAGCAGAACGCGCATATATAGGGTGCAGTTCCACAATGCCCGTCAAATCTACGAGGTGTACGTTCGAGAGATTTATACAAGTGATATTTATGGGTTTGTAGAACTTCGAAATTTTGTGTTCGGCAAGCCATCGCAGGTAGTAATAGATCCTTCGGAAGAGAAGCTGCGGGTCGAATTTGGCGATGTGGACAGCACTCTCGTACCTGTTCACGCAATCATTCGTATTGATGAAGTCAAGAAAGAGGGTACGCCGAAGATTACTGATGGCGACGGCAGCAACGTAATGCACTTCCCTATGCCGGTACAAGACAACAAGCGTTAAGCAATCCTCGAAACCTGCAACTCAATTCCAACTATGTCAATTCGACCGTGACGTCTCGCCAATTCTCCAATGTCGTAATCATCGGCGGGGGACATGCGGCTGGTCAAATGGCTGCAAGCCTGAGACAGTTGGGTTTCTCGGAGGAGATCCTGATAGTCGGAGAGGAAGAGCATCTTCCATACCAGCGTCCGCCACTCTCCAAACAATACCTAAAGGATGAATACGGACTCGATCGGGTGTATCTGCGTCAGCGACAGTTTTATGTGGACAAGAACGTCCGCTGCATTTCAGGAAGACGTGCAGTGGAGATCGACTCGGACAAGCGCTTCGTTGTCCTCGACGATGGGTCTGAAGTTGGGTGGGACACGCTCGTGCTTGCAACTGGCTCGTCCAATCGAAACTTGGAAATTGAAGGGGCAAACTCCACGCGAACGTTTTCATTGCGCTCCATAGGAGATTGCGATGCGTTGAAAGACCAGCTTGCTAACGCTAATCAGATCGCGATTATTGGGGGCGGCTACATAGGGTTGGAAGTTGCGGCGTCCTGTAGGAGTCTAGGGCTCGAAGTAGTTGTAATTGAACTGCTTGATCGCGTTCTGGCGCGGGTCGCTGTTCCGGAAATTTCCAGCTACTTCAGTGAGCTTCATGAATCCAACGATGTACATTTAGCAACAAGCTCGGTTGTAGCGTCTATAGAGTCTGGCTCCAACGGGACAACATCGCGCTTAGTTCTAGCGGATGGCCAGGAATTGCAAGCTGATACAGTGCTAGTAGGTGTTGGAGTATTGCCCAATACTGAACTTGCCCAACAGGTCGGCCTAGCTTGTGACAATGGGATATTGGTCGACGAGTATTGTCGAACGGACCACGACCGGATTTTCGCCATTGGCGACTGTACTAGCCAGCACAGTCAGTTGCTCGGACGGCGAATGAGATTGGAAAGTGTTCCCAACGCAATGGAGCAGGCGCGTTGCGCCGCGGCAACAATTGCCGGCACGCCAACGCCCAACCGTTCCATCCCATGGTTCTGGTCGGACCAGTATGACGTTAAGTTTCAAATGGCAGGGTTTCCCACCGAAGGCGAGCTAATGGTTGTTCGAGGCGAGATGGGAGCAAAGACCTTTATGAATTTTCACCTTGCAAACGGACAGCTGGTCGGTGCAAGTGCGGTCAACTCCCCAGGGGAGTTTCTTGTAGCTCGACGATTGATTGGGAAGCGGATTGAGTCAAGCAGACTGTCAGACCCAGATGTCGATCTAAGATCCCTAGTCTGAGTTTGGATCGGACACAGTGCCCGTATACCCACGGGCAGAGCGGGCTAGCTCCTACTATTCTGCATCGTCAGAGATCCCCATCGTTGTTAGCATGAACGCATAGGCTTCCGCAGTTTCCCGCAAAGAGTCGTAGCGACCTGATTTGCCGGAGTGCCCAGCTCCCATTTGTGTTCGCAGGAGCAATGGATTGCTATCTGTCTTGAGCGAACGCAGTTTTGCTACATACTTGGCTGGTTCCCAATATGTGACTCTTGGGTCGTTCAACCCAGCTGTCACGAGCATTGGAGGATAGTCTTGCCGCGAAATCTGATCGTAGGGTGAGTACGAGCGTATGTATTCAAATGCGGCCTTGTCTGTAATTGGGTTTCCCCACTCGGGCCACTCTATGGGCGTCAAGGGCAGCGAGGTGTCCAGCATCGTGTTGAGGACATCGACAAAGGGAACGTAGGCAATTACGGCTCCCCATAGACTTGGAGCTTCGTTGGCGACTACGCCCATTAGAGTTCCGCCTGCACTGCCTCCTGAAATGGCTATTCGGCCCTCCGACGTAAAGTCTTGATCAATCAAGTAACGGGCAACACTAACGAAGTCGAGAAATGTGTTCATTCGACGGTCGAGTTTGCCCTCCTCGTACCAGTGGTAGCCCATCTCGCTCCCACCGCGGATATGCGCTATGGCGAAAATGAACCCTCTGTCGAGTAGCGAGAGCACGTTGGTCGAAAAGTAGGGGTCCGAACTGCTGCCATACGCTCCGTAGCCCGTCAAGTACAGAGGTGCGGAGCCGTCAAGCGGCGTGTCATTGCGATATGCGATGGACACAGGCACTTTCACATCGTCGTGTGAGGTTGCCATCCGGCGCTCCGATGTGTACAGCTCTTGCTGATAGCCACTTGGGATTTCTTGGGTTTTTCTCGTGATTCGGTTGCCAGACTCAAACTCGTAGTCGAAGATAACACGCGGAGTAGTCAACGAGGAGTAGGTGATTCTCAAATGTGATGGATTGGCCTCGGGGCTATAGTGGAATCCAGCGCTGTATGCTGCTTCATCAAATCCTATGGGCTGGAACGATCCTTCGTCTGAGGAAATGAGGATCTGATCTAACCCATTTTCTCTTGCAGCTATGACAATTCGATCGTCAAATGCCTGCACACCGGTTATATAGCGCTCGTCGGAGGCATTGAGTAGCGTGTCCCACTGCTCTGCTTGGTAGGTCTCCTCACCTGTTGTCGCGAGCCGGAAGTTCTTGTGGGTGTCGTTGGAGAGTATTACGAACGCATCTTGACGATGGTCTACGTGGTAGGTGTGTTCCTTCTGCCTTTCGGAAAACAACTTGGGTTCTTGATGCAGGTCTTCAAGTGGAACAAATCTGACTTCGGAGGTCACATGGTCGCTTGAGTCAATCAAGGCAAACTTCCTGGACGTGGTTCTCCCAATGCTGACGAAGAACCCTTCATCGGATTCCTCATAGACAAGGCGATCCTCCGACACTTCCGTATCTAAAACGTGGTGCCAGACTCGATTGGGACGGAGCTTGTCGTCTTGAGTCACGTAAAGAAAACTCTTGCTGTCGGATGCCCACACGACCGATCCTTGCACATTGGCAATTGTTTCCGAAGAGTACTTGCCGGTTGTAAGGTTCCGAATCACCAGCTTGTAGCGTTCGCTGCCATCGTGATCCGTGCTATATGCCAGCAATTCATCGTTGGGACTTATCGATCGTCCGCCCAATCGAAAGTAGTCCGACTCTGCTGCTAGCTTGTTTTCGTCGATTAGAACCTCGACGGCTCCTTCGTCTGGTGGCAAGAGTCCGCCGGTAGCTGTTGCTGCGAGCCACCGCAGGTGCACTCTGTATTGACTTCCTTCAGAATAGGTCGATTGATATATGTAGTCGCCGTCTTTAGTTGGAACCGTGGAGTCGTCTTGCTTTAGTCGTCCCCTTAGTTCAGCTTGGATCTTGTCGACCAAAGATGAGATAGGCGACATGAACGCATCAAAGTACTCGTTCTCCTTTAGCAAGTAGGCGAGCACATCCTCATCGTCAACCTCCGGGTAGCTTTGGTCCTTTAGCCAGAAGTAGGGATCAGAGAGTTCTATGTCGTGGTATGTCTGGAGATGATGTCGCGTTTCCGCAATGGGCGGTTGGGGCATCTTGGTTCCCTCGTTCGAGTTGCTGCAAGCAAGCGTGTTTGCTATCAGGACAAGTATCGCTGCTACAGGTAGCAAGCGCATTGAAATATAGTCGTTCATGGATTCCCACATATTAGTGCGATCGCCAGAAATCTGCCTACGGCAGGTCCTCATTTTGCGCAAACTTCAAGGAGTTTGAGTGCGTTGAAGGAATTGCGCAGTAGTCCATTCTCGCAATAAATGATGATTGCCTTGTAAATTGTGGTTTAATCCAATGCGCACTGTGGGGTAAGTGCTGACAGCAGCATAGAGGGAGTCATCATGGCGGAAGACAACTCTAACCGGTTGGCTCGATTGCGGAAATTGCTGTCGAATCCTGAAGCGATCAAGCAAACCACCCTATACAAGAAGCTCAACAGCGCCTGGCTGATTTTCTACGAGTTCTGCACAGCGGATAGGGCTCGTGAACTCGCGGATACCAGTGATGCACCCGAGGTCACCTTCGGGAGGATGGGAAGCATGATCGTCAGATCCATCCCGTTCATGCTGCCAATGTTTCCCCATATTGCATTCATGTTTTGTCTAGGGTTTGCAAATACCTTCTTCTACACGGCCACTGGCACGATCATGGGGGACATGTGGAACAACAAGATCTTGGTGGCTGACAAGCTGCAGCCGAACCAGGCTAGGTTGTTTTTGTTGGATCGGAGTTTCGTTCGTCACGACATGCTGACCGAAGCCGAACGGGAGATATACGTTGTGCCTGTCGAGAGCAGCGACGATGACCTACCAGTGGACAACGACTCAGGCGAACAAGCCGATGCGGAGAAGGAAGACACCGTCGGCAAGCTGACTGTTCCTCAGAGGCGTAGCGTAAGAAACCACATGTATTTTGGTTATGCGTTTCTTGCTCTCTACGGCATCTTTCAAGGTTTTACGCTCGGGTACTACGGGATGTGGATCTGGCACAACGTAAACCACTACCTGCGTGTCGCCATGATGGATCGTCTCGAGTATCTCTCAATGTCGTTCCATCATTCCAACCGCTCTGGAGACGCCATTTATCGGATTTATCAAGACAGTTCAATGATCGTCAACGTTCTTGAGGAGGCGGTCATTGGTCCCATGGAGACAGTTCGGGGTCTGACAATTGCAATTTGGTTTGTAGTCCTGTTTGATTGGTTGTTGTTGGCAGGTGTCTTTTTGGTTTGGATTCCAGCTCTGTTCCTGACGATTTGGTATACACCACGGATCCGCAAACGTTCAGTAGCGAATCGAGTCGCTAACAGCAATTTGACTTCTACGGTTCAGGAGATCTTTCGTGCCGCACGGGTTGTCAAGGCAACCCGTTCGGAACCCATGATGCTAAGTCGCTTCCGGCGCGACTCAAAGACCGCATTGGATGCGGCTTTCTATTTGCGCTTTGACATGGTGGTGTTGAGTCTTATCGTTGGTATTGTTGGTGGCTTGATGATTATTGGCACCGAGTACCTCATGGTCACTTGGGTCTTGGACCAACGGCACACCATGTTTCCTGCATGGGCTGCTGCATGGATTAGTTTTACAGCATGGAATCTTGGAGCATTCAATGTTGGACGAGAACGGGTTGGCGATTGCATCGGCACAGGGAAGGGACTAGTGCGCCTCTGGTGCATGCTTCAGGATTTGTTTATCGGTCTTGAGAGAGCGTTTTATTTCCTTGAACTTAAACCGGGCGTCGAAGAAGCAGAAGAACCAAAGAACTACCCAAGTCCCGTCAAGTCAGTATCCTGGACAAATGTACATTTTGCTTATCCCGATGGGGACCCGGTGTTGAGGGGCGTAAGCCTGGAGGCAACCGTAGGTACGGTGACCGCGATAGTAGGTGCTACCGGCTCAGGAAAGTCGACGCTCATGACTCTGCTTATGCGCCTCTACGACCCGCAGGAAGGGACGATCCTAATAAATGACACGGACTTGCGGGAGATCCGATTGGAAGAGATTCGTACGCGTACTGCAATTGCTTTGCAAAAGAACGTACTGTTCACCGGCAAAGTACGAGAAAACATAGCCTATGCAACAGAAAATGCCACGTTGGATGATGTCAAAGAAGCTGCTAGAGTGGCATGCGCCGACGAGTTTATCGAATTGATGGCCGAAGACTACGACACACAATTGGGTGAGCGTGGTGGAAAACTCTCAGCGGGGCAAAGGCAGAGAATCACTATAGCTCGTGCAATTATTCGCGACACGCCAATTTTGGTGTTGGATGAACCCACGGCTTCGCTCGATGCACGGACCGAGCAAAGGGTGTTGCGGAATATTGCCGAGTGGGGTCACGATCGCATCGTCTTCATCATTACCCATCGATTGTCGACAATTAGGAGCGCCGATCAAATCGTGTTCCTGCAGGATGGCAAGATTGTCGAATCTGGCAGTCATGACGACCTAATGTCAATTGAAGGCGGGAATTACCGGGGTTACGTGGAGGCGGAATCCGAGGCTGCCCCTAGAACGGGTACCTAGGGGTCTTACTGATGATTAAGCGCCTTTACCGTTGGTTCAAATCTCGCCAAGTCAACGAGAACGTTGACACTACGCAGAAGAGCACGATCTTAGATGGATTTCGCAAAGGTGCGAAGTTTGACGACCAAATTGATGTAGACACGGAAATCACACATTGGGAATCCGGTCAGCTAATCCTCCGCTGCTACAAGCTCATAGGCGAGGTCAAAGGACTCTTTTTGGCAAAGTTCATTCTGGACTTTGCACCTCTTTGGCCTCTGCTCTACCTAGGTTGGTTATATAAGATCATCACCGATCACGTCATCCTTCAACGACCTTTAGTTGTGGGTGAAGTGAATTTTCCGCCTCACATGACTCCGATTCTTAGATTGCTAGAGGGTCGAGATCCTATCGAGATCATGAGTGTGATCAGCATGATCTTTCTCATAGGACTCTTTCTTGTGGGGCTTCGATCCAGAGGAACTGGTGCGGGATTGTTTGCGGGTCGCGATGAACAAAGCCGAGCAGAGAACGCCATTAGCGGCGGCGGCAGCGATCTTGGCGGAGCATGGGGTATTGTCGAATTCTGGGTGAATGTACGGTTGACCCAGCGAATGGCAGATAACTTCCGCACCAAGCTGTTCGACAGATTGACTCGAGCAAAAATGGAAATGCTCGACGACCATCGAACAGGGGATTCCGTTTATCGAGTGCTGTATGACACGGCTAGTGTTCCCCATGCCGTGTATGAACTAACCTTGGCTCCATTCTACCATTTTGCGATGATCGCAACGACAGTCTACCAAGTTCACTATACCTACGGCGAAGTAGCACCTTGGCTAATGTTCGTGGTCAGCATGACGGCGCCAGTCGTAATCATAGTGACCTGGCCGACTATAGGACTAATACGGCGTATCAATCAGAACAAGCGCGCCGCTGGAGCCGACACGACCAATGCGATGGAAGAGACACTGGACAACATGGTTGCCGTGCAAAGTCTCGGTGGCATGAAACGTGAAAAGTCTCGATTTGCAAAACGAAATGCTGCAGCGTATTGGCGTGAACGAATTGCGGCAGTTATCGGCATAATCCTTAGCAACAGCATTAACTTTATTATCACGCCGATAGGTTTCATTGTTTCGTTCATGGTCACAGAAGCAGTGTTTCGAGGTGACTTGTCGGTGGGCGATTTTGGAGCTCTGTACGGGATGTATATGAGCCTAAGCGGAACGATTCGTTACATTGGCGGACTGTGGGTACGAATTCAGGATAATATCGCCGCGCTCCGCCGAGTCTATTTCTTCTTGGATTACGAAAATGACGACGACATGCACGATGGTGGCGTGGAGCTTCCCGAAATACGCCGAAACGTACGGATAGAACATGTCAGTTTTGAGTATCCAGATGGCCGGTTGGCACTTAAGGACATAGACCTCGACTTCAAGCTTGGTCAAATGGTCGCCATTGTTGGACCTACTGGCTCCGGAAAGACAAGCCTCGCCTACCTGATGCCGGCATTCCTACAACCCACTGAAGGTCGGGTAACAATCGATGGTTTTGATCTCAAGACGGTCAACTTGGATTCATTGCGCAGCCAAATCTCCTATGTATTTCAGGAGCATCTATTGATGGCAGAATCCATCCGTGAGAACTTGCTGATATCCAATCCTGACGTAACTGAAGAGCAAATCTACGATGCACTTAGAACAGCTGGATGCATGGAGTTCATCGAAGAACTGCCTGATGGGATAGATACAGTTGTGGGCAAGTCTGGAGACACGCTCTCAGTTGGGCAACAGCAGCGCTTGAGCATTGCGCGTGGGCTAATTCGAGATGCAAAGATATTGATCCTTGACGAGCCTACGGCCGCTCTAGATCCAAGAACGGAGAACGAACTGGTTCAGGCTCTTAGACGCGTCACACAAGATCGGCTCGTAGTTGTCATTGCTCACCGGCTCTCCACAATTCGATTGGCAGATACCATAGTTTTCGTTGAGGAGGGTACAGTCAGAGACATTGGCGACCATGAGACTCTCATGGCTAATCCCGAAAGTCCCTATCGGGCATTTGTGGAATTGCAAACTACGGGAAGAGCGCTACCTTAGATCGCGTGCAGCAGTTATGTGGTTGCGGGGAAAACAGGCAATGACTAGGAAGACCAAGACATGCTGAACCGTGATTGGCAGGAATGGCCGGAGAGCGATGTCGCGAGCTGACTTGTTGTGACCTATTGCTTGGGCATTTCGGTAAAGGAGGGGCTGGTCTTTGTATCGGACTCACGAACCAATGCTGGTGCAGACAACATCAACACCTACAGCAAAATGCACTTGTACACGCATGAGCGAAAGTTTGTCGTCCTACTTGCCTCGGGCAATCTTGCGACGACGCAAGGTGTGCTTGCGCAGATCGAGCGGGATATAAGGGATAGATCACAAGGTTCGCTATGGAACATGCTCAGTCTCGATGCTGCAGCAGAGTATGTCGGGAGCATTTCAGTTGAAGAACAAAACAAGCATGCAAGGAATCGAGCAGAAACGGATTTTCAACCTGCAGCTTCATTCATTCTGGGTGGACAAATCGCCCCCGAAGAACCAAGGCTTCTGCAGATCTACCCAGAAGGCAACTTCATTCGTGCAAGCGAGACCATGCCCTTCCTGCAGGTTGGCGAAGTAAAGTACGGTCGACCAATTCTGGACCGCATAGTCGACGATGAAACCAGCCTGAGAAGCGCTGTCATGTGCGGCCTAGTGTCCATGGACTCGACGATGCGGAGCAATGTAACAGTAGGACCCCCGATCGAATACTTGGTTTATTTGAGAGACACCTACCAAACGGCGCTTCATCGCTGCTTAGAAGAAGACGACGAGTATTTGATCAACTTGCGTCGTACATGGGCATCTAACCTGCGCAATGCCTTCGAGACGCTTAATGAAGCTCCGGGATTGAACGAGCTTCACGAAGAGGCGAACATAGGCATATTGCATCGTTGAGAACAGCTTTAGCTGTTTAGCGTTCACCTGCCCTTCCAGCTCTAGTCTTGTGGGCCAAACACTTGGCTGAGGTTCAGCCTTAAGCAATTCTCGTCAAGACAGAGCGCTGAATGAGACCGCATTGCAGTGCCTTGACCATCCGCTTTTTGGTAAATTGTGTGTCGGACTCTCATTGCGAAACTTAGCTTACGGAAATCAAGTGCCTGATTTAGTCGCTGCAACCACGCGCTTGGAAGAGCTAATGGAGTGGTTGCCTCCCACTCCAGAGAGTGTAATCGTATGCGTACGTTGTTCGCATGTCTTGGCGGATGCAGCCGACACTCACGAAATTTTGGGGTCGGTCGAGCATGAGTTTGTCAATCCCTTCGGTGTTGTGCATCATTTCCGCTGCTATGGGCACGCTCTGGGATGCGCGACCAAAGGCAGAGCCCACCATGCTGACACCTGGTTTCCCGGCTATCGATGGAAAATCGCGACATGTGGCAACTGTGACGACCATCTTGGCTGGTTCTTCGAAGCCAGCGACAGTTTCTATGGGTTGCTGACAGCGAAGATTGTCACCCAAAGTCTAGATGCCAGCCAATGAAGTTGTTAGATCCCCAAAATTACGACATTGTTTCGTTTGATTGCTACGGCACACTTGTTGACTGGGAGTCATCCATTGTCGAGACCCTGCAGGACATCTTTCAATTTCACGATGCAAATATGAATGACGATGTGGTGCTCGAGTATTTTTCGACGTGGGAGCCTGAAGAACAGGTGCAAGGGGGTTCGTACAGAAGCGTCCTGCGCCGTGTACTAATGAAGTGCGGCTTTCGTTTGGGTTTTGCACCTAGAACGGAGGACCTGTCTCGATTCGAGGAATGTGTGGCTAGGTCCAAGCCGTTTGACGACACCTGTGATTCGTTGCGTTCGTTGCAAGACAACTTCGAGCTCGCAATCATTTCCAACACAGACATTGATCTCTTTGAAATTACTCGAGAGACCCTTGGGATTGAGTTTGCTCATGTCATTACTGCAGAAGAGACAGGCTGCTACAAACCCAATGTGTCAATGTTCGAGTCGGCACTGCAACGCTTTGGTTGCTCACCACGTGTGCTGCATGTCGCCCAAAGTTTGTTCCATGATGTAGCACCCGCGAATTCGTTGGGTTTGGACACTGTTTGGATCGACCGTACGGACGGGCGGGCAGGAGCTACACAACCGTCGAGTGCAACGGCAACGTGGCGCTTTGAGAATCTAGCGTCGTTTACACAAGATATGGTTGTTGCCAACTAAGCGCCTATGCGTTGATTTCAGCACTTGCGTCTTTTCTAATTCCAACCAGGTCATCGATCGTCAGCCCACATCGAATTAGCGACTCGATTGGATGAATTGGCGAACTAGCTAGTATGGACGGCAGCCTCAATGCAAGGTCCTCAATCGTGCTCGGTTGAGGGGATTCGTCCTTAGTCAATCGTACAAGCCTAGTGAGAGCATCCATGGCAAATCCTGCACAAAAGACATTCTTCTCGGACACTACTATTTCCGTTAAGCAGCGAATTGCCGAAGCTAACGAATTTCCAAGTTGCGAATGCCCGTGAGAACAGAGCACGACTAAAGACCAAAGCGCATTCTCTCGCACGGCGGATCGAACCGGCTCATACCGCTCCTCACCGTAGTCGATCCCAATCCCTTCGCAGACATCACACTCATCGGTTGGGCGAACAAGCTTGATGCTACGCCCCTGCGCTTTATCCATTGAGAGGCGGTTGCGTTCCTGGCCAAGGCTCTTGATCAACGCTGCCGTAGCCTTTGAGACAATTTCATCAGCTTGGTTGTCAGCAGCGGTTCGTCGACCAAGGCAACCCAACGCAGAGGCAGCCACGCTCCGCACATAGATGGATGGATCTGACAGAAGCAGCTTCTCAAGCTTGTCAACAACAGGACGTGACATTTCACCAGTTTCTCCAAGACAGAAGGCTGCGGACTTTCGCACCCATCGAGATGGCGAAGTCGCTGCCGCTAGAAGTAGGGGAGTACACGAGGGTCCAACGGCGGCAAGTCCATAGGTACTGGCGCGACGAACACTTTCGAGATCGTCGTGCAGGCCTCTGTGAAGTACATCTAGTGCCGCTGGGATCTCCGAGCATCGTGCCAACCGGTACGCTGCTCCGATCCGTTTCGGTTCATTGCGGGCGCCTTTCAGTCGCAATTGATGTTCAAGCAACTCAATAGTGGAGTCGGGGAGATTGTTCTTTGATTTCTTCGACGTTCGCGCTTTGGCATTGTGATGGCCACTGATCAGCCAGTTTGCGTGATAGTCCCAGACTGACGTCACGTCTTCAGCAACTCTGCTCGTATCGACCCCAGTAAGCAAGTCCTGACGGGTCGATTGCCAATCAAAGGTAGAAGAATCCTCTCCGTGGGGCTCAGTTGTTCGGTATAGCCAGAACCTCCACATGAATCTAGGGCGAGCCCTCCATGTATTCCAGTCGTCGCGTCTGTGGTTGCCGCGATGCAACAGGTTGTGTGAGTAGAGCACTATGCTTCCTGCGTCAAGCGGTCCTACCTCGAACGGATGATTGAGAGGCCACTCTAAGGCTTCGACGGCTCTTCGCATCCGTACGTCATGGTCTGTCGCTTGTTGGACAATGTCTTTCTTTGAGTAGGCAGATTTGGGACCGCTTACTGGAATCCTCTCCATGCCGCTTAGCTGATAGGCAAAGTCCAAATGGTCAGCGCCTGCGAAGTTATCGTGATTCTCCTCGTGATTGAAGGTCCAGTATTGCGAGTAGGGTACGGTTGCGGTTGGACCCATATCCGACTCAACTGCTTGCGGGTAGTAGAGAAGCTCAGCTTGCACAGCCTGGTGGTGACGGTGTTTTCGGCCATTGAATGGTCCGTTGTCGTCCTTGTGCCAATGCTGGTCATATGCGCCGCTTGGAAACGGAGTGTTGTGGGTGAACGGCACGATTGCCCAGTTTTCACCTAGTATGGCGTCGCATGCGGCTATTAGGCTAGGCGAAGTCAGGATCGTGCAGATTTCCGGAATTGAGAATGCATCGATCGACTCTCGCGCATCAAAACGCTTCTTTTCGATCTGGTAGATTGTCTCGTGGATCTCCTTCGGGACTCCTAGGGAGTCAGGCGACAGCACGACAAGCCCACGGCTACTGTACTCGCGGACCAGCTGTCTCTTTTCAATTGGGCTGCAGATTAACAAGTGGAATCGTCTCTGCGGTATGAAGCAACGTGAAAGCGAGGTGCCATTGTTGGTGGGTCGCGCTACAGAAAGGTGTAGATTTGGGAGTTAACGGCATGCCAACGCAGCCAATAGATCGCTATGCGAAATTCCAGATTTGCTCTCCTAGCTATCAAGAGAATTGTAGTTAGGCCGGCTAACGCTAGTAGAAGTGGTAGCCAATTTCAAATGCGATCACTCACTTGTACATCGATAACAAAGTGAATTAGGTATCGAGCTTGAAAGCCAAGCGACAAATCAAACTTGGCATGCGCTAACCAGTGTGAGCATCTTCACAACCCGTGTCAATCTCATCATGCTAGGGCCTGCTAGACCCTCAGTATGCGTATTTCACGAATGAACTGTCGTTTCACCTAGGTGCTGTCGCGGTAGCACCAGTGCCACGGCTCGTATATCACGCCTAGCTTGTTGTCCTTTGGGTAAGAAAGAAAAAAGCTATGTCTAGCAGCGTTAGCCGTTAACCACGCAAACGCTAAGGACCGGTCGAACTCCTCTTCGAGAGCTTGGGAATCACTCGAAGCGACATCTACGGCGGAACCACTCTGGTGTTCGCTAAAGCCTGGTGCCGCCACCCGTGTCAAAATGTCTTTAATCTTCTCGCCTTTAGCTAGCAGACGGCTTATGACTTCGACTTGATACTCAATTGACCGGAACGCCGACACCAGCAGAATGTCCACCTGTTCGGCCCGAGCGGTTCGTTGCATTTCTCTCCATGCTGCGGCAGCGGCGGCACGCAGTTGTTGTTGTCGACCATACATGTCCTTACCGATGGAGACCAAATCAGTGGGAGTTTCTTGGATTGAAAGCCCCGTGTTTCGCTCGTAGTCGGGTGGAATTCCCAATTGTTTATGGATCTTTCGCAGATTCTGGTCCAACTTGGAGTCTCGTGCAGTTACTTCCCGTCACCAAGAGCAGAATTGACGGCGAGTTTCAGGTTCATGCGCATCAGTTGTGGCGGATTCAGTTGTATTAGCACTGACAACGCTTCCATACATGGCGACTAAGAACCGATGACGCCACCGTCCTTCCTAGTCAGCACTACCGTGCAGTCTCTAGGCACGGAAGCCGTCTCTCCCAGTGCAGGAAAAATCCTGCTCCTGTCGCCGGGAGCGAAATTGGAGGGTCCAGGGTGCTGAATGTTGATGAACATCGTCCGTTGATCCGGTGTTACGGCCAATCCTGTGATTTCGCAATCGTTCACGCCAGTAAACAACCTACGAATCTCTCCCGATTGCGTGTCTGCGACCAATAGTTGGTTATTGATCGATGTCTCCGAATCGGATTGGTTTCCGTCAGTCTCCACGAACAGTCGGCCAAAGGAATCGGCCCATAGTCCGTCGGGACTGCTAAAGAGCTCTTCAGTGTTTTGCGTGTCCTTTGCCATCAAGAATATGTCCCACGTGAAATCCAATCCTGTGTGTTGGTCCGAATCTCTCCACCTGATGATGTGGCCATGTATGTTAGGAGTCATGGGATTGGCGGCATTTGCTACGGTTCTGCTGGAGTTGTTTGTAAGAGTGCAATAGACGTCTTCGTTTGGACCTACAGTAATCCACTCTGGACGATCCATGGGCGTGGCCCCCACGATTCTTGCTGCGATCCGGGCGAACACAACAATCTCGGCTTGATCCTTGAAGCGTTCTGCTAGAGCCGGGTTGTCCAACGAGAGAGCAATCCACTCACCCGTCTGATCCTCATTGAACTTGGCGACATAGAGTTGTCCATGAGCCAGGGGAGACTTGCCTTCACGTAAGAGACTCTGGTAGCTAGCAGAACTCACGAATTTGTAAATGTGCTCGTGACCGGAGTCGTCACCCAAGTAGACGACAACACGGTTGTCCTTGCCAACTACAACCGTCGCCCCTTCGTGGCCGAAACGACCCAGTGCAGTGTGCTTGACTGGGATTTGACTTCCATCATTGGGATCAATTTCCACGATCCATCCGAATCGATGGCTCTCATTGGCATGTTCTTCAGACTGAAGACTAAATCGTGGATCAAAGTTGTGCCAACCATAAAACGAGCGACCGTAAAGGCTGTAGCGCTGCTGCTCGATTGATGGATTGAAGCCCGAGTTCGTTGTTCCAAAGTAAAACGCCCAGTTTTCTTCACAGGTGAGATAGGTACCCCAAGGCGTGTAGCCAAATGCACAATTGTTGAGCGTACCTTTAGGTCCATCGTCGGTGCGATTCTTGAGTAACGCATGTTCTGCTGCCGGTCCCGAAAACGTCACCGGAGTGTTGACGTGAATCCGGCGGACGTTGTCTCCGCCGACAGTCTTCCACTTTCCACCAGAGCGTTCAACATTCAGAATGGAAACGCCGTGAGCATGTTGTGATACGCGAACCTCTTCTAGGCTTTGGGGCAATGATTTGCCGAGAATGGTGGCTGTTGCTCCATATTCGTGATTGATGGCCAAGACTCCCTTGGTGTTTGGGCTATCGGAGCTTGGGAAGAACCACATGCCATCGTGTCCAATGCCAATCTGAATTGCTTGGTCTTCGGCGCTGGGCGGCCAACTGAATTGTGGTCCGGCAGGATCAATAGGATCGCCCCAAGGCAAGATGAGATCAAAGTCGTAGTCAGTGGATACGATTGGCCAACTCCGACCTTTTTCTGATGCGGCTTCGCCGATGGTTACAGGATTGAACTGCATGAGGCCAGGCTTGGTTGCTAGATTGCCCGAAGTGTTTGGTTGACCTGCGCGGTTGCCGGACGTACTCGTGCATCCAAACAAAGTCAACAACGCCGCGCCCGCTGAGCCCACCAAGACTTTTCGTCGGGAAAGGGCGCTGGCGATAACTTGATCGAACGGTGTCGAGGCGTTGGTATCGTTTTGTGACATTTCGTCTCCTATCGAACTGACGTCAATAGTTGCGGAGAAGGTGTTGCAGAGGTAGCCATTTTGTCATTGAACTCTGTCGAAAGTCACGTCATGTATGTTCGCAAAGCGCGCTGCAACCCCATCCCAAGAATAGTGTAGAGCCGAGTTACGCACAGACGCTCGATCTAACATGAGCGAGCGTTTGACGGCAGTTTGAAGATCTTCATCGATAACTCCATTGATGCCATTGTCGACTACATCTAGTGGTCCGGTCGTAGGATAGCTTGCAACTGGCGTTCCGCATGCCATTGCCTCAACCAATACCAGCCCAAACGTATCCGTCTTGGATGGGAACACAAGACAGTCAGCTTGAGCATATTCCTTAACCAATTCTTCGCCCTGCCGATAGCCTTTGAACTCTACATGAGGATATTCGCTCTCGAGTCTTTGGCGGTCTGGTCCATCGCCGACGACAACTTTCTGGGATTCGATGTCAATACTCAAGAATGCCTCTATGTTCTTTTCCTTGCTTACTCTGCCAACGTACAGAAGCACTGGTTTGCTACGTTCCATATGTGCCTGCGGATGGAAGCGTTTCGTATCTACTCCCCCGCCAACAACATGCAGATGATTGAGGCCGCGCTGTTGCAGTTCATTTTGTTGCCCGGGCGACTGAACGATGGTGGCATTTGCGGGCGAATGAAACCATCGGAGGTATCGATAGCCCCAGGATTGGGGAACACCAAAGAGAATGTTCACATATTCCGGAAATTTCGTATGAATTGCCGTAGTAAAGGGAATTCCTCGCTTAAGGCACAGTGCACGAGCTGCTAATCCGAGTGGTCCTTCGGTAACAATGTGAATCCATTGAATTTCATCGGTTTCGACATATCTACCTAGTCGCCAAGGCGTTAGTGCGAGGCGAATTTCCGGATAACGGGGGGCCGGAATTCTTGGAAACATTCCTGGGTGAATGACGTGGGTCTCAATACCCGCGCGACGAAGTGCCTCCAACAGAGCTGTAAGCAACACGACAACGCCGTTCACCTGGGGGTGCCACGCGTCGGTTACAAAAAAGATCTTGTTCTTGTCGTTCAAGAACGGATGGTAGGTTTAGCTATAGTTGCGGTCGTTGGATGCAGCAGCGACTCGTCTAGCTCGGCTAAAGGATCGCAATTTGCGAACTCGCATCTTGGTTATATTTGATTTTCGAGGAGTGTCCTTGTAGACCGTGATTGTTCCCGACTCGTCTTCCAGAAGCGCCGTGCAACTCTCAACCCAATCTCCACAGTTGTAGTATTCAACGTCGTCAATCTCGCGGTGCTCTGCGTGATGGATGTGACCGCAAACCACACCGTCAAGACGTTGGCGTTGGCATTCCTTGACCACCGCTGTCTCGAAGTTGCTGAGATAGTTGACGGCTGACTTGACCTTGCCTTTGACCCAAGCTGAAAGCGACCAGTGTTCATAGCCGAAGCGTTCGCGCCACCAGTTGAGCCAGCCATTTAGTCCCAACAAGATTGAGTAGCTAATGTGCCCGAGAACCGCGACCCACCTGTGGTAGCGGGTAACCACGTCGAACTGATCACCGTGAATTACCAAGAGCTTACGGCCGTCGGCCGTTTCGTGAGTGGCGGTGTCAACCAATCGGAGTGCCCCATACTCTGCTTTTGAGTACTTCCTTAGGAATTCGTCGTGGTTGCCAGTTACATACGTGACGCTGGTATTGCGACTCGCGTGTTTGAGTATTTCGCGAACCACCTCCATATGAGTTTCGGGCCAATAGAAGTTTGATTGGAGCTGCCACCCGTCAATGATGTCTCCAACTAGGTAGAGTTGGTCACAGGTGTGGCGTTGAAGAAAATTCAGCAAGCGATCAGCTTGGCAGCCCTTCGTGCCCAGATGCACATCCGAAATGAAAATCGTTCGGTAGTGTCGAACGCTTATGTTCGGGATGTTGTCAGACGACAAAGTCAATTAATCGAGGGATCCGACATCCTTGGCTAGAGTCGTGGAATTGTAACAGCACTTGCTCCCAGATTAGTCGATTTTGCTTGTGCTTTTCAAACCACGGCATACGCATAAATCGTGCGAAAGTACCTCGAGCGTTCGCACGTACAGACAGACCTGACGACGTTCCCTCCAGTACCTTACTGGTCAGGTCGTCGAAAGGGGTTTACCCCTTGGGTTCACGCAACTCCGACGAACGATTCTGGTTACGCTTTTATAGGCTGCGTAAAACTCTTCCGCCAGTCTCGCCCGAAAGTTCGTCGTTCTCGAGCACGATGGTGCCATTACACATCGTCATGTGGTAGCCGCTGGCCTTCTGAATGAAGCGTGGCGCCCCGAACGGAAAATCGTGAACGATTTCGGGCATCCGTTCCTCTAGTCTATCAATGTCAAACACGTTCACGTCGGCGCGCTGACCCACCTTCAGGAGCCCTCGGTCTTCAAGACCAAGTACCTGGGCAGGCACCTTTGTAATGCGTCGTATTGCTTCGCCAAGAGAATACACACCAGTGTCGCGATGCCAATGGGACAGAATGAATGTAGACCATCCGGAATCGATCATCTGGCTCACGTGAGCCCCCGCATCACCCAAGCCCGGCATTGCCCATTCCGTTGTTATGAGTTCCCTAAGCGAATCCAAGTTTACGTTGAATCCCCTCATGTGAAAGAGAGCCCTACCATCAGTTTCGTCGGTCAGGCGCAGCCAAGTCTCGACGGGATGTTCTCGGGCTTTCTCGGCCATATGGAAGAGACTTTCGTCCAATTGATGCGTGTAGCGCGGTCGTGGGCCTGGACCCATGTAGAACCATCGTTTCATGCCTTGCGTCAACCGGTCGCCCTGTTCCTTTACTTCCTCGACCAATCGTTGGCGCATCTCTGGGTTTCTGATCGCTGCCAATCTATCAGCAAGCTCCATTTTTCGTAGTTCATTCCACGACTTGGTACGGAAGAAGTTGCTCGTGGACAATCCACCAACCCCACCGCCGGAACGAGGAACCGTTACTGAAGTTACGTTGAGACCCTCCTCGCGCATGGCGTTGACACGCTCATCCAATCGCTGAGTGCCGATCTCCGCTGCACTGCTGAACAAAGCGCCGCGTGCACTTCGTGCTTCGTCGCGGATCAAATCCATTTCAGCGTCGAAGTCGCGGAAGTCGGAGACCGTTTGCATAAGTCCTCCAAACTTGCCTACTTCCTCTGCAACAGCCCGCAGCTCGTCGCGCTCGGCGAATGTGCCAGGAATGGAACGTCCATCAGGTAGCCGATGCCCTGGTAATCGGTTAGTGGAAAACCCCAGTGCTCCTTCCCTTACCGACCTTCCTGCGATGGCGGCAATTTGGCGGACTTCCACCTCTGTAGCTGGCTCCTCAACGGCCCGCTCGCCCATGACGTTGAATCGAATAGCGCAATGCCCGACGAGACCGCAAATGTTTATGGAGGGACCCAGCTGTTCCAATGCGTCAAGATATTCGCCGTAAGATTCCCAGTTCCACGGCAAGCCGTGTAGGATCGCCTGCTTGGGAATGTCTTCTACGGTTTCCATCATTCCAGCGAGAAACTCTCTGTCCGAGGCCTTGCACGGGGCAAACGTAACGCCACAATTGCCGAACAGTGCTGTCGTAACTCCATGCCAACTAATAGATGTAACCTGAGGGTCCCATCCAACTTGGGCATCAAGGTGAGTGTGCAGATCAATGAATCCCGGTGCAACACATAAGCCCTGTGCATCGACTTCACGCTTGGCTTTGCCATCCACTTTGCCGATGGCATCGATGGTGTCTCCGGTTATGCCCACATCGGCGGTGTAGCCTTCTCCACCGTTTCCGTCGTAAACAGTTCCACCTCGTATGACAATGTCGTGCCCCATTGAATTGCTCCCCTAGTCCGATCTAAGCCTATTTTGAACAATTGTTGTGAAATTGCAATTGTGCCGTAGCAGTTGCTAGCAAGCCCTAATCACTGTGTTTGCTAGCATTTGCCCTATGAGTGAGGCGCGGACAGAGTGTGGAAGAGCCGATGCGACAGATACGGACGCCGTTGTACGCATCGACGTTCACAAGGAGTCGTTGCACTTCGCTTGTGCCCACTTTACAGTCTTCAGCCAGTCCGAACGCGAAAACCTGCATGGACACAATTACTTCGTACGTGCAAGCGCAACTAGCGAGATTGGCGATGACGGCTTGTGCTTCGACTACACCGAGCTGAAAGACGCGTTGGCTTTGCTTTGCGATGGATTGGACGAGACAACTTTGTTGCCGACCGAGTCTCCATTTCTAGCCTACGAAACGGACGACAAACACGTAAAAATTACCTTTGGAGAAGAACGCTTGGTCTTTCTCAGACGTGATGTCCTGCTGCTGCCACTGAGAAACATAACTGTGGAAGAGCTCGCACGCTGGTTTCTCGATCAGCTTCAAGAGACCGACTTGCTAGTCAGAAATTCGATTGAGAGTTTGGACCTGACAGTGACCTCCGGTCCAAGCCAATCAGCCACCATTTCGTGGTCGAGACCATGAGTGTCGCAATCATAACTGGCGCAAGTGCAGGAATCGGCTTGGCCACTGCACGCTTGTTCCTAGACCACGGACTAGAAGTCGTAAACATTTCCAGGCGGCCCTGTCCCGAGACTGGGGTGACGAACGTTAGGCTGGATCTCGGTGGAGCCAATGTTGAAGCCGAGATCAAACACGAACTAGGTGATGTACTCCCGCACGAACCAGACCGAGTCGTGCATTTGATCCACAATGCGTCGAATCTTGCGAAGGACACGGCTATTGATACGAAAGCAGAAGCCTTGTTAGATGTTCTGCGGGTCAATGTCATCGCCCCCAACGCCTTGAACCGATGGTTCATTCCTAAAATGGGCGCATCATCTAGCATTGTCTTCGTTGGTTCGACTCTATCCGAGAAAGCAGTTGCAGGTTCTTTTTCCTATGTAACCAGCAAGCATGCTCAAGTAGGGATGATGCGAGCACTCTGCCAGGACCTAATTGGAAGCGGGATTCACACAGCGGCGATTTGTCCGGGATTTACGGACACGGAAATGCTTCGGGCTCATTTGCCTTCCGACGTGCTTGCTTCAATCGCGGAGCAGAACTCCTTTCATCGGTTAATACAGCCGTCTGAAATTGCAGAAACTGTCTTCTGGGCAACACAGAACAGTGTGATCAATGGAAGTGTCATTCATGCGAACTTGGGACAAGTCGAAAACTAACTGACATGTCAAGAGAACCCAACTATCGTCTGCGCCGTCAGCGAGTCTTTCTGATTTTGTCGGGAATATTCCTTGGAACGCTTGCTGTACTCAACGTAATTGGAATTAGCAGATTCGTCGATTTGTCGTTCACAGTATTAGGTGTGAATGTACCAATGGTTATTGCAGTGGGTGTGTTGCCCTATCCAGTTACGTTCTTGTGCACCGATTTGATAAGTGAGCTTTACGGCAGAAAACGTGCCACCGACATGGTGTGGGTTGGTTTGATCGTGAATATCTGGGTGATCTTTTTTCTTTGGCTCGGTGGTGTGCTGCCCGGATCAGAACCTGTGGACAGTGTCGGCAACATACTCCCAGACGCAGCAGGTCGGCAACCGGTCTTCTTTGAGATTCGCCACTTGGCATTTGGCGCAGTCTTCGCGTCGATGGTTGCGTATCTCACGGCTCAATTCTGCGATGTGCAGTTGTTTCATTTCTGGAAGCGACTGACAAGAGGCAAGCATCTGTGGCTGCGCAACAACGGTTCAACCTTAGTCAGCCAGCTAGTCGATACAACCGCGGTAGTTCTTGTAACCCACTTCTATGCTAGTGCTCTGCCCGTTGATGCGGCAAGCGCGATTTGGCCCCAGTTGTTTGTGTTCATTGCTTCGGGCTACGTATTCAAGATGATCGTTGCTTTGGTTGACACTGGTCCTGCGTACTTGGCCGTTCGGTTGTTAAGACCCTTCCTCGGCCTGCGTCAGCACGAAGAGATTGATCCTGGAGATTTCGAATCGACAGTGGTGGTAACTCCCGAAGACTCTGGGGTGGCCGGTGCGAATCGAGATTAATTGAACAATTCGTCTCTAACGTAAATAAGGTGGGCCAGCGACTCGCGCATTTCGTCATGCGATACGCCGCCGATACCGAGCCGTGTAGCGATTAGGTGGGTCATGTCGAGCGCATCCCGATAAATTTCAAGCAGATCCCGCACTTCACTCCTTGATCCAATAATCGCCCAATCGTCAATTGAGGTACCACGCCCATTGCTTGCATCTTTGGCAACGTTAAATCCGAAGCTTTCGGCGCGCTCTCGCACTTCTCGTACCCGTGCGTGATCCTCGGAGACAAAGACCGAACGCATGATGGGAGTCTCTGCTGGCTTCGATACCTTGGATTTGGCACACGCCTCCCGATGAGTGGCGTAGTTTTGCTTAAGACGAGACAGGGTCTCTCGTGGAGAGGCGAGATAAGGGAGACCCAGACGCCCGGCTTGCTTGAGAGCTAGCGGCCCAAACGCAGCTACCCACACTGGCGGATGAGGCTTTTGCCTCGGATGGGGAGAGATTTTCACAGGCTGCTTGGAGTCGACGGAAGCAATGGCCTCTCCTCTCCATGCTTGAACCATCTTGTAGTAACAGTCCTCGAATAGTGTGCGCTTGTCCTTAGGGTCGACTCCATACGTCTCAAACAAAGCAGGAGCGGTACCTCGTCCAACGCCGAGTGTCAATCTCCCTTGGCTCAATTGATCAAGGACCGCGGTTTGCTCTGCTGCTTGAACCGGGTGGCGAACCGGCAGCAAGAACGAGGTTGTTCCCAATCGAATCGTGTTGGTTTTAGCCGACACCGACGCCAACAATAGTAGGGGTTCGGGAATGGACCTACCTTCCACGAAGTGATGTTCTGGAAGAAAGAAATATTCATAACCTAGTTGCTCTGCAAATTCAGCTTGCTTGCACAACGTCTCCGCACTGTTCGTGTCCGAGAGCGACCAGGGCGTCAGTCCAAGATACACGCTAGAGGAGCACCAATGGGACAGAACTTACCCGGTAGAGTATTAGAGAGAAACAATCAAGTTCCATAGGTGTCTCTTTTGGTAGTCAACCCGGTGCAACCGTTAGAACAAACGGAAATAGCAAAAGGGTTTGGCACATTTGCTCAAAATTTGGTGAGTTTGGCGTCCCTCTTCGAGATCTTCCTACCAAAACACACTGAAAATGACGATTTCTCGGTACTCGTGAACGCATCAAATTTGGCACGTTTCTTGCAATACAGAGAGAGATTCTAGCTATTGGAGAATGACCGAAGACCGTGCTATTGCATCTATAGCATTACGTACAATACATCGCAATTCTCCCACAACCGAGATATACCGTTGGCTGAACAAACAAACGCCATGGAACGGACAAGCAACGCTCCAGCAATCGAAATCCAGGGCGTAACTCATCGTTACGACAAATCCACGGCCGTACTCAATGATGTAAATCTCTCGTTGGGCACTGGTTTTTTTGGTCTTTTGGGCGCCAATGGCGCAGGAAAGAGTACTTTGATGCGAATCATTTGCACTCTCTTGCGACCAACCGAAGGCAGTGCACGGGTTTGTGGGTACGACGTTGTCAAGGAATGCCATCGTGTACGGGAGAAAATTGGCTACCTTCCCCAGTCGTTTAGCGCTTGGCGACTGCACCGTACTGAGGAAGTCGTCGATACTCTCGCCGCCTTATCGGGAATGACCAAAAAGAAGGAACGACGCCAGCGAGTGGCAGAAGTACTTGAAGAAGTGGGCCTAACTGACGTCGCGGACCGCAAAGTCAAGAAGCTGTCGGGCGGCATGGTGCGGCGTTTAGGCGTCGCGCAAGCCATGGTCCACAATCCGGAAGTCCTAGTGGTTGACGAACCTACAGTTGGCTTGGATCCGGAAGAAAGAATGAGATTCCGTCAGGTAATGACCAATATGGGTCAAGACCGCACGATCCTGCTCTCAACACATATTGTTGCCGACCTTGGCAGTGGCTGTTCCCAGATCGCACTCATCGATGATGGTACCGTCGCGTTTCAGGGAGCCCCCTCGTCGCTGCTCGATCAGGCACGTGGCCAGGTCTTTGAAATCACTGTCCCCTTGGAGAGCTCAAATTTGGTTGAGGAAAAGCACGAAATCGTCTCTCGTACGGTTCAAGGTGCAGATGTAACTTTCAGAGTTGTCGTGGATGATCGAACCGACTTGACCTTTGAAGCAACTGAAGTGGATCAACCAAGTTTGGAGGAGGCCTACCTAGCCTTCATGGCAAAGCGTGGAAAACTCGAACGGGCACGGCAGGACGAGGAACACAACGCGGCGGAAGCTTCTACAACCAAGAACTCACGCTGGGGTCGACGCAAGAAGAATAAGAACTCGTAGATGAAGTTCTCCAATCTCTGGCATCTAGCAAGTGCGGAAATGCGCACTTGCATGAGGCTCGTCCGGACCTGGGTATTCATTGCCATTGGGCTGATATTTTGCGTGATCAATTGGCTCGCGCTTACTTTCACCCATGCTAGTAGTTCGGTTGTACTTCCAGCAGCTGGCATCTACAGCCCCCGCTATTTGACAACCAGCTTTGGCAGCATCTTAGTGCTTATGGCTATGCTCGGAATGATCTTTCTGGCCTTTGACATTCGAACTCGCGACGTTCGCAGCCGAATGGGCGAAGTCATCGATTGCCGACCATTTTCCAATATTGAGTTGCTGTCGGGTCGACTGTTAGGCATCGTCCTACTAATGGCTATACCCACAGCCAGCGTTGTGCTTTTCTTCTACTTCTTCGGGCTGATCGCAGAGGCTTCGAATTCTTCTTTTGGGAGTGCTATGGAGTCTGCCAGTGTCTTTGCATTCCTAGTATGGGACATCATTCCCAACCTGTTGCTGTGGGGTTCGTTGACCGTACTGGCAGCTATTCTGCTTAGATTTCGATTGCTTGTTGTAGTTGTAATGCTGACGCTGATCGTGGCGTATTTCTATATATCCGTTCGTATGCCCTTCTTCCTTTCCATGGCTGTAGTTACCTATACCGGCCAAGCTGTGTTGCCCTCGGAATTGGCCCCCGAGTTCGTAAATGCCCACACTCTCATCAATCGGTCGCTAGTGCTGCTTCTCAGTGCTGGGTTCTTAGCCCTTGCAGCTGCGCTTCATCCACGGCATATAAGCGGCAGTGTTCGACCACGGCTTTGGGTCGCAGGAGCAACCGCGTCACTGATTGCCATTGTGGGTGTCTTTGGCCTGGTGATGGCGGCATTGGGCGACCGTCAGCAGATTGCAAACTGGGCATCGATACACAAAGTGTACGAAACACATACTGCGACCGACGTGCACAAAGCGAGCGGTGTGGTCAACATTTCACCAGGGCGAAGAGTTGATCTTGATTTAGTCTTGACCATGGGTACGGAGAGCATGCCATCCGACGGTGCATGGCTGTTTAGCCTGAACCCCGGCTACCGAATCACCGAACTATCTGTCAACGGCACTGCAGTAGTAGATTTTGAATTCGACAATGGATTGCTGCGTGTCCCTCACAACAACACAGAGGAACGTGACGTTGAAATCGCCGTCGCAGCGTCTGGCGTACCGAATTCCTCATTTGCCTATCTGGACAGTCCAATCGATTGGTCTGCACTAGATGCGTTTGCTGGTCAGCAGCTGTATTTCCTTGGTCAACAGAATTACATCTTCCACAATCAATTTGTCGCTCTTATGCCGGGAGTCAGCTGGTTTCCAATGTCGGGGGCTGCTGTAGGACGTACTGCAATTGAGGAACGACCAACTGACTTTTTTGAATTGGATATTGAAGTCGTAGTGCCCAATGATTGGATTGTCGCAGGACCTGGTACTCGTGAGCTGGTTAGTCGCGAGAGAAAGACAACCTTCCGCTTCAACCCGAAGAATCCAGTCCCCGAGTTTGCGCTGGTTGGCTCGAAGTTTGAGCGTCGTGCTATGGATGTCGAAGGCATCCAGTTTGAGCTGTTGATCAGCAGGCAGCACGAAGAGAGCTTGGACACGCTTGAGGTCGTCCTTCCGCATCTACGAGCTTGGATTGAAGAACGCGTCGCGATTCTGCAAAGTATTGGGCTTGAGTACCCTTACGGCACACTCTCGTTGGTTGAAGTGCCACTGTCGCTTCGGGTGTACGGTGGTGGTTGGCGAGCCGACACTGTATATGCGCCACCTGGCATTCATATGGTTAGAGAGAGTGGACTGCCCATTGCGCGATTCGACAACGCACTTGCACGCCTGGAAGAGAAGATTCAAAGTGATGAAGAGCGAGGGGAGTACCTCTACAAGTATCTTTCTGAGTTTTTCCGAAACGACCTGCACGGAGGCAACCCACTAATAAACGTTCCAAGAAATTTTGTGACCTATCAAACAATGCCACATGGGCATGCCGCAACAGCCATTGGCTTTGTTGTCGACGAGCTTGCTACCGCGTTGGTTACGGAAGGTGACGGGTATTTCTCCACGCACACAATATTGGCTAGACCTCGAGACGCCAGCATCGAGTCAGCGATAGGCACCCCAACCAACGATGGATTCACGCGGGACTTGGACTGGAGAGAGCGTTTTGCAGACCGACCCTCGGTATGGAACGACGTGGTGGTTACTGCTCTGGGTGAAATTGACTACTTGGACGACGCAGAATCGGCCTACAACATGCTGCTTCTGAAGGGAAAGGCCATTGCACGATCTTTGATCGACGGCTACAGCGAGGAGACCGTAAGCGCCTTTCTGCGGGAACTGGTCGCGAGATATAGGGGAAAAACCTACACGGACGTTGATTTGGCAGCAGTTGGATTGGATGTGGGTCTTGATTTTGAAAATTTGCTTGGAGATTGGCTAAACGATTCGAGCCTCCCCGGCTTCATGGTTGCCCAGCCAAGACTTGAACGACTTTCCGACAGTGAACAGGGCGAATCAATCTATCAGGCCAGCTTCTTGTTGCACAATGGCGAACCTGTTCCGGGCGTAGTCGCGTTTTCCTACGAGACTAATAGCGACAGCAAGAAAGATTGGGAGGTCCTCCGCTTGGACCCTGTCCGCATTGACGGCAACTCTACGACTCGCGTTGCCTTGCAAAGCGGAGCCCCGGTAAGGCGTGTTTGGATAGAACCCTACTTGTCGTTGAACCGTGTGCCTATTCTTGTGAGCTTTCCTGAACTGGAGGATTTCAATCCCACTGACGCTCCGCAGTTGCCATATATTGTCCAATCAGAATGGGTAAGTCCCTACCCGGAAGCCATAATCGTGGATGACTTGGACGATGGGTTTTCCATAAAGACCCCCGACTCTTATGTGTCCACGCCGCCTATTCCGGACTGGATGAAACCGTTTGTTCCTTTTGGTGAGCCCGAATTGGACGAAGGCCTGCAGTCAGGCGCAGCGTATGCGTGGGAACCTTGGGTTCGTGAGCAAGAACCGACAAGCTACGGCAGGTATCGACATACGTTTGCTTTCAAGTCACGGGGTGAAACCACTGTTAATGCAAAGTTCTCCACCACGTTGCCAAGGTCTGGCCAGTGGCATCTCAACTATCACCTCTGCTGTCTTGTTTCCAGCAATAAAGAATCGTCGACAGGTTGGAAGTTTGACGGAGAATGGCGACGATGGGGACGGAAGGTAGGTAGCTATAGCATTGAGGTCCTTCATGACGATGACGCTAGGGAAGTTGAATTCGATTTGAGTTCCGCATCTATGGGTTGGAACGAAATAGGTGTCTTCGACATTGAGGATCCCAAGGTTGACGTCGTCGTGAGCGTGGAGCGAAGAGCTCGCGGAATCGCTGATGCGGTGATGTGGACCCCAGTGGAATCAATAAACTAATTTTCGACAAGAAGAATATGCAAAAACTTTCAAATGCGGCGATTGCCGCAATTGCCGTTGCGCTGGTCGCTGTGGGTTGCAGTCCGCCTCCGCCCTTGCCGCAACTTGAGGTCCGCGCTCCGGTTGAGGTTGAGACGATCGAACTCGGAGACATCGAAACCATCGTCCTGGCCAACGGTGATCTGAAGACAAGGGCACGGGCAGACCTCAATAGTCAAATCCCCGGCAGACTCTATATTGGACGGGACAAGTCAGGGACTCGCTTCGCCGAAGGCCACGAGGTAGAGGCTGGAGAAACCATTGCGCAAATCTCTGGCATAGAGGCAGAATTGCATATTGGAATGGAGTCGGCTCTGACAAATCTGGAAACCACACGAATTGAACGGGACCGCAATCGACGACTGCATGCATCGGGTACGATTCCAGAGGCGGATCTGCGCAACAGCGAAGTCGCCTTTGAAAATGCCCGCATCGAATATGAGAGAGCCAAACTCAACGATGCCAACACGCAAGTTACGACTCCAATCTCTGGAACGATTCTCAAGCTTGCGCGCGACCAGGAGCAAATACCAATCGCCGATGGCTCACTCATCAGCACTGGCTTGTTGATTGCTCAAGTCGCGCCTTTGGATGTACTTGAAGCCTACGTCGATTTGATCGGCCCAGACCTGAGCAAGGTGCAGATAGGTCAGCAAGTTCGCATCTTGCACTACGCTTTCGAGGACTTGTCAATTCAAGGCGAAGTCATACGCCTTTCTCCTACGGTGGATCCCCAAACGCATACTTTTCAGGCTGTCATTCGGGTTGACAACGAAGGTGAGACATTGCGGCCTGGCATGTTTGTTCGCGTTGAAATCATCACGGAGCAAAAGCTCCAAGTTCCCATTGTCAATCGCGAAGCTGTGACACGGCGCGGTCGCGAGTACACCGTGTATGTGCTGGATGGACAACGGGTCAAGTTGACGGAGGTCCAGCTCGGCCTTGCGGACGATGACTTTTACGAAGTAATCGAGGGGGTCAAACCGGGTGACCGAGTAGTAGTTGGAGGACTGGGAGTACTAACGCACAATGCACAGGTCCGTGTACTCGGAGAATAAGTGAACTTCTTCGAGACCCTCGCCGGCTTGGCGACCCGGAGGCCGGTGGCCATTTGTGTATGCGCATTTGCTGTCGCCCTGGTTGGTTCACTAGCATTCGATCGCCTCCCTATCGATCTCCTTCCAGATCTCGATGCACCAACGATCAGCGTAGCTTTAACATCGGGAGATCGTCCTCCTGAGGAAATGGAGCGACTCTACGGCCAACGCTTGGAGCAGAGAATCGTAGGTGTGCGTGGCGTCAGAGACGTCGAACTGCACGCCCGTTCGGGCCGTATTGTGGCTACGGTCTACTTCGGTTGGGACACCAACCTAGACACGGGGTTGATCGATGTTCAGAAAGCTGTAGAGAGTCTTGATGCCGATCCGCAGGTTGACGTTCAGGTCAGAAGATTCGATCCCAGTCAGGAGCCCATACAGATTCTTGGTTTGGTAGCTCCAGGTGGCACACCGGACTTGGTTGAACTGCGACAAATTGCACGCCGACAGCTGGGGACATCGTTGGAGTCCCTTACAGGCGTTGCTGAAGTTCAGGTCACAGGGGGAAGACGACGAGAAATCAGTGTCATATTCGACGAGTATAGAGCTAGCGCCTTCGATGTCTCGCTGAATCAGGTTTTTAGCCGAATTCGGTCTGAGAACCAAGACATAGACGCCGGAACGTTGGAAGATGGCGATTCAGTTTTCTCTCTACGGGCACGTCTGCGTTTTGAAAACGAGGAAGACATAGGGAATGTGATCGTTCGCTACGTGCAAGGTGAAAGTGACTCAAGAGTTGCAGTCAGAGTTAACGATGTCGCAGATGTAGTGCCCGGAGAGGTCGAAATCGACCATGTGGTCCTGGTCAATGGGCAGGAAGGCGTTGGACTCTCCATTTACAAGGAAGCCGGAACAAACACTGTCACCGTTTCCAACACGATTAAGCAAGCTCTCGCGGGCCTTAGCGAAGACTTGCCCGGAGTGGAAGTCCATGAGATAACGGACAACGCAACTCTCGTGGTAGATGCACTTGATGATCTCAGAATCGCCGCGTTGCTAGGTGTGGCACTTGCGATCATCGTTTTGGCGTTTTTCCTGCGCTCCGTCGGCGCCACGTTCATTATCAGTCTCGCCGTGCCCGTGTCCGTGCTTGCTGCGATTTTCTGCATGCACTTCGGCAACTACAGCTTCAACATTGTGACACTCGGTGGCTTGGCTCTTGGTGCCGGGATGCTGGTGGACAATGCGATTGTCGTTGTCGAATCCATGTATCGCCGTGCACGAATGGGAGACTCTCCAGAAGAAGCGGCAAAGAAAGGAACGGGGCTCGTTGCAGGAGCCATCACCGCGAGTACGCTGACGACATGTGTAGTTTTCCTGCCCATATTCTTTGTCCAAGGACTTGCTGCACGGCTTATCGACGGCATCGCCTTTACCGTAGTAGTTTCCTTGGCGGCCTCATTGGCCGTCGCAGTATTCCTCATACCTGCACTTGGAAGGTGGTTCATTGAACCGGCAAAACGGGATGGTGCTGGTAATGTAGTAGCAGAGAAAATTCACCCTATGCGACGCGGCTTGGAAGCTTTGGTGGGTCGGCTGCTGCGCGTACCGTTGCTCGTAGTGCTAGTTTCTGCGATCGGTGTGGGGGTGGCCATATACGGTCTATTGGGACTTGGAACTGAGCTTCTTCCACCTTCCGACCCGAAACAGTTTTCGATACGGCTGCTAGGACCTAGTGGCCAGCGAGTGGAATCAACCGCTCGAGCGGTAGAGGGCATTGAATCATCGATCAGAAATGGCGCGCCCCAATTCGTCGAAGCGACCTTGGCGGAAATTGGCAAGCTTCCTGACGACGATCGAGTCATCAGAAGTGAAATGACAGGTGAGAACACTGCTCGCCTAACTGTCCGCCTAACAGAGGATGCACCCTCAGGCAATGCATTTGCCGATGAGTTGAGGGATGATCTGGATCAAATCCCCAATACCGAGACAGTTTGGGAACTCAATCGATCGGCTCTGGGTGACGCCTTCGACACTGGCGCAGCGCCCGTAGTTGTCGAAGTGTCTGGAATCACAATTTCGGATCTTCGCATTGCTACCGAGCAAATTCGAACGGAAATGGCGGCACTGCCGGAGCTGTGGAACGTACGCTCGTCGTTCGAAGGCGGACCGCCAGAGCTGCGGGTGGAGCTAGATCATGCTGCTGCGGACGCTCTCGGAATAGGAATTGACACGGTAGCAGGGGTTTTGGAATCCAATTTAGATGGAAGAGAGGTTACCTATCTGACGATTGGCGACGAAGAGTATCCCATCATGCTTCGCATGAAATCGTTGCTCAGAGAGGACCTAGAGAATCTACCGTTTTTAAGTGGTCAGGGGCGAAAGGTAGCGGTAGGGGAGGTCGCCTCTTTCGAGGAGGCGACTGGAGCCCGAGAGATATTCCGGCGTAACCAACGCCGAGTCGCCCAAGTTACAGCACTTGTCAACGACGGTTACACGCAACCGCAAGCCATATCAGCTGTAAGCGAGATCCTGCAGGACAGACTGCTGCCCTCTGGAACGACGGTAAGAATGCATGGCCAGGAAGCTGAGCGGGAGCGTACCTTCGGAGAATTACGATTGGCTGGGATTCTGGCGATCATTCTTGTCCTTATGGTTCTTGCTGGATCATTCGAGTCATTGCTGCAACCGATCACAATTCTGTATGCGATTCCCATAGCCTTGATGGGAGTTGCAGGGGTATTGGTGCCATTCGGGGAGCCCATAGGCGTCATGGTGATGCTCGGGTTGATTGTCTTGGGAGGTGTTGCAGTCAATGACGCCGTGTTGCTCATTGCAACAGCGCGTCAACTCATGGCTGACGGGAAGGACCGCACAACCGCATTGGCTGAAGCTGCTGGGATTCGTTTGCGACCAATTACCATGACCACGCTAACTACAGCGCTTGCCTTGTTCCCTCTGCTGTTTGGGGGAGGCGAGGGTGCGGTGCTCCGACAACCAATGGCTATGACTATCATTGGCGGACTTGTTGCGTCTACAGTTGGGTCGTTGCTGATACTGCCGTGCTTGTATCTCATTTTCGACAACATTGGAAGGTTGTTCAGCCGATCAAAGGACTAGTGCAAGATGGTCGGAGCCAGCAGTATTGCTGTAACGAAGATTTGTGCATGTAGTTGAAACCAGCGCTAAATTGCAGGGGAATCCATGAACTATGTCGACGGATTTGTAACTCCAGTACCAACGGAGAAAAAGGAAGAGTACGTCGAATACTCGACCATGATGGGAAAGGTCTTCAAGACCCATGGCGCACTTTCTTGGGTCCAATGCTGGGCGGACGAAGTGCCAGATCCAGATACAACATCGTTCATCAAAGCCGTGAAATGCGAACCTAACGAAACTGTTTGTTTCGCTTGGATAACTTGGCCTTCGAAGGAAGTTAGGAATCGTGCTATGGCTGCATTCAGAGAAGAGATGCAAACGACTGAGACTCCTCAACTCTTTGATCAGTCTCGAATGATCATCGGAGGGTTCGAAACCCTAGTGGATCTCTGAATCCCTCCCCAACAGTAAGAACTGCCAGTTGGACCGAGTGGTTGTGTGACTCTGAGGGAGCGTTGCAAACACGCCTCACCGTGACAGTTTCAGAGTTGGCTCAGAGAATGATCTCTTGAAGTTCTTCACAAGAGCGCTGACGTTACCGATGATCCAATTCGTCAGCATTTTTTAGAATCACATGTTTTTCCTGCAAGACACCAATGGAGGTTAGATGGAAATTTTTCGAGCACTACTCCTGAGAGCGATGGCTTTACTGCTGATTTTGGGTGTGTCGGCAGTTTGCTATGCGAGTGATGAAGAAGCTGAAATGGCGGAATCTGAAGAGGTTGAGGAAGGCGAAGCCTTAACTTCTGAGGGGTCCGAAGATGCAGATGATCGCATTGACGAGCTCACCATCGTTGCCCATCCACTTTCTAGAACCGGAGTAAGAACGATTTCGGACATAGATGTAGTTTCGTTGGATCACAACGATCTCGATCGAGTGCGAGCTGAGAACTTGGCTGACATCGTATCCCAAGTGACAGGAGTGCGAAACGCGTCGTTCGGTTCAGGATCTGCGCATCCTGTCATTCATGGTATGGATGGTCCGCGTGTGCTTCTTCTCTACGATCGACTGCGGCCTATGGATGTTGCAACGACTCCCGGTGATCATCCTCCACTGGTGGAACCGTTCATTGCCAACCAAATTGAGATCTTGAAGGGACCAAACTCATTGCTGTTTGGTTCTGGGTCCTCGGGTGGGGTAATCAATGCTGAGACAGGTCGAATTCCTAGTGGGTTTCCAGACGGCGATGCAGAGTATCGCTTTGAAATGCGGACCAGAGACAATGGCAATCGGTTGCATGCCGCAGGACACGCAGATTTTCGGTTCGAGAACTTTGTGGCTCACGTGGACGGCTATTCCCGAAGTGCGGATGACTATGAAATGGCGGGTTGCGCTATGTCATCTGCATTGATTGAACAGCACGAACTTGAGGAAATGGAACACGAAGGAGACCATGAAGACGAGCATGAACACGAAGACGAAGACGAACACGAACACGAAGAAGAGGAGAACCCCTGTGGAATATTGCCAAATAGCGATGTGGAAAATCGTGGTGGATCAATAGGACTCTCGTTTATTCAGGACTGGGGGTTCGTCGGTGTAGCAATGGCGAATTCCACAGCTACCTTTGGAATTCCGATCGAACACGAGCACCACGACCATGAAGACGAGCATCATGAAGAAATGCATGAAGACCACGACGAACACGATGCGGACGAAGACCACGACGAACCGCACGAGGAAGCAGAAAGAGTGCATATCGAGCTTGACTATTCCCGCTTTGATTTGGAGATGGGGCTATATGAACCCATCGAAAATGTAGATCACCTGAGTTGGCGAATTGGATTCAGTGACTATTCGCATGACGAACTCGAGAATGATGTGCCGGAAACGACATTTGAAAGAACCAACGCCCTAGACTCTCGACTTGTTGTCACCACTCCCGAAATCAACGAGTGGACACATGCATTCGGATGGCAGTTCAATCAAAGTGAGTTCATATTCCTGTCAGGAGAATCGGACTCGAGCCCCATAGAGACTGCAATTTCTGGTCTGTTTTGGGTTGGACACACACAGCACCGAGAGACGGACTACCAGCTTGGCGTGCGCATTGAGAGTGTAGTCGTAGACCATAGCGTGTTTGGCGAGAAGGACTACTTGCTCTTCAATGCATCTGGCGGATTTGCCTATCCGCTCGACGACAACTTAATGCTTGATGCAACGTTGGATTTGTCATCGCGGGCTCCTCTTGCGGATGAACTGTTCGTTGAGGGCGTGCACTTGGCTACAGGCAGTCACTTAGAAGCCAACCCAGACCTGTCAAGTGAAGACATACGAGCTATCAACGTCTCGCTTGAGTATGGGTTGGGTCGGTTGCGAGCGTCAGCTACTGGGTATGTTCGTTGGGCTGACAACTTCATCTACGACACGTCAACGGGCGAGATCGAAGACGGACTACCGGTTTACCAGTTTCGGCAGAATGATGCATCTTTTGTAGGAAGCGATCTTTCACTGGAGTATCGACTGTACGAAGACACCAACTGGGTTGTGGATTCTGGATTCAGCTATGACTTCGTCAACTCACGAATAGACTTGGCAGAAAACGAGAATTTTCCACGGGAACCGGCCAATCGTTTCGTAAGTCGATTGGAAGCAGTTCGCGACAAGCTTACAGCTGTCGTATCTGTTGCACATCTACAAGAAGTTTCGGACACCGCAGAATTCATACTTCCAACTGAATCCTATACGGATATATCGGTTCATGTCGAGTACGAATTCGATTTCGTAGACAGGAAGGCGAAGTTGTTCATGCAGACTAGGAATCTATTGGATTCTGAGCAACGTCCTCACACATCGCCCATAAAAGATTCTGTACCCTTACCGGGTCGGTCCATCGAGATCGGATTTAGCGTTCAAGGTTAGTCTGCACGTTCGGCATTGCTTCTGCCAAGGCTTCACGGCTAGGAAGTAATAGGCGCATGTTGTGTCGCTGGTCCCGCCTCCGAGGTGGGACCAGCACTGGCTAGCGGGTTATGCTACGGCAAGACTATCCAGCACTTTCGCTCGTCCACAAGTACCGTCGATAGATCACCTTAATTGACTAATCTGTATTCGATTCCCCAAGTGCGAGGGGTATTGAGCATGGCTGCCAGATTATTGAAGTCGATCGAGCCTATCAGGGAGCGGTCATTGAGCACGTTCCGTACATAGACCGAAACTCTATGGCGTTCGTTAGGGAATCGAAGTCCCAACCGTGCGCCCCCTTCGCTAGCGCCGTCGTCAGCATATTCGATGCTCTCGTACAAGGTGAACCTCAATGAACTTCGAAAAGCCCAATCTATCGAGAACTCTACGATTCCAGCTCTCGATGGCTTCTCGTAATGCACGGACACATTCAGGATGCGTTCCGGAGCGTTGTATAGGCTATTCCCATGAATCAAATGTTCGCCGTTCGGCAGTCTGGGATCGGTAACTGTACATCCCATTAGAAGGCTGGCTGAACCACAGCCGTTTACTGACAGATTCGGATCATCGATTTCGGTGAGATTCAAGCTTGCACCAGCAGTAACCAGCCATGACTGATTCACATACCAATCGAGTTCCCACTCGGAACCAATTCCAACTAGCAGATCAGCATTGATCAGTTCGTTCACATTGCCGGCTCCGCCGATCTTAGTCAACTGAAAGTCGTCAACTCCGTATCGGTAGACTGAGCCGTGTATACGTAAGCGTCGGTCGAGAGCCAGCGCTTTGATCCCAACTTCCAAGGAAAGGCTCGTCTCCGTTTCGCCGACCGATATATTGTCTTGAAACAACAAGCGTCCCTGAATCGCAGGTGCACGGTGACCTTTTGCAAGGCGTGCGTACCCCACAATGTCTGGTGCAAAATCGTAGTTGGCTGTGAAATCCCACGTCAATACGGTGTCCCCTGGATTGGTCTGCAGAGGGCCGATGCCACCGATTCCAAGAAATGAGAGCGGCGATTGAGTTCTAACGACCTCAAATTCCTTTTGATCCGATGAGATTCGCAAACCCGAGCTAACGCTGAATGTATGTGCTGATATGAGATCGAGTGATCCAAACAAAGCATAGGCTCTAGTTTGCTGGTCTTGATGCACATATCCATTTTGCGTGTGTGGCTCGAATACCGTGTCGAAATTGAAGGTCTCAATCTCTAGGTTTTCATGGAACAAATAGAATCCTAGACGCCAGAAGCGATTTCCACGACGACCTTCAAGTCGGACTTCCTGAGTAATTTGCATGTGCCCGTCAAGCCGGTCCGCGGTTTGTGCATCAAATGGGATGCCCGGGCCCGGTCCGGACGGAAAGACATTCCCGAATACCGACCCGTAGCCACCATCCACATCACCTCGGGAGATCTGTTCGAGTACAGAGTGGATGCCGGTTATGGAATGCAAGGACAATTGGTCGAATCGATAGTTGAGCGTGGCAAAGAGTCCGAGTTGCTTTGAGTTTTGAAAGTGTTGGTCAAATGCATCTAGACTAGTAAATTTGCGAGAAAAGCCTTCTACTAGATTGTTCGTTCCTTGTTGTATGGCGTTCCCGTAGAAAATGGTTGGAGTTCCGTCAAGACGCCGCCCATGAAGATTGAGCAGCAGGTCCCAGTGGTCAGATGGATTGAATGCGGCAAGTAGGCGAAAGGCGTAGTCCTCGAAACCTCCGAGGGCATTGGACTTGGAAAATCCAGGCGCGACGTTGTGGATCCAATCGCCAATTGAATTTGCCATTATTGCCAAGCGTAAGTTTGCACTAACGCTCTCGACTGGTCCGTTAAGAATTATGTCGGTGCGTACATGGTCGCGCGCACCCAGACTCAAACTGATCGAGCTCGACGGTTCGGATGTCGGTTTGTTTGAGTCGAACTTGATAATGCCGCCTGTGGTATTGCGTCCGAACAATGTTCCCTGTGGTCCTCGCAGCAGTTCGAGCCTCTCTATGTCGAAGAGAGGGAAACTCTTTGCGGCTGGGTTTTCCAGCACGACTTCGTCATGTACAAATGAAACGGGCTGCGAAGCATTGAGATCAAAATCGATGTTGCCAAGACCGCGAACGTAGAAGCGGGGCGCCAATCTACCGTTGGACGACTCAACGTGCAAACTTGGCAATCGGCTTGCCATACCCAAGACATCCAATCCCCCGCGTAGGACTTGCTCGACATCTTCTCCAGACATTACCCCGACCGACATGCCAACGTCCTGAATCGGTTGACTTCGCTTTTGTGCAGTTACGACTATTTCATCCAGTTCTTGCGCTGCAGTACCCACCGCGAGAATCACGATCGCAGTTGCCAATGTCGTTCTCATGCTTGACGCTTTCGGCTGATAACTTCCAAACTATGTTGCATATTAAAAAAGTGCGGCCTACGTAACGCAGGCCGCACTCTTGATTTCTTGAGCAACGGACAATTGCCGTTGGGAATCTGTGCTACATCATCCCGCCCATGTCGGGCATGCCACCACCCCCTGGTGCGGCCGGCGGCGGATCCTCGGGCAGTTCACTGACCATGGCTTCCGTAGTGATCATGAGTCCAGCAACGGATGCCGCAGATTGAAGTGCGGACCGCACTACTTTTGCGGGATCAGGAATTCCCAATTCAATCAGGTCTCCGTACTCGCCAGTGGCTCCGTCGAATCCGTGGTTGCCTTCTAGGCTCCGCACTTTGTCAACAACCACTGCAGGCTCTACACCGGCGTTTTCGGCAATTTGGCGAAGTGGATAAGCCATGGCTCTCAAGGCAATTTGAATACCTACATTTTGGTCTTCGTTGATTCCCTTGAGGTTTTCTATTTGTTGGAGCGCACGGATCAAAGCAACGCCGCCACCAGCCACGATGCCTTCCTCCACAGCTGCACGAGTAGAGTGCAATGCATCTTCGACGCGTGCCTTCTTCTCTTTCATTTCCACTTCCGTGGGCGCGCCGACCTTGATAACAGCCACTCCACCAGCCAGTTTCGCCAGTCGTTCTTGAAGCTTCTCACGGTCGTAGTCAGAAGTCGTATCTTCGATTTCCTGTCGAATTTGCTTAATGCGTCCTTCGATTTCCTCTCGAGCACCGGCACCGTCAACGATAGTGGTGTTTTCTTTCGTGCTGGAAATTCGCTTGGCAGTGCCGAGATCGTCCAGACTCGTACCTTCAAGCGTCAAGCCCACTTCTTCGGATATCACAGTTGCACCGGTCAGCGTAGCGATGTCCTGCAACATTGCCTTGCGACGGTCGCCGAATCCCGGAGCCTTAGCGGCAGCAATCTTGACGACGCCTCGCATGTTGTTGACCACAAGAGTCGCAAGTGCTTCGCCTTCAATGTCTTCCGCGATGACCATGAGGGACTTGCCTGACTTGGCTACGGACTCTAGGACTGGGAGCATGTCACGAATATTGGAAATCTTCTTGTCGCACAAGAGGATGTACGGCTCTTCGAGTTCAGCGGACATTGACTCCTGATTGTTGATGAAGTAGGGAGAGAGGTAACCTCGATCGAATTGCATGCCTTCAACGACATCCAGTTCGTTTTCGAGACCACTACCTTCTTCCACGGTAATGACTCCTTCCTTTCCAACTTTCTCCATTGCTTCAGCAATGATCTCGCCAACCGAAGTATCACTGTTTGCAGACACTGTGCCAACTTGAGCGATGGACGTTGAGTCCTCACAAGGTGTGGACATCACTTCGATTTCCCGAACGGCTGCAACGACGGCTTTGTCGATTCCACGCTTGAGATCCATAGGGTTCATGCCTGCTGCAACAGACTTGAGACCTTCCGTGAGGATCGCTTGCGCCAGTACAGTGGCGGTGGTCGTGCCATCCCCGGCTTCGTCAGAAGTCTGACTTGCAACCTCTTTGAGCATTTGTGCTCCCATGTTCTCGAACTTGTCTTTAAGCTCGACTTCCTTTGCTACCGACACGCCATCTTTTGTCACGGTCGGCGCACCGAACGACTTGTCTAAGATCACGTTGCGTCCCTTCGGACCCAAGGTCACCTTGACGGCATCCGCAAGGATGTTGACGCCACTGAGCATGCGTGCTCGCGCGTCATCTGAAAATTTGACTTCTTTTGCGCTCATTTTTGTCTCCTATCGAGTTTAGTCTTCAATGACGCCAAAAATTTCGCTTTCCGACAGGATCAGTAATTCCTCGCCTTCAAGCTTGATGGTGTTTCCGCCGTATTGCCCGAAAATCACCTTGTCACCTGCTTTTACGTCAGGAGCGCGCACGTCGCCGTTGTCCAGTACTTTTCCTGGTCCAACAGACAGTACTTCTCCTTGACTAGGTTTTTCGGATGCTGTATCCGGCAGTACGATCCCGCCAGCCGACAGTGTCTCTTCTTCGAGACGCCGTACGACCACGCGGTCGTGGAGTGGTCGAATATTCATGTGAGTGTCTCCCGATATGCTCATGAAACATTGGTTAGCACTCGCAGAACGAGAGTGCTAACCGGTGTGTATGATAGGGTTTCGTTTTCGCATTTCAAGAGAAAAGATCGAATTTGTTGCACTTGGTGCTTTATTGCAGCAAATACCTTGAAGCTAATTCTGGCGATCCACTGTAGCCCTGCGTAAGCAATAGCTTGCATAGTGCATGAATAGCACAAGTATTTTTGGGCTCGCCGGCCTAGTATTGCTCAGCCGGACGTTTGGCGTTAGTGGCGTAACTCATGCGTATGGCCGTTCCTATGCACTACTTTCTGGTGCGCTTGTCCGTCGAGACTGGATACGTTGCGTTAGACGGCGTAGACAACAACAAAAACCCAAGTTTGCAGCACTTTTCCCTTGAGCACAGGTATCGCAGAGAGTTCGACAGCTAGATTACCCACATAGAGTTCCGACACCTGGAGTTCGTAGCCTAGCTTTGCGACGAACAGAGTCGCAATCAAATTGAGGCGAGCTTACTAACATGCAGAGCGATGGGCGGCGCAATTTCGATACGGAAGCGATAGCGTCGAATCCGTCAGATTCTTGAACGCTGTTCCCAGTATTTTGTGTCGTAGCAAGCATACGTCGGTGCGCTTTGCTCAAGCTTGATAATATTGCGACCTGCACTTGATTCCCTCGCTAGAGGTTTGTAGCCACTATAGGATTCGCTTGCTTGCATAGTAGCGATAGCATGTGCTTGCACGGCATGTTGTAGTACCGAGGTTGCATGAGTTGTCGACCACAAAGGTCGGCCTCATGCGGAATTCTCCAGGAGTAAATTGGTCACTGTCTTAGGCTGTGTGGATTGGATAACGCCTACATGAAACGTTGGATGCCATTCTTGGCTACTCCACTCTTGATTGCGTTCGCATTCATTGGAGGATGCCAAGTCCTCGTTTCGACTGTCTCCGACGGTTTTACCAAGAAACTGACAATCTCCATCTTAAATAGCGATGACCTACACACAATACGCGACGGCTTGCCTGCCTATCTGATCGGAGTCGATGCATTGCTCCATGGCAACGAAACAGACTCAGAGCTCATGTTTGCAGCAGCCCAGTTGAATGCTTCGTATGCGCTGGCGTTCGCCCACGATTTGACCCAGCAAAAGAGTCTCACATCAAAGGCCAGAGAGTTGGCGTTCAAAGCATCTTGCCTTGAGGTGAAGATGCTCTGCGGTATCGAAACCATGTCCTTTGATGAAACTACGGCCGCAGTGATGAGTCTAGGCGTGGAGAACGTATCAGCTCTGTTCGGGCTGGCAAGTGCTTGGGCGGGATGGTTGCAGGCTCATGCGGACGACTTACATGCTGTTGCTCAATTGGCAAAGGTCAAATTGCTTATAGAGCGTCTCTTGGAATTGGACGAGACCTATGAATTGGCAGCTCCGCACATGTACATGGGGGTGTTTGAGACGTTGTTTCCACCCTCACTTGGTGGACGACCGGAAGTGGCAAGAATGCACTTTACGAAAGCAATTGCAATTAGCAAAGGTCGCAACCTATATGCGAAAGTGCTATATGCACAGAGCTATGCACGCATGACCCATGATCGTGAACTTCACGATGTGTTGCTAGGAGAGGTCCTTGCTGCCGATCCGCGCGTTGATGGCTACACTCTGCAAAACACGGTGGCACAGGAGATTGCACGCGAAATGCTGGCGGAGGCTGATGAATTCTTCTAATTGCTCACCCAAATGGATTCGGTACGCTGTTGCGGTGAGTCTCTTCGCGTCCATCGTCAATGCAGAAACAACACTAAAGATTGCAACTATTTCTCCTGAAGGGTCCGCGTTAATGGTTGAGCTGCGCAAAGCTGCAGCGTCGATTGATGAAGCCACCGACGGACGAGTTAAGTTCAAGTTTTATTCCGGTGGCGTAATGGGGGATGACTTTGCCGTCAAGCGAAAGATTAGAGCCCGCCAATTGCACGGAGCCATATTGCAGACGAGCGTATTTAGCTCAGATGTACCAAATCTCAACGTGTACAACCTTCCCTTGCAGTTCAAGAACGTCGAGGAAGTTACGGCCGTCCGAGAGGATCTTGACCCCATATTGCGTTCTGAAATAGAAGAAGCGGGTTATGTTTCATTTGGATTCGTCGGAATCGGACTTGCGTATGCAATGGGATCCAAGAGCGCAACTACCGTAGAAGAGACACGACGACTAAAAGTTTGGGTTCCAAAGGACGATCCGAGCACGGAACTCATGCTCAAGGCTTTCGGAGTCAGTCCCATCCCGCTGACCATCGTGGATGTGCTCACAGGTCTTCAGACTGGATTGATCGACACGGTGGCTTCCCCGCCTGTTGCAGCCATTACACTGCAATGGCACACTCAAATCAAATACATGCTTGATGTTCCATTTCTGTATGTGTTCTCGGTGTATGTGTTGGATCAACGGTCGTTCAGGAGCGTCGATCCGACCGATCAAGAGATCGTACGCAAACACATGGATCAAGCAATAACGAATGCTGAAGAGAAAGGCAAGCAGGATCACGAGTCGGCGTTCCAGGTGATGCTAGACCAAGGAATCAAGTTGCTCAAACCGGTCGACGAAGCATTGGCTGAGTGGCAGCGCAATGCTGATGGTGCAATTGAGGAGTGGATTACTAAGGGATTGGTAAACCAGAGTATCTATGACCGGTTTGCGCGCTCGCTGAAGAAATCTCGAACGGAGAATGCTGACTAGGATTCTTCGCTACCTGCGTTGGCTTGAATCAGGCACGCTGGTAGTTCTCTTTGCTGCAATGCTACTTGTGGCATGTGCCCAGATCGTCATGCGAAATCTCTTTGGGACAGGTTTCATTTGGGGAGAGGAACTGACGCGCATGTCGGTTCTTTGGATAACGATGATTGGTGGGCTGGCGGCGATAGGCCAACGTTCACATATTCGAATCGATATTGCGGAGAGATTCGTTCCGGAACGCTGGATGCCGGGTCTCAAAGTTGTCGCGAACATTTCTGCCTCTCTCATTTGCTTTGTACTGGCGTACTTCTCGCTTGTCTTGGTTCGCTGGGAGTTTGAAGACGGCTACACAGGAATTGGGTTTGTACCATCCTGGATTCTTGTGTCCATCATTCCCTTTGCAGGTTTCGCTATGGGGATTAGGTTCGCCATTCAAGTATTCGTGCGTCAAGAGAAATGATCTTTCTAGGAGTCGCGGCGCTAATCATCATGGCTCTCTGCGGAGCGCCGCTGTTTGTGGTGATATTGGGAGCTGCAATACTAGGATTCTTGGCATCTGGCACCGATTTGGTCAATGTCGCGATCGAGCTTTATCGAATTGCGGACACTCCTCTCTTGGTTGCGTTGCCCCTGTTTACTTTTGCAGGCTACATGCTTGCCGAAGCAAAGACGTCCCAACGTCTTATGGATCTTGTAAATGCGCTATTTGGTTGGATGCCAGGCGGCCTCGCGATCGTGGGATTTGTTGCGTGTGCCTTTTTTACTGCTCTGACTGGTGCGTCTGGTGTGACCATCGTTGCACTGGGCGCATTGTTGCTTCCTATGCTCGTTCGATCAGGTTACTCAGAAAACTATAGCTTGGGACTTGTTACGAGCTCGGGCAGCCTAGGTCTTCTAATCGTTCCTAGCGTTCCGTTGATTCTCTACGGTGTAATCGCACAGCAGCTCAACGTAGGACAGAGTTTCTCTATTCAGGAGCTTTTTCTTGCGGGCTTGGTTCCGGCTCTTCTCATGGTCATTGCACTGTCGGTTTGGGCGGCTTTGCGACACAGGCACTTGCCATTGACTCCGTTCGAACTAGGAAAGGTGTGGAAAGCCATAAAGGCAAGCCGGTGGGAGCTGCCACTTCCCTTTGTAATCTTGGGCGGCATCTACTCAGGCTACTTCGCTATTTCCGAAGCCGCAGCCATGACCGCACTCTATGCTCTCGTAGTGGAGGTCTTTGTCTATCGTGAAGTCTCTTTGAAGCGTCTGCCACATGTGATTCGGGAATCGATGATCATGGTGGGTAGCATCATTCTCATACTAGGTGGCGCGTTAGCGCTGACCAACTATTTCGTCGATGCAGAAATACCCCAAAAAATCTTTGAGTTCATAAACGTCCAGATTAGCAATCCCATCATATTTTTGATTCTCTTGAATCTGCTACTACTTCTTCTTGGTGCAATGTTGGACATATTCTCTGCCACTGTGATCATGGTGCCGCTCTTGTTGCCTATTGCCGTAAATTACGGCATACATCCCGTTCATCTGGGAATTATTTTCATAGCTAATCTTCAGATTGGCTACTTTACTCCGCCGATCGGTATGAACCTGTTCATCGCAAGCTATCGTTTCAACAAACCCATTGTGGAACTGTACACGGCAACACTGCCCTTTATGGCTGTGTTGCTGGTAGTTCTGGTGTTGATCACTTACGTGCCGCAGCTCTCACTTTGGTATCAGCATCTCTAACACGCTTGTCTCAAATTTCGACTCTCGATGATCACGTCCTTTTACTATGAGCCTGCCGGCAAGGGCTTACACGACATAACGCAGCTTGTCGGTCGTGAAGTCTCGCATTTCGGGGTGGAGGAAGGATTGGCGACAATCTACATTCGACACACCTCTGCCAGTCTTGTCATTCAAGAAAATGCTGACCCTGCTGTACTTCACGATTTGCAAGAATGGATGGACCGAGCGGTACCCGAGAGTAACAGGTATAAACACAGGCAAGAGGGACCAGACGACATGCCCGCTCACATCAAAGGTGCGATTACGGCAACCCATGTAAGCGTCCCTATCAAGTCAGGAATACTTGCGTTAGGAGTGTGGCAAGGGATATTTCTCTGGGAGCACCGCGTCCGTCCGCCGCAACGAGAATTGATTCTTCACGTTTCAGACTGAAGCGACATGGGGAAGTAATTCAATGCAACGTAGTTGGAGGCTCCTGGTTCGTTGCGGCAACTTGCGATTGACGCTATGAAATAGCGGCTTTTACGTAGTTAGCACTACCGCCTCAGCCAAGGATTTTCGCTACGTACTTGACTCAACCATTGTTTATGCCCTTCGGGATCGAGGATCATTGAAGAGAAATATGCGAGCAAGTCCCGATGATTGCGGGAAATCTTGGCTTGATTCATCTCGTTCTCGCCAGCGGAGCTTGCTACAAACTGAAACGAAGTCCGGATAGCGTCGCGTTCGCCAAGTACATCGTGCGCTAAATCATTGATCACTTCGAATGCTTGTTCCAAGTCGTCTGCTTCCAAATCCAATTGATCTGGCTCTAGCACTAAGTTGGACCATAGGGTGCACAGGTATAGACGATATCTATTCTTGTCGACGAGCGAGTCGGTTACCGCAGAGTTTCGTGCCATTTGCTCGAGCACAACACTCAGCTTTTCTCTTAGTTTGTCGGAATCCACCTGCGTGTCAGTTCTGCGTCACGAATTTCCCTGCAAGGCCTAGTCAAGCGTTGACTATTTCAAGACTGTGTAAATTGCGCCGCATCCGCATCAATCTGCCAAGTTGACGATCATCTTTCCTGTGTTTTCTCCGGTAAACAGTCCAATGAATGCCTTCGGCATCTCGTCAATTCCATTGAACACTGTTTCTCGATACTTCATTTGCCCGCTTTGAACCCAATCTGTCATGTCACGAATGAAGTCGTTACGGAGGTGGTTGTAGTTGGAGACTATGAATCCCTGTAGGGTCAGTTGCGATCCGATTGCGATTGCAAGATTGTTTGGGCCCGGAACAGGTGCTGTCGCGTTGTATTGAGAAATCGCTCCGCATAGGGGCACTCGGCCGTTCGGTCGCATGCAGTTCAATGCAGCTTGAAGATGGTCGCCCCCAACATTGTCGAAGTAGATATCGATCCCTTGAGGCGCACCAGTCAGAATCTGACGCTCCAAGTGACCATCGTGATAGTCAAATGCGTGGTCAAAGCCCAAATCTTCCGTCAGGTGCCTGACTTTTTCCGCACTTCCTGCGGATCCGACTGCTGTGCATTTCTTGATTTTCGCAATTTGGCCCACCGCGCTTCCCACAGCGCCGGCGGCACCGGAGACGAACACGAACTCTCCCTCCTTTAGTTGGCCAACTTCTAGCAAGCCGACGTAGGCGGTCATGCCAGGCATTCCCAAGATGCCGAGATATGCTGACGGGGGCGCTTTCAGTTCTCCGAGCTTGCGCAAGCCTCGACCCGAGGACATGAATGCTTCGCGCCAACCGAGATGGCTCTCTACATAGTCTCCAACTTGAAAGTCTGCATGCGTAGATGCGGTGACCTTGCCGATTGCGCCGCCAGTCAGGGTTTCGTTCAGTTGAAATCCGGGTACATAGGATTGACGGTCAATCATGCGACCTCGCATGTAGGGGTCGACTGTTAGGCTAACGTTTTGAACAAGCACCTCTCCCTGAGCCTTTGGATCGGGAATCTCCACTTCCACAATTTCAAAGTCGTCGATTTCCGGCATGCCGACCGGGCGTCTGCGCAATTGAATTTCCAATGATTTCATGGTGCTTGGTTCCTCTGAGTCGTGTGTAGCCGTAGACTGCAACTTGAGCGGTTCAATCTAGGCTTAGGCATCGTCGTGCTCGTACCTTACAACAGACAATGTCATGTTCTCAAGCGATTGCAGGACTTCGTGCAGGTACGAATCGGGAAATTCTATATGGGTCGCATCGGCCTGCGGCTGATTCCAAGTGGCGTCGACTGTGCGTAGACTGTTATTGCTAAGGTGGAACATATTCCACGCATGCATCTGAAAGGTCTGCGTATTCTGGTCGTACGCAAGCCCGTAGACGGTACTAACATTGAGTCCGAATGAGTGTGCAAGCGAGCTCATTACGTTGGCAATGTCAGAACAATCGCCGCGACGATCTTGCAATGTGGACATGACCGATTTGGGTTTGTCCGAGGGTTCATAGCTTATGTATTCGTGCACTAGACCAACAAGAGCTGATACTTTTTCCTCTTCGTGAACGAATCCATCGAGAGTCTGCTCAGCCAATTTCCTAACTTCTGAGAATGTGCTGTTCTCGCGGAGCCACGAAGGATCTTCCTTCGATGCGCGATTGGACTGCAGCATGGGTTTGCCTCTCTGGATCCGAAGAGTGCCCTCGGCAGTCATTAGGCTACGCCAGGGACCAGGATCCTCGTTGGCAAAAGTAGCCTTCAACTCCAGCATGGATAGTTGTCTCGGTCGCTGTAGAGAACTATCAAGGGGAACCCGCACAGGTGCCGAAGTTGGGATGCTTGTTTCCGGTTCGGGGTCGAGTGTGTCACTTACAGGTCTAAGCACTAAACCCGATTCGCTCTCGGACCTTGCAAGCTGAATTCCCTCTTTTCCTATTACAAACTTTGACTCGATCTGATCGGAGGAACGCACGGTGATCGACTTTTGAGTCAATTCGGTGATTGACCAGGTTCTCGAAGAAAGGGTGGCTCGATCTAGATTCAGCACCCTCGCCGAATTCGATGCACCAATCTCTAAGTCTGTCGACGCCAACCAGGAGTCCAAACTAAGATATTCGTCAAGTGTGTAGTCGCTAGCGAGTACTGCAAGCTGCTGTCCGTCACGCTGTACGGACAGCATCCCGTCATCGCGAGTAACCACCGCGACTTCGTAAGGTGTCTCATCGGGAAGTACTTGCTTCATTGAATTTGCGTGCAATAGATGGTGGGGTGGATCAGTAGCGAATCGTAACGTTTGCGTCACTCTAAGAACGACGTTAGTCGCGGTCATCTGCGTGAATTGATGAGTGAATTCATACTCGCGACTCTCGTTTAGCATTCCAGACAAGACGTGGGTACCTACAGGAATTCCACGATACTCCATCACATAGTGTTGTTGCTTGAACCTTGATTGCGCCAAACGGTCTATTGTCGAGTCTCGGTTGTAGTGGCTACAGCCCACGACGAGAAATGCACATGCGGCGAATAGGCAGATGATCGTGCAATCTGATCGCTTCAATCGTTCAGTATCCTCTGAACCCTGCGAAACATGCCGCAACTCAAGCTTTGATTGGAACCGGCTGGTACACCCCAAATCTACAATAAACCTATGTCAACGGATGATCTACGCGATTTCATTCGCAATCGAATACGAGAGGACATCGAAGCGAATCGAATTCCACACCGCGTTACAACTCGATTCCCTCCGGAACCAAACGGCTTCCTGCATATTGGACATGCAAAATCCATTTGTCTCAACTTCGGTATCGCACGAGAGTTCGATGGCGAGACCTATTTGCGTTTTGATGATACGAATCCGCTAAGTGAGAGCGAAGACTACGTTTCGGCCATTCAGAGGGACGTGAAGTGGCTTGGATTCGACTGGGACGATCGACTTACCTTTGCTTCTGACTACTTCCCACAACTCTATGCCTTTGCGGAAGAACTCATCAATCGAGGAAAGGCATTTGTCTGTGAGCTGTCTTCGGAACAGATTCGTGCCACACGCGGCACACTTAACCGGCCTGGTACGGACAGCCCCTACAGGCAACGCAGCATAGAAGAGAATCTAGAACTGTTCCGCCGAATGCGGAACGGCGAGTTTGAAGAGGGGTCTCGTGTGTTGCGTGCAAAGATCAACATGGGGTCTCCCAACATCAATCTGCGCGATCCCGTTCTCTACCGAATAATTCATGCTCGACACCATAGGTCGGGCGATGCATGGTGCATCTATCCCATGTACGACTTCACACATTGCATCTGCGATGCGCTTGAGGGAATCACACATTCTCTCTGCACCTTGGAGTTCGAAGATCACCGACCCCTGTACGACTGGGTTTTAGACAACATAAGCATTAATTTTCACCCGCCGCAAATAGAGTTCTCTCGCCTCGGTCTTGAATATAACGTGATGTCGAAGCGAATTCTGAACAAGCTGGTGGAGCAGGGCCATGTGCTCGGATGGGACGATCCTCGCATGCCAACGCTCGCTGGACTGCGTATGCGCGGCGTACCACCTGAAGCAATTCGAGAATTCTGCAAGCGAATCGGGGTCACCAAGCAGGAAAATCTGATCGAAACCGAACTCTTGGACTACTGCATTCGCGACCAATTGGAGCAGACGACGCCTCGCGGCATGGCAATCAGAGATCCACTGCGTGTCGAGATTACGAACTTTGTCGGTCAAGAGGTTGAACTAACAGCCAACTGGCATGCAAGAAACGGGGATCTTGGCAGTAGAACGCTCAGTTTTGGGCCCACAGTGTTCATTGACCGTGCTGATTTCTCAGACGACCCCCCAGCCAAATTCAAGCGGCTCGTTCCGGGTGGGATGGTGCGTTTGCGCTACGGATTCATCATTCGTTGCGATGAGGTTGTACGCAATGACGATGGTTCCATTGCGATGTTGCGTGCGCACTACTTCCCAAACTCCAAGAGCGGCGCAGACTCTAGTGGTTTGAAACCTAAAGGAGTGATTCAGTTTGTTTCGGAAGCCAATGCAGTTGAGGTGGAAATTCGTGAATACGATCACTTGTTTGGTGTTAGGAACCCTGCGGGAATGGACTTGGAAGGAGAACTCAGTCCGCAATCGCTCAAGGTGCACAGCGGACTAGTGGAAAGAGCAATAGTTGAACATCGGGGTCCACGATTTCAGTTTGAACGAATCGGCTATTTTGTGCGGGACGAATCGTCTAATTGTCCCCTACCGGTGTTCCATAGAACTGCGGCCTTGTCAGACGGTTGGAAAAGCAAGTGACTGCATTGACCCGGGATGTCGTCGAAGAGGCCGCTAATCGAATTGCACCCTATATACATCGAACCCCAGTGATGACATGCAATTCGCTGAATGCAATGGTTGGAGCTGAGATCTATTTCAAGTGTGAGAACTTTCAAAAGGTAGGGGCGTTCAAGGCGCGCGGTGCGATGAATGCTGCATTGTGCCTCGGCGACAACGTTGATGCCGTCGTCACCCATTCATCAGGAAATCATGGTGCTGCCCTGGCTTGGGCAGCGCAGCATCGAGGTTTGGAATGCCATGTCGTTGTGCCAAAGGACGCATCTAAGTTCAAACGGGCATCCATGGTTCGTTATGGAGCAAATCTCGTCGACTGCGGCTCCGAAATGGAGAGTCGAGAAACCGTTCTAGAGGATTTCCTGGGCAGCCATTCCGCGACTGTTGTCCCACCCTATGACGACCCGCGAATCATTGCAGGCCAAGGCACCGCGGCATTGGAGTTGATGGATAGCATTCCAGGTCTGGAGCAGATTTGGGTGCCTGTCGGCGGTGGAGGATTGGCTGCTGGTACGGTCGTGGCGTCCAATGGGTTATTGCAGGTTGTGTGTGCGGAACCCGAGTTGGCCAACGATGCTTACTTGTCGATGGAAAGGGGCAGTCGTCAACCCGCACGTCCACCATTGACCGTTGCTGATGGATTGCGGTCTGCACTTGTCTCGTGGACATTTCAAGTACTGCACGGGGCTAATACATTGGTGGCGTTGGTGTCTGAAAAGCAGATTCTCGATGCAATGAGAATGGTTTGGGAATTCATGAAGATTGCGATTGAGCCGTCAAGTGCCGTCGCGCTGGCAGCGCTGCTGAAGCATCCGAAGTCAGTCAAGAAGAAGGTGGGCGTAATTTTGACTGGTGGAAATGTAGAGTTCCCACGAAACGGTTGAGTAGAGATTTCCAGTATGAATTCACGAACTCGAGGCAAGACAATCATGAATCATTCGCTTCGAGAGGAGCGTGAACTAATGGCATTGGACTTGCCCAATCGAGGACCGCTCTCGGTCGATGAAACGGGAAATGTTGACTCGAATGTCGTCAACGCCTACTGGAAGTATGGTTTCTACGTATTGAAGCATGTACTCTCGAAAGACGAAATGGCCGATCTTTCAACGGAGTTCGACGACCTACTTCAACGCGCACCAACGAAGACACTGGGAGAGCGTGACTCATTGAATAGGGAAGTCGGGTTTGACCAACGTCAACTAAAACTGTTCCACTTCGTCAAACCCCTGACAGACCCTTACGGAGGCACTGGGATCACGCATGGTCGCTACCCAGTCAAGATGCCAGAACCGGAACTTCCATCAGATTCTCCGGACGAGGTCCTGCTTCAAATCGGCGGAATCCTGCAATTCATGGAATCGGCACTTAGAACCTATGGACATCCTAAGCTACTCGCGTTGACCGAGGCGATCAACGGCCCGGATTTCACGCCGTTCAATGAAGTGATTTGGCTGAAGCAGCCACGTTTCGGGGCCGCGGTGTCTTGGCATCAGGATGGTACAACCCATTGGGACAGTCCCGATCTGGATGAAGGTACGCACGGGTTCAATTTCATGGTCAACCTACATGAAACAACACCAGAGAATGCACTATGGGTAGTACCAGGCTCACACAAGAACGGAAAGGCTGATTTGAAAGCCTTGCTTGCCGCGCCTGAATCTGATTTGCCATCAGACGCTGTACCTTTGCTGTGCAACCCCGGCGATGTGGCGATATGCAACCGGCAGATCGTTCACGGATCCTTTCCCAATACATCCGATGTTCCCCGGTATACGTTTGTATTCGGATTTCATCGCAGAGCTTCGGTCGAGGGAGTAAATGGCTGGGGCAATGAGCCCTATTCAACGCAATACATTGATCGAAGCTGTCGATTGATCGATGTGGCGATTGATGTTCGCAGGCAACGCTTTACGGATGAAGAAAGCTATAGCTATCGTCCATCTTTTGAGCGTTCAAAACTGAGATGGACGGCACAGGAGAGGAGGGCTGAGATCAAGAACTATCAAGTGCGAGCGCTTGGAATCTAGCATGCACGCATCCACTCTCAATGAAACTGAACGCAAACAGCTTGTTGCTGATGGATTTGTGGTTGTTCGCGAAGCAGTATCGCTTGCAGCCGTGGAACGCGCAAGGAGAATAATCGAAAACGGCATGCCCCTAGGAAAACGCAGACTCCTGGCGCCGGCTAAGCTCGCGACCAATCCACATGTGCATGGATTGTTTGAGGAATCCTGTCTAAGTGAGATATTGCGAACTGAAATAGGACGATTTCCCGATGTGATCAGCTGCCAAGTAGCTGTCACGCCTGCATTCGATCAACTATATGGGAGACCTCGGCCACACGTCGACGGAAGCTGGTCAGGTCAAATTCCACGTGATGGCTCTGCGATCGACAATACACGGGGTAGACCCAAGGATGCAGTTCCGTTTTTTGGTCCGAGTGACACGAAACGAGGAAGCAACGATGGATTGCTGTGGCAGGATCCATCCCACACGATGTCCTTGGGGAGCTACACCGCGTTGGTTGGAATAGCGCTAAACGACCAAATGGAACGTGGAAACGGGCAGTTCGGTGTACTCAAAGGAATGCATGCTCTAGTAGAAGAGTCCTTTCGCACACAACGCGGAAGTGGCGGCGTCATCGGTCCGGAAGGAGAAGGTTGGCCAAGAATCAAGGTGGGACCTGACGGACAGCCCTATCTCAATGGATTGCCACAGTTGGTCGAAAATGCCATGGCTGGGGACCTTCATGCCGAGTCGGATGACAAGGAGTGGCCTTGGCCATATCTAACGCCGGTGCTACTACAACAGGGTGACGCCGTTATCGCAATGCACTCGTGTCCACACACGGCAACTCCCAATCGAGGTCCAAACCCGCGAATGAACTTGTACTTTCGCATTCGACGTTGGAGAGATGGCAATCCGCACGAGAACACTCGTAGACTAGGACATGGCGTAAGCGATCATCTTGATCGAGGGTATTACGGCCAGTACTTGGACTACCCATTGGATTATGACCCCTGGGAGACCTCGACGACCATGCTGTGTGACCACTGGTTAGATTGGGATGGATTCAGGAATCTAGCAAGGGCTACTAGTCCTTGAGGTAAAAGCGTGTGCCACAGACGTTTACGTGTTCGTCGTTGGCGTAGCAGTTTCTCTCCTTTGCCCGCTTGAGAATTCCGGCACGGTCGGCAACGGCTATGTCCAATCCACCCAATCCCGGTCCGCGGCCATCTGTAGCATGAACGAATCGCAGAACGGCATTGTTAAAGCGAATGTGGAGTTCGTCATCGACAAGCTGAACCGGTTCACCCGATACAAGGCTCCACCGCTGAGCAACTGCATCTGGGTCGGCACTCTGCAACTCCACTCCCACATAATCAATCGTTGAAGACTGATCCACTTTGTCTTCCCATTGCAGTCCGCCAGCAGGCATCCACCAACCTGTAAAGTCGTTGGGTTCCATCCAATCGATCTCAAAGAAGGACACCACCATATCCCTAGGATGCACTTGGCATATGTTCCAGTTTGAGCGGTCACCTTCATGTGCAATTCGGATGCCGTTGTCCAATGCTCGCTGTCGAATTGCCCGCTGTTCATCCTTGCTATTGGCCTGACAGATAACCATGTAGCCACCATCGCCGCCTCTACGGTCTAGGTAACGCCCGCCCGCTGTATCCTCTTGTACTGGAGCCACGACCTCTAGGAAGTTGCGTCCGACGCACATTAGTGTGTTTTCCAGTCCGAACACTCCCACTCCAGGATCCACGAAGCATGACTTGATTCCGAGAACGTAGGTAAGGTCGTCGATCACAGGACGCAGATCACGGGCAACTAGACATATTTGTCTCAATTGAATGGTCATTTGAACACTCCTCGTTTCATCAAACGACGTATTGGACTAGGCCGCTTCGAGATATCTCAGGCAGTCTGATTGGGCGAGAATCTCTCGAAGTTCGTTGTTGCTCGAATACTCTAGAAATTTCTCTCGCAGTACCTGCAGAGATTTTGCGTGGTACTTCTGTGGCTTTTGGACCCACTGGCCCCCACTCAAATCAACGCTAAACTCCTCCTCGCCACTTCTGATTGCGTCGGCGTTCCTTGCGCTCCATCGCAAGAACATTGAACTCACCTGGGTTTGCAAGATAGGAGTCAATGTTTCTTGCAGATCGCGCCAAGATTCAAATGGTCCTCTGCTGACAGGACTCAACATTCGATCAATCCAAGCCTGCATGTTTCTTGTCTTTGCAATCATGGAAGCAGGCGTGTGATCCCTATTTGCATTGTAGATTTGCCCCCAAAGCGCAAAATCAGCGAATGCAGGTCGATCTCCAAACAGATAACGTCGTGTAGACAAGTGCTCGTCGAGTAGAGTAAGAGTCTCTTGAAACGAGCGTTCAATTAGGGGTGCTGTGGTAGCGTTGGATCCCACGAACCAGACTCGGTCAACCATTCTCTTCCGAATGGAATCGGCGATGGCTTCCAACTGTTGTTCATCGGCATCGGGATTAACCATTGCTGCGATTCTCCGCGAGCAGCCAATCTGGTCGATGTCTCTAGCCCACCTGAGGTGGAACATCCACTTGTTTCCCCACTCGTCACCGAATTCCTCAAGTAGCAGTGAGATGAAGCAGATGATTGGGTCGTATGGATGGATGCCAGGCTCGGGAAACTGCGACTCCAGCGTCTGAATGATGGGTGTGGAATCCTGAAGTCCCTTACCTTGAGGAGTAACGACTAGCGGAATTAGAGGGAGCTTTGCGTGCTTCGCAAAGAGACTTGCCGACTCGGTGCGAGTGGTCCATTTGTGTGGAATGTTTTTGTAGCGGAAGTATGACCGAACCTTGACGGAATAAGGGGACTCTTCAGCACCAACAATTACATACTCTTGCTCAGGCATGCTTACTCAGCACTCCGCTGTTCCTGATTGACCGCTAAAGTTACGGGCATGAATGGCTGACCCCCAACCGCTGATCGACTTGCAATTGGGCGACGCGATAGCCAGAGACTGACTTCCACCGTGCAATTTGAGCGGATAAGGTACCTTTTGCCTTGTTGACGGTAGAGTGTCTACATCGCGCCTTGTTAGCGCGATCTATGTCTAAGCTCGTGAACCTGTCAATGGTGCGTTGCCGAACATTCCAAGTTGCACATTGCCGGTCATTTCGTCACCATTCACTTCGACCGAGAAAGAGAGCTTCATGGGCATCGGCTCGGCAATATCCGCGGTCCACGTAAGTTTGTTGCCGTCAACTGCGCCATCAGAAATATCAAGAGATCCACGATCACCGGTCATAGTGCCTGTGAAACTGTTGCCATCTGAATTGACGGTCAATTGGCCCTTTTGCTGTCCCATGGGCGTATTGACAACAGTGTCCCAGGTGCCGTCTACGTCGCTCATTGTTTTTCCTCAGAAATTCGGAGTATGTCCGCATTATAGGCGTGTCGCGAGCCCGGCACACTTGCAGCCTGGAGACTCAGATCAATTCGACGTTAGACCGATAGCACCCGTCGTCGGATTTCCCTCTCGTCCAGGGTGCAAGTCAGCAATCCGGATCGTGTCTTCGTCCATTCTGTAAGAGATTTCGGCACAATCAAACATTGAGAGACAGTGGTGTGAGAGAGGTTTCTATTCGTGGATGAGTGGGTCTGCCAGCTCTTGGATAGTGAACCAAGAGGATTTCTTGCCACGTGTAACGACGACGTTCCGCACGTGGTGCCTGTGGTGTTTGTCCGGTTGGACGATCGTATTTATAGTCCTATCGACGGCAAACCCAAGTCAACTGCGAGATTGCGTAGAGTTCGCAATATCGAGCAAAACTGTAGGGTTTCCTTGATTCTTGACCACTACGACGAAGATTGGAAGAAACTCTGGTGGTTGCGCCTGGACTGTCAAGCTTCGGTCGTACCTTCATCGTGTGACATTGCAGATTTGCTGTTGGAAAAATATCCGCAATACCAGTCAGTTGCTGTCGGTAGTTCAGCAATAGAAATGACAAATATCCATTGGCAATCTTGGAGTATGGCTGGATCTCGAAATGGGGTCGCTATGGACTAGGCAGAATCGCACACCTGTTCGGTAGAGTTCAGATGCATCCGGATCGGACCTCCGGTCAAAAATTACTTTAGAGGTCCGGTATGGCTATCTTGACGACGTCAGAGAGACTCTCTACCAAACTGATCTTCATTTCCTTGCGGACCGTGTCTGGCAGTTTCTCCAATTCCGATTCGTTTTCTTTAGGCAGGATCACATGGTGAATTCCCGACCGATGGGCAGCAAGTATCTTTTCACGAATGCCACCCACCGGCAATACCAATCCAGAGAGTGTCAGTTCACCTGTCATTGCCAAATCGTCACGCACAACCTTTTCACTGTATGCGCTTGCCAAGGCAGTAGCCATTGTGATGCCTGCTGATGGTCCATCCTTAGGCACGGCACCGGCGGGGACGTGGATGTGCACGCCGGATTTTTCGATTGCGTTTCTGTCGATGTGTAGGTCGTCCGCAGCTGCCCAGATGTAGCTCCGAGCGGCTTTCGCGGACTCTTGCATTACCTGTCCGATATGACCAGTGATGGTAACTTTGTCGTCCTTTGAAGTGAGCGACGCCTCGACGTAGAGAACATCGCCACCGGTTTCGGTCCATGCAAGTCCAGTCGCGACGCCATTGGTCAACGCCTTTCGGCTTCGTTCTTCCTTGAATCGTTCTGGGCCGAGCAGCTCTACTATCGTGTCTACGTCCAATGGACTAAGCTTGGACTCCAGCATCAAGCTGTTCTTTGCTCGTTTGCGTGCAATGCTCTCGATTATTCGTTCAAGGGACCGCACTCCTGCTTCACGTGTGTAGCGTCGTATGACATGCTTCAGTCCTTCGTCCGTGAAGTTCATGTCTTTGTCTTTGAGACCCGCATTCAAAGTCTGACGCGGAATGAGGTAGCGGTGAGCGATCTCAAGTTTCTCAAGATCGCTATAGCCAGTTAACTCGAGGACTTCCATTCGGTCAAGCAAGGGTCTGGATACTCCTTCGAGCGTATTAGCCGTTGTAATGAACATGACCTTTGAGAGGTCAAAGGGCAAATTGAGATAGTTGTCTCGGAACTCTTTGTTCTGAGCCGGATCAAGAATTTCCATCAATGCAGCCGATGGGTCGCCACGAAAATCTGCGCCGATCTTGTCAAGTTCGTCAAGCATAAGAACGGGATTTCGCACGCCACATCGACGAACCGCCTGCAGTATTCGCCCTGGCATCGCTCCTATGTATGTTCGACGGTGACCGCGCAATTCAGCTTCGTCATGCAAGCCGCCCAGACTCATCCGCTCGAATTTGCGCCCCATGGCTCGTGCAATGGATTGACCTAAAGATGTCTTGCCGACCCCTGGCGGTCCGACAAAGCAAAGGATGGATGCCTTGGCGTCTGGATTGAGCTTTAGCACTGCCAAGGATTCAAGAATTCTATCCTTGACTTCCTCCAATCCGTAGTGATCTTCGTTCAGGATGCCTTCAGCATGCTTGAGATCTAGATTGTCTTCGGTGATGACGTTCCAAGGCAGCTCCGCCACCAATTCCAGATAACTCCTGGAGACTTGAAAATCCGCGGCGTTGGGAGACATGCGAGAAAGTCTCTTGATTTCCCGATCGACTTCCTTTTGTGCTGCATCGGGTAAGTTCGCCTGTCGAAGTTCCTCTTTGAGTTCGGCTATTTCGTCATCATTTTCGTCTTCTCCCAGCGCTTGCTCAATGGCCCGTTTTTGCTGCCTCAGCATGTGCTCGCGTTGTTGCTGTTCGAGACCCTCTCGTGCCTGGGTTTGAATCTCGCGTTGCAGCTGAGTGACGGAGTACTCATTCTTGAGTATCGTCAGGATGAAGCTCATCAACTTGTCGGTCGCGTCAATTTCCAAGATTTCCTGGGCTTGTTTGAACGTCATCTGCTGAGCAAACGTTGCAAGCCGATACATTTGCGTGATTGGATTCTTGTACTGCCCGATAAACTGCTTAAAGACTTGCTCGCTCTTATCAGGATTTATGAATTTAGCAAGGTCCTTCGCTAAATCGAGCGCTGCTTTGTGGGTAGCTGTCGCTTCTGGACTAAGACTGTCTGCTTGTTCTGTCAGGTTGGGGAGCTCCTCGTACTCTACAGCCAGAAAGTCCTCCTCTTCAGTTTCATCGCCGAGTCGTACGCGGGCGACTCCTTCCGCGAGGACCTGAGCTCCACCGTCGCGTTTCTCGACTCGCGCGACTTTGCACAGAGTTCCGATGTCATGCAAATCTTCACGACTTGGGTCTTCAATTTCCTGCTCGAGCTGCAATGCAGTAATGATGTAGCGATCGCCTGTAGTAGCAGAATTAATCGCACTCATTGATTTGGTCCTTCCGACGGATATGGGCGCAATCTGGTCGGGAAAGACGACTACATTCTTGAGCGGTAGTACTGGCTTGGTTGGCATGCTAATTGACCGTTCGCTTCAAGTCGATATATGGGGTCATTCGTTGTGTTTTCAAGTAGTTTAGTCTCTGTTGAATAATCGATAGTTCAATTGGGGCAGCTCATTTAACAGACTTTGCATTTGCGTTGCTTCGATGCGTAGGAGTTCCCGTCCGCCAAGAATCCGTCGGTTAATCCCAATTCCTTTGAACCGATAATGTAACCCAAGTAAGTCCGTAAATCCCATGCTACCGTGAACAATGGTAGCCGTTCTAGCAATGCCGGCACCAACTTCCGCCACCGATAATCAAGCTCAAGCAGAGCATGAATTGACGTTGCCACGACCCCGAATCACGCAGAGACCCATTATTGCTATATATACTCGAACTCACCCATTACATTGATCGCTAAACCTTCCAACTCCTGCCGTAGTTCGGTTCCTTGCAGCTTGCTGACCGTTCGAGCCTGGCCAGCATTGGTGGTGTTGCTCCCTGCTGAAGTAATTTGCAGATCATTGAGGCGCAAACTCATCGCTCTGGCTCGACAGCGCACCAATCGGTGAAAAAATGGAATAGCGATAGCTCGTTCACTGTCTCTTTCGACATGAGCCGGGGCGCTTGTGTGATTCTCGAAACAGTCGCATTTGGGTCTCCTAGTGAGTCACGTTCGTGTCCCAAGATTGCATTGGCCACGTAGCACCCTTCGCCTCTCAGCCAACGATTTGGTCGTGGGACACGCGAATATTCTCCAATAAATACTGCATTGAAATGCGATTCCTGGGGTGTCCATGCGAAAAACACGAGAAAACTGATGCCGAGGTGTTTTGGCGCTTCTGGTTCGGTTCGAACCAAGACGCATGAAAGCCGACTTGTCCTGCTCAGAGAAATTGGCGAGTATACATAGTGTGTCCTCGGGTGGTTCAATTGGCTCTGAGAAACACAGTTTGGTGTGGTGCCGGTCCAGAACTACGCCAGCGAGTCAGTGGTGTAGCCGTACACTACCCTAATGCACCAGCTTTCTTGTTTGATTCGCCAACTCTAAGCGCAGGGAGGACTTAGTGCTCGAAATTGAGAGATTTACAGAATGCCTCCGCGAGATGGCAAGTTTGCAGGAACTGCACAATCGCGACGTACATCCGTCTTGGCAAGATCAAGGCTATCCCTTCAACCGCGCAATCTGGACGGAGTGTGCCGAACTTCTGGACCACTATGGTTGGAAATGGTGGAAGCACCAGGAATCCGATCTTGATCAGGTCAAGCTTGAGATAGTGGACATTTGGCACTTCGGCTTGTCAATGTTGATCATCGACAAGGCGAATCTCGAGACAATCTCGAGGCAAATGGTTGAACTGCAGGAAACCTTGTTGGCCAAGGAATTCAGGGCCTGTGTGGAAGCGTTGGCGTTGGCCGCATTACAGGGCTCATTTGAGATCGCCACCTTCATGAATGTCATGAAAGCGACGCCAATGACACTTAGCGATCTTTATGGCATCTACAAAGGAAAGCACGTCTTGAATCGATTTAGGCAGGCCAATGGATACAAGGAAGGGCACTACCAAAAGATATGGCAGGGCCGCGAAGACAACGTTCACCTCGCAATGCTAGTCAAGGAACTCGACGCATATGCGGAGAGTTTCCAAGTAGACCTGCAACGTGCGCTCGAGCAACGTTATAGAAAACTTAAACCAGATGCTGGAACACGTTGATTAGCAATCTAATTAGAGCACCAATTCCCCAGGCTTGGAATCCGCGGAATCGAGCTACGTTGGTATTCGTCATTAGGGATCGGTCTGTTCTCTTGATCAACAAGCTCCGAGGTCATGGAAAGGGCAAAGTAAATGCCCCTGGGGGCAAGATAGAGCTTGGCGAGTCCGCTGAAGAGTGTGCGGCACGAGAACTGTACGAGGAAGTTGGAATTCGTGCGGTTGAACTGAAACTAGGTGCTAACTTGCGCTTCTTCGATAGTGGCAACGGCTACTCAATGGAGGGGTGCGTTTTCACATCACTTCAGGCCGTTGGAATACCCAAGACTACTCAGGAAGCAGAACCGTTTTGGTGCGATTTAGACCAAATACCCTACGGAAAAATGTGGGAGGATGATCGATTCTGGCTGCCTCATGTTCTTTCAGGTTCGTATGTAGAGGGAGATTTCCTATTCGTGCATGACAGACTAACGGAGTGGTATGTCGAGAGAAGCTTGGCCATTTGTGGATAGGCTAGGCACGCGTAACGGAATCCACTGCGTCCGATAGTGCATTGACCATCCTATCCAAATGGGACTCGTCCACTGTCATAGGAGGACCCAGGAGCACGACATCGCGGACAATGGAATTTCCTGCACCGTAGAAGTGCACGCCGTTTTCGAATGATTTTTGGATCACCCTTCCAGTTACATTTTCCGAAGCAGGATAGCGTTCTAGACTCGCGCGATTCTTAACGATTTCTATGGCTTGCAACAGTCCTTTGCCGCGACATTCGGCGACATGCGGGTGGTTGGAGAACGCTGCCTGTAGCTTTGCCCTAAGGACTTCACCAAGGTTCTTGGCTCTGTCCACCAGTGCTTCACGATCCATAATTTGAAGCACCTTGGTCGCCGCCGCGCATGCTGGTGCAAAGGAGCCATAGGTGTGGAACATCACACTGTATCCTGCGGATTGCTCAATGGGCTCGGCAATACTATCAGTGGAAAACAATCCATTGAGCGGCGAATAACCTGCAGTCAATCCCTTCCCACTCACGAAAATATCCGGTTCGATGGGCCAGTGCTGATAGCCAAACCGCGTGCCGGTACGACCGAATCCAGTCATGATTTCGTCGACAATCAGGATCATGTTGTACTTATCGCACATCTCTCGAACACCTTCCCAATAGCCGTCTGGCGGCACCATCGCGCCACCGCTAGCACCGGCTATGGGTTCAGCGAGTAGTGCGGCAACCGTATTAGGATCTTCCGAAAGAATGGTTTTTTCTAGTTCGTCGAGGTAGTACTGAGTTGGATTGGAACTCTCGCATCGAAGCGTATAAGGTGTTGGTGCTACGGGGTAGCGCTGAAGCATGTGTTTGATGCCAACTTTGCGCGACTCGTGCCCACCCACAGAAATCGTGGCCAAGGTTGTGCCGTGATATGACACGTCGCGGCCGATGATCTTGACCTTATTTTCCTTACCTTGAGCGGCAAAGTGCATGACGGCGATTCGCATCGCAGACTCGATGGCTTCGGAGCCTCCGCAGGTCAGGTGGACTCGTGTGAACGATGGCGGAAGCCACTTGGAAGTGAGCAACTCGACCAATTCCTCGCGTTCGTCGCAGCTCCACGGGGGCAAGATGTAGTCCGCCTTAAGGGTCGCCTCGCGTATCACGTCGGCGACCTCCGCCCGGCCGTGCCCGATATTGCAAACAATAGCTCCACCAGCCCCATCTAGAATTTGACGACCGTCTTTTGTGTAGAGAAAGACGCCTTCGGCCCGTGCTATGTGTATTGGGTTACCGTTGTGCAGGAAGGGCCAGTTTGGCATGGACAGTTCCTCGGTGGAGCAGTGGGAGACGAAAAGTCTATCACTGCCGAATGTTTTCAGCGACCGTTTTCGAATAGCAATTTGTCGTTTCGAGGTGCAACGAAATTCATAGTAGTATGGTCTTTGTGCACTCTTGTGGTGCTAGCTGCACCTAGACGCTAGCCTAACAATTGGTTGCAGCCACATGGATTACAGCTTGGAAGCGATTGAATAGTATGGGAATCAACATGAGCTATGAACATACGAGTGCAAGCAAGTTTGTCAATGGCTCAGGAAGAGGAGTCTAGCTACCATGCCAGCAGTCGAGGGGATTAACTACGAGAACGTTCGCGACTGGATAGTAAAACGATTACCCCAAGCCGTCCCACCTTTTGAATTCTCGCTGATTGCTGGAGGCCACTCCAATCTGACGTTTAAGTTCGAAGATGCGCTACACCAGGCTTGGGTATTACGTCGTCCACCATTGGGACACGTTCTACAGAGCGCTCACGACATGGGGCGGGAGCATCGGATTATTAGCGCATTGGTAGACACCAAAGTGCCAGTGCCGAGAACTCATGGGCTTTGTGAAGATGGCGACGTCAACGGATCGTCGTTCTACATTATGGAGTTCATAGAGGGAATGGTTCCCCACAATGCCGAGCTGATGAGCCAACTCACGATGAGCGAAAGATCATCGTTTGGGAACCACTTGATTGAAGTGCTTGCACACTTGCACCTGACTAATCCCGATGATGTCGGTCTTGGTCAGCTAGGACGCAAGGAAGGCTACATTGACCGACAACTCAAACGTTGGACACAGCAATGGGAAGCCACCAAGACGCATGAAATACCGGATATGGATGAATCGCTTCGACTTCTCCATGAGAAAAAACCAGAACAGATTGGGGCGTCGATAGTTCACGGCGACTATCGCCCCGGCAACATGATCATTCGCGAAGGAACGATGGCGGCTCTGTTGGATTGGGAGTTGTGCACGCTTGGCGACCCCCTGGCTGACGTTGGCTATCTCCTGAACAACTGGGGCGAGCCCGAGGACTCACCACAAGACAGTTCGCCTACCAGCATTGGCGGGTTCCCCTCTCGGAAGGAGCTCATATCGCGGTATGAAAACCTAACGGGACGTACATTGGAGAAAATCAATTACTACCGCGCGTTCTCCCATTGGCGTTTAGGGGCGATAGCTCAAGGCGTCTACAAACGTTACTCAGTTGGCGCTATGGGCAATCAGGAGTTCGACTTGGATAAGTACCTACAGGGAATCTTCGCCAAGGCTCAGGCTGCACGAGAACTCCTCGAAGCCAATTAAACAGTGCGAACTCTCACTGTCCTTCGACTTCCGTTACTAATTGGTCCAATTTGAGCCCCACACGTTGGCCAACATTTACATGTACCGGGCTACTCTCAATATCGTCGACTGCACGAGTGGCGCTTCCCGTACTCGAAACTCGCGCCAGCACCTCAATAGCGTCTTCCGGAAACTCGGCGTTGGGGAGCATCGCATCGGCTGGTGTCAGAGTTAAGGTTATTGGAAGATCACGGACTTCCACGCGCTTAACCAGCAAAGGAGGCCCCGTTTCGCCTATTCGGCGACCGATAATGAAGACTGGCCAATCGTCTTGTGCATCGAATCCTGGATCGAGTGCAACACTGACGGTAATGGACTCGTCGTTCCTGATTTCGGCGAGTCGTAGCGACACTGCCGCCCGATTAGAGGGTGATATCCAACCACTCTGAATTTCGCTCAATTGGTCAGCATTGCCGACGTTTTCATGGGGAGAGAGCTGTGCTACTACGGTCACACGGTCGAATGACGAGAGCTTTCTTTCAGGGATCATGGCTACGATATCGTCGAGTAGGAATGTGTAGTGCCCATTGGTTGCGTTGGGACGACGCACGACTGCAATCGGAGGGGAATTGTCGTCGCCGCGAGCGAACACAGTAAGCCACTGTGGAGAAGTCAGGTTTGCAACTTCGACGCTAACGCGAATTCCAATGTGGTCTGCTTTCAGCTTTTCGTTCGTGCTGGTCAATAAACGATCAAAGAGAATGGACGCGTTGGGCGGAAGAGGTTGCGCCAGAACCCGTTCCAAGTAGCCGCGTGCTTCTTCAAACTGGTTGCGGGAGTAGGAGTGAATCGCCAATAGCTGCATGACGGTTGGGTTATCTGGATCTTGCGCCACAATGCGACGTATGACGTCTAGCGTTTCATCCGTCAACTCTTGATTGTCTAGGTTGAATGCAGCTCGGACTCGAAGTGTGTCTGAGTTCAGCGAATTAGTGCCGCGTTGCTCGGACATTTTGTGTATACGAACAACGCTTTCAAAATCCCCCTTGTCGAAATACAAACGAATCAGGTACGTTGACGAGCTTATGTCTCGCAGACGCGATTCATTGCGCTGTTCCAAGAGATTTATGACCTGGTCCAGTTCCTCCTCACTAGCATTCGCGTAGGCCTGCTGAATCTGTGAGTGAACGCTTTCCAACCTTACGGCAAGTGGGTCGCCCCAATACAGATAGCCACAGACGCCAACTACGGCTAGCAGTGCAATGGTCCCTAGCGGCAGCCACGGAGTGGGCCGCATCGGCTTGGGAGCATCGCGGTCCGCGCCAACATCCTCAAGCAACAGCAGTCCTGCTTCCAGCTCCTGTTCTTCGCTGTTTTCATCTTGCGTCTTGTCTATCGTGCTGGAACGTTCGCGATAGATGGCCAGATTGGCTTGCTGACGGTCCCACCGGCGTCGGTGGGACTGGTATTTAGTGTCAATATGGATCCAATAGCCAACGATAGCGAGCAGCAGTACGAAGGCCAGGTAGATCACGATGTTAGGTCACGTATGCGTTCTAGTTCGCTTGAACTGGGTTGAGCAGGTTGTCTTCGGTCCTTAAGTTTCAATACAAGCCACGTCGCGACCAGAACAAGAAGAAAGGGAGTACACCAGAGTACCAGGGTTTGGGGCGTCAATCGCGGGTCGTAGAGAATGAAATCGCCGTACCGTGCGCGCATGTAGTCACGGATCTCGCCGTCGGTTTTTCCCTCGATGACCAACCTGTATACGGCACGCCGCAAGTCCTGCGCAATCGGTGCATCAGAGCCTGCAAGATTGGTGTTCAAGCATTTGGGACACCTAAATTCCTCGATGAGGCGTGTGTACCGGTCGGCATCGACTTGGGAATCGAATTGAAACCCATCGACGGTTACTACAACACTCAGTGAGACCAACAGAAGAGCGGCTACCAACTGATTGTCACTCCAACGTTCCCAGCAGAGGCCGTATCTCTTTGGACCAAATGTCGTTTGTCAACGGACCAACGTGTTTGTAGCGAATGAATCCACGAGAGTCGACCAGGAACGTTTCCGGTGCGCCGTATACGCCAAGGTCCACTCCCAAATCGCCGTTTGTATCGACAATGTTGACTTCAAAGGGGTTTCCCAATTCGTAGAGCCATGCAATCGCATTGCTCTTCGTATCCTTGTAGTTGATGCCGAACAGTGATATTTCGTTAGATTCCGCAATCTGTTTGAGCACATCGTGTTCTGCTCGGCATGCCACGCACCAAGACGCCCAAATGTTCACGAGTCGGGCTTGACCAGCCATCTGTTCGTTTGAAATGGGTTGGGAGTCTATAAGTGTGGACAACTCGAACTGTGGAAAGGGGCCTCCGAGCAGAGATGATGGATGAATGTCGTGGCGTCCCAAATTGAAGCCTATGGCAAGTACGAAGGCCAATACAGCAAATCCAATGAGTGGACAAGCTAGCAATAATCTCGCTTGACGTTGTGTCATTGCAGCTCGGCTTGAGTTAGTAGGTCTCTTCGTGATAGCCTTCGATATCTCTTGTCAAGACAGGCGACAATGGCTGCGGCACCCATGATTAGGGCACCAAGCCATATCCATCGAACCAAGGGCTTCTCTTGTATGCGCACGCCCCAAGAACCATTGGCAATCGGTTCTCCAAGTGAGATATAGGTGTCCTTGAAGAATCCTGGCTTTATTGCGGCTTCAGTGGTAATGGTTTGTCGAATGGGATAGTTGCGTCTCTCGGGATACATTTCAAGCCGACCGTCGACGTTGAACCTCGCCCGATCGGCAACAAAGTTTTGGCCTTGTGTGTGAGCGACACCGACGAGCTCGTAGGCCCTGCCATTGACCTCTAGCGACTCGCCGGGTCTCAGACGGGCATCTCTTTCCAAGGAAAACGCACTGGTTACTGCGACTCCAACAATTGCCATGGCAAACCCCAAGTGTGCCGTTGCCATGCCGAGGTTGCCCAGGGTCAGCGATTGTCGCTGTTTCCATAAAGAATTTGCATGTGTGATGGTTATCCAAATGGCAAGTGCGAGCGCACATGTCACCCCGAAATTGAACGAACTCCAGAACACCCATGGCAACACAAGAGCAACTGCCGCTGAACCTGCTAGGAGTATCAAGCTGCGAACAATGAGCTCCTTGGGTGTAGTCTTCCACCTAGCGATCGGTGCAAGTGCCAGAAAGAAGGACAGAACGATCATCAGCGGTATGAACATCCTATTGAAATAAGGTCCACCGACCGACATCTTTTCGCCCCCGGTAAACCATTCATAGCCAAGTGGATATAGCGTTCCAAGCATGATCGTTACTACCGCCAGAACTAGTAGGGCGTTGTTTATCAAAAGCAGTAATTCTCGTGACATCCCCCAGTATTGAATTCGACTGCGAATGGTGGAAGCTCTAACGGAATACAGGTAGAGTGCGCCTCCCGAGACAATCACAAGAATTCCGAGAAGGAACAGGCCTCGCTGAGGATCTACGGCGAATGCATGTACGCTGGTTAGTACCCCGCTTCGAACCAAGAAAGCTCCAACCAGGCACAAGGAGAATGTCAGCAACGCGAGCAAAATGGTCCAATTCTTGAATGCCCCTCGTTTCTCCGTTGCTGCCAACGAGTGAATGAGTGCAGTTCCAGCCAGCCACGGCATGAAGGACGCATTCTCGACGGGATCCCAGAACCACCATCCACCCCAACCCAGTTCGTAGTAGGCCCACCAGCTTCCCAGTGCTATGCCAATCGTTAGGAACACCCATGCGGCGTTGACCCAAGGACGAGTCCATCTCGCCCAGGCCGAATCTAGTCTCCCCGTGCACAGTGCCGCAATACCAAAGCTAAAGGCCACGGCGAAGCCGATGTAGCCGATGTAGAGCATTGGCGGATGAATGATCAGACCGAGATCCTGAAGCACCGGAGTAAGGTCTGCGCCCTGCAATGGCACGTTGGGAACTAGGCGAGTAAAGGGATTGCTCGACGCTAGCATGAATGTCAAAAATGCCGTGTTTAGGAATCCCATGGACCCCAATACATACCCATGAAGTTCCAAGGGCAGGTGCTTGGACCTAAGAGCAACAGCCAACGTCCAACAAGCCGTTACAAGAGTCCACAAGAGAAAGGAGCCCTCATGTGCGCCCCACACGGCACTGATCTTGTAATACCAAGGCAATTCGGTATTGGAGTTGTTGGCGACATACAGGACAGAGAAATCGTCTTGAAGGAATGAAGCCACCAATAGCAGGAAAGCCACAAAGAGAAGCAGGAATTGCAGTTTGGCAAGCCTGATCGCCATGTTTGCCCACGAATCCTGGGAGTTGAAGGCACCCCAAAACGCCGTGACAGCGATCCCAAGCGCGCTCGCTAGTCCCAGAATGGCTGCAAAGTGGCCCAGCTCAGGGATCATTGGTTTCGTGTAGCTCCATCAATTCCGGTGGTACGTAATTCTCGTCATGTTTTGCCAGAACCTGACTTGCTGCAAACACGCCGTTGGATTGCAATTGCCCTACGACAATCGCCCCCTGTTCTTCGCGGAACAGGCTTGGAAGCAAGCCGCTGTAAGTCACGGAGAATGTGGATCCCTTGAGGTCGCTCAATTCGAATCTCACTCCAAGCCCGGCATCGTCGTGGACAACGCTATCAGCCACGACCATCCCTCCAGCTCGAATCGTGCGGTCAATGGGAACGGATCCAGCAACGACTGCATCAGGCAAGTAGAAGTGATTGATATTGGATTGGAGTGCAAAGATTGCGAGTGCCGCTGTTAGGGATCCTCCACAAAACAAGAACAACAACACAAGCATCCTGCGACGTCGCAGGTCGTTCATTGATTGTCCTCGTCATCGCTTCGCTGCTTCTTCAATCGTCGAAGTGCCATTAGGGGATAGGCTCCAATCACGCCAAGAAATACCAATCCAATGGCATAGACGCTCCACACGTATATGCCATGGTCTCCCATACTTAGTACGTCCATCACTCTCAATTGTTCCTAAACCATTTTGAGGCCCAGGACGTATTCTGGTTGCGATTTACAACTGCCACTCTCATGTTTGCGAGGATTACTCCTGCAATAAAGAGATAGAAGGCCGCCATATTGACAAACAGAGGCATCAGAAACACGGTGTCGATTGCAATTTTTTCTCCTAACTCCATGCTCTTAGGTTGATGAAGCGTCGTGAACCACTCCACGGAATATTGGATGATCGGGATGTTTATTGCTCCTGCAATCGCTAGCACACTTACAGCAAATGCTGCACGTTCATGACGGCCAATTGCTTGTCGCAAGGCAATTAAGCCAAAGAACAGGAAGAATAGAATCAAGACGGACGTGGTTCGTGCATCCCAAACCCACCAAACACCCCAGGTCGGCCGACCCCACATAATTCCCGAAATCAATGCCAACGCTGTCGTTATCGCTCCAATCGGAGCGGCGGCTGCCATGAAGACGTCGGCCATTTTTAGTCGCCAAATAATGTGGACCGCTCCTGCAGCCGCAATGGCAACATAGATCATCTGCGCTAGGTGAGCCGCTGGCACGTGCAGAAACATAATTCGCACGCTGTCGCCTTGATATTTCTCTGGAGGGACGAAAAACAATCCCCATGCTGATCCGACCACCAAACCCAGAACTCCCGCTACATAGAGCCAGAAAATCCAGAGGCGCGATCCGGAAAAGAAATGCTCGGGCGACGCCATGCGGTGAAACATGTGGAAGAGACGTTTCACTGGTAGATTGATCTCCTTCAGAAAGCCAGCGAAATAGCAATGTGGGCATGCGATTTCATTTTTGGAAATTCTGCTTCAGGCGTTTGCCTTTGAGCCAACTCAACGATCTTGACTGACACGCAATATCGGACCCAGTGCGAGCGGGATAGCTGTCAGCGTACCCGTGAGAATAGCAAACAATCCAATCAACTGCGGTGTGAATTCGGCTCCCACATGGACCTGATAACACACTCCTATGCCTAGGAGCAATACCGGAATATAGAGAGGCAAAACAAGGAGTGTAAGCAATACGCCTCCGCGACCTAGTCCTACTACGAGTGCTGCGCCCATTGAGCCTATTAGTGTCAGAGGGGGCGTACCGATAAGAATCGTAGCCGCAAGCACTACCAACGTTGTCGGAGGCAGTCCAAATCCAAGGCCAACAACAGGCGCCAACGCGGCTATTGGAAGTCCAGTCAGCAGCCAATGCGCTCCGATTTTCGCGCAGACCGACGACGATGTTGACGTCCGATCAATGAGCATGTGTGCTAGAGTGCCGTCATCGTGATCTCGCCGAAATAGCCCTTCCAAGGCGAGCATGTTGGCGAACAAGGCAGTCGTCCACACCGCGGGAATGCCTGATATCTGTCGTGTGTCCAATTCGTTGCCAAAAACTATTGCGAACACTACCCCGGTCAAGAGGAAGAATACGAGCGGATTGAGCATTTCCACGCCAGCGCGCAAGGCGATGAGCAGGTCTCGTTGCAACGTGGCAAGAAACCTCATCATTCAGTGCCCAATCCTATGTGTTCATCGATTGAAGACACGATAGGAATGTGCGTGGCGACAATGGCAGCCCCGCCGGCGTTTCGATGGTTGTTGAGCATTGATGCCACCAACTCCTCGCCCTCTGCGTCGAGTGAGGCCATTGGCTCGTCGAGTACCCACAACTGATGATTTGAAAGGGATAGTGCGCAAAGCGCACCTCGCTTGACCTGGCCCGCTGATAGCTCGTTTACCGGTATCGCAAAGCACCGGCCAAGTTCGAACTGTGCAAGGCGGCTACGGATTTCCTTGTCGTCGATCGCGAGTCGAGACATTGAAAGGATCCACCTTATGTTCTCTGCCAAGGTCAATAATCCAGTCAGCCCAGGTTTGTGTCCAACGTAACCTACGCTGGTTGCATATCTAGTTACTTTCCCGTGGTGTGGCCTCTGCAGTTCCAAGAGCACTCTCAACAGTGTTGTCTTGCCGCTTCCGTTCGGCCCATTGAGTCCGACTAGCTTGCCTTCTTGTACTTGTAATGTCAGATTCGAGAACAACTCTCGACTGTCTACGGCGTAAGTAATTTCCTGGGCTACGAGAAGCGAATTTGCCAATGCGGTTAACGAGATTCCTCTGTTGTTAGTGCAACTTTTCCAATTCGCTAGATTCCCAAATGGTTGCAGTCTCTGACTCGCTATCGAAGGTTATTTGAGCCTTGCCAGTCCTGAGCGCATTCATGACTCGCTCGCGTTTCTGCTCGATGGTTCCGTCTGTAACGGTACTGTCTCGAGTGATGAACTCGTCGATCAAGTTGCCAAGTGCAGACTCTGATAGGTCGGTGTAGGGAATCTTGATCACGGTTCGCACGCTTTCGTTTCGACGCAATGAGTATTCAACAACACGTCGGTAGAGGAATTGTGACCGAATGGAAATAGATTGGAATCGCCCAAGTGCGAGGGTTTGACATTTCTTATGGCCCTTGCAATGGTTTCTACTCGACCTGGAAACTTCTTGTCCCATGCACGAAGCAAAGACTTGATCTCCTGTCGTTGGCTCCCTTCCTGCGAACCGCAGAGATTACAGGGAATGATCGGGTGCTCCATCAAAGCCGAGTACTTCTCGATCAGCGTCTCCCGGACGTAATACAACGGACGTATTACATGGTTGCATCCATCGTCCGAAACCAAGTGAGGGGGCATGGACTTCAACGTGCCACTAAAGAACATGTTGAGAAACAGTGTCTCTACGACGTCGTCAAGATGGTGCCCAAGCGCGATTTTCGTCGCCTTCAATCGTTGAGCCGCGGTATAAAGTATTCCCCGTCTCAAGCGGGAGCAAATGGGACATTGAATCTTGCCCTCCGGAGTCAGCGATCGTGCAATCGAGTAGGTGTCTTCTTCGATGATTTCGAACTCGACACCTCTCTTGTCAAGATAGTTTGGGAGAACGTCTGCGGGATAGCCGGGGTGCTTCTGGTCGATGTTCACTGCAACGATGGAAAAGTCGACAGGTGAGTTTCGTTGCAGGGCCAGCAACGTTTCAAGCAGAGTGTAGGAGTCCTTGCCGCCTGACAGACATACCATCACCCGATCGCTTCTGTCGATCATCCGGAAATCTGCAATAGCCTCTCCAACTAAGCGCCTGAGCTTTGCTGCGGACTTTTTCAGGTCCGTACGCTCGCCCTTGGATAGATCAGGCGAACCCCAGCGTATGCGTTGCACATCTTCCCTCCGCAACATTGCGGGGTCTGTCGAGTAAGTAGTTGTCATTTTCAGGTGGCAGTTGAGATTGCTTCTTGAGGTCTCAGTTTTTTGCAGGACCAAGGTGTTTTTGATTGCGTTGCTCGGCTAGTTGGACTTGTCGATTTCTTTCGAGCAACCCTTCACGACGTCGGGCAGTCAGATGGTCTATGCACATAGGGCAGCTTACACCAGCAACATAGTGGCTGGATTGTTGGTCGCATTGGGTGAGAGGGCGGCGACAGGCGTGGCATTGGGTTGCGGTTCCCTGTTCAAGATCGGGAGTAATAGCGACACGCTTATCGAAAACGAAACACTCGCCCTGCCACAGTGATCGATCAGCACCTGCATCAAAATACCCTAGGATTCCTTGGTCGAGCTGATAGATCTCCCGAAAGCCACTGACTGCGAGCGTCTGAGCAGCTTTTTCGCAGCGAATCCCTCCTGTGCAGTAAATCGCAGTTGGCTTTTCACGTGTTTCTGGTAAGGCACTCGCCACCCATTCCGTGAACTCTCTGAAATTTTGTGTTCCAGGATCGATAGCTCTGCGAAATTGCCCAAGTCTAACTTCGTACGTGTTCCTTACGTCCACGACGTTGGTATCGGGATCTTGAATCAGTTGGGACCATTTTTCGGGAGTGATATGTGGAGGTTGTGGTCCCGAGAAGTCGAACGGTCTGCCCAAACTCACAATTTCGTTTCGCTGTCGCACAATCAAACGATCGAAAGCTACGTTTGCTGTTGCGCGTCCCGACCACTTTGGAATAACGTCAACAAGCCCGGCGATTTGCTTGATTGACTCAAAGGTGCGTTCTAGACAGGCATGATCATCGTGTCCGAGCGTCGCATTGACCCCTTCAGAGGCGACCAGGACTGTTCCCAAGATTTGATTTGCAGCACAGGTTCTCTCAATGGCTAGAACCGTATCCTCGGGACTGTCAATCGGGACAAACTTGTAGAAGGAGAGGACAACCAAGAGTCGTTACACCGGTTAGCCAGCCTTCGAACCACCGCGGCATGGCGGAGACATTGGCGCCTTTCCGTACCGTTTGCGCCAGTCTGCTTCGGTATAGAGGTGTAGAGCTAAGGCATGGACAGATCCCTGAAGTTCTTCCGCTAGTAGTTCGTTTACGATTCTGTGTCGCTGTATTGGACGTAGCCCTTCGAACTTTTGTGAGACTAGCACTACCTTGAAATGGGACTCCGAACCCGATGGCACGTTGTGGTTGCTGCTTTCGTTCACCACCTCAAGGTGATCGGGATCCAGGGTGCTTAGCTTGTCTTCTATAGTTACTTGAACAGTCATCACTTGATTTTGGCTACTACCGCCGTAATGTTGTCCGTGCTTCCATGTCGATCAGCAGTTTCGATCAGACTTCCCAAGAGTATTGGCAAGTTGTGGGAGTGAGCATCCATGATCTCGCGAATTTCCTCGTCGGAGATAAAGTCTGATATGCCATCTGTGCACATCATGATTACATCTCCGGCGGCAAGTTCTTGTATTGTTATTTCTGGTTCTACGTTCTCAAAGGGACCAATGCAACGCGTTACGATGTTGCGATTGTGTGCAGTTCTAGCTTGTTCCAAGTTCATCTCGCCACGGTCGACCAACTCTTGAACAACTGAGTGATCGCGTGTAATCCGCGACAGCTCTTTGCCACGCAACAGATAGGCTCGGGAATCTCCCACATGCCCGCACATTGCACGGTAGTCGTTGACTACCATTGCGACCAGTGTAGTGCCCATTCCTTGAAAGTCACTATAGGTTTGCCCTCGGTCGAAGACCACTTCGTTTGCCTTTTCGATCGCATTCACCATGTCTTCCGACTCAACAGCACGATCCTGGCTCACTTGGTTGAGGCGTTCCGAGATTTCGTCGATGGCGATTCGAGCTGCTATGTGTCCAGCGGATGTGCCTCCCATACCATCAGCTACAGCAAGGAACCCAAACTCCGGGCGGAGCGTATAGACATCTTCATTTCGGCTGCGAATCCGGCCAATCCAAGTTCTGCCGCGCGCCACGACTTCTTGTGTCAATAGGATTCTTTGGTGGTTGCCCGTGATTATGATAGTGCGTGCACGTGGACGAGCTCGATGTTTGGCTCCGCAGCGCAGGCAGTTCTCAAAATACTCTTTGCTTTCGCTGTGCTCAATCAGTGCGATCTTGTAGCTCGATGGGCGAATATGCACATTCATGCAACACTCGTTTTGTTCTCTTGTGGCAAGAATTGAAACGTGGTCCTTAACAGGTGCTTCACCAAGCTAGGCAAAGGAGAATCTGGTCATTTCTTGAGGTGTTCCAGCTATGGATTGCTAAGAATCTCGCTCCTCGCTAGGATCAGGTTTGCACTGCAGAACTTGCTTGCGAAGTAGAATCCCCTTCTTAAAGGTGCGTTGAGCTAACCACTGCCATGCTTGTACTGCTATCTCCGTCCAAGAACCTCGACTTCAATACCAAACCTGTGACTAGGAAGCGTACGGAACCCATGTTTCTTGACCAGGCGGAAAACCTGATCAGCGAATTGCGCACGTTGAAGCCACGACAAATCGCCAATCTCATGGGAATCAGCATGGATCTCGGTGAATTGAACGCAGAACGCTACTCGAACTGGGATCTAAACAACCGAACGGGACGACCCGCAGCATTAGCGTTTCGTGGTGACGTCTACTTGGGACTGGGGGCTCGAGAATTCTCCGAACGGGATTTCACTTCAGCGCAAAGGCGCATACGAATACTGTCTGGACTCTATGGAGTGTTGAGACCGCTCGATATGATCCATCCATACAGGCTTGAAATGGGAACAGCCCTGAAGTTTGGCAATTCTACGAATCTTTACCAGTATTGGGGTTCAACGATTGTGGACCAATTGAACCGAGAACTAGAGACGCACCGCAATCCACTCTTGGTGAATTGCGCTTCGAACGAGTACTTTCCTGAGTCGAGTCGGAAAGGGTTGAAATTCCCAATAGTCAATTGCAGCTTTCTCGAAAAACATGGTGACGACTACCGCTTCATGAGCTATTTCGGAAAGCGAGCTCGGGGTCTGTTGGCGCGCCACGTCGTTTTGAATCGAACAGAGACGCGAAAGGGATTGAAGGAGTTCAACTTGGAGGGCTACTACTTTGCAGATTGGCGTTCCAGCCGGGACTCCTTTGTATTCTTGCGGGACGAACGTCCAAACAGATAAGCCGTCAGCTCACCTGCGAGTTCGTTGGCTCTTCTCGCCACTAGCCGAAGAAGTCGCCGAGTAGTACAAATCTCCCAATTGCGCCTTGCGCAATGAGATCTTTGGTCGTTTGCTCAGCACCATGTTGAGCATTTGAACGCCGAACGAAAATGCCATTGCGACGTAGATGTATCCCTTGTCGACGTGTTGTCCCGATCCTTCGATAATCAGCACCAAGCCGATTAGTACGATGAAGCAGAGAGCTAGCATCTTTACCGGAGGATTTTCGTCCACAAACTTACTGATCGGTTCCGCAGCAATCAGCATGACCAGGATTGCAATGACGATCGCAGCAATTATCACTGGAATGCTCTCTACCAGACCGACTGCAGTAATCACGGAGTCAAGCGAAAACACGATATCGATCATGAACACTTGCAGGATGGTTCCTGCGAAGGTCACAGTCTCTTGTTTACGCAGGGCACTCTCATCGACAACTTCTAGGGAGTTGTGAATCTCGCGCACACCCTTGAACAGCAAGAAAAGTCCCCCACCGAGCAGTATCAAGTCGCGGCCGCTGAACGAATGACCCGCCAACTCTATCCATGGCTGGGTGAGACTCATCATCCAGCTGACCGAAAGTAGCATCAATATTCGCGCAAACATTGCGACGCTTAGGCCAATAACTCGGCCCAACCGTCGCTGACGCCTGGGAAGCTTGTTTGTCAGAATGGTTATGAATACGACATTGTCGATGCCCAGTACGATCTCGAGAGCGGTCAGAGTCAGAAACGCTCCCAACAATTCGTAACTGAATGTCAGTTCCATGCAAAGTGTCCTGCTAGGTTGCCTGTGTCAATAGAGGGTTTGCTACTATTCTGGTCAGGTTAAAGTTATTCCGATCCAATCCTGACATGGTAGACGAAACCAAGACCTCCAATGCCGAACTCGAGGCTGCGGTGTTCCGAAAATTGCTGCAACATCTCGGTGAACGAACCGACGTACAAAACATAGAGCTGATGAACTTGGCGGGTTTTTGCCGAAATTGCCTGTCAAAATGGTACGTCGCTGCTGCTGAGGAAGCGGGGGTTTCCGTAGATTACGAGCAAGCCCGTGAGATGGTCTATGGAATGCCATATTCGGAATGGAAAGATCGATACCAGACTGAGCCTTCATTGGAGCAATTAGAGAAGTTTAAATCCAACAGCTAGTTGTTAGATATTTCTCACTAGAACTTCAACTCACAAAATTGCAGGACAGTTCAATCCGATCATGACCAATTCACGAGACTGGAAGACAGTGTGGCGTGACAGGCTCTATGCGTTTTGGAGAGATTGGCGTGCATTTTTCATCTTCGTAATTTTAATGTTGATATTCAGGTCCGCCATTGCTGACTGGAACCATGTTCCGTCAGGCAGCATGAATCCTGGCATCCTAGAGGGCGATCGGCTTGTTGTAGACAAAATCGCATATGACGTTCGTTGGCCCTTTACACTTCACCGAATAGCGAGGTGGGGACATCCTGAACGAGGCGACATTGTGACGTTCCCGAGTCCGGAAACCGAGAAGGACTTGTTGATTAAGCGAGTTGTTGCCATGCCGGGCGACACGATAGAGCTTATTGCCAACCGTCTTGTAATAAATGGTGTTCAAGCTACGTATGAACCACTTACGAGCGAAGAAGTGGATGCGTTGCCTATGAGTAGTCGGGGTGCGTATGACTTCATGTATGAAGAGATTTTGGGTGATCGTCGCGTCGTAATGTGGGCCAAACGCCGGTCACGCGACCATGGGATGAGAAATTTCGATCCTGTTCGAGTGCCTGAAGGCTATTACTTCATGATGGGTGACAATCGAGACCGCAGCAGGGATTCCAGAGCAATAGGATTTATTGAACGTCGGCGTGTGATCGGACGAGCGCACACTGTTGCTTTTTCCCTAGATCTAGAGAATTACTGGCGGCCGCGCGTGCGGCGATTCTTTACCGAGTTACTTTAGAGCTACTTCTCTAGGCACTAACTTTCCTAGTCATTGTCTACTCTTGAAGAAGCGCGCTTTAGCCAGCGTGCACGTGCATGTCGAAATGAGGCAACAGCTTGAGTAACTCATGAAGTTGCAGAATGTGTTGAGTCCGAGGTTTAGGCAACTTGCGTATTCAAGCTCCAGGCCACAGGCAACCCAGTCCGTAGTGAAACTGGCGGAGGTACACATCAGAATTGCCGGACCAGCTGTAGAACCATTGCACAGTTCAAATCCTTCACTTTCATCAGGATCGCCAGAATCAAATTGCACATGACGGAGCAAATCTATCACGATGCTCAAGTCCGATTCCATTAGGAATGCTTACGCTTGTAGAGAAATGGCACGAAATTGCAGACTTTGTGTAACATGTCAAGCATTGCTGGTCCGTGCGACTCTCGTTGGGTGTGCGTCAGCGACGTGCAGGATGAAGCGCAGTAGATGAAGTCACTCAATTGATTCGAGGAACACCTATGCTCAAACACATTTGTTCGATTTTTGTTGCTGTTGGGCTTGCATTCGTCGCCAACACTGTCACGGCGTCGATAGGGGAAGAGGTTGCCCCGCTAGAACCGCTGGATGTTCATGCCCGTACCACGACTAGGGTAGTCGATTTGGTTAGGTACAACCACTTCAGCCAAAACTCCAAACTGGACGATGAAGTTTCCTCGGAAATATTTGACCAGTACTTGGAAAGGCTTGATCCACGAAGAGTGTACCTGTTAGCAGAGGATATTGAAGAGTTTGAAGGCTATAGATACAAGATTGACGACGCGTTGAAGTTGGGCAAGCTGGACCCAGCTTTTACGATGTTCAACCGAGTGCAGGAGCGTCAGATTGCTCGATTGGATTGGATTCTTGACCGCTTGTCTCAGGGCCTTGAGTCTTTCGATTTCGATTCTCAGCAAACGTTGAAAATTCGAGATGAGGATGTTTCCTGGCCGATCGATCAAGACGAAGCAGACCAACTTTGGGAGAGGATTCTGCTAGACAACATCATTAGGGAGAGACTTGGGGATGAATCCGGCGAAACTGATGTCATAGAAGAGTTGACGAAACGCTACGCACGGAACCGCAAATACGAGACGCAAACCAATTCAGACGATGCGTTCCAGACGTATATCAATGCATTCACAACTTGGTTTGATCCCCACACCGAGTATCTTCCGCCTCGAGTCGTCGACCAGTTTGACACTCAGATGTCCCTATCCCTTCAGGGCATCGGAGCATTGCTCGGAGTGGACGAAGACTTCATTCAAATTCAGAGCCTTATTCCAGGTGGTCCTGCTGAATTAAACGGTGGCGTCAAGGACAAAGACCGAATCATCTCTGTCGGTCAAGATCCATCTGGTCCATTGACCGACGTAGTAGGGTGGCGGCTAGACGATGTTGTAGACCTTATTCGTGGTCCGAAGGGAACAACGGTGCTCTTGGAACTCAAGCAACCTAGCGAAACCAGTGAGTCTCGAGTCGTTCCCATAGTGAGAGATGAAATCAAACTGGAGCAATCCGCTGCGAGCAAGCGAGTCTTGGATGTAGAGTCAGGAGGTCAAGTTCGAAAGATTGGTGTTATCGACTTGCCTTCAATGTACGTCGACTTTGAGGCGAAAAGCAAGAATGAGCCAGACTATCGTAGCGCGACCCGAGATGTTCGCCGGCTGATCAACGAGCTCAAATCCGAAGGCATTGACGGACTCATCATAGATTTGCGGGGCAACGGTGGGGGCTCCCTCGATGAAGCCCACTCGCTGACAGGCTTATTTGTTCCTACCGGACCAACAGTAGTAGTCAAGCAGTCCCGGCGACGCCCAGAAACATGGCGAGACATGAATCCGGAAGAAGCCTGGGACGGGCCACTCGCTGTCATAGTAGATCACCGATCTGCATCTGCATCCGAGATTTTCGCTGGTGCAATTCAGGACTATGGTCGTGGGTTAGTAGTTGGCAATCAGACCTTCGGCAAGGGTACGGTGCAACAGTTGATGCCGGTTCGACACGGACAGCTAAAAATAACTCAGGCTAAGTACTACCGAATTTCCGGTGAGAGTACACAACACAAGGGGGTAGTTCCTGATATCGAGTTTCCGCGTGCTGTTGGGAATTCGCCTTTTGGCGAGAGCAGGTTTGATAGTGCTTTGGCCCATGACGTAATTGAGGGACCGATTTACAAGACCTATGGGGACCTGACACCCTACATTGGCGAGCTGCAGGAGTTACATGACGAGCGCACATTGAACAATCCCTATTTCGTCTACCTTCGTGCATTGGAACAGCGCATTGCGGAGGACACCGAGAAAGACATTATTTCGCTTAACGAACAGGAACGTCGAAAGGAACGCGACAGCTACAACGATTGGCGACTGAATGTGAATAATGCGAGGCTAGTGGCATTGGGAGAGGAGCCTGCGGAGAATCTTGACGATCTAACCGAAATCTTGGATGAGCGCAGAGAAGCTGAGAAGGACCAACCCGACGGCATCCTCACAGAAACAGGAAACATCCTCAATGACCTGATCAATCTGAACAACCCACTTGCACTAGTCGATTAAGAGGTCAGGACGGACATTGCCGCAACTCGCGCGAACTGCCTATGCATATGGTTCTGGCTGTCAGAGATTTGCGTGCGATGGTTTGGTTGTGCTTTCAACTGCCAATACTAAGAACTTGATCCTATTGCTGGTGATTGAATTGCCCCTTCATGTTTTCGTAGGCACACGGGAGCGGCTAAAAGAGTTGTCGCTAATCGTACTGCCGCACCGATCCTTCAATTCTTGCAAGCAGCATGGATGAATTGAAGAAGGCGCATGATCTCGTCCACCTAAATCGATTCGCGATAGCTCGAATAGCAATATGAATCGTTCCGATTGCTTGCCAGCCGCATGCTGCGTGATGAGCACTGCGGGTAAATCCTCGCAAGAGCTCATGCAAATCGGCTCGGAGTAACTACTACACTTACCTAGCTACCACTTGTTCCTTACGATCCATTGACGAACTACGACGTTGTCATAGTTGGTGCAAGCTTCGCGGGGCTTTCTTGTGCACGAGAAATTGCCAGACAAGGTCTGGATGTCTTGGTACTTGAGAGGAAGTCGCACCCAGGAGAGTACTTACACACGACCGGCATTCTCGTAAAGGAGGCACAGGAAGAGTGGCCGGCGCCACAGGCGTTGGTACGAGAAATCCAACGTGTCAGGGTATATGGTCCGAGTCTGCGCTCGGCCTACATTGAGAGCGAAGACTACTTTTTTCTTGCAACAGACACCGGCAATCTTATTGGATGGCTGCAGAATGAGACTAGCAAACTTGGCGTTGATGTGCGATTGGAAGAACCCTTGCAGGATGTGGCTCGACACGGCAATCACTGGTTAATCAACCAAGCCGACATTCAAACCCGCTATTTGGTGGGAGCCGACGGTGCTCGATCGCAGGTTGCGAAGTCGCTTGGCTTAAGTCGCAACACACAGTATCTCAAAGGTGTGGAGTATGCCTTCGAGTCTTGTAGTGACGACGAACTCAGTTTGCATTGCTTTGTAGATCCGAGATTTGCACCCGGTTACATTGGTTGGGCGCTTCCAGGTGTTGGAATAACGCAGGTCGGAATGGCATATCACTCCACGCAAGACGCAGATTTCACTGGATTCCTTGATCACATCGACCCGATTTTCAACCTTTCTCGACGGAAAGTGTTGGAGAAGCGAGGTGGCATCATCCCAATTGGAGGTCTGCTAGAGAATTTCTACACTGAAGGAGCACTGCTGGTTGGCGATGCAGCTGGCATGGTATCGCCTCTAACCGCGGGCGGAATTCACCGTGCTTATCGTTACGGGAGATTGGCTGGAATGTCAATCTCACGTTACTTGAAAAGGGGCGGTCCCGACCCAGGAGGTGTAGTTAGGAGCTTGTATCCCCGGCGTCGATGGCAACATGCGGCACGCTGGGCTTTTGACCATCTTCCAGCAGGCGCAATTACCGAAGCTGTACTTCGCACTCCTGGAGTATTTCGGCGAGTAGTAGGTAAGATTTTCTTCGACCGGATGAATTGGTCGCAATGAATACATTTGTTAGTCGACGAATGAAACCATCTCTTCATAATTGAATTTTTCAATGTTGGGAACTGACGCATTTTTGCGAGGGTAGCCAACCACCAGTAGCAAGAACGCACGTTCTCGCTTAGGGCGTCCCAAGATTTGATTCAAGAAACCCATGGGACTAGGTGTGTGTGTTAGGGTCGCCAAACCAGCCGTATGAAGAGCACAAAGCAAGAATCCGGTTGCGATTCCGACAGATTCTGGCATGTAGTAATTCTTGATTCGTGCTCCGTGTTCATCAATGCCGTAGCGTTCTAGGAAGACTGCGATTAGTACCGGAGCTTCAGTCAGGAATGGCTTGTTTTCGTCGGTGCCGAGCGGTGCTAAAGCTTCTAGCCATTCGTCGGGCGCTCTACCGGTATAGAACTCTCTTTCCTCCGCTTCGGCGGCATCCCTTATTCTTCGTTTTGTAGTGGAGTCCGTTATGACTACGAACCGCCACGGCTGGCGGTTTGCACCGCTGGGAGCAGATAGAGCAGTTCGGAGAGCGTTTTCGATGACGCCATCCGGAATGGCTCGAGAGTCAAAATCTCGAACGGTACGTCGTCTTACCATGTCGGCAAGGAATTGAGACGAGCGCGCAAGCATTTCCTTGGGCTCAAACTCTCGATGGTCTAGCTTCATATACATGTACGTTGTTCCTTATTGCCAATTGACTAGGGTGTCGTTCGTGGCTTCGCTAGGTTGTTTAGGGTACGACATCCCCCAATTTGTCACCTTCAATACATTGGTGTTCAAGTGGCCGGCGTATTGCCGTGGGCATACCTGATCCAAATACAATTTTTGATTGAATCCCTGAAGAGCGCCAGCCGTGGAATCCAGACTAAGATCCGACCCAACACTACTCACCAAACGGCTATGGAAGGGTGCGCTACATGTTCTGGTAGCGGCAACATATGTTGGCTTGGTATTGATTATGTTCCCGCACGCGGGCTGGTTCACCGGCCTGATAACCGTGGGCATCGTATTGGTAATTCAAGCGCTGCGCTACATCGCAAGTGCCATGGATCGAATTGCATTCACACTCTCGGAACGAACAGTGGACGAAGAAAATCCAACGTCTTCTCCTGGGCTGCACAGGATTTCGGCTGCATTTGTTTGGTTGCTCATACAAGGTTGCAATGCATTCGTAATCTTTGGTGCTTTTGATGCGGTTGGTAGGGGCTATGCAATTCGAGTTGGCATAGCGTTGTTGATGATCGAAGTGGTCTACTTTGTCATAAGGTTCATCAACACGAAAGTCGTCTATGCCTCGGCAAGTTTCGGTGTGTCCGATCGAAGCCTGATTCGCCAGGGGCCATCATCTCAGGAGCAACGCGATAAGAAACGGCAACGAATTGAAGCGAAACTGGAAGCGTTGCGCCTTATGGTTGAGAAGGGGGACATTTCCGAACGAGCTTACTTGAAGGCACGAGACAAGCATCTTGTGTAGCATGTTATGGAAACGCCCGATGACGAAACCAATGTCTAATTGTCTGTCCGCCAGAGCAGCTCTAGACAACAAACAACTATAGTGCTATGAACTCGCTGGAACGATTCGCAATGGTGTGAAGCACGGATGCCTCGAATTGCGATAACGGCATGGTGGATTGTTCACGGACCCCATAGCGACGCAGGGTGACGGTTTCGTCTTCCTGCTCTTTGGCACCGACGATCAAGAGATTGGGTATCTTCAATACCGTGCCTTGACGAATCTTCTTGGACACGGTATCCGACTCGGATGCAAGATCAGCGCGGACGAATTGCGAACGGAGCTTATCCACAATGCGTTGTCCATATTCGTGAAACTGCTCAGATACAGTAATTACTTGCACTTGGACAGGCGCGAGCCACGTTGGGAAGGCTCCCCCGTAGTGTTCAATCAAGTAGGCGACAAACCTTTCGTGGGTAGACAATGGCGCGCGATGTATGCAATAAGGAGTGTGTTCCAAGCCATCTGCACCAATGTAGACCAAGTCCAGACGCTCCGGTATTGCAAAATCCAATTGGATAGTGCTCACGGATTCGTCTCTGCCCGTAACTGTCGGAAATTGCACATCAATTTTGGGTCCGTAGAACGCGGCTTCGCCCACTCCCTCTACGTATTCGACGTCCATCTCATCGAGTAACTCTGTAAGTAGTGCTTCAGACCTCGTCCAAGCCTCGGGATTGTCGACGTACTTTTCCTTTCGCTTGGGGTCTTCTGGATCAGACTTTGACAAACGCAGGTAGTAAGACTCGAGCCCCAGGATTCGGTACGCTTCGTCGTAGAGTTCCATTACATTTCGAAACTCAGGCTTAATTTGCTCTTCGGTGCAGTAAATGTGTGCGTCGTTCATGCACATTCCACGTACTCGGACCAATCCACCAACCGCTCCGGATTCCTCAAATCTGTAGACATGCCCATATTCGGCAAGACGGACTGGCAGGTCTCTGTAGCTTCTTGGCTGGGCAGCGAATATCTTGTGGTGATGCGGACAGTTCATAGGCCTGAGGATGTACGCTTCTTTAGTGACTTCGCCTTCGTCGGTTTGCTCGGTCAGCTCCATTGGAGGGTACATGTCGTCTGCGTAATAGGGCAGATGACCAGTCTTGTAGAACAGCTCCTGCTTGGCAATGTGTGGAGTCGCGACTCGTTGATATCCGGCTTTGAACTCAAGCTCACGGGCAAGTTTCTCCAGCTCGTCCCGAATGACGGTACCGTTCGGAAGCCATAGCGGCAGTCCTCGCCCAATGTCATTGTCGATGGCGAAGATTCCTAGCTCCTTGCCTAGCTTTCGGTGATCTCGCTTTTGAGCCTCTTCGTAGGCGGCTACATGGTTGTCCAATTCGTCCTTTGAACGAAAGGCCCAGGCGTAAATCCGAGTCAACATTTGATTGTCGGAGTCGCCTCGCCAATAGGCACCGGCAACGCTTCTCAGCTTGAACGCGTCTCGAGGAATGTCTTTGGTTGTATCGACGTGCGGCCCCTCGCACATGTCGACAAACGGGCCATTCCGGTAGAACGTTAATGCATCGAGGCCGTTCTTGTCGCACAATTCCAATGCGTATTCACGCTTGTAGGGTTCGCCCATCTCCGATAGCCGTTCAAGAGCTTCGTTGCGGTCCAGTTCTTCGCGATAGAAGCGCTGTCCGCTCTTGATGATCTTGCGCATTCTGCGCTCAATCTCGGGGAAATCCTCGTCGGTTATAGGTTCAGTTAGAGCAAAGTCATAGTAGAAACCATCACGAATGGGCGGACCGAAACCTAGGGTCGACCCTTCTCGAAAATCGAGAACTGCCTGCGCTAGAACATGTGCCAAGCTGTGGCGCACTCGGTATAGTTCGTCGTTTGCCGAGATGTCGCCTTGGTGTTCGTAGGACATTTGGTATAGGTTTCCTGCTAGAGCGTGGATTCCTGGGCCATCAGTTTGTCGAGCACATACTGGAGAATCCCGCCGCTCTTAAAGTACTCGATCTCATTTTCGGTATCAATTCGACTTTGCACTTTGACGATTTGTTCCTCGCCGGTCTTCCTGCGGATGACCAAGTCGAGGATTTGTCGTGGTTCCATGGACTCTGAGTCAATTGGTATTCGGACGCTGACAATCTCGTCTCCGTCTAGTCTCAATGACCGTCTTGTTGCACCCGCAGTGAATTGCAGGGGTAGCACACCCATCCCCACTAGGTTGGATCTGTGAATTCTCTCGAAACTCTCTGCGACGACAGCTCGTATGCCAAGAAGCCTAGTTCCCTTGGCAGCCCAGTCTCTGCTGGATCCCGTTCCGTACTCCTTGCCAGCGAACACGACCAGAGGCGTACCTTCGCCAGCATAGCGAATAGCCGCATCGTAGATTGATACTTGATCTCCGGTAGGAACGAATTTCGTATAGCCGCCCTCAACTCCGGGAACCATTTCGTTGCGGATTCGAATGTTTGCAAATGTGCCACGCATCATGACTTCGTGGTTTCCGCGTCGCGATCCATAAGAATTGAATTCAGCGACTTGGACGCCGCGCTGCTGCAAATACTCGCCAGCCGGACTCGCGGGTTGAATTGCTCCCGCTGGAGAGATGTGATCCGTTGTGACCGAGTCTCCAAGTAGAGCAAGAATGTGAGCATCCTCGATTTCAACGGATTGTTCTTGCCGGTTGCCACTTAGAAAGAACGGAGGCTGCTTTATGTAATCGGATAAAGGCCATCCGAAGGTTGCGCCCGCATCCGCTTCAAACAGCCGCCAAGCATCCGGTCCAGTAAAGACATCCGAGTAGTGAAGATCAAACATGTCCGAAGAGACTTGATCCACGAGTGATCGAACTTCCTCGTTGGTTGGCCAAATGTCGCGCAGAAAGACATCGTTTCCACTACTGTCTTGACCAAGTGGTTCATCTTCCAGGTTGATTCGCACAGTGCCAGCTAGTGCATATGCGACGACCAAGGGTGGAGAAGCGAGCCAATTCGTACGTACTTCTTGATGTACTCTCCCTTCGAAGTTTCGATTGCCCGACAGAACTGAGGAAACAACGAGGTCGCCCTCTGCTATTGCTTTGGAAATTGGTTCAGGCAACGGTCCAGAATTTCCGATGCATGTCGTGCAGCCGTAACCCACTAGGTTGAAGCCGACCTGATCCAGCGACGATTGCAGTCCCGTTCGGGCAAGATACTCAGTGACCACCTTGGAACCTGGCGCCAAGGAAGTCTTCACCCAAGGCTTAGCCTGCAGACCTCGATCCAGCGCTTTTTTGGCAACGAGGCCTGCACCTAGCATGACTGCCGGATTGGAGGTATTTGTGCAGGACGTAATGGCAGCTATGACGACATCGCCGTTGCTGAGGTTGTAATCGGACTCTCGAACAGGTACAGCAGTCTCAGAGGACCCGTTTGCGTTGCCAGTTTGATTGACAGCGAGGTCGAAGCTGGATTTGAGATTTCTCAACGCCACTCGATCTTGCGGCCGCTTTGGGCCGGCAACTGCCGGTTCGATAGAAGCTAGGTCAACATCAACGCATGTTGAAAACTGCGGTTCGAGCTGGTCATTGCGCCACATACCCTGGATCTTGGCGTAGGCTTCAACCAATGCGACTTGCTCCGCAGGACGTGAAGTCAGTTCAAGATAGGAGAGAGTTTCGTCGTCTACTGGAAAGAAACCGCAAGTGGCACCGTATTCAGGGCACATGTTAGAGATTGTTGCACGATCAGCTAACGAAAGTTGCCCGAGGCCTGAACCGCAAAACTCGACAAATGACCCGACAACACCAACTTTTCGAAGAACCTCAACGACATGAAGGACCAGATCCGTGGCGGTTACACCCTCTGACATCGATCCTGTTAGACGAACTCCAACGACGCGGGGAACAAGCATTGATACAGGCTGACCCAGCATTGCAGCTTCGGCTTCAATGCCACCGACTCCCCAGCCAAGGACGCCAAGTCCGTTGACCATCGTTGTGTGACTGTCTGTTCCGACCAATGTGTCCGGAAATGCAAGGGTCTCATCGCCATGTCGAGCTGTCCATACCACATTGGCGAGATACTCAAGATTCACCTGGTGGCAAATGCCGGTTCCAGGTGGTACCACTCGAAAATTGTCGAACGCGGCTTGACCCCACTTCAGGAAGCGATAGCGTTCCCTATTGCGTTGTATTTCCAATTCAACATTGGAGTCGAAGGCACTTGGCGTTCCAAAATGGTCGACCATCACTGAGTGGTCGATCACCAAGTCAACAGGTGTCAAAGGATTGATTATCGATGCGTCGTGGCCGCTTTCAACGACGGCATCCCGCATCGCGGCAAGGTCGGCAATTGCAGGGACACCGGTAAAATCTTGCATAAGCACGCGCGCCGGCCTAAAAGCAATTTCGTGCTCTAGAGAATCGGTCTTGCACCAATTGCCCACAGTGACAATGTCGTTGCTTTGGACGCTAGTGCCATCTTCGTGGCGGAGCAGATTCTCCATCAATACCTTGAGAGCTATGGGAAGGCGAGATAAATCCCCTGCACCGTTCGAGCTGGCGCGATCAAGGTCGAAATACTGATAGGCTTGGCTACCAACCGATAGCTCATTCTTGCTATCGAAACTATTGTTGCTCATGGAAAATTAGATTCAGTCGATTGCCTGCGAAGTGTCTCGACGCATCTCTTCGTTCGAGATCCTTGCGTGCAAACAGGAGGTTGGAGGCGTGCGTTGGCGCGTATTGTACTTGCGAGTTGTGGTGGATTCCGTGTGCGAACAGTGTGTTGAGCGATGAGATAAATGCAAATTTCGCAGGTTCCGATCAAGGGATTCTGGCGTAGCGATGCTGTTAAATACACAAGCCAAGTTGCCTATCGTGAATTGTTGTTTGATTCCTTCAAATCTATCCACGCATGAATTAGGCCGAATTTGCCACAACACTAGAAAACTGGACGATTAGCGAGTGGTTAGAGTGTAGCGTTTTGGGCTAATGAGTGATTTGCATTTGAATCGTACTCTCGTTGCTGAGCAAGATCAATGGCCATACCAAATCCGCAAAGCGGGCATTTGCCAAACACAACAAGCTCGCCGGTCTTCAATGTCCAAGAACGGCGTAGTCGTTCTCGAGAACCAGCCTCACTGACACATATGTGCCGAGTGCTCCAAACAACATCCAAGCCAAATTTACTCCCCAAATCAGTATGTTCGTGTGGCGCTTAGGAATAAGTTTGTGGCGGTCTGCCACGAAGAAGCTTGCAATGTACATTGCGGGTCCATAGATCCATTGCCAAGCAAATATGAGGCCAACAATGCCAACTACAACGGCAGGCACAAGATTCACAGTGTAGGTTGCTAACAGGAAAATCGAAGGCAGCAGCGTCACGAATCCGTTGCCAACATCGACGATGAATCCATAGGTTCGTCTATCGACATACGATTGGTCATAGACTGAATACGCCGCCCAAGCATCAGCCCATTGCCTAGAAGAAAACGCCTCTGTGATCGTTATTCTCGACATTAGGTACTCGATTGCAGGAGCACGTCCTATTGAGTTCTGGATGCGTTTCCAATGGTCGGCGCGACGTTCGACGAAGTCTCGTTCAAAGTAGAGGCAAATTTCCCACAGGCACACTAGGACATTCGAAGACAGGAAGAAGACAAGCAAGCAGTAGGCAAGTGCTACTTTGCCGTGTAGCCAAATGTTGATGCCAATGCACACGAGTGACACCGTCAAAATGAAACTGAGCACGTAGACCCAGGTAGGCAGCTTCAGAAGTTTCTAATGCCTCCAAAGTACTGTTGATTCATTCTGAACTCTCCAAATTGGCAAGCAGGTGACGCTGTTTCTCTAGCGCAGGTCTAGTCTTGCGATTCTCCTATATGACGCTCGATCCAAGGCACAACCTACCTCGACTGCCTATCTGTTTCTCGTGCCGCCGAAGGTTCTTGGGTTAAGCCTGAGGCGTAGCCAGAATGTCGGGGGTCGCTGACACCAATTAGCCATCCTTCTTTCCATCCGGCTGTGTTGGCATCGCCCAGGGTATTCCTTTCTCGAATTACATGCCCTAAATCTCTCAGATCCTCGATTACACCATCGGAGAAACCACCTGATTCAACGGTTACGACATCAGGAAGCCATTGGTGGTGAAAGCGAGGTTGAGACACTGCTTCACTCAAGCTCATTTCGTGGTCAAGTGCATTTGTCAAGACCTGCAAGACTGTGGTGATAATGGTTGATCCGCCCGGAGAGCCAGTTACTAGTACGGGCTTGTCGTCGTGTACGACAATTGTTGGAGTCATGGAACTGAGCATGCGTTTGCCAGGTTCGATGGCGTTGGCTTCTGCTCCTATCAGCCCGAACTGATTGGGGACGCCGGGTTTCGAGGAAAAGTCGTCCATTTCGTTGTTGAGCAAGAATCCTGCTCCCTGAACCACGATGCCACTTCCGAATCCGCTGTTGAGCGTGGTCGTATAGGCAACTGCGTTGCCTTCTCCGTCAATGGCCGATAGATGCGTGGTTTCTTCGCTCTCTAAGGGCATCACTCCAGCCGCAATCTGTTGGGATTGGGTCTTCTTGGTTGCACTGAAGTCGTGGAATCGCGAACGAGCGTAATTCTTGTCCGTCAAGGATTCAATTGGAACGGGGTAGAAGTCCGAATCTCCCAAGTGAACCGCCCTGTCGGCATACGCTCGGCGTTCAACCTCCACCATCAAGTGCATGGATTCGCTCGTGGCCACTCCCGTTTTAGACAGTTCGAAGGGTTCAAGCATGTTCAGCATTTGAACTAGCAACACACCGCCGGAGGAGGGTGGTGGCATGCTCAGTACCTGGTAGCCTCGATAGTCCCCAATGATCGGTTCTCGCCACACCGACTCGTATGCCTCCAAGTCCTCGAGGCCAATGAGTCCATTGCCACGTTCCATCTCCGCAACGATCAATTGCGCGGTCTTGCCTTTGTAGAAGCCGTCACGCCCCTGGTCGCTTATGCGTTGTAGTGTTTGTGCCAAATCCTCTTGTACAAACAACTCACCCTCGTCGTACGAACCTTCGTCTGCTTTTAGGAACACTTTCATTGCACCGGGAGAATTGAGCCACTGGTTTTTCCTACCCCTCAGTTGCCGCGCAAGAGCTTCCGATAGGTGAAACCCTTCCTTGGCCAATCTGATCCCTGCGGCCATGACTTGCTCGCGCGACAGCACACCGAATCTCTCATGTACGTCAAGCAGACCTGCTACTGAGCCGGGAACTCCGGACGACAAGTGACTTCGCAGTGCTTTGTTAGGGTCGTATTCGCCTTCGTCGTCCAGAAACATGTCGCGGAATGCTGCGCTAGGTGCCCTCTCCCGGTGGTCGTTTGTGATCGTGGTCCCGTCAGCTAAGCGAATGACGACAAAACCTCCTCCACCTATGTTGCCTGCCGCCGGATGTGTCACCGCCAGAGCAAAAGCTGCCGATACGATGGCATCGATAGCGTTGCCGCCCTGGGCCATCGCCTGCGTACCAGCCTTGGAAGCAAGTTCGGAGCGCGTAACTACCACGCCGTACTTTGAGCGGACCTCATTGGCACTAACTAGGCAGCTGGTAAACGTCAGTATTGCGGCGGCAATTAAGGCAGTTCTAACTGAGAGACTTTTGATGTTCATAGGGGCTTGTCTTGTGTGCAATCAGATTTTCGTATGGCGCTTAGCGGTAATGGGACAGTTCGAAGAACACTCCGATCTGTCCTCCGACTGTGGTGTCTTCATCTACTTCCAAGGTGCCAAATTCCTCGTTTCTCCCTCCAAAGGGCACTCGAATGCCGAAAGAAAAACTGTTGTTGTCGGTAGGCAGGTAATTGACAAAGGATTGGAATAGGAAACTTCGATCGTGCAAATTTGCCAATACGGTTAGAGATTGGTTCCATAGCGGATGCCAAGTCACGCTGGAACCTGCTGCAAGGACATGCTTGCCATAGGCAAAGACTTCTCCGCGCTGGATTCCAGTCGTCAGACGGGAGGGGAGGTCGCGCAGACCCTCGCTCAATTTCGACACCCCCAAGCCGTTGTAGTAATACTCGACAAAGGTGTAGAGAATGCCGCCTCGAACACCGAAACTGTAGTCGGCGTTTACTACAACGGATCTCCAGCAGCCATCAGCGCAGGTTGCGGATATGTCGGTACGTAGGAGCACACCCCCTAGCGGGAGAGCGGTCGACATGCCAAGAATAGTCTCGTCGTAGTGCTTCCCAGCAACGAATTCCAGCTCGTTGTCTGCAATGGGAAAGTAGCTCTTTATTGCAATGGTGGAGGACCTGTGCGCATTTGACAGTGCGTTGTCTCGAAGAATGCTTAGGAATTGGAGTTCTGCACCGGTGCGGAAGAGACGCTCTATTACCAAGGAGTCGTTTCCGGTCTTGAATTCGCGATCAATTGTGGTCGGAGGGTGGGCATTGAATACATCAAGGGGTTGATAGACAACTCCTCTGCCCCAAAAGACTGGCATTCGCCCAACCATGACTCGCCAGCGGTCTCTCTTGATGGTGAATCGAAGCTGATCAACAAGCAAACCAATACTATGACGCTTGCTCGAGTTCAGTTGCGCTGACAGATTCAACGCTCTCCCAGGTTCACTGGTGCTTCGACCAATACTGCCACTAACATCTGGATTTCTGTGGATGTTGCTTGCGTCAAGTAGACCTAAGCCGTGAAAATCAAAACTCCAACGTTCTGCCTTGTGCTCAAAGATGTAGCGAAAATCGGCCGAGTAATCTTGTGTGACAGAGGTTTCCGAGTCGGGATTGTCTAGGTTTTGAGCTGCAGCTTCCGCGATGTCGCCAGCCAATCTGAAGCGGACTCGGCCATCTCCCCATACATTGACGACTGTAGCGGCCAATGTAAGCAATAGAACACAAGCCAAGCGGCTATGAGCTATCGTCGTGTTGGATCTTTCCATCTTCCAGACGTATTTGACGATCGGAGTATCCCATCACCGTGGGATCGTGCGTTGCCGTGAGAATGGTTACTTCGTGCTCACGATTTACGCGTTGCAACAGTTCGCACAATTCGCGTGTCATGGACGAATCGAGGTTGGCGCTGGGCTCGTCCGCAATAAGCAGTATCGGATTAGCTACCAAAGCACGAGCTATCGCAACACGCTGTTGTTGGCCGCCGGAGAGTTCTCCGGGCCGACGCTTCGCCTCGTGCTCCAAACCAACAGACTGGAGCACTTCCATGGCTCGAGCCGTGCGTTTCGTACGTGCAATGCCTTGCAGTTGAAGTATGAACTCCACATTCTCCAATGCGGTTAATACCGGAATCAGGTTGAAGGCTTGGAATACGAACCCGATGCGCTTTAGTCTCAAATCAGAGAGTTGGTTTCGCGATAATTTTGCGAGGTCTTGGTTTTCAACGTAGACCCGGCCGGAGGTTGGCGCATCCAATCCACCTATTAGGTGAAGCATGGTGGACTTTCCGCAACCAGATGGTCCAACAATGCAAACGAATTCGCCGTTTCGAATGGTCGAGGTGACATCCTGCAGTGCGTGCACGGCAACATTGCCTTGCCCGTAGATTCGGGACACGTGCTCCATCCGGACAACAGCTTCGCTCATACCATGGTGTCCTTTCAGTTTCTAAGTGCGTCTAGCGGATTCATTCGTACGGCTCGGAGTGCCGGGAAGAGACTTGCGACAAACGACAACATCAAGGAGATTACGACAACGACAACGATATCGCGTGGAAGTGCAGCCGGATTTATGCGTGGGGACATGCCCATCATATCGACACCCGAAGCAAAAGCACTAAGATCAATCCCCTCGCGCAGCCATGCGAAGACAGCAGAGCTTCCGATTAGCCCAAGAGCGATTCCCAAAACCATGAGAATTACGGACTCCAGCACGACTTGGGAAACAATGATGCCTGGCCGCATGCCCACTGCACGGAACAGCCCAAATTCCTGCGTGCGCTCAAGCACTGCTGTAATGAGAGTGTTCACAAGTCCAAAGATTAGCGCTCCCAAGACAACTCCAAGCCAAATGTAGATCACCACATCTACAGTCTCGAACATGAACGCCACGAACGGGTTGACTTGCTGCCAGCTAAGTACGTCGAGACCGGCAAATCGTTGTTGCACGATTGAGAAATCGTCCTGATCAACGTATCGTGTACGAAAACGAACTGATAGCTCGGTAACTCGGTCCGTCTCAAGTAACCCCTGCAACGCTTCAATTCCGGTGAAGACAAACGCTCGTTCAGCGCTATCCGATTGGGCGTCAAAAACGCCGACGATCCGATAACCAATCTCCTTGGACATGCCTTCCGCATCTTGCGTAATGATCACGATCCTACGACCTAGTTTGGTCTGCAGATCGTTGAGCAGAGCTCGACCGATGAGAAGGCGGGAATCGCTCGAGTTTTCGACGTGCGACCCTTCCACCCGTACGTTTGAGATGTAGGAAATACTCTCTCGTGTTGGATCGATACCTACGAGTTGAGCTCCCCTTGTTTCGCGTTCGCTCATGATGACTGAAGGAACTGTCAATCTCGTCGCCCAGCCCAATATTGGTAGGTCTTCGAGATTACGGGTCGCATCTTCGGCATCGATCTCGAATCCATTGGCGACCGAAGGATCGTCTCGATATCCTTTTGCTTGAATCTTGATGTGGCCGGTGAGGTTTTCGACCACGGTATCTACCATTTGCACTTGCATGCCGCGCACAAGGCTATTGAGCACGATCACGCCTCCCACCGCGACTGTAATCGCGAAAAGCAGGATCGAGTTTCTGCGCCATTGCCGTCGCAGGTTCCGCACACTGACGCTGAATACAAGCTTCAATCGGCCCACTAGCAGCAACATACAACCGTGTAGTCAGCTTTAGACAATTCGGTTATTCCTTGTAGCGAAGCGCTTCCACGAGCGACATGCGATAGAAGCGTATGGACGCAAGGGCTGAACTAATCAGCATTCCGATACCAATGGACACAGGAGCAACGAGAACAACCTTGAGGTCTATTGCCGGGTAGATGCGATCGGGTAGAAAGAACAGCCCGGCGAATTGTTCCATACCCATGGAGTCCATGCCTATTCCTATTTTGCCCAGAAAACCGAGTACGCAGGTACTGAGGCAATATCCTAATGCCACGCCGATGACCCACATCATGAGTGTTTCCAGCACAAACATGCCGAAAAGGGCATTGGGTCTCATTCCAACCGCGCGCAGCATTCCAAACTCCCTCGTGCGTTCGAAAGCAGTCATTACGAAGGTGTTTGCAATAGACAACACGATGATCACAGTAAGGGTTGCGTAGATAATTCCGTTGCTAATCTTGTCCAACCGGATGTTTTGACTGATTTCGGGCATCAACTCCTGCCAGTCGTAGAGCTTCGTTGAAGGAGTGAGTACACCGCTGATGATCGGAGCAAAGAGTTCCGGACGCATAGGGTTTTCGACCATGATGACCACGCGGTGAGCGCCATCGTCTAGCGCTAGTGCTTCGTTGATCAAGGAACGAGGAACTTGTACCAATACGCGGTCCAACGCGTCGTTTCCGATCTCGAAGATTCCGGTTATCGTGGGTGCTATGAATGCAACACTTCCGGTGGAATCGGCCGCGAGAATGACAATGTCGTCACCGATCTTGACGTCGAGGTTTCTGGCCAAAGCGCTACCAATGAATGCGCTGTTAGGTTCCTCGAGGTAAGTTCCCTCAATTAGCTGTTGTGAGACGTACGATGTTGTAGGGTCAACCGATGGATCGACTCCCACGACCATAGCGCCACGGCTCTTCTCGCCTTTGCTGGCAAGAGCGAAAGCTTCGGTCCGGTTCGACACAGACAGCACTTCTGGTACTTGCAGAAGGGCCTCTCTGATCTCAGTAGCGTTTGGAACCACGCGTTCAATACGGGGATTGTCCTTGTAGTCCACGTGCTGGACTTGTAGATGCCCACTGCCAAACCGAGTCGATACCTCCACCATTGGTTCATAGCTTCCCACTTGAAAGGACATTCCAACTTGGATTAGCAGAACCGCGAAGGCCACGGCACCCGCTGTTAGGAAGGTTCGCCTCTTGTTTCGCCAGAGATTACGCCATGCTACGGTGAAGGAAAGCAAAGGACCTCTCTAATTGATCGTTCCCATTGCATTTGGGAAAACCCTACTCTGATCCGCGCAGTGCAAACAACGTAAACTTGGATTCTTCGATATCGATGTCGAAGTCTGCCGTCTCGTAGACAATTTCAGTCCAACTCTCCTCTTCCTCGCTCTTGCGGATACGCATTCTCTTGGGAATCGTACGACCGTCGAATTCCTCGATTTCCAGGGTTTCCAGCCACTTCACCAAGATCATTTCCTGGTCGTAGTACGAGTGTCTTAGAAGTACAAAATCTTCCCGAAGAACGACAACCTCCTTCCCCCACACGATTGCAGCGTTCTCGTTTGGGGTTGCTTCAATCGTATAGATGGCTCCGTCATCGGTCTGCTCCACATGGGTGAGTTGCAACGAGTATTCGTTTAGCAGGTCATCCGATCGAGCTAGGTCGTTGTAGGAAAAGTCCGATCCGGCCCACTCCTGCGACATCATGGACTTCGGCAGACGAACCGTACGTTGGATCTTGGGCGAATAGGTCCACATCCGTTCGCCTTTCTTTAGTGTTGAGAACCCAGCGTCCCGCGCAGGAGCTGTGAAACGAATGAGGGCATCTTCGCGACCGCGCGTCCAAACTGAAAACGATGATGTACGTTTCCAATCCGGACGATTGATGATCATCGTAAGCTCGGAGTAGGAGGATAGGCCGCGAGTCTGATCCAAGACCTTTGCCATGAGTTCTTGAGCCGTTGGTTCCGTCTCGCTGCTCACTGTGGCCACGCCAGCGATTGCAAAGGCAATTGCGAACAAAGGAATGCAGCTTCTCACGTTTTCTGGTTTGATGTAGTCATAATCTAGATTTTGCACATCATGAATGCAATCAGTAGCTAAGCCACTACGCAAACGAAGGTGGACTGACATCAACTGTGGAAGCGGTTGCAACTAAGCCGAATCGCTAACTTGCGCTGGTATTGGGAAGATTGAATGGGAATCGAAAAGCAGCATGAAGAGCACTATGCCGAACACGGCTTCGCCATTGTGGAAGACTTTCTCACACCAGACGAACTTGCTGGTGCACGAAGTGAATTGAGGGAAGCTTTGCCAGGATGGATCGAATACTGCGAGGATCCCTCAAGCGAGCCCGAAGCTTGGTCGCAACCTCGGTTGCGACCGGTCCACAGGTTTCCCTTTCCTGGTCGCTGGCTCAATCACATAACCTTGCACCCTCAGCTACAGAAGCTTGCACGCCAGTTTGCGGGCGGCAGCGAGCTGTTTTGCGAGCAAAGCAATTTGCATGCAAAGAGAAAAGGGGACGGATCCGACGTGGATCAAAGAATGCATTGCGACTATGGCAATCACACACTCGCATATCCACCTAATCTTCCGGAATACTGGCAGACAGCATATTTGCTGTACTACACCGAGGTTTCTCATGAACTTGCACCGACGGCGGTCTGCTCGTGGCAACACTACCCGGAGAAACTAAGAGTGCCGGCCCACTATACGCGCGAAGAGAGACCTGCGTTGTACGAGAACGAAGTCAAAGTGGTCGTGCCTGCAGGGGGACTGCTGATCTACAGCATGCGAACGTTCCATCGCGGCACGAAATTTGTGGCGAACGGGGGTCGTTTGGGACATTTCATCACCTATACCCCAGCAGCGTGGCGCTGGTTGGGCATCGACAGTTGGTCCAAGGAAGCGATACGACCAGAGTTTCGTCCTTGGATTGAGCGTGCGACTCCCGCAGAGCGAAAGTTGCTTGGTTTTCCGGAACCGGGCCACTCCTATTGGACAGAGGAGACTTTGGAAGGAGTGTCTGCAAGGTATCCAGCAATGGACATGTCGCCGTACCGAAACGCCATGTGACCTCTCCACGATTGAGATAATTGGATGGTACATACCCTAATGCAATGGAAGGGACACGACCTATGGGCGTTCATGTTGACAAGTTAGCCGTAGTTGATCCAAAGGCTGAATTAGCGAACGACTGCAACATTGGGCCGTTTTGCCGCATTGGACCACATGCAGTGATTGGTGAGCGTACACATTTGCAGTCGCATGTGGTGGTCGATGGTCACACGAGCATTGGGTCCGACTGTAAGGTGTTTCCCTTCGTGACGATTGGAGTTCAGTCGCAGGACCAAAAGTACCAGGAGGGTTCAACGACGTTCACCAAGATTGGGGATCGCAATACGATCCGTGAATATGTGTGCATTCACAGCGCAACAGAAGAAGGGGGTGAAACCTCTGTCGGCGACGATTGCGCCTTGCTCGCGCATGCTCATGTTGCCCACAACTGTGTAGTGGGCAACCATGTGATCATGTCGCATGCAGCCACCCTAGGCGGTCATGTTGTCATAGGCGACTACGCAAATATCGCAGGATTGAGTGCCGTCCATCAGTTTTGCCACGTAGGCACCGCTGCTATGGTTGGAGGATTGGCACGCGCTACTCAGGATGTTCTGCCGTTCACTATAGCTGAGGGATTTCACGCACGAATGCGCGTTGTCAATAGGGTGGGTATGGAGCGCGCCGGTTATACGGACGAAGCAATAAGAGAAGTTCGATTGGCGTTTCGTACGCTCTTCATGCGGGATCTGCGTTTGGAAGAAGCGGTCGCTGAAGTAACAGAAAAATTGGGCCACAGAGAATACATACGCACGCTCCTCGATGCCATTGCTTCGTCTCAACGTGGTTTGGCGAGACCAGACTCGGCAACGTTGGAACTCAATACAGACGGCGAGTAGTTCTTTTTTCTAAAGTTCTGTGTGCTTTACACAGCCGCCACTAACCTTGTTGTCTAACGCTCGGAGAATGCCATGTCTACACGTTGGGGGATTCTGGCCACTGGTCGCATTGCCCACAAACTTGCTGTCGCGATAGTAGGCTCTGCCACAGGCGACCTGGTCGCAGTTGGAAGTAGGACATACGACAGTGCGAAAGCATTTGCCGACCGCTACGAGGGGGTCAGACCCTATGCAACGTACGAGGAGCTAGTTTCCTCGCCTGACGTAGATGCAATCTACATTGCAACCCCGCATCCTCAGCATGCCGAATGGACGATCAAGTCTCTGGAAGCCAACAAGGCCGTACTTTGCGAAAAGCCTATGGGCATCAGCGGTGCAGAAGTCATGGCGATGGTACATGCGGCATCCCGCAATAGCACTTTCCTCATGGAAGCATTCATGTATCGCCTGCACCCTCAGGTAGCAAAGGTCCTGGAGCTTGTGGGGGAGGGTGCCATAGGCGAGTTGCGGCACATCCAAGCTACCTTTGGATTCCATGCAAACTATGATCCTGGCTCGCGACTATTTGCCAATGAGCTGGCAGGTGGAGGCATTATGGATGTGGGTTGCTACCCAGTTTCCATGTCCCGTTTGATTGCTGGATCTGAACCCTACAAAGTTGAAGGGCATGGCGTGTTGTCGCCGGAAGGCATAGACATCTATGCAGCCGGAATGTTGTACTTCAACAACGGCATTACCGCTCACGTAGCCACTGGTGTTGGACAGCAGTTGGGCAATACAGTCGAAGTCTTTGGATCGAGAGGCAGTGTTCGAATTCCCTGGCCGTGGCGTTCTCCAGTGAGGTGGGAGATCGAAGTTACGCGCAATGGATCCCGCGAAACAGTGTCTGGCGAAGCCACTGATGCGTACGTAAGTGAGGTCGACGAAGTCGATAGGTGTCTTACCGAAAATCTACTGGAATCTCCTGCAATGGGATGGAGTGACTCCCTTGGCAATGCTCAGGTGCTTGGCGCATGGAGAGAAAAGGTTGGCGTGAAGTTTGAGGGCGAGAAACTTGCCAATCGTCTACGTCCCGTGCACGGACGACCATTGAGTATAAGAGCAAACACGATGAGGTATGGCAAGCTTCCAAACCTCGAAAAACCAGTTTCAAGCCTGGTCTTCGGTTGCGACAATCAACTCGATGAGTTGCATGCCATGGTGATGTTTGATGATTTCTTTGAATCGGGTGGAAACGCGTTCGATACTGCCTTCATCTATGGCGGCAATCGCTTGGAGCAGTACTTGGGGGCATGGGTCGAAACTCGTGGCGTACGCGAGAACGTAGTCATCATTGGCAAAGGTGCACATACTCCCCATAACGCTCCTGAATTCGTCGAAACCCAGCTAGTTCGTTCGTTGGATTCGCTACAGAGCGATTGCGTTGACATCTACTTCTTGCATCGAGACAACTTGGATGTACCAGTTGGAGAGTGGATTGATGTGCTGAACCAACAGCAAGCCGCGGGACGGATCAGATTATTTGGTGGTTCCAACTGGTCGCTTGATCGAATTCGAGAAGGCAACGAATGGGCGAGCAGTCACGGAAAGAGCGGATTCTCTGGTGTATCCAATCAGTTCAGCTTAGCCCGTATGCTCGAACCAGTTTGGAGCGGGTGTGTTTCGTCGAATGAGTCTAATTTCAAAGAGTATCTCCGGGATTCCAACTTAGCTCTTTTCCCGTGGTCGTCACAAGCGCGTGGCTTTTTCACTGATCGCGTGGAACGTATAGAGAACAGCGCACGTGGCTCATTGGGCACACAATTCGGTGCCAATCCCTCCGACTCAGAACTGCAGCGCTGCTGGTTTTCTGATGAGAACTTCAAACGAAGGTCCCGGACTAAAGAACTTGCAGCAAGACTTGGTGTTGAACCGATTAACGTTGCCCTGGCATTTGTGCTAGCGCAAGATTTTCCTTGCTTTCCGCTGATCGGGCCCAGACAACTATCTGAAACCGCCAGCTGTATGAAGTCTTTGCAGTTGGAACTCACTAACGAAGAAATTCGTTGGCTCGACCTGGAACAATGACGTCAGTAAGTGGATTCCGATTTCAAAGCGCTCCACGATTCATTGCATACTTGGACAACAGAGACGCATTCACACCTCTCGTAGCTGTCGAAATGCTGAGCTGGACAACGCAGCGTACGTCAATGGAGGATCATGAATGCAATATGACAGAGAGCGATTGAGAGCCATGCAGCATCGAAGAGTCCGTATTACCCAAAGGAGTGTTGTCGCGTGGTTGTTGGCCGCCACATTACTTAGTCTGATGCTTCCAGCCAACGCTGAGACTGCGGACGGAGATGACGTCGCGACGCCGACGTCAGCGACGCAAGATGCCTCGGAGCAGGGAATACAGTTCTACCATGGATCTTTTGACGAAGCGCTACAACTCGCGAAGGACGAAGAGAAATCCGTCTTTGTTGATGTCTACACCGTTTGGTGTGGTCCGTGTGTCGTGATGCAAGAAACTGTGTTTCGTGAGCCTAAAGTCGGCGAGTACTTCAACAAGAGGTTTGTCAGCTTCAAATTTGACGCGGAAGACGAGTCGCAAAATGGCCCCGAACTGGCTGCGCGTTACGACATTGGTGTCTATCCAACATACCTGCTTCTTGATCCGGATGGCAAAGAAGTCAACCGCGCGTCGGGAAGCATGACAGCCGATCGATTCATCGCTATGGTCAGTCAACTGCTTGGCGAGTCTAGTTCGTCGTTCGATCAATTGCAGGAACGCTATGCCGACGGAGATCGTTCGTTGGAATTCTTGCAGCAGTTTCTGTTGGACGCGATGGTGGAACTGGGTCTTAGGCCGTCACCCGAAGATACCCTAGAGGGAGTTCGAGAGTACTTTGCCGAGTATGAGAAATACCAGGCCATTGCCGAGGAGTACTTCATTGCTCGTACCTATCCGGAGCTCATAAACGATGTGGATGTTCAGTTGATCATGTTCTACCTTGAACGCATCCCTCGGGGTCATGAAGTCGTAGAGTTTGTGATCGCCAACTACGACGACGTATTAGCAGTATCGTCCGATGCAGCTATGAGCCAATTTGCGCTCAATGCAACCTTGGGTGCAGTAGCCGAATCGGCTCAAGTTGGGGACGAGAAGTTCACTCAATACATTGAAGCGCTCTACGAGAAGCCTCTAATCCATGCAGTCGAATATGAACGCAATCGCTATGCATCGAGCAGTCTCTTGCCAGAAGCAATGAAGTCCACTTGGGAAATTCGCTTCCTTGTTGCAAGAGCTGACTGGAATGAACTCCTTGCGGTGTATCAAGCTCGTTTTGAGGCGCACGACAATGCAAGCGCAAGACAATACAGTGCAGCGGCACGAGACTTGTCTCGTTCTGAAGTCCAAGCTCATCGTGAAGTTGCCGTGGAGTATGGCAAACGTGCTTTTGAGCTGGACTCCAAAGATCCCATGGTCGCTGTGTCCTACTTGGGCGCGCTGCATGCGACAGGGAGGGGGACAGAGCTAAGACGGATCGCTGAAACTTACCGTGGCGGTCTCTCAGAACCAGAAGCAGACCAGGCTAAACGGGCGTTGTTTGAACGCGTGGCTGCGGGCTGGCTGCAGGAACCAACCGACGAGGCTCTGGCCGATGAATCGGAAGAGTGACCGTTCGACTCATGCAAATGCCGCTACATTGTTGCCATTAGCTATCAATTGAGTATTCGTATCTGGACCGATATATAGAGTTACCAAATCGGAATATCATTGAGTGTGTTGGAATCATTGATGTTTCCGGCAATGTCACGGTCAAATTTTGACGTAAGCACTTGTTGCTGAATAGGTAATCCTTCGGAGGGTACGACGCAATGTTGAAGACATTAACAAGAGGAACGCCATTGTTGGCGTTCGCCCTGCTGTCCATCTATTTACTGAGCGGTTGTTCAGGTCCACCGGATGAACAGGCCGCAGCAACGTCGGAAGTTTCAGACTCACAAACCCAGCAACCCGTGAGCAGCGGCATTGATTTCTTTCACGGATCGTTTGAAGATGCATTGGCGCTTGCCGAAGAGGAAAGCAAGAAGGTATTTGTCGATGTCTACACGACATGGTGCGGTCCATGCATAGTCATGCAGGAGACCGTCTTCAAGGAAGCAGAAGTTGGCGAGTACTTCAATGCGCGATTTGTCAACCTTAAGCTCGATGCAGAAAGCGAAGACCAAGATGGCCCAGAACTCTCTGCCCGCTACGATATAGGCGTCTATCCAACCTATCTAATTCTCGATAGTTCCGGGTCGGAACTGAGCCGTGCGACTAGTGCGATGCCGGGAGAGCAGTTTATTGCTATGTTCAGCCAAATGTTGGGCGAGTCCGAACCGACATTTGCAACGATGAAAGCAAGGTATGACGCAGGTGAGAGATCTCAGGATTTCGTTCAGCGGTTTCTGATGGATGCCATTGTCGAGCTTTCGCTGAGACAGAGACCAGAAGACGACATGGAGTTGTTGATGGCGCACTATGAGGAATTCGATCAGTACAAACAAATGGCACAGGACTACTTCGAGCTGCGTCCGTATGAGCAACTAATTAATTCTGTGGATGCCCAGCTGATTTTCTATTACAAAGACAAGACGGCACGAGGCGACGAACTTATCGAGTTTGTGCTGGAGCACTATGAAGAGTTCTTGGAGGTTTCATCCGATGCGGCGATGAGTCAGCTTGTATTGAATGCGACGTGGTATTCGGCTCTGGATGCAGCTCAGAACGGCAACGCAAACTACACGAGCTACATCGAACCCTTGGAGAGCGGACCCCTCTCGCGGGTAGCTGACTATGAACGGTCGCGCGATCCCAGTAGCAATCTGTTGCCAGAGCGCTTGAGAGACAGATTGGAAGCACTTTATTTGGAAGCCATCAATGATTGGGATGGCTTGTTCGATAAGTATCGCAAAAGATTTGAGCTGTCTCCTGACGATACACCTGCGGCGTCCTACAGTAGTGCCTCGCGCACACTCCTTGCATCTGAAAGTGACGAGCACAGAGAGTATGCGGTCAAGTGGGGACGTCAGGCTTTCGAGATGGATAGCAGCGATCCTTTCATAGCGGCCACCTACATGTCAGCACTCTCTGCAGTAGGTCGCGCTGAAGATGCTGCAGCAGTAGCCGACAGCTTTCGCGAGGGAATGTCCAATTCGGAAGCCGACATGGAGAAGCTTGAGCTTTTCTCTCGAATTACTCCTGTCGTTGGGGACACGAGTGCGGTGAGTGCCACAACGGTGGAGGAAGAATCCCCCTAGTCCAATGCTCGAAATGAATTACAGACGATCTATCAGCATGGGGAGGAACTCCAGAGACCGGGGGATCCAAACGAATTCGTGCGGCGCACATTCAGCGAAGGGTACAGTCCAGTGCCGTCAATTGCCAGAATGCAATGGTCGGTGAAGACCCAAGCAAGGATGTGGGGTGCATGTCGTTTGTAAGGGGCTCCAGGAATTCCATGGATGCCCTACCATTCCCGGTCTGCTCTTGCAACTACGAAAGTGTGGGAGCTCGTCATTCATAGAGTGTGAACCGACGCGATATACGACCCAGCAAAGGATCGTGTGACTAGTAGTGCAGCAATTCAAGAAACTCGCTGTTTCTCTGGATGCTCTGAAGTAGGTGGAAACCGATGGCTAGAGCCTTACTTCAGGCTCTCTGAAGCCAAGGCAATACATTTTCGCAGGTCAACCCCCAGTCCAGGGTACAAGAGAGGGGTCACCAAGTCTAAAATGATTTTGTAAGCCAAGCCAGCAAACTAACAAGAGCACTCTCATGGGCCAAATGCCCCCACTCACTCCCCATGATATCGACCAGCAGACCGCGTCTGCCGTAGACGCATACGTGCGATGTGCCCAGCATGCATTACGCGAGCTCGCTGCCCCTTGCCTCGAAAAGGTGGTACTTTTTGGTAGCAGAGCCAGAGGAACCCATACGCCGGACAGCGACGCAGATGTCGCACTAGTTCTGCGAGGTAGGGACGTGAAGCGTTCTCGTCTGATTCTGTGGGACATGGGAGACTTGACATACGAAACGGAAGCCGAGTTTTCGTTCGTCGTATCCCCGATAATTCTGTGGTCTGACTTCCTCGAGAGGCCATCGTTGTCAAGGAACCCAGACTTCTATAGGGCTGTGTTGCAGGACGGCATTGAATGGCCGATTACCCGGAACCGGATAAAGAGGGACTTATCCCCGACGCCCATACAGTCTATGGATCAGCCGTTGAGTTTGTTGAGTCCGTGAGAGAGATATTTGTCCCTTCGATGGAGCGATTTGAATCCACTCTCGAGGAACCAAGTAGAGGTGACGAGATTGAACCGTAGGGAGTACTGCCTAGTCATTCTGTTGCATTTCCGACGGTCGCTAATGGTCAAAGTACACGAGAATAGGCAGAAACCGACTGTCTTGGCTTTTTCTCTGACCAGATAGGCTCGCGGAAGATCAAGAATGGAATTTGGCTGGTCGAACCTGATCCTGGCGTCTGGAGCGCTACTGAATCGTACCGTTCAGTGTAAGGTTGGAAATCACAGAGTACAAAACGTTTCTGAAAAGATCGGTCCGTCTACGATTCGATCGCTTCCTCGAGCGGCAGAAGCGTGTCGGCATTAGCACATCGACGTCTAAGCTAAATCCAAAAAGGCGGCACCGCTTTCAATCGGCAAGTTCGACTAGTTCAAATCGCTGACCTAGCACTGCGGACATCCGATCTCGGAGAGCAAATTTATGCTTGGGACGTGGGCAATATTCGATTGACAATGGCATCGTTAACTCCAACCGGGGCACGGACGCAAGAATATTGAAGCCTATCGAGTGGGAGTGGCTGATTGCGATTCTTCAAGCACCCATTCATTGCTAGATGGTATGTACTGTCCCGCGCCCTGTGCCCTGTGCCCTGTGCAGGGGCATGGTATTCCTTGCACAGATGCAATTTTCAAAGAGTGCAGCTCTTGTGCCTGTTACTTCAGAAGAGGTTCTCGGGATTGCGAGCGAGGAAACCGTCGAGAGACGCGCGGTCCATTTCGTACGGGACGTTCACAAGGTAACGATCGTGCTACCCGCTGGTTTACAATGAATTGTTAGAACAAATGTTCAGTAGTTTGACTGCATAGGGAACGTGCAAGGCTGTGAGCCAATTGGCACAAATGAGTGAACCGCGCTTACAGCCGAATGAGGCGCCTCCGACCGATTACTACGCCCAAAACCTGTGTGTCCTGATCCACTTGGTGATTCAGCAATACTCGGACATCTTGACGGAATTAGAAATTGCCTATGGCAAATCGATTCTAGGCCTAACAAACGATGCATGTCGCCTGTTTGCCCGTATCGTTGGTCGAAAGGTACCTGTGCTCTTGGTCGACAAGCTTCAATATTCCGAAGTAGGCGATCGTGATGCGGCATTAGAGGAGCTCGAAACCAGCGGATTGATCCAACTAAACGAATGCATTCCTGCTGACATCGTCCTTCGCAGTTTGACCTTGTCTCAATTGCGACAAGCGTTCGCTCACGTCAGACCATGCACTCCAAAAGCACACTATGTAGGTCTCATCGCCTGCAGGTATACGGACTGGCGAATTCGAGAGTATCTACGTCCGCTCCACCCCTGGCTGACACTCCGCAACAAGGAGCTGTTCGAACGCTATTTGTTTCTATTTTTTGGTGACAGGGCGACGGATCTAAGCGCTTTCGTAACACGAGATCTTGGGATTTTGAGATATGAGTCATATGTGCTTGACAGCAACGATAGGCAATTTGATTCACGTGAGGAGCTTTGCAAGTACTTTGAGTGGGCTAGCCTGAGTGACTCTATTTCAGAGAGCGAAGTGCTGCTAAGTCCCGATGGTGTTCAAACTTTAATCGAGACCTTACAAGCGCAATCCCAGAACCGCACTCTTGAACGCTATAGAAGTCGCATTCTCAATCGCTTGGGAATGCAATTGGAACGAAGGAAGCTCTGGAGCCTCGCGTTCAAGGTATACCGCTTTTCCAATATGCATCCGGCACGGGAAAGGATGGCACGCATTCTTTTCCGCAAGGGCAGACACCGTGCAGTCGCGCAGCTCAAGAGGGCAATGTTGAAGGACTCATGGTGTCGAGAAGAGGAGGACTTTGCTCGACGGTTCCGCGAGCCACGATCCACGGAGGCGGCATTTCCGATTGTGGACATGGCGCTAACAAGGAACCCAAAAAATTCCATAGAACAGCATGCATTGCAAGTTCTCACCAAGGATGGTGGTTACGGGTGGCACTTTGAAAATGTGTTGCCATTGGCTCTATTTGGACTCGCGTATTGGGACTGGATGTACGTTTCAGTCCCCGGTGCTTTCACCAATCAGTTTCAGTCGGGTCCGCGCGATCTGTTCTGGCCCGAGTTCTTTGAAATTAGGAAGCAACGGTGTATAGATCCCTTGGATCGCCCTGCGCCACTTGCTACAACAATCTTGGAAACGGCCTTCAACAAGCGTGGGCTTGTCAATCGCTTAGTTAACTGGTCGGCCATTTCGGACGACGTGTTGCAAACGTTGGTGCAAGCGATTGGCGACACTGATTTGCGACTCCTTCTTGGCATAGTGAAATCTGACCTGGGTCAAATGCGATCAGGTTTTCCTGATTTGACACTCGTGCATCCCAATGGCGGCTACGAATTTGTGGAAGTGAAAGCTCCCGGCGATCAAGTACAACGCAACCAGAGAATCTGGCTGACATCCCTCATGGACGCTGGCTTGCCAGTGCGTGTCGTACGATTTTCCAACAAGCCGTGAAGTCTTCAATTTCTGTACGAGAACTAGCCGAGTTCGTACATCGGTCTGGCGACATCAACCACCGACTCGATGAACGATTGGACCTTCATGAAGGACTGTTAGCACAGCATTCCTATCAGGCAAGGGTAAAGTCCAACAACGACAACTACCAGACCGAGAAGGTACTTCGTGGGGAGTTCACTGGGCATGGTGTTCGATTGAAGATCTCTGGGAGAGCTGATGGAGTTGTTCTAGAGCCCGGTCCGTTAGTAGAAGAGATCAAAGCATCCCGTCTACCTGCAGCGGAAGTCCATGCGCGCCTAGGATCGTTGCACATGGCCCAGGCGCGCATCTATGCTGCGATGCTGCTAGAAAGCGAGAACTCTACAAAGTGTAGCGTTCAATTGACCTACGTCCATCCTGATTCGTTGCAAGCAGAAACGATTGCCGAAGAGTGCACGCACGGTGAACTTCAACAGTTCTTGAACTCCACGGTTGATGTGTACACCGAGTTCCTGTCGCGCAGTCTGCAACGCGTTCAATCGCGCAACCAAATTGCAAAGGAACAGCTGTTTCCGTTCAAGGCAGTCGGAGCGGAACAGTTGAGAGTAGCCCGTCGCGCATATGTATCGGTGCGAGACGAAGACAATCTGATGTTGGAAGCGCCGACGGGCACGGGCAAGACAATGGCGACGCTATATCCCTCTGTAAAGGCGATGGGTCAGGAGCTCATTGATCGAGTGTACTTCGCCACCGCACGAACCACCGGTCAGAGAATCGCCATTGAGTCAATGCGCACCTTGCAGGCTCACAATGAACCGCTAACCACAATCTCGATAACAGCAAAGGAGAGAATTTGCTTTACACCCGGCGCGACCTGTGCTCCGGAACACTGCGAGTACGCCAAGGGACACTACGACAGACTGCCGCAAGCCAGAAAAGACTTGCTTGCACGCAGGACGATCGGTCGGAAAGATGTCGAATTGGTGGCTCGAGTTCACCGTGTTTGTCCTTACGAACTGTCGTTGGATGCTGCTGCATGGGTGGACGTAGCAATTGGCGACTACAACTACATCTTTGACCCAATGATTTCGCTTCGCAGTTTGCAGTCTAAGCACTTCCGAAAGGTCACCTTGCTGATCGACGAAGCGCATCGACTTGGCGAACGAGTGGCCGACATGCTCTCGGTTCGGTTGGAGGAGACATTACTAGAACAAACGATAGGTGCTCGAGCAAATTCCAAGATTGAGAATATTGCTCGCGGACTGTTGCACCAGCTGAACGCTCTTGCCAACGAGTATCTTGGAAACCAAGAAGAAGATGTAGTCGAATCAGTTCCGGAAGAGCTCTGGTCATTGGCTACCGAAATGCAGGAAGCGTTGCTCGAAGTCAATCTTGAATCGACTGACGATGTTCTTTTTCGATGCTTGAACACGGTATCGAGGTTGGTTGGGGCCAAGGAACGCTTTGACGAAAAGTCGTATGCGTGGTTTGTCAGTAGTGAATCCGATTGTGTCGTATTGCGATTGCGTTGTGTAGCACCGGGGTCATGGATTCGAAAAGTGATTAAGGAGTACAAGAGCAGTATTCGCTTCTCGGGGACACTCTCACCGCCGGAAGTCTATACCGAGCACCATGGGTTGGACGGTCCGTTTGAGCGTGCGCGCATTGATCCTGATTCAAAGAGATACGGTGTGGTTGTTGTTCCGGACATCTCGACCTATTGGAGAGATCGTCAGGCAACGGCGCAAGCCGTAGTGGATGTCGTAGAAACAGCGCGGGAGTCGACGTCCGCCAATTGGCTGGTCACGTTTCCGTCATTCGAGTACCTAGATTTGGTGTATTCCCTTGTTGAAGAGAGGGAATCAGTCCGTCGTCAGCAGCCGGTCATGGACTTGGCTGAACGTGCGGCGTTCATCGATTGGGTCAATTCTAGAAGCAAGAGGGCCGCATTCGTTTCGACCGGAGGGGTCTTTGCTGAGTCCGTAGACTTTGCAAGTGAGTCATTGGCTGGTGTGATCGTGGTGGGACCGGCCATCCCGCCAAAGAATTTGGAGCGCGAATTGGTTCGTGACGGGTCAGACCTTGGCTATGAACTAGCCTATCGTCAACCCGCATTGACGCGCGTAGTTCAAGCAGCCGGACGCGTAGTGCGGCACGGAGCAGACCGCGGCGCTATATTGCTGATTGATCCGAGATTCACTCATCGCGAGGTGAAACGCTACTTTCCTCAGCACTGGCTTCCCAAAATCGTCAAATCCCGTGAATTGCGGCAGGCATTGGCCGAGTTTTGGCGTAAGAATTGATTTCGTCCAAATTGGTGCAAGTCCCAAGAGCTGTTCGACCAACAATCGAGCTACGGATATTGGTCGAATGTAGATTATTTACTTGCCCCGTTGCACTCTGAAGCTAGTAACTGTTACGACCGCAGGTTTGGCTATTGTCTACGACTATCCAGCGTACTTTTGCTTTCCGAAGCCTTTCTCCTAATCGCTTGTGAGGGATTAGGCATTGCGACAATGAATGGGTGTACCCTTTATGGTCGAGCTATTCGATGTCCCGGCAATTCAAGTGCTTGAGTCTCTAGTACTGTTGCTAGCCCCAATTTCGTCTGAACTTGGATCCATTGGCTCAGATTCGCTTTCTGTAGAAGATTCCTTCAACTCCGGCATCTCACCGAAACGTGCTACAAGGACCTCTTCCAACATTGCTGGACGTATATTCCTTTCAAGGATGCATCCATCCGAGTCGAGCAAGTAACCTTTGGGAATTGCTAGAACACCATATGAGCGTGCCGTAGCTCCTCTCCATCCAGCCATCTCACCAAGGTCGACCCAGGGAAGTTCGTTATCGAGGGATCCACCTTCCCAATCTTCAAACGAATCGTCAATGGAGACGCCTACGATTTCGAAACCGAGGCCTTTGTAGGCACTGTAGAGCTTCTTGAGTTCGGGAAAATCCGCAATGCATGGTCCACACCAAGACGCCCAGAAGTCTATTAGGACAAGCTCTTGTTCATCTAGCACATCGTACAGTGCGACTTCCGTCCCTTCCAAACTCGCTAGGGTGAATTGGGGTGCTTTCTGGCCCCGAACTAGACTCTCATCGTTTTCCTCAGATTCGATCCGCCAAACGACTCGATCGCGTGCCTTACTAATGCGCTTGACATAGCGGTCTGCGTCGAACAAGGTAACAAGCCTGTCGTACACGGGCAGTGCGTCGCTTCGATTTTCAGCTCCGTCACTGAAAGCCCCTAGCTCCATCGCAAGAAATGACTCGAACGGATTATTGGAATCTGTAGCAATCGTCTGCAATGCATTGCTTTTAATGCGATCCAGCAGCTGTTGGAGTCTGGAGTACTCCGGAAGATCACTTGCATCTGCTGACTCAAAACTGCTCGTAGGCTCAGATGCTACTGTGACGTGTTCGCAACCTTCCGCCACTGGTGTTGCGGGTTCTGCTGAAGCAATTGCAGACGATTCTTCCGCAATTCCACTATCAGTTTGTTCATCGCCCTCAGCTTCCGATGGTTCGGAAGCAATCTCTTCTTCCGCAACTGCGTCTTCGCCTGCGCTTTCACTTTCATCGGAATCGGCTTGAACAGCCTCAGTTTGTGCTTCCCAATCGGCCATGTATTGTGTGTAGGCCTCATTGTGTTTGTCAAAGGTAGAAAGGTACTCGTCTGTCTGTTGCCAACTCTCCACTAGTGTTGCATGCATGCCAACTCCTGACGTTGCCAGCAATTGCTGTGCTTCGTCACGCACGGAAACAGTAATTTCCGCACCAGGTTCCACAATTACATAATTAGTCCATGCGGAGTAAGACTTCCAGTCGGGAGCAGATTCAAAAAATACCGTAACACGAGCCGGTTCTTCGATATCGGCTTCGATCAAAAAGCGGCCGTTTTCGAGCCATACAACACCCAGGTAACGACTCTCGGTTTCACCTGCATCGTCGTATTGCGTAATAGAAGCGTCCAAAACAGCATGTGCCAGATCGCCATCGAAAGAACCAAAATCTCCTGCAATGGAGAATTTCTTTCTCGGATCCTTGGACATATGCGAACTTCCAATCATTGCCAATGTGTCGTCAGGGTATGACCCAAGGTAGTCCAACACTGCAAATCTTGTTTTACTACCTGGAGACAATACGGCAGCTGCCGTTAGTGGTTCGTCCTCACCAATATCGACCGTGATCTCTACAGTGGTCGGTTTGTCTACAACTCCCGTAAACTCCAAACTGCTTTCGGAAAAGTTTCCCGAAGCAAGCACTACCGTTTCTGTGTCGCCGTCTTCGTTCGTAGTCTCGTAGGAAACCATCACAGTTACCGAAGCGGGGTCTAGTCGTGTGTCGAGTTCATCGGTCGAGGAGGCATCCGCTGCCGCTTCTTCAGGCTCTTGGTTCTCAACGACAACAAACTCTGCGGTTATTGTGTAAGGTACCTGAGGTCCGGAGCTGCAGGAGGTGAGCAGTGCTGTCACGAGCAGAACTGCAACCAGCGCGACAAATTTCTTCATACGATCAAGCTATCGAAGGTGTACTAGTTTCACCCATTCTAGCCACGGTCCATGAGAAGACTGCGGGAAATTGCTAGATTGCAATTCCGAATGCACCATATAGGTGAGCTCGAGACTTTGCACGCTGTGAAATAACGTACCTAAACCTATTGAATTAACGAACATTTTCTAGCAGCGACAAGAGCGTTTAAATTTCAAAAGCGGTGCCATTCTTGTTGTTTGAGTTGGCAATCTATTAGCGACACAAGCTGTCGCATAGAACAGGACAATACTCCCACGACCTAGACAAGAGAGTGTGTTGGGCACGTCGCCCGACCAACAGGCACGTACGACCAAGGTCGTTTTACCGAGAACTTTCATTGGGAGTACATCCATGGATTCAAGCTACAGGAAACGTCATCGTAGGCGAAGAACACGTTCGCTTCGATCATCAAACATGTTCAGTGGCATGAAGCTCGAGCCCATTTGCAAGCTTTGGCTATTGCGGTTCATGAACCTGAGTCGAGGCAATTGCGACTTCATTGAGGTCTACGGATTCGACGACGAACGCCTAGCGAGACAGCTGGGATTTTCTAGCTGTTTGCAGCAGGATGAATTCTGTCCCGGACAAGCTCGCAAGGAATTGCGCGAGTTGCTGAAAGAAGCCGAAGGGACTGCGAACCGAATTCGACCTCCAAAGGCAGTTGAAAGAAATCTGCATGAACTGAACAAGCACATACCACTAACCGATTGCGAGCAAGACATCTTGGCATTTGCATTGATGGCGCACACCGATGTCAATTTGCAATCCATTTTCGATGGCTCCCTGAAAGTACACATGGGAAATGTAGCCGCAGTTGTTGCTGCTGTCGTTGGATTGGATCACCGAGCGGTTTCCAATGCGCTCCATAGAAATGCGACGCTTTACAAGTCCGGATTGCTGCAGAACAGCTCATGGGATGCCGATGGGAGCATCAGAGAATTCCTAACCCCGCTTAGCGACAAATTCGCTAGCTGTCTGGTGTTTGATGGCGTAGACATGTCGACATTGTTTGACAGTGCGTTCCGCGAGGTCCCAACGAGTGCATTGAGTTTGGACGACTTCGAGCATTTGGCACGAGACTTGGAGCCCGTTGTTCGACACGCTCGAGTAGCGCTAGAAACCAAGCGCAAAGGTGTCAACTACCTCCTGTTCGGTGCACCTGGGACAGGAAAGACGGAATTGAGCAGAGTGCTTGGGGAAGAGCTTAAAGTCCAAAACTTCGAAATTGTTGTGGCAGACGAAGACGACCACCCCATTAGCGCCAAGGAGCGAGCTTGTGCATACAGGTCCGCGCAGAGCTACCTGTGCACGAGCAATTCGCTAATTACTTTTGACGAAGTAGATGACCTGCTAAACGCTGCTAGAGGATTGCATGGCCTTTTTAAGCTAATGTCGTCTCGGCCGAGCACCTCAAAAGCTTGGCTCAATCGTGTGCTGGAATCCAATGAAGTACCGACCATTTGGATTGCCAACAGCGTTGCTGGCGTAGACCCAGCTGTGCTTCGGAGATTTGATCGCATCATCGAGGTGCCTGTTCCTCCGCAGAAGCAGCGCGAACGCATCGTTGAGCGTTTGATTCCAACCGCAGACAGAGAGCTCGTAAGTGTGTTAGCGTCATCAACAGACCTTGTTCCTGCAGTGATTCAAAATGGAGTGGACTTCGCAACGATAGCTACGTCCGACACGAGCTCCAATTCGTGGCGTAACACGTTCCTTGATACAGTGAATTCGACGTTGCGTAGTCAAGCTCACAGCACAGTCAAAGTAAAGGATCCCGCTAGGCTGCCGCCTACGTATGACATCGCGTTCATAAATGCGAATGCAGACTTGAAGACGATTGCGCGGCAATTGCGTTGCAACAGGAACGCAAGGATCTGCCTCAATGGTCCATCCGGCACGGGCAAGAGCGCGTTTGTACGGTGGCTGGCCACGGAGCTCGGAATGTCTTTGAAGCGTCTCAATGCCTCGGATCTCTTAGGACCGTTTGTTGGTCAGACTGAAGAGCAGATTCGAGCCGCATTCGCCACGGCGGAAAGAACTGGAGATTTGCTCCTAATCGATGAAGTGGACAGTTTCCTCTTGTCGAGAGATGGTGCGAACCGGAGTTGGGAAGTGACCCAAGTCAATGAGTTCCTTGCCCAAATGGAGTGTTTCGGGGGCCTTTTCGCAGCCACAACCAACTTTCAGCAGTCATTGGACAATGCAGCGTTTCGGCGATTCGACCTCAAGATTGAATTCTCGTATTCAAACAAGCGACAATCGGAAGAGCTCCTACGGGAGTATTGCAAGCACATGGAGCTGGCAAAACCAACTAAGCAGGACCTAATTCGAATGCATGAACTTTCGAATTTGACCCCGGGCGACTTCGCTACAGCCGAGCGACGCAGCCAATTCAGCCCACTGGCTAACACTGGTGATTTTGTTGATGCCTTGATTGCAGAGTGCAACACGAAGATCGGGTGCAGTGCAAAAGTAGGGTTCAACTAAGAATCAGTTCTATCCAGACTCGACGGAGGTAGGTAGTAGATGAAATCGACATTACTAATTGCCAATAGCTCTACGTCGAGTGCAAATGTGATTACACGGGGAGACGCTCAATCGAGGTACCAACATTTGGTGTAATTGCACTGGTATACCCACAGTTACGCTAGGTTTGCAGGCACCCCGATCTAGCATTCTTGAGGTGAGTGATGCCAATTAGAAGCTCTTCCTTAGATACAGTCCAGTTGGCTCTTGCTACGATGCAACGAATTCCAAGAATTCGTTACATCAGCGCTGGCGAGCTTCGGGCTCAGCTCGAGGACGCCGGTATAGACCGAAGTGTTCGTACGCTGCAACGAACATTGAAGTTCTTGGTAGAACACTTCGACATAGAGTGTCGAGACGATTCCAAGCCCTACGGCTACCGGTGGAAGGAAAATGCAAGCGGAATCCTAATTCCGTCGCTTGGACGAAACGAAGCGCTGATGTTGTCGCTCGCGGAAAGATTTTTGCAGAATCTAGTTCCAGCTGGAACGATGCCCTCACTAGAGACCGTTCTTGCCCGGGCACGGGAACGTATTGGCAAGGACGAACTGCAAGCACAATGGCTAGCCAAAGTGCGCTATGCATATCCAACTCCACTGCTTGTTCCACCGGCAATAAAACAGGAAACCTTAGATACCGTTACAGAGTGCTTGTACGGCAATTTGAAAATGCGAGTTGGCTATACCAATCGTCTAGGAGAGACCAAGGAATTCGTCGTATTGCCATTGGGTTTGGTTAGCAGAGCGCAAGTCTTGTACTTGATTGTGATGTTCGAAGACGGAGAAACGCCTTATCGTCTTGCTCTGCATCGAATGAACACTGTGGATGCAACTACGATTGAGTTCGCACCACCGACAGACTTCGACATTGATGAGTGTATTGCAACCTATGGTTTCTCGCCTGGCGATCAGACCCCAGTTAAGTTGGAGTTCTTCATTGATGCGGGTCCAGGTCAACACCTGACCGAGTCTAGGCTATCCAACGACCAGACTTGTGAACTTGTAGGCGGAGAATACCGCGTTAGTGCGACGGTTCGTGACTCAATTGAACTGCGCCATTGGCTGCGTGGTTTTGGAGACGACATTCGATCGGTTTTGCTTGAGGGAAAGCCGCTGATCACCTCGGAACTGGATCAATGGTCAAACGATGGGCATGAGCGACTAGCGGAACCGACCAAGTAGCCTTAACCACGACATACGACAAGCTATAAATTGAACATGTAGCAAAGGAGAACGCATGAGTACTCAACATCAACTCGCCGATAAGCGCAAGAGAGAAAAACTAAAAAGAAATTTCACTGTAGCAACCCTTTGTGCGGCTATCGTTCTGACAAGTGCTGTCTTGTTACATGTAATGTTCAGTGCAGATGTCTCTGAACTGACCATTGAAATACTTGCCGCAGTGGTCGCGGTGGTCTTGGTTGTAGCATCCGTTGCGGTGACCCTGCATTTCCAGTCCCAATACGAGACAGAACGGGAGTTCAAGACCGAATTGTTCAGAAAACGACTTGAGCGTTATCACGAGCTTCTCCACGAATTCTCGAAGGCTGATGACGACGGACACATTAGCCATGATGAAGTTACTAACATGAAGAATCTGGCACGCAGCATTTCGTTGATTGCTTCCGCGGATGTCATCGTTACTCTCGCAAACTACATTCGACTAGTGGACAAGCACGAAAATCTCTATATCACAAAGGAACAGGCGGCTACCCAGACTGACATTTCCGACGAGGCAGTATTGGCAGGGACCTTCCGCAATCTCGTTACGCAAATGCGAGAGGACTTGATGGTAGAAGATCTGATAGCTATGGAAAGTCGTGGAAAGGAGGTATCAGCTTCGGTTGGAGTACTTGTGTCGCCTGAAGGTTGGAACCGTCAGAAAGCACATTAGGACGCCAACAGCGAGCTTGTGTTTTGTAAGAGAGGATCAGTGGTTAATTGTTTGTTAAGCTAAGTATTTGTTAAAGAATAATAAATTCATGAATTGGATGTCAATGAACAATTGCTGGAGTCGTTTGTGAGAGCGTGTCGTTACAAGTGTCGCATTTTGGTCTCAATCGCTATATAGCTCTGAAATAACTGCCATCATCTTCTGTAGCACGAATGCCAAGGCGTCCTGACTAGAAGTTCAGGTAGAGGTCCAAACTCTTAGCGGCTGCCGCAAGTTCATCGAGCGTTCGAAGCTCGTCGATTGCTGTGGCTTGCAGCAGCATTTCTGTGTTGCTCATCGCCGTTGCGCAATCCTCCAATTCTTCCTCTTCCACTTCTTTGCCGCAAATGTGCAGCACTATTTCTTGAACGTCAGGTTCATATCCTGCACGTTCGAGAGCCACAAGACCTCTAGTGGCATATAGGATTGCGCTTGTGCGGTCCGAAATCGAGTCGCGTACTGCATCATCCAAGTAGATCTTCCACGGAAACATCTCTTTGTACGACTCCCAAAAAATCTTGTCCCAATAAAGACTACGCCAATCCTGATTGATGAGTAACCAGTCAGCTCCCAACCGTGCCGCGACAACTCTAATCAGGTCAAATTGGTTGTTGAGGTGGCGCAGCGAACGCTCAGCAGTGGGGTTCTTGTTGATAAGCTCTTTTTCAACCCATTCAGACGACGGACGATTTTGCTTGGATGACTTAGGATTGGAGAGAGTCTCACCAGCAAGCATGTCAGCAATCGTCCTTCCCTCGTTTGCTCGCGATGCTGCATAGTCCAAGTCGTTAGAGCCAATGCTAGGTAGGTAAGGGCGTAAGTCTGAGGAGTCATGGGCAGGACATTGGTGCTTTATCCAAATATCCTTTAACAGAAATTCTCTGAATTGATTACGAAGTGCGTAGTATTGTTCGATGTCCCCTTCTTCTCTAATTTGCTGCAACTCGCTCAACGCCGTCTGATAGAACGTCTTTTCACCATTGAGTTCATCTGGCTTGAACCATTGACTTCCGTCCTGAGACTCATCAGAGGCGTCGTCTGACACGTGACGGCAGAACTTCAAAAAGTAAGTGTAGCGAGAAAATGCGTCGGCGCTGCAAGTCTCCCGCAAGTCTAAACGAATGGGTCCCTCTGTGAGGTAGCACTCTGGGCGCGAAAGAGCTTGAACTACCAGTTCCTTGTCCCTCTCGTGACTTTGAAACATCATCCTGTAGGTGAATGAACTGTCTCTTGAAACCATGCCGATGTAGTCGGTGAAATAGACCGGTTTGTCTAAGAAATGCTGCTCCACAGCTTCAAGGCAGTCGACATCATTCAAGACTTCTCCAGTGAGCTCGGTGGGACATGTGTCGCTGAACACCAAAGAACTGAACTTCTCAGCGCCCAGCACGTCCTCACTTTGCGTGTTCGCGGTGCCCGACTCGGAAGCATAGACCGCATGAGGCAACGCTGCTTCCGATATGCCTCTCTCCTTCGTTCCTTCACGTTCGTTGAATCGAATTAGGAGTAGCGTACATACAACAACACCCAAACAAAAGACCGCAGAGACTGCGAGGTGTCTAGTTCTTCCGATCACAGACCTTCCTTTCCTATCGAATGCTCTGTAATGGCATGGGCGGAATTGACCCGGGATCTAGTGCCCTCATGCCCCCATGCCTTAATCCGTGCACTATTCGAGCCGTCCCACGCTGTTACACGATTCCTGTCACTAGCGATGTTGGAGGGTGTAGTACGCGTTCTTCCATCCCGTCTCCGCGATCAGATACAACGGAGTAAAGCAGAAAACTAGAGTCACGAGCATGCTCGTGCGACCTAGTAGTCACTGGCAATTGGCACACTAATGAAGGATCCTGAAATAGCGGAGCACAAGGGGTTTCCTCAATCCACAATACGAAGAGAATCCAGTTTGAAATTGACGATTCCTTTGAACCTGCCTCCGATTCTTTAATATTAGTACTTACCCATAGGTGGTCCAAGAGCCGACCAACGAACTTTAGTAATCAACGCAATTGGAGTTTCAAGGCTTGAATGCACTAGAAGAGTTTCGTCACGACACACGAGTATGGCTGGAAAGCAATTGTCCAAGTGGCGCCCGAGGTCCTGGACCCATATCAACCGGCAGCACCAAGACCCCCGTTAGAGACTCCGACACTAAGCTTTGGCTGGATCGGATGATCGAGAAGGGGTGGACTGCACCCACCTGGCCGGAAGCTTATGGCGGTGGCGGACTCCATACCGATCAGTACATGATTTTGATCGAGGAGATGCGTCGTATCGGCGCTAGAGCTCCATTAGCGGGAATGGGGATTTCCCTAATTGGCCCCACATTGCTTGAATTTGGGACCGAAGATCAAAAGCTCAGACATCTTCCTCGAATTGTTCAGGCACAAGTCGCTTGGTGTCAGGGATACAGTGAACCCAACGCGGGGTCCGACTTGGCGTCGCTACAAACACGGGCTGTTGACAATGGCGATCACTATGTTGTCAATGGATCTAAGATCTGGACCTCCGGTGCCCAAATCGCTGACTGGATATTCGTTCTAGTTCGCACCAATCCAGATGTGCCCAAGCATGAAGGCATAAGTTTTGTCCTCATGGACATGTCGCAGCAAGGCATTACTGTAAAACCAATCCGCCTCATCTCTGGGGAGTCTCCGTTTTGTGAGACATTCTTTGACAATGCGATAGCGATGAAGGAAGACTTGATTGGCGAGTTAAACAAAGGTTGGACTGTTGGAAAGCGGCTGTTGCAACATGAACGGGGAAGCATGGCGTCTTTGGTGGGCGGCGGCGCAACCCGCGACCCTGGGCCATCACTGGAACAAGAAGCGAAAGCATACGCAGGGGAGTCTGACGACAAGATTGCTGATGCAATGCTTCGGAGCCGTGTTGTAGTAGCCAACATGAACTCTCAGGCATTTCAGCTGACCCAGCGTCGTACGGTGGAAGAGACCGAAGACGGCAACACCCCAGGACCTCAGACGTCAATATTCAAAATGTATGGCACAGAACTGCAACAGCAGCGTTCGCAGCTATTCGTCGAAATGCGTGGTTGTGCAGGTCTGGGCTGGAGCGGCGCCGGATTTTCGGCACGAAATATTGGCGACACTCGTGGGTGGCTAGCCGGTCGAGCGGCGTCTATATATAGTGGTAGCAATGAGATTCAAAGAAATATCATCGCTAAACGAGTGTTGGGATTGCCGGACTAGCACCACGTATTGACTACTAGATAGGGGTCCGACCTTCACTGCGACGGTCTAGTACCCTTTTGACGACAATTTAGGTGTGAGCCAAAACAGCTCAAAACCGCTACAGCAAGGTTATTGAGCCTTAATCACTGATAAATATTTACGTTGCACATGAAACCACTGCAAATCATTCTCGTGCTCGCGGTTGTTCTCATAGTAATTCTCTTCTTTGTGCTTGATTTCTCAGATTACTTTTCTCTCTCCTATCTGCAGGAGCAGCGGAGCAAGCTCGTGGAGTTCTATCGAGAGAATCCCATACTTACGATTCTGTTGTTCGCATTGGTCTACATAGGATTGACTTCACTATCCATTCCAAGCGCGACTGGACTTACCTTGCTCGCGGGCGCAATCTTCGATTTTGTCACAGGCGTTATTGTTGTTTCGATAGTAAGCACTGTCGGGGCAAGTCTCGCGTTCCTGCTTGCACGCTACTTGTTCAGAGACTTGGTGCAGACCAAATTTGCAACTCAATTGGGGCCCATCAACGATGGGATTGACAGGGATGGAATCTTTTACCTTTTTGCGATCAGGCTTGTTCCGACCATACCCTACTTTGTTGTCAATGCAGCAATGGGGCTTACGACCCTAAAGTTTTGGCACTACGTTTGGGTCAGTCAACTTGGCATGTTAGCTACTACGGCCGTGTTCGTAAATGCTGGAAGTCAATTAGGTCAATTGGAATCGTTTTCGGGCATTTTGTCTCCGACGCTGATTGTTGCCTTGGTCGTGATGGGTGTCTTCCCTCTAGTCGCGAAATGGACAGTCTCGTATTTGAGGTCACGACGACACAAAGCTGAATGAGTCTCAAGAAAATCTTGCAGTTTGCTGCTGTGCAAAGGCTAAGAGAATATTGCGCTTGAATTACAAGCTAGCTCTCGATGTAGATTCGCTGGTGGTCGCGATAGGCAGAGGTTGTCGTGGCTAGCAGTGGAAAATAGGAACTTGAGCGAGCCGGCTCACCGTTTATTTCCTCAATCACTAACGTGCGCTGGTCGGTAACAACCTTCGACAACTCCCCAAACAGCTCCAGCAGACGAGCGTCGTCGGGTTCTACATACACTCTCAGTTTTCTCCCATTTGAGGTGCATGCGCAAAGCACTTGTTCACCCGCAATGCCAACATAGTTGCCAACTCGCCGTGGAGGCAGTTCAGACCAGTTCATTCCTAAGCCGCATGGACTCGCCGGATCATAGGCTGATAACCAACGCGGTTCACTAGACCTGCAATTCGTTAGGCTCCGCAAAGCATCGGGTCGTGCGAACTGTGGCCCGGATAGTTCTAAGAAGAACAAACCAACGGTGACCTCTCCCGCCAACTCCATGACTCGTAGAGCAGGGAAAACTGCCGACCAGCGAAACTCTGCGCTTTCGCGATTTGCGATTTCCCTCGTTACGAACCCGTAGCGGTCGAGTAGCACGCGAACTCGTTCCTTTCTATCCTCAATATCGCCGATTGGATTGTCAGAGGATTCTTGGTAGTCGTTCCAGTACCACGTGCCTGGCCATATTGTCCTTAAGCGGCTCCTTGAATTTCGGCGATATGGACGATAGCTTTGAGGTCGCGATGAGGTGGGGTTTGGAATATTCCTAAAGTTGTTTGCTACACCCGACTTAAGGGAGCTGAAACTATCGGATGAGATGTCTCCATTCCACACGGAGCTCCAGAATAGAGTGTTGAATTCACCAAGAGAGTCATTGCTGCTGGAATACAGTTGTGAGAACGTATATCTAGCATTGGGATCGACAAACAAGCTCTTGAGTGCTGTAGACTCGCTGTCCGATCGACGTGGAAAGGCAATGTCATCAGGTAGACCGACTGCCATTTTTTCGCGATCCGTACCTCTCCAGCAGATTTCCTGGGCCGCAAGACACTCGTTTAGTCTGTCTGAGGGTACCGATCCTGTACGCGGCAACCAGACATCGCGGAGCCAGAACGAAACCGGTGCGCTGTAGCCTCGAAGGTACTCAACGATTTCAAGAACCGAGTCTAATTCCGCTTCCTGGACTTCAAGCTCTTGCCACTCAGTCATGAAGTCGACCCATTTGCGCGCTGTGACTGGATCTACGGACGGTCGGTTGGCAAGTCGTTGATACCGCAGAAGAACATCCAAGTTCTCTCGATCGCATACCAGGAGCGTCTCATGGTTGGCTACGCGTACGTCATCCGTCAACGTCTCGTTGCCAACTAATTCGTCAAGAATCTCATCGAGTTCGGCGTTGTCGATTGGTAGAAAATTCTTGATCTCGTCGCGAGAGTGAGGACCGTAGAACTGCAGCGTATTGGCTACCGCTTGCGTGAGGTTGTTCTGAATGAGCTCTCGATTTTCCGGATGTACCAACCCTGTCCAATCACTCAATGTCACTTTTTCTACGTTTCTGGGGATTTCGGTCTCTGTGAACCATTGGTCTAGAGGAATCCATACGCGGGACTTGACCCATTCTTCCAATTCCAATGGTTCGGTTGGTTCGTATGACGGAAACCGTCTTTGAACCTTTAGTTCAAAGTCCTCAACAACCTTCTCGACCAGCAATGGCCTAAGCTCGGGATTGCGGATCGCACCTTCAATAAGGTCGCTGGCTATGCTCGATTGCTTCCTAATTTCCGGTTCATCGTCGGCATACATGTATCTGCCGATCTGATCAAAGGCAATGTTTGCCGCAAATGGGCTAGGAAGCTTGTTGCGAACAATATGAAGATCGATGGACCCGTTCTGCAGTCGTTGCAACACCTGCAACGAAGCTTCGAGGTCGAATTCATCGTTGTAGCAGGTGCGGAGAGTCTCGATCAGAATGGGAAAATCCTTGTATGACTGCGCCGCGGCAAGCAGTTTCTTGGACTGCATTCGTGTCATCCACAATGGCACTCGCTGATCGAATCGGGTCTTGTTGAGCAGTAATGCACGTCCAGCACACTCACGAAATCTCGCACCGAAGAAGCCGGACTTCTCCAGCGACTCCGACAATCGTTGCTTGAATCGGGTTGGTTCGAGGAATCCCAAAATGGACTCGATCGTGGCTCCCTGCTTGAGTTGAATTGCAATGCAATAGTTGTCGCAGCTTATGTCGGGTTCACTTGAGTACGATTCTCTCCACGCCGTCTCCAAAGCCAACGCTAGCGGACGATTTACTTTCCCTCCCCAACTTGTGTGGAGTATTGCTTGATCGTCGCTTGTTCCCGAAACGTAGCCTCCGGGCCCAGATGTCAACCACTCGACAACCAAATTGTTTGAGTGCGGGAGGATTCCAGTGCTCTTGCGTTGTCGCTGGAGAAGCTCCAACAAATTTGAAGCTGCGCCTGTTTCAAACCCACGATTCAGAAGCAGACCGAAGAGCGACTCGTTCTCGTTTTGCAGTAGGAGCTGTTCAGCTGTTGCAAGAAATTCCCCCACCAGATTTGCATAGTGAAAGTCCCTATTGGTAAATTCGGATTTATAGAAGGGGACTGCAGCAGACGACGAACCTCTGGACCGCACGTTGACATCGTTGTGCGTGATTGAAGCAATCTCCCATTGCTGAGAGCCAAAGGTCAGGTGTTGTCCAACTCTTGCTTCCCAAACATACTCTTCGTCAAGTTCGCCAATCAACGCGCCGGTATCAACGTGACGCATGCGATAGTAACCACGATCTGGAATCGTGCCTCCAGAGGAATAGAGCGCCAACGAAGCACCCTTGCGTGACGTGAGGGTGCCACTGGCTCGGTCGTGGGCGATGCGAGGCTGAAGGCTTCTGATACGGGCGTCTTCGTACCTGCCTGTAAGCATGCCTATGACAAGCTCAAAGTGCTCGCGACTAAGTTGGGCGAACGGAAAACTTCGGGTAAGTGTGGAGAAGATGTCGTCCGAGTGACTTGCTCCGGCAACACAGTGAGCAACAACGAGCTGTGCTAGGAGGTCTAGAGGGCAGATCAATGGTCGCAATGGTTCGATGTCTCGTGTTTCCACTGCGTTTGCCAACGCCGCCGCATCGACCAAGTCCCAAGCATGCGTTGGGTAGAGCCTTGCATGCGAGACATCGTCCACGTTGTGTCCTGATCGGCCAATTCGCTGAAGAGCGGACGCAACGCTCGGCGGCGATTGAACCAGCAACACCTGATCAAGATGGCCAATGTCGATTCCCATTTCCAACGAACTTGTCGCCACAATGGCTTTGAGTTCTCCCCGTTTCAATCGTGCTTCGACTTCCTCGCGGATTTCACGCGAGAGTGAACCGTGGTGGGAATAAGCCAGCACCGTGTCGGTTGCGCGGTTCAAATCGTGAGTGACCTTTTCGGACATGCGGCGCGAGCCGACAAAAACTAGCGTTGAACGGTTTGATTGGATTGCCTGATCGAAGTCGGCGATCAAGTGCTCCCAGATTGGTTGGCCCTGTTCATACGCTTCAATGGCGTCTTTGGGCAAGTGCACTGAGAGTTGGATTTCCTTTGAACCCTCCAACTCAATCGAATCGACGTTTCGCGGTTGCCCATGTCGGTCGAATCCCGCAACGTAGCTAACGATCGTCGACATGGGTCTCACCGTAGCGGACAACGCGATTCGTTGGAACTCTCCGGACATGTCGACAATTCGCTCAAGGCAAGCCATGAGCATGGCGCCGCGTCGATTTTCTACAAGTGCGTGAATCTCATCCAGGATCACTGACTCGACGTGATCAAACAAGTGTTGACTGCGTCGAGCAGTCAGCATGAGCATCAAACTCTCTGGGGTTGTTACCAGGATCTCTGGCGGTTGACGAAGCATGCGCTGACGCACGGCTTGTGGTGTATCGCCGCTCCGGGTCTGGACCTGGATGGATGGGAACGGCTCTCCCGATTGTGCAAATGCCTCTCTGAGTTCGCCGAGAGGTTCTAGCAGATTGCGTCGAATGTCATTGTTGAGTGCTTTGAGCGGTGATACATACACCACTCGAATCGCTCCCGATTCCAAGTCCTTGCGAACGAATTGGTCAATGAGTGCGAGAAACGCTGTAAGAGTCTTCCCGCTTCCTGTTGGTGCGCTAACTACAAGACTGTCGCCCTTGGCAATGCGAGGCCAGCTTTGACTTTGTACGGGAGTGGGGTTTCCGTACTTGCTGCTGAACCAATCCTGTACTAGAGGATGGAATCTTGTGGTTTGCCGACGTTGCGCTAAGCTCACAGGGGCTTGTCAGCTGATGCGAAGCTATAGGCTACTAGTTGCAAAATGCAGCTATCGCGCGTCGATCTAGTACCACTCATAGTCGACGGTGCCACCTGCATTGAACGGAATGCGCGCACCCGTCATGTAGGTGTTTGCGGGCGAAACCAGGAATGCTACGAGTTTTGCTACTTCACTTGGTTTGCAGACGTGAGAGAATGGCGAGACCCCGTCGAGTTCGCTGATGTTGAGGATCCCCGCCCGTGCACGCATTAGGCGACGCCCCATCTCGGTATCCACAAGTCCTGGCGCTACGACATTTGCACGGATGCCGTGCTCTCGCTCCTCCCGGGACACTGTGTACGCCAGCATTTCCAATGCTGCCTTTGCCATGTTGTAGGGTGCGCCATTGGCAATGGGTTCGCTAGTCGTGGCACTTGAAATCATCACTATGTCAGACCTTTCTGCCGCGCGCATGTGGGGGATGAGCAGGCGGCAAAGAGCATGTGCAGCAAAGGCATGTATTGCCATGACCTCAACAACCTCTGACGAATGGGTTTCGGCTACAGACAACCCGCGACTCGCAATACCTGCATTGTTAACGAGAATCGTTGGAGTCCCAAAATCTGTGAGCACCTGCTGCACCAACGCATCGCAATCCTCTTCGATTTGCAACTGCGCACAGTAGGCTCTGGCTTGTCGGCCGCCATGGGTGATTTCGGTTACCGTATCGAGTGCTGCCGCCTGGTCACGGCGATAACTTATTGCTACTTCAGCGCCAGCGGATGCCAGTGCGAGCGAGATCGCACGACCGATACCTCGTCCACCTCCTGTGACAAGCGCAATTCTGCCCTGAAGCGATGTCATCAGTGCCCTTTGAAATTTGGTTCACGCTTAAGCAAGAAGGCCCTCACACCCTCGGCGTTGTCTTCAGTCTTGCCTGCTTCCGATTGTAAGCGAGCTTCCATGTCGAGTTGCTGTTCATACGCACTGTGCCACGTAGACCAATAGAGTCGACGAATCATTGCGAGCGACGCTGGACCCTTTGCAAGTCGGACAGCGATCTCCATGGCTCCATCCATCAGTTGTTCGCTGTCGTCGTATAGCCGATTGACGAGACCCCACTCGAATGCTTTGGTTGCGGGCAGGCGTTCGGCAAGCATTGAGAGTTCGACCGCGCGACCCCACCCAATCAATCGAGGAAGAAGAAACGTCGCTCCACCATCTGGAACCAACCCAATCTTGGCAAAGGCTTGAAGAAAGAATGCGTCTCTCGACGCGCAAACGATGTCTCCCATCATGGCAAAACTCATGCCAACTCCTGCTGCCGCACCATTGACTGCAGTTACAAACGGCATGTTCATATCCCTTAGCGCAAGCAGCAATGGGTGGTATCCACCACGCAAACTGCCGTCGACTTGCTTGAACGTGCTCGAATCTGCGAGGTTTGCTCCGGAACAGAATCCACGACCGACTCCTGTAAGCAGCATGCACCGAGCGCCGCTGTCAGGTTTCGAAGCCAAGCTAACGACCTGCGTGAGTTCCCCGAGCATCTCATTGCCGATTGCATTCATTACTGACGGATCGTTGAGACGTACTAGTGCCACCTGGTCCTCGATCTCATATTCAATCTTGTTGAATTCCACGATTCTCCCTATATTCTTGATTTGGTGTTGCCAATAGGATTGTGCACGAAGTTGCCACGCAACCGAAGTATTAGCGGTTGAGACTGCACGTATGAATCTAGACCTGACTTCTGTCAAAGCTCGATGGATTGTTCAAGAGAGCACGGACATTGATGTGGTTGAAGCAACCCATCTCGGTGCGGGAAACGACTTTGTTTCCTACTTGATTAACGGGGAATGGGTTTTCCGGTTTCCCAAGTCATGGGCGAATGCCGATACGCTGCTGAACGAGCGGAAATTTCTTGAAACGCTGTCTATTCCCACTCGCACACCTAGGTTCAAGTATTGGCAAACAAGACCTATCGGTTACCCCGTTCCGATTGCTGGTTATCGGGTCATTCAAGGTGACACTCTGGAAAGTTTGCAACCCGAGTCGTGCGCGGTTGATGTGCTTAGTGTCGAGCTTGCCGAAGTACTTAGAGAATTGCATCAGCACAGCAAGTGCCTGGTTCCAAGTCAAGCTAATCGAACTGGCTTGTTGCTACTACAACCGAGTGAGGACATTTGGTTTGGATTGGATGCAATTACCAATGAAGAGAGAAATGCAGCTCAATCATTCCTCAATCAATACAGAAATGAGCCTGGGCAAACCGAGCTAGAGCTGTCGTTCATACACGGCGATCTGGGGGTCGAACACATCATCGCAGACCAAGAGTCGCGTCTGCAGGGGATTATCGATTGGGGCAACGCTAGTCAGGGGAATCGGTTCAGGGACTTCATCGGCTTGTGGGGTTGGGGTGGAGACAAATTCGTTGTGGATACGCTTAGACACTACGACGCGTTACCACGAGCAAGTGAATGGGCACTCATTCGTGCTTGGGGTCTGATTTACTGCATTGGTCGGTATAGACGCGCATGTCTTAGCGAAAGTACAGTAGAAATTGCGATTTTGGCTCGATTGCGTAGGAGAATAGACGAAGTAGCTGGTACTGACCTATATGCCGAACCATGATTGATCAAGCGATCATCGTCGAACCTGCGGAAAAACGAGACGCGTTGGTTCTCTCACTAATGGCCCGCGATGAAATCGAAATTGGATTCGGATGGAGCTATCGTGTTGATCGGATCAAGGCATTGATGAGAGAACACGAGACAGTTGTCCTTGTCGCGCGCTCAACGCAAACCCAATCCCCATCCCCATCGCCATACTCGGACATTGCTGGATTTGGCGTCATGAAGTATGGCGTCAAGGATGCCCATTTGCTCTTGCTGGCTGCCGCACCAATGTATAGACGACAAGGCATTGCAGGTCGATTGTTAGCATGGCTCGAGAAGACGGCTCGCTATGCTGGCATTCAGTCTGTAAATCTAGAAGTTCGCGAAAACAATGCTTCTGCAGTGGCGTTCTATCACACCTTTGGCTATACCAAACAGAAACTGATCGCGAACTATTACCATAGTCCTGACGGATCCTCAGAGCATGCTTGGCGTATGGTCAAGAACCTAACGATAAGTAAAGCGCTTGAAGCGTAGAGACGTCGGCACGCGCTCTAATTCTCTATCCGAGCAACTCCAGTGCCCTGTCAATTAGTGGCGTCATTGACAACTTAGTTTGTTCCCAGCTTGGGTCCGGTCTTTTTCCACGTCGATGCAAGCTCAGATTGAATCCGGTGATAATCGCGAATTTGTACGCGGCAAGAGCGCGATACCACCTGATGTCTGGGAGAGGGTCGCCATAGGCGTCGACATAGAGAGCCGACAGTGTTTCTGGATCCAAGAATATGGGTCTGCTTGAAGAGCCCTGATGCCAGGCTTGTAGGTCACTGAATGTACAAATCCAACCGACATCGTTCAGCGTGGCGCCAATCCCGGTCAATTCCCAATCTATAACTGCCTTGAGGTGACCATCCAAGCTACAAAAGAGGTTCGATGTTTGAAAGTCCCCGTGAAAAATCCCGATTGGAGCGGAGTCGGGGAGCGTGTTCAATAACTTTTCCCGACACTCCGGAACTCGCGAGAGCAGGTGCGGGTCCGCAGCTCGCTCGTAGAAACGGTCCCATCTCTTAACGTCTTCGTCAAACGGAACCGGATCTCCCAGGTATGGTGCTCTCGCTGGATCTACTTTGTGAATGTTTGCAAGTGCCGTCATGATTTCTCCGCCCAGTTGTAGGCACTGTTGTTCGGAGAGTTTTGCACCCCATTCGGTTGGACCCACTCGGAGCACGTCTCCTTCCAGCAAAGGCACGATGAAGTACGGACAGTCGAACCACTTGAGATCGTTCCCAGACCATTTGACGCTACAGTGAGGAACATTCGTTCCGTCAAGAGCGTGCAAGACCTCCACTTGTCTTAAGACATCTGCGGTTCCGCGCCAGTTTACGTTGGGTGGTGGCAAGCGTATAAACCAACGCGATGTTTCACCATGCGACGAGACATTGAATCCATACGAAAATCCTGCGTGCCCAGGCATAGTGTCAACGTCAGACACGTTGGCGTCGTCGTCGTCGAGATGATGCCTACAGAAAGGAATTAGCCGGCGATGTAATTCTTGGATGTCCATCGGTGCATGGGACCTTGTATGGGGTTGGATCGATTTTGGGATGGCGAACTGGCTGACATTTTCGTAAAGAGAGAGTAGGTTCTACTTGTGCCTTATTGAATCAATCGCATCAAAAGAGCCGAGCAAGGGCCACTCAGGATCTCAAAGTTAAACCAAATTAGATACCACTTTCAAGAGTAATGCATGAGCGCTTTGGCAGTGGATGAGTTGCACACATCCATCTTTCGTCGCCGATCCATCGATGCTGTAGCGAGGCTGCTCTACGTTAAATGGTTGCACCAGACAAGCTACTCAATTGTGCGCTTAGGTTGGAATTGTGTGGACTTGCCACTGCGGCTACGTGTGTAACAGCAAGCGAATGCCTGATCACATCCAATCAATTGCATCCAATGTTGGACATGAGCTAGACGACGTCCTATACAAGCTCTTTTCATTGCATTGGAAATCTCGCTTGGCTGGTGTTACAATCTATACAAAACCTGTACAAAGATCAAAGGGAATCTGGGTATTACGGAAGCGTAACCAGGAAGGTATTGTGCAAAAGCAACTATATAAGATTGGTGCCGTCGCTCAAAAGACAGGACTGTCTGTCGAGCGGCTCAGGGCATGGGAACGCCGACACGGTGTTGAACCTGCACACAAAGTCAATCGCACACGCTACTACGACAAGGATCAACTAGAACGGCTAACTTTGATCAAGGAGTTACTCGATCAAGGTCATTCGATCGGGCACATGGTAGAACTCGCAACGCCAGAGTTGAGGGAATTGCTCAATACAAGAGCAACCGCAATCGATGCGATCCAGTTCAAGTTGATAGTTGCTGGACAGGGCGCGCAAGACTTGGCGGATACAGAATCGGCTGAACCTTGCGAGATTGTTCAACGCTTCTGTTCATTGGATGAATTGGAAGCACGGTTGGATAGCTTGCCGGATTTCGACGCGTTAGTTTTGGAAGTACCTAGCCTGGACGCTGATCGCATTGAGCAAATTGTCAGTGTATTGCCTGTTCCGTTTGTAGTCGTTTACCGACTTGCTAGCAAAGACGATCTGAGTGACGCAATGGCGAGCGGAATGCCTGTCTTCAAGTTTGGCAAAGTCAGCTGGTCCGATTTGATGACTGATCTAGCCACGAGAATCAGGACCAAAGACAATCTTGATATCGGGCAAAGTCTGTATACCGATGAAGAGCTCTATCACTTGAGCCGTGCGCGCTCAAGCGGCACGTTTGCTCCCAAGGATTTCGTGGATATTGTGCTTTCGCAACGAGCTCTGATTGATCATATTCAGCGCCACACCAACAGCGCATTCGAAGTTGAACTCGCGGGACTGGTCAGACTTTCGAATGCCAGAATGGAGGAAGCGCTACAGCACGTTGCAAAAGAATATGAACTTTTTGTTGAAAGTTAAGCGAAAATAGTGTACAGTACACAAACTGGACAAATTTGATCAAAAAGGAATTTTGGTTTAGTATTCAGTTATTGGAGGACCGTTGGCTGGGGTATGGAAGGAAGAACCAAACGACCAACGCTTGACATGGAAGTCTGGAGCGTCGGCCGGAATGGTGTTTCGGAGTGCAATTTTATTGCCTCCACATGCGGGTCGCATGTTACGCAGTCAATAGTTACCGCGGCGGAAATAGACACAGGAGTGCAACGAGCCAAGGAAGTCACCTATCGAGACAAGGATGTCTCCTCGCACGACATGGATAGGCTCCTATTTCCGTCGATTTGAGGCGTTACGCCTTGCGTTTGACGAACGCATCAGGGGTATTGTAGCAATTTCGGACTCACCTGTACCGGATTGCAGAACAATACCCCTTTAGCTTCCTGCGGTGCTTACATCGCACACCAACGTACGTCCGAGTCGAAAATTCGGTCGTACAACGACCTCTTGCTCACGTCTAAAACGAACAGAGACAGCCTTCCGCCCCAAGCTGTTTGATTAGTCTCCCCAGTATTCCATTCCAAGTTTGCCCTCTTGGAATTCACTGACATCCAATACAAGCGGGAAGCACTCAAAAGCCACTACACTTTACGCGCGAGGATCCGGAGCGAGGGCCAATTAATCGGTGCAAGACTGCGTATTGCAAGTCGCTTGTAGCAACACCTTGTTGCCTATTCGGCTTCGAATCTTCCACCCCACACGCCGACTCGCATAATTACGCATACGAACTTGTCGGCTCACATTAATGCGATTGAAATCCATCAGCCTTTCGGGGTTCAAGTCGTTTGTTGATCCTACCGAGATTGAACTGCCCCACGACATCAACGTGTTTGTAGGACCAAACGGTTGTGGAAAGTCAAACGTTGTCGATGCGGTCCGCTTAGTGATCGGTGAGAGTCGAGCTACTCAAATTCGGGGCGATTCACTGTCGGACGTGATTTTTGAAGGCAGCGCATCGCGTCCGCCGACAGTTCAGGCGAGTGTTGAACTGCTCTTCGACAATTCCGACCAAAGACTTACAGGACCCTACGCCAATTACTCCGAAGTTTCGCTGCGTCGCGAGATTTACAAAGACACACGTTCAAAGTTCCTACTCAATGGACGAGTATGTCGTCGCAAGGATATCCAAGACCTATTTTTGGGTTCTGGATTTGGTGCACGAGGGTATGCCATTGTCGAACAAGGGTTTGTTGAACATTTGGTGGACGCTCGTCCCGAAGAGTTGCGCGAACACATAGAGGAGGTAGCGGGGATCTCAAAGTACCGAGAGCGAAGACGCGATACGGAACGACGCATTCGATCTACCAACGAGAACCTCGAGCGGGTTAGAGACAACAGTGCTGAACTGGCTCGTCACATTGCACGACTGAAACGCCAGGCGCGAGAAGCACAGCGGTTCACTGAACTGAAGGATCGCGAGCGACTGGCTCAGGCACGGCTGTTTGCGTATCGTGTCCAGGCTCTTGATGCGGTGATATTCGAGCACGATGCCGTTGTTCAACGGGTGCAGATCGAATTGCAGACCCAACACACAGAACTTCAATCGACTAGAACCACCATAGATGAACTTCGAGAGGAGGAAGTCCAGGTCAATGAGTCTTTCAACACAGTGCAGGGGGAGGCTTTCGAAGCTAGATCACGCAGCAGCCGCATTGACGATGAGATCTCGAGCAGACGTTCGCGCATTGACGAATTGGAAGGTGAAGCAGACGTATTGAACCGAAGACGAAACGTGCTTGAACAAGAGCTTGCAGAGGACAAGCAGTCGATCGGAGCAATTGACCACGAACACGAGCATGTTGAGAAATCGCTGACGACGGCCCGGGATAGAGCAGATTCGGCGAACACCCGAGTTAGCGAAGCACAGGCAACACTCAATCATTGGCAAGGAAAGTGGAATGAGCTTCTGCAAGAGATCAGCGATTTGGATCGCACAAAACAGTTTGCACAAGCAAACCTGACAAATATTGCAGCGACTTTAGAGGATCTCAAACTACGAAAGCAAAGAGCGCAGAACGATGCCGAGCTTTCGATGGGATTTGAGAGGGTCGATCTTCTCAAGCAAGAACTATCCGTGGCCGAAGATCACCGCAATTCGTTACAAGCATCGCTTCGGTCACTCGAAGAGGAGTCTGCGCAAATCGACATCCAAGACAAAGCGGATCAAGTTTTGCGTAGCGAGTTGGAGGAGCTGCTGCAATCCACACGGGACCAGTTGACGTCGAACAGCGCGTTCCTTGAAAGCGCTCTGGGTCGCGGTTCAGCAAATCAGGGCAAAGGTTGGCTCACCAAACACGGATTAGCTGATAAACCACGTCTAATCGAAAGGGTGAGGGTGTCGGCCAAGTGGCAGAAAGCGCTGGAGTTAGTCCTTGGCGACGACATTCGAGCAATACCGGTTGCTGATCTTACTGTGGCGGCCTCTCACTTGAATGAAGACATTGACGGGGGCTTTGCAATAGTGGAGCCAGCTACATCGAGACGTACAAATTCACAGCATTCGCTGTTGAACGAGGTCTTGGAAGATCGGGAATTCCTGGAACCGCTTTTGCAGTCGATCCATACCTGCGATTCCATTGAAAGAGCGTTGGAGATGCGCACTTCCTTGGCCGATCATGAGAGCGTTATCACTCCGAGCGGAATTTGGATGGGACGACATTGGATTCGAGTTGCAGTTCAAGACGCCGCTAGGCGTGGCGTTATGGAGATTCAAGAGTCGATCGAAGAATTGCAAACGCACCTTGCCAAGTTGGAATCCGACCACACAAAGCTGCACGATGAACTTGGACAACGACGGGAACGTAGTGATCAACTTCGTAGCGAGTCGCGAAGGCTGCAAGTTGAGCTGCATGAGCAGTCATCAAAGTGTGCTTCACTTCAGCTTGATCTTCAACGTGAACAAATGAAGTTGGCGGAGAATCAAGAGCGACGGGAGAGTGCGTTCGTCGAACTCAAGAGCATCAGCAACAAAGAGGACGATCAAAATCAGGAGTTTGAGAACCAAACAACCATCTTCAATCAGTCGTCCAAAGACTTGGATCTGCTGATAGCAGAGAGGGGGCTCTTGGACAGTGAACGGGAACGCAACTCCCAAGAACTTGAACATGTGCTTACAGAAGCGCGAAATTTTGGCGAGCGGTTTCGTGAGCTTGATGTTAAGTTCAACACGATGATTGCGAGCAAGAACTCATTGGAACGATCCTGCCAGCGTCGCGAGAACGACATTAGTGAGCTCAATCGCCAGATTGATCGCTTGCGATCGAATTGCGTTGTATTGAACAAGGAAGTCGAGAGTTTCTTGGGGGAACGCGAAGATGCACTTCAAAACTACTCACAGATTGAGCGGAGACTTAGAGAGACACAGCAAATTCGAGACCAGCTATCGTTCAATATTCGGGAGAAATCCAATTCCGCGGTTCTCCAAGAGAGAGCCGCTCAGGAGACTCAGCAAAGGCTTGAGTCTCAGCGAGAGCGACAGATTCAGCTGAGTGCTGATCGAGGCTACATGATCGACTCCCTCAACTCTACTGGGTGTACTCTCGAAGAATCCTCGAATTCACTTACAGAAACGGACAACGAAGAGACTCTTGATCGAGCTCTAAGAAGAATCTCCAATCGGATCGAGAGACTGGGAGCTGTAAATTTGGCAGCGGTAGAAGATCTTGCTGCCCTCACCGAGGAGCACGACTTGGTACTGAAGCAAATCGAAGACCTAGAGACATCCCAGTCTACGCTGCTGGCGGCAATACAGAAAATTGATCACGAGACGCTCAGTATGTTTGAAGAGACGCTTGGTCAAGCTAATGACAAACTTCAGACAGTGTTCAGCAAGCTCTTCGACGGAGGATCTGCTCAGCTTGTACTGACCGAAGAAGATCCACTTGAGTCGGGTATTGCCATTCGCGCTCAGCCACCTGGCAAAAGAAACAAAAGCGTCAATCAGCTATCGGGCGGCGAGAAGACTCTGACTGCCATTGCATTCATTTTCGCCATGTTCGAACTAAACCCCAGTCCAGTCTGCGTTCTCGATGAGGTAGACGCAGCGTTGGACGATTCGAACGTCGCCCGTTTCTTATCTCTGATACAGGAAATGTCGCAGGAAGTGCAATTCTTGCTTATCTCGCATAATAGGGCTACAATGCAAGTTGCCGAATCCCTGATCGGAGTGACCATGCAGGAAGCAGGAGTCTCCCGATTGGTGTCCGTCGATTTGGAGACAGCCTTCGAATCGGTGGCGTGAATGCCAAGGGGATTTTGACTATGGGCACTGTCAGAGGTGATAGATATGGATATCTTTCAGGTACTTACCCTTTGTTTCCTATTGAGCGTGATGTTTCTTGGGGTACTGAGCTACGGCTTGTACCGCAATTGGCAACGGAACCAATTGGAGCTGATCCGCGTTCCGTCTGGACCGGACGAATTTTCCGACTTGGCTGAAACGCCTGAACGGATCTATCCGAGAGTAAACGTTTCAGAACCCAAATCATCATCGAATCCACTGCAGGGTCCTTCCGTGACGCTTGGTACGTCTACTAGGAGAGAGCCGATGGTTAGCTCTGATGATCACGTGCAATCGAGTGTCAAGGGGCATGACTCGCAGGATGCGGGACGTGGAGATCGAACCGAGATCAAGAAGCCAAGGCACCTGGAGCGTGATCTGACGGCAAAACCTGAATTAGACAAGGGCAAACAGCGTTCTCGTCTCGTTCAGGAGAAGCTCGACTTGCACTCAACTGGCGATCCAACGACTTCGGAACTGTCAACAGCTGAAGGCGACGGATTGGACCAATTTAGGGAGCCCAGAAAAGAAACTTCGACAAAGGTAGCGAAGACCAAGGTTTCACGTAAGTCGTCGTTGTCGACGCGAAAGGGTTCGAGGCTTGAACGCAAGCCGCCTTTAAGATCCAAACGCAAAGAGGGTAATGGAGACGGCGCGTCAGGTAGTTCGATGCCGTATTCCGACCTGGCAGGACGCAATTCCTCAACCGAGTTCATTTTGTTATCCGTAGTGGGCGAGCACGATACATCGTTCCGCATGAATGAAGTGAGCCGTTTTTTGCTTTCTCGGGGCATGGTTGTCGATGACTTGGGTCTTTTCTGTATGAGGGACCGTGAGACCGGTGAAATCTTATTCAAGATTGCCGATGTGTTTCATCCTGGAACCTTTGACGTCAATACCTTTGATACGTATCGCACAGCTGGCATTTCTTTAGTTATGCGCCCCCCGAACGTAAACAATGCGCGGGATGTGTTCGAGCAAATGCTAAGTCTCGCCAATGAGTGTGCCGCGACCTTTTCCGGCGCTGTAAAGGACGAAAACTACAACGCGATGAGCAATCAAACGCTAGCTCACTATCGACAGAGAGTATCGGAATTCAGACGAAAACAGCTTACGATGTACGCATAGTGCAACCGCGGTTAAACCCACACATTGGTCAGTAAGGACGAAGAAAAACGTGTAGCCACTCTCCGTGAAGAGATCCAGTATCACGACCATCGCTACTACGTACTTGACGACCCAAAAATTACCGATGCGGAGTACGACGTTCTTTTCGACGAGTTGCTCCGCATCGAATCCAAGCACCCAGACCTAGTAGTTTCAGATTCGCCAACACAACGTGTTGGCGGCAAACCCAGCGACAAATTTCAGTCGGTCGAGCACGCTCGACCGATGCTTTCGCTTGAAAAGTGCAACTCCATTACAGAGCTAAAGAGTTGGACGAAACGAAACCAAGACTACCTCGACATGTCAATCGAGGAATATGTGTGTGAACCGAAGATTGACGGAGTGGCGGTCAGTCTTGTCTACGACAACGGACGATTGGTCCGAGGAGCCACCCGAGGCGACGGTTCAGTTGGTGAGGACATCACTGCAAACGTCCGAACCATCAAGTCAGTCCCACTGCGGCTAAGAGGCGCAAACATCCCTGCACTGGTGGAGATACGGGGAGAGGTCTACATTCCTCTTGACGACTTCCGAGAATACAACGACAAAGCCCTTGAGCGTTCTGAAAAGCCTATGGTCAATCCGCGCAATGGAGCTGCGGGAAGCCTACGTCAAATCGATCCAAGTGTCACCGCTTCCAGACCCTTGACGATGTTTTGCTATTCGCTTGGCGACGCAAGCGAGGATTTTGTCCCAAAGTCTCATGCAGCGGCCATCGACGCAATTCAATCTTGGGGGTGCCGAACCAATCCTCGAGTCCGCGTGGTCAAGGGACTGGATGCCTGCAAGGAATACATTGAGGAGACGTATGAGCAACGGCTCAATCTACCCTACGAAATCGATGGGGTCGTCTTAAAGGTCAACGATCTTGCCTACCAACGAAACCTAGGCAATATGTCGCGTAGGCCTCGGTGGGCAATTGCATACAAATATCCACCTGAAGAGGCCACAACAACTCTCAACGGGATAGATTTCCAAGTTGGCAGAACCGGAGTGTTGACTCCAGTAGCCCGATTGGAGCCCGTTCAAGTGAGCGGAGTCACGGTTTCCAATGCAACGTTGCACAACGTCGATGAGATTGAGCGTCTCGAACTCAAGATCGGTTCCAAGATTGTCATTCGCCGAGCCGGGGACATCATTCCACAGGTAGTTCGTGTACTGGAACGCGGAACGGAGGACGTCCAAATTCCTGCTGCATGTCCTGCTTGTGGTACGCCGATAGTTCGCCTGCAGGACGAAGTTGCGCTGCGCTGTCCAAATGGCTTGCAGTGCCCTGCTCAGCTGAAGGAATCAATTCGACACTTTGCGTCGCGAACCGCTCTAGACATTACTGGCCTTGGCGACAAACTCGTTGGACAGCTTGTTGACACAGGTAAAGTGAAGAATCCCGCAGACCTCTTTCGGCTGACCGTAGATCAACTGTCTGAAATTGAAAGATTGGGGGAGAAGTCGGCAACGAACGTCGTGGAGTCAATTCAGAACAGCAAGCAGACAACATTTGCCAAATTCATACATTCTCTCGGCATTCGAGGAGTTGGAGAGACAACAGCACAAACTCTTGCAACGCGCTTTCAGACCCTACCGGCATTAATCGAGGCCACAGTTGAAACTCTAGAGGACCTTGAAGACGTGGGGCCTATTCTTGCGTCCAACATTCGCGCCTTCTTTGATGACGACGGAAACCGTACGGTCGCATTTGATCTGACGCAACAGGGCGTACAGTGGCAAGCAGAGGAAGTGCTAGACGTACGACCTTGCGAAGGCGAGACTTGGGTGCTTACTGGTACGTTGGAATCCATGCCACGGCAGGATGCGAAGGCACAGCTGTTGCGTCTCGGCGCGAAGGTTGCCGGTTCCGTGTCGAAAAAGACCTCTCGGGTCGTTGCTGGAGCCGAAGCTGGAAGTAAACTCGCTAAGGCGATCGAGCTTGATATTGAAGTTCTCAACGAGGAGGAATTCCTGGCATTTCTTGGCGAGCATCTGAGTGATTAGTCCCTCGACACCTAGAGACCGTCGGTATTTCTCGATCGATGGAATCCTTTCGTGCCTGCGGCTGATTCCGTGATTGCAAGCTGCTTGGATTGTGCGATGTAGCTTGCTGGCCACTTCAGATTGCCTAAGCAAGCCTCCATTCAATAGAAGAGACAGTGTGGACTGAAATCGCTTGATTTCAAGCTAAAGGCTCCAACGCAGCCACATTTGCACCACAAAACACAATTATCATTGCAATTACGAAAGAACTAGAAAGTGGGCCATTTCAATGCAGGTACAGTTCACACGAGAAGAGCTACTTCAGAGTCACGACTACGCTCGTCCTAACGTAATTGGGTCGACAACCATGCACGGTGGATTTGACGAATCGGGCACCTACATCCCGCCGCGTATCAAAGTACGATCGCAAGCGATTGCAAACTGGACGCGTGCTCTTCGAGACCGAGGAGGTGATCTCCTTGCAGCAGACTCAAGCCTCCTGTCTGGTCCGCGTTGTCCCAACGTAGAGCAACAGTGTCTGCTAATTCGCGAGGGAATGAGCCGCGTTTTCTGGAACACATTGACGATTACGGGCAAGATTGAGGGTCGCGGACGCATGTTGGCAACAATGCCCCTTCCCGATTTGCAATCCTACATCGACGAAGATATTTCGAACATGGCCATAGGGCATTTGGACAAGGGATTGATGTACGCCCATGGAATTGATGAAGGTGGCGAACCGGAGAAGCAGATTGGCGGCCACGATGTCATGTGGTTTGTGGCTCGCGATCTAGCATTTGGAGCGGACGCGTGGCCTGATGCTGAGCCTCCAGAGAGAATATCTCGGCCAGAGTCAGGAGAGAGAAAGATGCCTCAGATTGCTCCCGAGCTTGAGGCCCTACTTGCTTTTCTGATGAATCTCTTGTTGATTGAATTTAGAGCCGAGATTGGGTTTGCGGCGACCCAACAGACATTACGCGCCGAGGGGCTTTTTGTGGATCGTCGAGACGACGCCGAACTGGCTGCCGAAATTGTTGAACGGATTCGAGAGGACGAGAAAATTCACGTAGAGTCCCTGCGTCTCTATTTGGGCGAGCTGCGTGAGGTTCGTCTGCACACAACCGATGGAGGCAGAATCTTCGGGTCGACGCTTATCGACCCCTATTGGAACGATCTTGTCGCGTGGGCTACTGGTGGACAGTCACTATTGGCGGCTCGTCAAGTCTATGAAGCGATCTTGGAGCACATTGGAGGAATGACTGAAAGTCAACGTGTGCGCAAGGAGTTCGATGAGCTGATGGACGATGGAGTTCTCGAAGCGGAAGCAGCATAGCCGCTCTGCCTAGCTATAGCTGACGGCCATTCCATCTCGCACATCATTATTGATCCCGTATTGGGGAATCGGATAGCGCAATCCATTTCGTGAAAGCCGGCTTAAACCTTCAATGATTGAGGGAAGATAAGACGGAGGAATTGCCATGAGCAGTTCGTCTTCCAGGACTCCGCCGTAGCGCCTCTCGGCGAAGCATGGTATTGACAGGCTTGGTTCCCCTGTTAGCAACGCACGACCCCAGCTATCCGCACACGCACTCTCGCCAACGCATCCCCATTCAAGCTTCTTAAATCCAGTCCACTGCAAACCGTTGATGAAAAGAATCATTTGAGCGGGAGTTGCATAGATCAAGCAGATGTCCGGAGGATCCAGTCGTCCTGAAATTAGCGGACTCACTGCCATGGCTTCGTACTTGCCATAGGGCACTACATCCATTGAGTGCTGGTGCAGTGACGCTTCGTGCTCATTCTCGTACCAGACTCCTGCCATGTGCTTGCCAGAAAGCCAATTCTCATCTCGAGGGGAAAGCCCGATTACGGTACGGCATTGTGCTCCCACCAAGTCATCAGCGGAGATCCCTACGGTCCAACCATTTCGGCTTGCTTGCCCAATGATTTGATCAGTTGTATGGATTGCCTTCGGTCGGCGGATGCGCTCGATTCGCTCCATATCCTCTATGCGTTCGAACATCTTCAATCCAATCGGGGTGGTTCGTAGCCTCAGGAATCGGTTCAGCTCGCCGACAAGATTTGGCCAGTCGATGTTTTCTATGTCTGTTGCTATGTCAGCCATTTATTGGTTCCTCACTCATGCTATTGTTCAATCCGTCACTTCTATTCGCGAGAAATTCGGACTGCGCCTCTCGACGAAGGATTGAACACCTTCCTTGAAGTCAGTGTGCTTGAGACTAGCGTCCATCCATTCAATGGACTCTTGCATCGCTGACCCCAGCTCTTTGTTGAGGTGGCGATATACCTGTTTCTTCATCATCATGATGGAATTCGGTGCGCAACTGCGTGCGAGTTCCTGAAGATATTGAACTGCTTCAGTCACACAATCACCTGGTTCGCATAGCCTGTTTGCGTAGCCAATTCGAAATGCTTCTTCGCCATCGAATTTTCTCGATGTCCAAAACAGGTCCAAAGCATTGGCTGGCCCTATCAAGCGCGGCAACATCCAACTCGTTCCATGTTCGGCAATCAGTCCTCGTTGCGCAAACGACGTGGTCAATCTTGCATTCCGGTCCACGAAGCGCAAGTCAGCAAACGTCGCGTAGCTGAATCCCAATCCGGCACAGGCCCCGTTGATGGCTGCAATCAAGGGTTTTCGCAGTGCAAGAAAGTAGGTCGGGCTCGACATAAAGTTTGGGTCGTCGTCCGGATTGCCGGGGCTGGCGGCCAAATGGTCGTGCGTTGACCCAAGTCGTCGACCGGCTTCAGACATCTTCGCCAATGCATTCATGTCCACGCCGGAACAAAAACCTCGACCGGCTCCCGTTAGAACGGTACCAACAACCTCCTCGTTACGCTCGGATTGATCTAGGGCATGTCGAATTTCTGCTTGTGTCAGGTCGGTAAGAGCATTCAACGTCGCTGGTCGATTCATTGTGATGACTGCCACGGAATCTTCAATTTCGTACAAGATTTCTGCGTACATAGGCTTTTCGTTGCGGAATTGGAAGCGAAAATCATAACCTGCCCGATTAACATTCCTGTTTTGTCAAAGACCTCGTGCTGTGTCTAGACTACGTAAACGGGTGCTCATTGCTCTAATAGCCATCGGTTGCTGCTGGTGGCTCTACGATAGTCTGGCCAATGAATCCAACTTCGTACGCTTCTCTTTCAATTCCAACTGGCAAAGCGTCCCAGTCACCGTCATCCATTTGGAGAGATTTCTACCCTATGCAGGCAAACAGCGGCACGATCGTCCATCTTGGACAGGTACTGTTAAGAGATACGGCGGCAATTTCATGGACGTTGGGTTTGTCGAGTCAATCGAGTTTGAACGCGACCACGTCGAATGGGACAATGCGAGCCTGTTTTGGGTGCAACGAGGATCCGACTACTCGAGGTTTGCATCAAGCGTTGCCCTTCGCCAATACACGTCTGAGCATTCGGCATTGCTGCAGAGTTCTGTAGACATCGCCATCCCGCACACGTGGTCGGCTACGACTGCGAACACGCACTTGGTATTGCTAGTGGATGTCAGAGACCGCAGCCAAGTGGAAAGTCTTCGAGCGCAGTGCTTGGTGCTTGTCCGCGATGGAGCATCGTTGATTGCGGCTGAGCGAGCGATTTCGGTACGAGGCAAACGATTTCTCAATGCAAATCTTGTACTGATCTTTGGATTCGAAACGCCTGTAGCTTTAGAGCAGTGGTATAGGTCGATTGCGATCCAAACTGAACTAGCCTTGTTAGACCGGGACGTCGACCGTATCCATTTGCTGGTATTTGGATCGACGCCTGCCGAGCCATCCGAGTGATTCCACAGCCATCGTTACAATTAGCTTCGTCGCCATCAAGACGATGCATGGACACGTGGTCAAATCACTTTCAAACGACCGCGAGCGTAGGAGACTGGGCACATTCAATGGCCCAACCAATGAGGAGGCTGCTCGATTTGTAGCAGGTAACGCAACATGCCAATGATTCTTACTGAAGATCAATCCATTCTTAAGGACACGGCTCGTGAGTTTTGTTCCGAGAAAGCGCCCATCTCCCAGCTGAGAAAGCTTCGCGACGACAATTCGGAGGATGGATTCGACCGCGACACTTGGAAGTCAATGGTCGAATTGGGATGGGCTGCAATTCCTTTCCCAGAAAGTGTGGGCGGATTGAATTTCGGGTACAAGGGACTAGGCGTTGTAACCGAGGAGACGGGAAGAACTCTGACGGCAAGTCCACTTTTTGCCACAGTTTGGGTGGGTGGCACAGCTGTGAACCTTGGTGGAACGGATGCGCAGAAGTCGGAGTTGCTTAGCGGAATCGTCAGCGGAGACACATTGCTGGCATTGGCACTTGAAGAAAGCCACAAGCACAATCCGTACGGTGTGGCAGCAACAGCAACGAGAAACTCTGATGGCTTCTCGATATCAGGCAAGAAAACCTTCGTGCTTGACGGACATGTCGCTCAACAGCTGCTCGTAGCTGCTCGCACCTTAGGCAATCCGGGAGACCGGGAAGGAATCACGCTTTTCGTCGTCGACTCAGCTAGTGATGGTGTAAACGTCAGCCGAACGATCATGGTTGACAGTAGAAATGCAGCAAACATTGAATTTGACAACGTTAGCGTTGGCTTGGACAGCGTGGTCGGAGAGATTGACAATGGTGCAGACGTTCTCGATCCGACATTAGACATTGCCCGCATTGGGCTTGCAGCCGAAATGCTCGGAAGTGCACAAGAGTGTTTTGAGCGAACGATCCAATATTTGAAGGACCGTGTTCAATTTGGTGTACCCATCGGTTCGTTCCAAGCACTGAAGCACCGAGCTGCCAACATGTTTTGCGAGGTCGAGCTGTCAAAGTCGGTTGTGTTGGAAGCGTTGACGGCTTTGGATGAAAATCGCGATGCAAAGGAAGTAGCAATATTGGCAAGTTTGGCAAAAGCCAAGATTGGCGAGATGTTTCACACAGTGTCCCGAGAAGGAATACAAATGCACGGTGGGATAGGGATGACCGATGAATTTGACATTGGCTTCTTCATCAAGCGTTCGGCGGTCACTGAACAGACATTTGGCGACACCTATTTTCACCGTAATCGTTACGGCGAACTCAACGGCTACTAGAGCTGACGTTTCGTCAGATTCTGACTCTGGCGATACCAGTGTCCGTATGACTTCTACAAGCCGTGATACCATCGAATTGCGGTCAAGAAACCGAGAAATAGGACAACAAGATTGAGACTTAAGCACAAACCATGAGCGAAGTACACTCCCGCGATTTTCAAGCACCGATCAGTGAACGGTTTGCAACCTCCAATGAGGAGATCAGGGAGGAGTTTGCAATTGACCCGCAAAGAGATCCCTACGAAATTCCTTTGGATCAGTTGGATCCGTCGCACCCCAGCTTGTTCGAGGCTGACACCGTTTTTCCATACTTTGAGCGGCTCCGCAATGAAGACCCAGTGCACTACTGCCCAGGCGGAATGCATGGAGCGCATTGGTCCGTAACGAAGTATCACGACATTGTTGAAATGGAAAAACGCTACGACCTCTTCTCGTCTGAGCAGAAGTACGGTGGCATCCAAATCGGGGGCCAACCCTACGATTCCGATCAACCGGATCCAAGGTTCAACTTGCCGATGTTCATCATGATGGATCCACCTAGGCATGGAGAGCAACGAGGTGTGGTCCAGCCATTATTCTTGCAACGTCCATTGCAGTTGATGGAACCAGTAATTCGGAAGCGTGCTGCCGAAATACTTGATGGGCTGCCATTGAATGAGGAGTTCGACTGGGTACCTAACGTATCAATCGATCTGACTGGACGAATGCTGGCAACGTTGTTTGACATTCCTCAAGACGATCGCAATCTGCTCATCCACTGGTCGGATACCGTTCAAAACATGGCGAATCCGCATGCCTTCAAGTCCGTGGGAGCTGCTTTCGAGGAACTCTGGAAGTGCCATGCTTACTTTTCGGAAGTCTTCGAAAGGCGCAAGAAAGAAACACAAGCTGGGAACGATCTGATCTCCATGCTGGCGCACGGCGAAGCTACTCGAGACATGCCTCCGAACGAATTGCTAGGGAATCTGCTGCTGTTGATCGTGGGGGGAAACGACACTACGCGAAATTCGATTTCTGGTGGAGTTCTCTTTTTGAATCAGTTTCCTGCCGAGTACCAGAAGCTGATTGAGAATCCAAATTTGATCCCCAATATGGTGTCAGAAATCGTGCGTTTTCAGTCGCCAATCGCCCATATGGCGAGGACTGCTACGCAAGATTGCGAATTTCGCGGAAAGTCGATCAAGCAAGGCGATCGATTTGCCTTGTGGTACATATCGGGAAACCGAGATGAAGAGGCGATTCCGGATGCAAATAGCTTTCAAATTGATCGCGAGAATGCTCGCAAGCACCTAGGGTTCGGAATAGGCATCCATCGATGCCTCGGTTACCGACTCGCGGAGATGCAGTTACGTGTCCTTTGGGAAGAAATCCACAAGCGATTCGAGCAAGTTGAGGTCGTTGGCGACCCTGTCTACGTTTGGTCCAACTTCCTTCACAGCATCAAACACCTGCCTGTAAAGGTGCATCCAAGGTTCTAGTTTGTTCGCTGCATTCCTACTTACTAGCCTTTGCAACGAGGCACCTCAGACGCGTGCAGCGGTCTGGCTTTTTCTCAAACCATCCAAGATCACACGAGCAGTCGTGTAGCAAACGGTTTGGTAAAGCTCGTTAGAGCAGCACGCTCGCGAAAATTCTTTGTAGCTTCGGGTGCAGGGCGTCGAGACACTTGCCACGAATTAAGCCCGTCATACCACGTTACAAGCAGCATGAGCCCTTTCTCTTTGTTGCGTTCCCTCTCGCAGAACAGCCCTTGCGGTTCTGCCTGATAGTCATTTGAGTCTTCGAAGTATGTCCACGCTTCGCGTGATAGCTGGGCAATCCTATCAACGTCTTTGCTCTTCACGCCAAAGAATCTAAACACATAGAGTCCACTCTTGGTCACGGGTTCTTCGCTTGTAGGGCGGACTGTTGGTTCGAGGTCGATCGACCGGACCTGCTCGACCACGTCGCTTGCATCAAGAACGGAATGAACATTGGAATTGTCGCCGACCGAAACCAGAAAGAGTTCGTTGGATCCAAGTCCGAACAGACCGTAGAACGCCCCCCAAAGTGTCGCCGGAGAGAGCGCAGAGCCATCGTCGTGCGTAATGTCCTCGTAGATTTGTTGGTAGGGCTGCGAACCCTTTAAGAAATGAAAAGTAAACGCCATGGAGTTGCTCCAGAGAATTCATCGGTAGTCTAGCGCAGTCCACGTTTCAATCCACACCAGACTCGTAGGGAATCCATGTCAACATTGGATGTCATTTTGTCTGGCGTGATCTCTATGCGATTGCATGGGCGCAATCTTGGTTCGGAATTGACGCACATGGTGCCTACAGTAGGAAGTCAGCAAACGGATTGCTCCATTCAAGATTGCGTACAAATTTGTGTGATCGCTTCCCGAGTACAGTCTCCCTACAATCTTTCTTGGGATACGAAACGCAATGATTAGTCGATGCGATTTCCAAAGAAATTCGTAAAAGTAAATGGAGTCAAGCTCGCGTATGTTGAGATCGGCCAGGGAATGCCTATCGTGTTCCAACATGGCAACCCAACGTCGAGCTACCTATGGCGAAATGTCATGCCCACGTTATCAACTCATCATCGGTGCCTCGCACTAGATCTGCTGGGCATGGGCGATTCTCAAAAACTGTCGCATTCTGATGCATCGAGCTATGGTTTCCTTGATCAGTTCCACTTTTTCGGATTGGCGTTGAACAAGCTTGTAGGAAGCGAGAGAGTGGTTCTTGTCGTTCACGATTGGGGATCAGCATTGGCCTTTCATTGGGCGCGGCTCAATCCAACTCGCGTGCGAGGAATTTGTTACATGGAAGCGTTGGTAAGGCAGTTGACATGGGAAGAGTGGCCAACCGAGGCGCGGCGTATATTTGAGGGATTCCGATCCGAAGCGGGCGAGGAGATGATTCTGGAGAAAAACCTGTTCGTGGAACGGGTCCTCCCTGGTTCGGTGTTGGGGAGCCTTGCGAAAGAGACGATGGATGAGTACCGACGACCCTTCAAAGAAAAAGGTGAAGCTAGACGTCCCACATTGACCTGGCCACGCCAGATCCCTATTGCTGGCGAACCGCCAGATGTGTGTGAAGTTGCCGACGGCTACGCGGAATGGCTAAGTACGACGGATGTTCCCAAGCTTTTCATAAATGCAGAACCTGGTGCAATATTGACCGGCCCGCAACGGGAGTTCTGTCGAAGCTGGCCCAATCAGACGGAAGTCACCGTCAACGCCGGTCACTTTGTGCCGGAAGATGCACCAGCGAAAGTAACCCAGGCACTTGCGAATTGGCTGAAAGAGTTGCCAGAAGTAAAAACTGGTTCCTCAAGTAACTGAGTGAGTTTGGCATTTTCAGTTAAAACTTCGCAGCACTTGCCTCAAAGACCAATGACTTACACACACCAAGGAGCGAGGAATGCTTGACCGATTCAAGGTACCCGACGAAATTGCCGTACGCGTTGACCAGCGGATCATGCGAGATGCAGTAGAAGGCATTTTCAAGGCATTTGATATGCCAGACGAAGATGCAAGAGCCGCAGCGGATGTTCTGCTATACGCGGACATTCGCGGCATTGACTCACACGGTGTGTCAAACATGATGCGAGCGTATGTAGCGGGCTTTCGTGCAGGCCAGATAAACCCGCAACCAAACTTGACTCGCACGGTAGACCATGTTGCGGCAATTTCGTACGACTGTGACCGAGGACTTGGATTGGCGCAAAGTCGCGAAATGATGCAAGCCGCCTGCGACAGAGCCAGGGAGACCGGTACGGCAGTAGTTACCGCATATAACGGGAGACACTATGGTGCATGCGCCTACTACGCTCACATCGGTCTAAACAACGACATGGTAGGAATCTCGATGACAGCTGGAGGCGTTTTGGTTGCACCTACCCATGGCGCCGAACGCCTGTTGGGTTTGAATCCGATTGGTGTAGGTGTGCCATCCAACAAGGAAGCGCCATTCATTTTTGATGCTTCGATGAGCAGCGTGGCTGGAAACAAGATTGAATTGCTAAAGCGGGTAGGCGGTCATGTGCTGCCGGGTTGGATAACCGAATCAGACGGTACGCCCATCATGGAGGAGTCGCAAGTTCCACAGGACTTCATGATGCTGCCTCTTGGAGGCACTCGCGAGATTGGATCTCATAAGGGATTTGGACTGTCCATGATGATTGAGGTCCTTTGCGGTGTGCTTCTTGGTACAGGGGGCGGTCCATTTCGACGTCGTGGCGTAGGACACTATTTCATGGCTCTTGACATAAGCAGGTTTACCGAGCTGGATACATTCAAGAACGACATGGATGAGTATCTTCGAGCGTTGCTTGACTGCCAGACAGTGCCCGGCGAAGATAGAGTCATCTATCCTGGGATTGTGGAACATGAAGCCGAAAAAGATCGGCTAGAAAACGGTATTCCCTACCATCCCGAGGTGATTCAGTGGTTTCGCAAGACAACTGAGCAGCTCAATGTCACGCACGAATTTCCACGCGTGTGAGAACAGTTGAGAGAGCACCTTTTGCGCGTCAAATGAGTGCGAGCCTCACGTCTTGGCATAATCATAGTCCCTTGTGGACCTTTGGTGCCGATTGATAGCTGTCCAATCGCAGCAACGCATAATATGTCCCAAGCGACCCATTTTGAATCATGGTTGAGGAACCAAATATGTCGATTGAAGAAGGTGATCGTCTGCCAGATGCAGACTTGCATGTTATGAGAGATGGTCGGCCTCAAGCGGTCTCCGTTGCCGAGCTCACGGCGGGCAAGAAGGTCGTGATCTTTGCGGTACCGGGAGCATTCACACCGACCTGTTCAGAGCACCACTTGCCTGGGTTTGTACGTCACGCTGAAGAGATTAAGTCGAAGGGCGTCTCAGATATTGTTTGTGTAGCCGTAAACGACGCGTTTGTAATGGATGCATGGGGCAGAGACCGCGACGCAGACGGTCTTGTGATGGCTGGCGATGGAAACGGTACGTTTACAGAAGCAATTGGATTGGTTTTAGACGGTAGCGGCTTTGGGCTAGGAAAACGTTCTGAACGCTACGCGATGATTGTCGAAGACGGCACGGTTACCAAATTGGCTGTGGAAGGACCAGGAAAGTTCGAAGTGAGCAAAGCGGAGGCCATCCTAGAAGCCCTCTAAATCTGTCTTAGGCATATACGAGAGAGATGCGATCTGAGGAATGCATTCCTCAGATCGCATCGACCTTGGGGTAGGCGATGACTCTATCAATTTACGGCTACGCACAAAGCCGGACCTTTCGAACATTGTGGATGGCCGAAGAGCTTCGTATTGCAAAGGGCATCGAGTACGTCCACGACGGTCGGATCTTTTCCTCCGACGAGGAGCGCAAGTTCTTGCGTTCCCTGAACCCAATGGGAAAGGTTCCCGTAATTGAGCTAGACGGATTTGTTCTCCATGAATCGATGGCTATCAACTTGTACCTGGCACGCAAGCATGATTGCCTTGCGCCACAGACACTGGAGCAGGAAGCTCTTGCTTGGCAGTGGTCTTTTTGGGTAATGACATCAGTGGATTCGCAACTTCTGGATTGCTTGCGCTACACACTAGGCATACTCGGAGCCACCAAGAGTGAACGTCGAGCCTCTCAGATCAGAGATCAACTAGAGAAACCGTTTGACGTCCTAAACGGGGAACTTGAGAAGAATCCTTATCTGTTAGGTGATGAGTTTTGCGTGGCCGACTTGAATGTTGCTAGCGTTTTTGTTTGGGCTCGACCGGCGAACTTGCCAATGTCTCACCTGCCCAAGCTTGACGATTGGTTGACGCGTTGCTTCGGTAGAGAAGCAACGCGTACAGCTCAAATCTAAACACGAACGTTTGTGTTACAGCCTCTAGCAACCGTGGCCACGCGTTACGGGACACGGTGGTGAGCTAGGAGTTCAGCTAGAGTCTGTCGCCTCCAGCATTCCTGGTAGCTGCCCGGATAGCAGGCTTCAGCGAAGTCATGGATCGGATCCATGGCTTGTCCGAACCTACGTGTTGGGAAATGCTGTTGACAGCCCGTTCTGCACGAGTTCGAGTCTCATAAATTCCTAGCAGGATCACGTAGTACGTATTCGGTCCCGATGCGGTCTTTACACCGCGCGGTTCCGTCAGCCAGGTCGCATTGTTGGCATAGTCATTCGCTTTTTTCATATCACTGAAAGCCGCGAGTTGTACAGCATAAAACGTGTCTGGCAAGTCTTCGATTAGCGTTGGTACATTTGGTCGGTACGACAGAGACAAATACACGGGCTCGTTCTCTAACGTTTGCGACGACACCGCAGACTGCGCACTTGCTTGCTGAATACCCGTATTACCTGGAGGTTCGTAGCGATGAATTCTTACGGGAACTGGCTGTAAAGAACTGTCCGTCGTCTCGTCCGTGTATACAGCGGGGACCGGTACTTCAACTTCGTCTGGTTCGGAGACTGCAAAGGAAGCGTCTTCTTCCTCCGATGATCTCTGACAATCCCAGTCGCCATTGGCCTTGCTACCTGTACATTCCCACTCGCCTTTGGCACCAGCAGTCGGAGAATGGAATTGATCGGGTGGAACCTGGCGAAACATCGCGCAGCTGGAGAGTGAAACGGCTAGAAGGGCTATGACAAGCCACTGAAGCATTTTCATGGGTTTACCTCGTTAACATCCATGTTGAGATAAGTCAATGTGCAAATATTAGCACGTTTGGCGATTAGCGTTAAGTTTGAATGTGCTTGTTAGTACAGATTTTGCTACGTACAGCAAAGCCAATGCGTATAGCGGGCATGCACCAAAGCCAACAGTGACCCTAAGGGATGCTTCCAAACAAAGCAATGCGTGCTGGTTGTGTGGTTGGGAAGTGATCTAGATCAGGATAAATGAGGTATTTCGACAAGCGACTCATTGCAGTCTTTCAGGGCAAAGCGACTCCTACATGTGCAAGTCGAATGTCAAACCTAGCCGAACGGTGCGGGGTCGTTGAAAAGCTGCTGGCAATCCAAAGGTGGGAGATGCAGCTCCTGTTTGTTGATCCGCGATCTCCCTTACCTCAACAATCCCATCGGTGTTGAATACATTGAACACATCGACCTTGACTCGCAACGTGTGAGACCAAAGCTCCTTCTTGAATTGAAGCCCTGTATCGATATTGAAGATTCCTTCAGTTCTTCCCAAGGATCCTCGAGGGACCAAGGTACCTTGGCGGTAAAAGGACTCGGCCCCATAAGCGGCTGCATAGGGGTTGGACGGATGTACTCCAAATGCATTCCGAGGACGTCCATGCATGTAGGACATTGACAGGCTGGCTTGCCACGACTGGTGAAATCTGGCGACCCCACGAAGTTTCACGGAATGACGTCGATCGTTGGGCAGGTCCCCGGAGGCTCCCTCCATTAACCCCGCGAAATCAAACAATGTTGTAATCCCTGCGTCTGTCTGACCGTTGTCGGAACGAACTAGACCCTCGTAGTTGCCGTAGCTATGCGACCACGTGTATGACGCTTCGAGATATGACTCGTTGCGCCAACTTTTCTTCAATGCAAATGTCAAGCCATGGAACTTGCGTACGGGCTTTGGAAAACCTAGTTCCGCCGCGCTAAGTTCGAGCAATTCGGCCTCGCCGTCCTTATCGACGTCATAGCGAGTTCTCACGCTCGTTCCGGGGTTGGTGAGGATGTAGTGGAACTCTCCCGGCAAGCCGATTGCTTCATCAATCGTGATGTCTTCTATTGCTCGACCAAGTACGCGATGCGTGTAGGTCAGGCCACCTCGATAATTCCCTCTGAACTCGGTCTCATACCCGATGATGAACTCGTCCTGGTACATCGGTTTGACGGTTGTGTCGAGCACTTGATCGGCTGGAGTCACGGTTCCGTCGCCATAGACGGTCGTGGGACCGATCTTCTGCCCCAAAGTCACACTGCCGTCTTCAGCAATCGTGCTACCTAACGTATACCAATCCTGAGTAAAGAGTTCTCTTCCGGCCAACCGCACGTTAGTGTTATTTGCTATGGGAAGGTGGTAACGTCCAAGATTTAGAAAAAGCCTGGATGTTCCAAATCCCTCAACATCCCATGCGACACCAAGCCGTGGTGCCCATTGATTCTCCATTTCTATAAACGTGTCGCCATTTGCGTTTCTGTTTACGAACGCTTCATTTCTAAGCCCAATGCGAGCGCTAATCGAGTTTGTGACTGTCCACAGATCTTCGATGTACCATGCCCCTGCAGTCGTCTTGAAACTTCCGCCGCGCCTATAAAACCGGTGTCGCACCAGTGTGGTAACGCCATCGGGTACGATTCCGCCATTGTTTAATGACGAACCCGGAATGACGGTGTAGTACCGGAAATACTCGCCCCCGTTGGGACCAGAATATTGATGTGAGTCCTCGGAAGTATTGGTTTCGTGGTCTAGACCAAAACGAACCAAGTGCCTATACCCGACGGAAAGTTCGAAATCCGTTCGGTAGAGCTTACGAGTGTCGAGACTCGATCCCGATGTTAGGTTTGTCCAACAGCCAATGGCGATAGTTTGGCCACTTCGAGAGTCAATTGCGGCAGGACAAATGCTGTCTTGGGAAGATTGACTCGTTCGATCGTAGCGATTTAACCCTGTTAGCAGAGAAATCGTGATGTTGCTGCCAATGCGTCCAACATAATTGCCGATGAAGTTCTGGCCACCTCGATTCGACGAATTGTCGCCTAGAAGCTCGCCAGCCACTCCTGTCGACCGGTCCCAATCGTAAGTAGACCGCGTACCGGATGTTTCATCAGAGAACGCTGTCAGTTCGATGCGATGTCTGTTACCGATTACCCAGTCGAGCTTGCCACCCCAAAAAGGATCTTCGCTCTTAGACTTGTAGAGTCGATTACTTTCGGAATAGTCATCTGACCTGTGATCTCGGCCTAGGAAAATTCCATGGAAGTAAAGACGATTGGAGACAATTGGACCCCCGGCTGACAGGAAATACTGGCTGGAGTACGACTTGTCACGACTGGAGTAAGAAACGTACTCCGCTGCTCTACTTGGGTGAGGAATATCGGGGTTGTAGCTGCGCAAAAATTCCGGTGTAGTGATATACCCAGTTCTCACGTTCCAATTGCTCTTTCCACGCTGAGTTATGCCACTCAAGACTCCTCCGGTCGAACGTCCGTACTCAGCGCTGAACCCACCCGACTTGAACTGGAACTGATCGTAGAATTCAAAGGGAATCGAACTTCCTCCTAATCCTCTACGAAAGTCAGTGACGTTCATACCATTTATGTAGTAGACGTTTTCGGCGACTGAAGATCCACCGAAAGACACCAGGTTCCCGAATGCCGTATCACCTGAAAGTGTGCCCGGAGTGAGCAAAGCGACCGACTCGATGTTACGGGATACAGGGAGTAATTCGACCTGTGTAGCTGTTAGCAAAGTCGATTTCTCAACCGATGTAGAGTCAACGGGAAGCTCTCGTGAACCTGTGACCAACACCTCGTCCATTCGGCCAGCTTCCAGACTGAAGTGGATGGGCGTTCCACTACCTGCATAGACGACTGTCTTGCGAGAAACGCTCTTGAATCCGTCTGCTCTTACGGTTATCTCGTATTCGCCGGGAACTAGGTGGGAAAAACTATAGGATCCCGCTGCTGAAGTTGTGAAAGTTCGATTTTGGTTTGTATCGAGACTCCGAATTGATACGACAGCACCTTCTACTGCTACTACACCTGACGTGACTTCACCCAAGATACTTCCATCGACGTTGTTAGTAGCGAGAACTACGCTCGGACAAAGACATGCACTAACAAATGCAATGAGCATCAAGAATCTGACGTAGGTGGTACTCATCGCGAATCCAAGGGTCTATGCAGAATTCGAACATTCACGACGGGAGAATCCGTCCCGAATTGGCGTGATTCTAGCGGACAAATCGTGTCTTATTGGTTGTCTTTGTTGTCCCTTCGTTGCAAGATGTCGTTACTTCGATCGCACATAGAACAACCGTTGCAGTACGTCTTTCATGATTTGGTGTGGCCAATCGTACAAGTCAGGCGACGACGGGTTGCATGTTGGCAGCAACTCCACATATGAATTGGATTTTCTCAGATTGGACGTGTGACGACTACTGCTCTTGAACTGGACTTTGATTCCGATTAAGTCCCCAGCATCGATTGTGGGACAGCAGTTTGTTTAGTTGCGATTGTGATAATGTATGCCAATTGCTTGCTGCGGCGAGCTATTACAGACGAAATTAGGTATTGCCGGTGACATTGAGAATTGAACCAACAAGCGCGACTCTTGGTGCCTACGTCACAGGGGTGAGTCTTGAAAGTCTATCTGCCAATGAAGCAGACCACCTCAGGGATGCATTCCTAGAGTTCGGCGTGCTGATTTTTCCAAATCAGCATGTTTCGCAAGAAGGTCAGATCAAGTTTTGTCAGGGATTTGGACGCATAGAGTATCTCGATCCTTCAAAGACTATGAAAGCTGTAATGATTTCAAACGTTCGGAAGGACGGCGATGTTCTGAATGAGAAAGCGTTTGCCGTTAGCTTGCTTCGCGGAAATGAAGGGTGGCATACCGATAGTTCGTACATGCCTCTTTCTGCCAAGGCTTCGTGCCTCAGTGCAGTTAAGATGCCTGAGAACGGAGGGGGCACCGGATGGGCAGACATGAGATCCGCTTATGATGAATTGCCTCATCCTATGAAGGAACGGATCGACAGCCTTTCTGCGTTGCATTCACTCTATTACTCGCAGTCGAAGATAGGACACATCGCCAAGACTGGAACAAGCTACGGTTTCCACACGCTTGGAGCACCATTGCGACCTCTCGTAAAGGTGCATCCGGAAACCCGTCGCAAATCTCTTTATATCGGGCGCCACGCCTACCACATACCAGGAATGGACGACAGCGAGGCACAGTCGTTGCTCAGTGACTTACTGGATTTTGCTTGTAGACCGCCCCGCATCCACGAGCATAGTTGGAAGGTAGGGGACTTAGCAATTTGGGACAATCGATGCGTGTTGCACAGGGCACGCCCTTACAACACGCGGGAACCTCGAGTACTACGACATGTCAGAATTTCAGGCGAACCGGAGACAGAGTCCGCGCCGACTATGCCTGATGTTCGAGCGAGTCGACTTGAAGCGGCGATGTAGACGCCTAAGTTCAAGCAAGGTGGCCAACTTGCCACAAGCTTGTTATAAAAAACTTACACTATTGCATCTTGCAGGTTCAGATAGAACCGCACTGGAAGACAAAGAGCACAAGTCAAGCCAATGTTAGCCACGCTAGATCAGTTCACACGTGTTCCGCGCATATTGCGTTTGGACATGGCTGGGCAGCCAATTGGTTGGATCAGCTGGCAGACCGCAGTATGTCTTTACACACGAGAGATCGTACGCTGGACGCTAGGCGAGTCGGTTCTAAGGATTCGCGGCGGCTATTCCCGTCTCGATGGAAGTCGAACGATCATCGACGTGAACAGCATAATCGCGTGCGATGGTGAAATATTTTCCAAGCACAAGACCATTCCGCCACTGACCAACCGCGCTCTCTTTGCACGGGATCACAACCTGTGCATGTATTGCGGTTTCAAGCAACGGGACTCCAATCTAACTCGAGACCACGTAGTTCCCAAATCCCTTGGCGGATTGGATCAGTGGGACAATGTCGTGGCTGCCTGCAAGCGATGTAACCATCGCAAGGGAAACCGATTGCTCGAGGATTGCGATTGGGAGTTGATTGCTCTTCCCTATACGCCCAACTTGCCCGAGTATTTGGCGTTGACAAATTCGGGACGCATTCTTGGTGACCAAATGTCGTTCTTGGAAGCGCAGTTTAGTTCGGGCCGGCGACACAGAGAGTCGAACGGCGGCATCGTTAGCAACAGATGAGCTAGCTCAACTGCAGGGCATCACTTCGCTTGAGCCAGAGTCTCCAGTACAAAGGCAACACAGCTAGTTACGCGCTCTCCAGTCTCAAGATCCAGGAATTCATTTGGTCCATGTGCATTCGAATGTGGACCCAATACGCCGGTGACCATGAATTCACAATCTGGAAAGCGTTCTCCAAGCATTTTCATAAAGGGGATCGTTCCTCCAGTTCCCATTCTTCTGTAGGGCAGACCGAAAAAATGCTTAGATGCCTGATCCAAAGAATCGTGCAACCATTGACTTACAGGCTTTGAGTGCCATCCGGATTCCGCTGCGTCGCAATCGAACCTTACGACAGATCCCTCGTGGGGGTCGCGTTCGAGCTCAGCTCCTACAAAGTCTGCACATTCGCGTGCGTTGGCATTCGGAGGAAGACGGAAGACGAGCTTGGTGGATGTGGCGGGTCTAAGCGTGTTGCCGGCGTCTTGAGGGAGGGGAGCACCGCCTATGCCTACCGTCGCTAAGCTCGGTTGCCACGTGTTGGCTATAAGAAGCTCACTTAAATCGCCCATTTGTTTGCTTGGTTGACGAGCCCAGGGGTAGCGATTGATCACCGTATTGCCTAGAGTCTCGGCCACTTCTGCAGATTGCTGCCACGCCCACTCAGGAACATTGGTGTACAACCTATCGTGAAGCTTTCCTGTCTTGCACGACTCGATTCTCTCCATCAAAGAACGCATAAGTCGGAAACTCGACGGAACAATTCCTCCGGCAGCACCGGAGTGCACACCTTCGCTGAGAATTTCTACAGTGAGGGTTCCACTCAGCATTCCTCGAAGCGAGGTAGTCAGCCAAAGCTGGTCGTAGTTTCCGCACTCAGCATCAAGGCAGACCACCAGGTCTGGTGTACCAATTTCGTCAGCTAGAAGGTCGATGTAATGCGGCAGGTCGTAACTACCACTTTCTTCACATCCCTCAATGACAATGGTGCACCGCGGCACCGGGGCTCCAACTTGCTGTAGAGCTGCGATAGCAGACAGGCATGAGAAGAGCGCGTAGCCATCATCGCCACCACCTCTACCATAGAGGCGACCATCTTCGAGCACAGGAAGCCATGGTCCCTTACCCGCATGCCACCCCGTAAACTCGGGTTGTTTGTCGTAATGCCCGTATAGCAGAACATTGCCTTGACCGCCATTCATCGCTGGAACGACCAAGAAAAGCAATGGCGTCCGGTCGGGAATTTCGACTATTCGCAGATCTAGGTTGTCAATGTCATACTGCCCTACAGCATCATGAAAAAGATTGGCAGCTTGGTGCATGTAGCCATGCCCTTGCCATTCTGGATCGAATACGGGGGAAACGTTAGGAATTGCAATGTACTGCTTAAGCACATCGAGAATAGGTCCCTGCCAATGACCGCCGACAATTTCCTGAATTTGCTGCACATTCATAGTGTGAGTCTGAGACCTCCTCGTATGCTCAATCCCGGTCCACTGTAGTTCAAGACTTCCTCGTATTCAACGTCCAGTGCATTCTCAACAATCAGGCTTACTTTGAGAAAGTTCGAGATTTCTCGTTCGCCTTGGATGGTTACGAGACTAATCGGTTCCAATTCGACTTGCCTGCTGGGAAATGCACTGAAATCGGTGTCATCCTGTGATCCATGGTGGACAACGCCAACCGTTACATTCCACCGGAAGAAATCGTGCACCATTGCTTTAGCGCTACCACTATGCCTGGGCCGACGTATCTCCTGAGTTCCTTCAGCCTCAGAGTCAATGAACGCATAGCCAACTCGCAGGTTCAGTATGCGCCATTGAGATTCCAAGCTGACTTCAACTCCACGCCTTGTACTTTCGCCGCTGATGTTGTTTGCAGTGAACGCCCCAGCTTCCGGGGAGTAGACAAAACCATTGATTTCCTTTTCCAGCGAGGCCGCAAACCATGTTGCTTCGATGCTGACGTCCTGTAGATTGAATTGCGAACCTACCTGCCATTGCAATGATGTTTCGGGCTCAAGTTGAGAATTGCCTATAAAGGAACCGGGGAAATACCCGAAGAGTTCCGTGAATGACGGATTCTTGCTACCTGAGCCGACCGCGGCAAACAGGTACATATCAGAGATGGGCACGCCAACTCGCGCATTCCAAGTGATTGAGTCGCTAAATTTGGAGTTCCAATCCTTCCGGACGGATGTGCGGAGTGCTAGGTTCTCTATGGAAGTGCTGTATTCAAACGCTAGCCCCCAACGATCGACTGCCTGGTCTTGATTTGGATCACCGAAGATCGAAGCCGGAGATCGCTGCCTGTATTGCTCGTCGATGTTTTCCAAGACTGCATGCATAAGCCCTTGATCGCCCAAGTCAATTCGATTGTCCCAGGAAATAGTCCTCCGAGACCCAACGCTGTGATTTGTACGGGAGCCTTGGGATAGGTTGCCAACGTAGGTTCGAGACTTTGAAACCTGTACTCGTGGTGTCCACGCCTTTGACTCAACGTATGATGTCCGTGCCATAAACGTTGTGCGTTGTGTGTCTACTTGGAGTGGTCCGTCGCCAAGATACGGATCGTAATCCGATAGGGAGTCGAGCCAACGAATGGCAGCAGACGAATCAAAACCGGATCTCGCTAGGCCAGCGTGAAGATTTAGCGAGCGTTGTTCTAGACCGTCAGACTCGTCGCCGATACGATTGGCATTGAATCCCGAATTCCTTCTATCCAAGACAGAGACTCGAGCGAATTGAGCTTCGTCTCTTAGAGACCAATCGGCAGAGACGCCGCGATGATCCTGCGATCCGAGATTGAAGTCTACGACAGTCTGACTGCTTGTGGGTCGAGTATCCAAGTAGATTACTCCTCCCAGTGCATCGCTACCCCATGTGGAGCTGCTGGGTCCCTTGAGTATTTCTATTCGTTCGAGCGATAGCGGCGTCATTGCTCCAAAATTGAATTCTGAAGCCGGATCATTGGCATTGACTCCGTCGATGAGCACCAGCGTGTGATTTGCTTCTGCACCGCGTATTCGGATCTGAGACAAGGCTGCGGGATTTCCCGTCGTAGAAACCGCGAGACCTGGTATGGACCTAAACAAGTCCACCACATTGAGGTGATAGGGTTCAGAGTCCGGTCGCACCACCACAACCGAAGTATCTTCCGTTTCGAATCTACTGGCACTCACAACTACAGTAGTGAGTTCATCGTCGGAGTCCTCAGTTTCCGCCGTGGTCTCAGCCTGGGCGCAAAACCCTGCACCTAACATTGTCGCGGCTGCTAACATGCTGAAGAGCTGTAGCTTTGGCGGCGTCCAGTTGCTGTTCCAAATGAGCAAATTCTTAGAATTCATCGCTTTCTCGTGGCTCGCAGGACATGAGATCATAGCAAACCTTAGTATGAAAAAATATTAGGAAAGTGAGTGAATGCTTGAATTCAATTAATACTTAGATTGGCATCAAAACAACAGATCTTTCACATACAGGAAACTGAAGTTCCCTAGTTGAGACTTGAAAAAGTGTTGCGGCTAGGGACGAATTCGGCGAAAGAACGCGTGGCTGCAAGAGTAACCAAGTGGACTTACGCCTTTGCAAAACCCTCAAGAGGTTGTAAAGGAGCATTTAGTATCCAAACGCGTTGCGTTCTATTGAAAGAAGACCAATTAGTTCTACGAGAGCAGAAAGCTATCATCCGAATGGCTGGGTCGCTAGAAATCCTTACTCCGATTCATCCACGCACAGAGAACTCACTTGATGGGCAGCGGAAATTGCTTGCGCTGTGGGAAATAGCAGCGAATCGTTGAAGTAGTAGAAAATCAGTCCGTTCGGCATGAGAAAAACCCGAATTCCCGATAAGCCGCTCATGTTTGGCACCCACGTTTCACAGTTCTCCAAATCGGTGACAAGAAGGTGGCCAGGAGCTGCCCACATGCCATTGTTGTATTTCATTCCAAGGACGCGAGTATCCACGCCCCTATCGGAATCCAGACGTTGAAGAGTGGCGTCAAGTAGCGTTGGGTCAACCAAGGGTTCGTTGTCAATCGACCCATTGTTCACCAGCATAAAGCTTGCAAGTTTGACAATCGAATCAGAGTCCCACCACAGTCCGTACCCACCGTAAGCTCTGCCCGTATTGGTTTGATCAGCGTCATCGGTTCTCCGGGTACCCAAAACAGCAGGTGACAGTCCCAGTGGACGGTAGATGCGGTCGATTAGGAAAGTAAATGAGTCGCTATAGCCGTAATCGTTAGTTTGCAGAAATCTGTCCAATGCGGTGACAAGGATGTAGGTGTCGGCAGTCTGGTAGATGAACCTGGTTCCAGCTTCTGCTCCATTCTCCCAGGACAAGGCAGCTTCTAATTTTGTTGCCGCATCTACCAAACCGTAGAAATTTCCTGGTGCTGGGTCAATCAACGGCAATTCGACTTCGAAATTTCCTGACGTCATGTCGACTAGGTGACCAAACGTTACGTTGTCCCAGACTCCAGGCGAGTTACGAGTTTCCGGAAGATAGTCAAGCACGGTTTCCTCGGTTACATGTGGTTCCCTGTTGAGTGAGAGGTTCATCAGTACCAATGGCGGATATACGGACTTCGCGGTAGAGAACGATGTCAACAGCATGTGGTCGCAATAGGGGTACGGACTACTACGGGTTCTGCAATCAGTTCGATAGTGGATCCCTTCGTAGAAGATTCCTGCGACGGAGAGATTGTCGTCTTGAGGCAAACCACTCAAAAATCCTTCGGCATCAACGTCATACTTAGACGTAAAGTCGTCGAATGATGCCGTTGGAAGACGATTTTCGGTTTCAGCTAGAAATTGCAACCGCAACTCTTCAGCACCATCAACTGCTCGAAGTGCAAAGTCAATTTGAACCTCGCCTGACATGTCGAACTTGTGAAAGTGACAGGTTTCCTGATCGATGCGTATAGAAGCTTGATCGATTTGGGATTCGTCGAACCGAAACTTCAAAAGTCCGTTGTGAGTGCAACTTACCCATCGGTGTATCAGCGTAAATGGGATGCTCGCCCAGTTCTCATCTCCATCGGACCAAGACATACCTGGGCTCACAATGTAGTCGAAGAGTTCATGGTTTGTTATTTGAAGCGTACGAGGCTTTGGAACTATGGAGCGATCGACTGTGATCACGTCGAATTTCATTACCGGCAAAGTAGATCCGGCAGACGGCAACCAAGTGTCCCTGTGTACGTCAGTTACGTCCAAATCGGTGCTTATGACTTTGATTGATCCCTCTAGCGGCAATGTGGCTTCACTCTCGAGTGGAGCATAGGAATCAGCGCTACTTGCGATGGAAGAGATACACACTACGCACGTTAAGAACGCAACGACCCTCGATCGGCATAGCAAGAGCTTCAAATCGCTTTTGTAGCCACTCACTGCAGCCATTGGTGTTTCAAATGCCTCTGATGGATGTAGTTACTAGGTCAATGCGGCTATACATTTCAAGAACACGCCTCGGCAGATCTGCCAGGTACTGTATAATAATACATGATTAAAAGAATAGAGCAAAACAAGATGAAATCGTATGAAAAGACCAGCTCACAGGAATGGACGAAGCGCTTTGGTTCGGAGTGCGCATGCCTAGGGGCCGTGGCGAAGACGCGTTGGCACGAGGGATTTGAGTGCCCGCGCTGCGGCCACTACCGCACCTACGTGCTGGAGCGCCACCGCACCGGATCTGCACACACGGATGGCTGTTGAATGTGCACAACGCCATCGCGAACCTCAAGCGCTTCCTGCTCGGTACGTTTCACGGAGTGTCCTCCCCCAAGCTGTAGAAATACTTCGACGAGTTCGTCTATCGCTACAACCGGCGATTCTGGGAACCCTAGTTTCCGCATCGCCTGCTGACAGCGTGCGCTAAACACCTTCCGGCACCGTCGAAGATCCTGTATGCTGAAAGTAGGTTGCTATAACTGCATAGGCGTGAAACCAAAAATATCTAGTGGCTCAATGTAGTACATAGGAGGCGAATGGAATGACCGACTGGACTAAGTGCTCGGCGGTGGAGTCCAACCCACGCAAGATTAGTGGAGATTGTGCTCTTACAGGTGCCAGAGCTTCCGAATTTGCCCGTCTTCGAAAACCCCGAGAGTGGAGCGTCGGTGAAGGATTTTCTTGAGTGGTACCCAGAAGTTGACGAGTGGCAGATAGCGGCTGTTCCGAATCACGAAGCGGAATCTCTAAGGGCTTCAGCTATACGGTGAGGGTACTGTTTGATCATGGAACACCCGCACCGATGAGGTGCTACCTTGGATCTCATCTAATTGATAGGTCTGCGGAATGAGGGTAGGAGTTGTTTGAGAAACGAGAGTTGCTTCCCAATGCCCAAGCAATAGTTTGGCAACATTAAGGAGATTTGCTATGGATGCTGATGAAAGGACTGCCGGAATGAGCGATATTGATTTCAGGCTTACGCTTTCGGACTACAAGAGTTCAAAGCGTAGAATCTTGTATGGGATTGTAGGTCTTGCATTCCTGTGTGTTATGATATTGTTTTTCCTAACACATCTTGCACTGCAGTTTCTCAATCCTCAGTTTGCGGACATTTATGCCGTATCGTTTTTAGGTACGGCGTTGTGTGAGTGTGCAAGTGAACTTCATAATAAGATACTGATGAGGATCATATTTTACATAATAGTTCCTCTCGTAGCAATAGGCTGTTTGTTGCTCTATAATCTCAGGGTTGACGATTTTGAGATAATGATAAACCGATTAAACCCAGATGCAATGAAGAGAATCAATGAGGAAATTGCAAAGAAGTGATTCCTGTTTACCAAAAGTTCAAGCGTGATCCCGAAAATGGAATATATGGTGACTGCCATAAATCGTGCATAGCGTCAATACTTAAGCTTGATTGGGACGTTGTCCCTCATTTTGTAGGTGAATATCCTACATCTACCGCATGGGAAAGTGCTGTTAGGAAGTGGTTGAGAGATCGCAATATGGGTTTATGCAGGCTTAAGTTCTTTCAAGGCGAAGATTTGGATTGGGTTTTGAAATATTTGTGGGCTTGCAGTCCCGATACATACTACATTCCTATCGGAGTGTAGAAGGCTACGAAGTTCTTGTGACCTCAGATCAAGACATACGACATCAACAGAATCTTACACACAGTAAGTTGGCCATTGTCGTACTAGAGAACACAGCTTGGTTGCGAGTTCGACAACAGGTGAACATAGTCCGAGAGCATTGCGTTTTCTGATGATCAGGTGGGGCTATCTCTCGAGAGAAGGTCGAAGTGTCGAAGTGGAATTCCTCCTGCTGTCGTGTGCGAACATCAGTGCTTTCAACAGACCAGAGGGGAACAATGTAGTCTGAACAGAATTATGGACGAACGCCTCAAATCAAGAGCCAGCGAAAGCGCTATGGGAAAACGAAGGTAGATACACTCGAAGGTACTGGAAGTAAGTAGCAGTTGGTTGACAAAAAAACAACACAATGCACGACAAGACATAGAGTCTAACTTCAATAAATGCAAGGCTTCACTCTAGGGACCAAATGAATGCAGAAAATTGACAGGACTGATCCAGAATTTTGCTCCTTGGACATCAAAGGGGACAAGCTGAAACAATTCAAGCGTCTATTTCCCGAAGTATTCACTGATGGGAAAGTCGACTTTGAAGTGTTTAGGCATATTCTTGGCGAGGCTGCGGATGAAAGCAACGAAAAGTATGGCCTAGATTGGTTCGGAAAGAGATCTGCTCGACAGTTCGCGCTCCTTCCTTCAGTAGGAACGTTACGCCCCGCTCCTGAAGATAGTGTTAACTGGGACACATCCCCAAACCTGATGATTGAAGGAGACAATTTAGAGATTCTGAAGCTCCTGCAGAAAAGTTATGCTGGTAGAGTCAAACTTATCTATATTGACCCTCCCTACAACACAGGAAAGGACTTTATATATGCTGACAAGTATCAAGATAGTATTCGAAACTATTTGATTCTAACCGGTCAAACCGACTCATCCAATAAACCTTTTTCTTCAAATACAGAAGCTTCTGGAAGATTTCACACAGATTGGTTAAATATGATATATCCGAGACTTAGATTGGCGAGAACCTTATTAAGTAATGATGGACTTATATTTGCATCAATAGATCACGTTGAGTTAGCAAATCTTCGGCTTGTGATGGATGAGATTTTTGGCAGCGAGAATTTTTTTGCGATTCTGACTCGTAAAGCAATGCACACAGTAAGAAATTCCAGCGCTGACTTCAATTTGCATGCAGACTTTTTGCTTGTCTATGGAGTAAACAAGAACTGGTTTAGTGAAGAGAAATCTCGAAATATTCGCGAACCTAAGGACAAGTCCAAAGACTACCGCCTAAATGACCAGGATGGTCGTGGACCGTACAAGCTAGATCCATTACATGCCAGAAACTACTATAAGCCCTATACGCACACATTTGTCAATGGAGTCACATGGTCAGCTCCAGCAGGAAGCTTCCCTCGCTACTCGCGTGAGACTTTAACGAGAATGGAGGTAGAGAACCGCATCCAATTCGGATCGAATCAACCTATGGCAAAGAGATTTCTTAGGGAAGTGCAAGAAGGTGTTCCGCCAGACACGATTTTGAAGAGCGAAGTGGTGGGGTACAACTCTGACGGAACAAAAGAACTGCGGGAAGCCCTGGGTCAGGACAAGGTTTTCCCGCAACCGAAACCGACTAAATTAATTCGTTACCTCTTACGTCTGGTCAACGATACTGAAGCGATTGTCTTAGATTTTTTTGCAGGATCTGGAACGACAGCGCAGGCTGTATGGGAAGCAAACATTGAAGACGATGGCCAACGACGATTTATTCTAGTTCAGCTACCCGAGCCGTTCGATGCACGTGAAATTGGTAGGACTGCAGCGCAATTTTGCGATTCGATTGATAGACCTCATACGATCGCTGAGATTACGAAAGAGCGCCTTCGGCGCGTGGGATCCTCACTAAGAAGCACGAACCAACATTTCAAAGGCGATTTGGGTTTTCGCGTTTTCAAGCTAGATACATCTAACATTCGCGTTTGGGACCCACATCCGAAGGACTTGGATTCCGCACTTCGCAAGAGTCTCGAACATGTAGAGCCCAACCGATCGGAGCAGGACATCTTGTATGAGCTGCTACTGCGTCGAGGTATTGACTTATGTGTCGCGGTAAGCAAGCGAACGATCTCGAATAAAACAGTATTTGCAGTAGAGAGTGGAGACCTAATGATTTGCATGGATCAAACAATTGCTAGATGTGATGTAGAACCCCTAGCAATGGGAATTGCAGATTGGCATGACTCCCTGGATTCTTCGGGAGAGACGACGGTGGTTTTTCGGGACAACGCCTTTGTGGACGACGTCTGTAAGACTAACATCGCAGCCATTCTCGAACAACGTGGCCTCACAAACGTTAAGAGCCTCTAGTTACCAGGTCCGTTTTCTAGGGACTCCAAGCGTAATTGCCGACCGTTCTAGCGTTAGTTTGAAGTTGAGAACTTGCTCTCTTTATCCGGTGCTTGAATTTCAAGATGCGAAATCACTTTAGCGAGTTGAACATACGTTATGGAAAAATCAAACACCCATTTCAGAAGGAAGCAGCGTGTATCCTTTCCGCGTCCCGTTTGAGTCTACAAATGGCCGCTTAGTTACTATGAAAGTCATGGCAACAATGTAGATGTGTCTTTTGCGCGCTTCATTTGCTAGCATTTTGGGCTCTTCGGTGTTCAGCCAACGTCCACTGCTTGCACGAACCAAAAACGGTTAGACAAAGTCAGAGAGCGCTCCCATTAAGTATGAAGTTGCATTTCGAACCAAATCTTGATTTTCAGCTGAACGCTGTGAACTCAGTTTGCGATTTATTCAGAGGACAGGAAATATGCAGAAGCGAGTTCAGTTTAGCCAGAGATTGGTTAGCAACTCAGAATCAATTGGGTATATCTGAATCTGGACTAGGAATCGGTAACCAACTGTCCCTTAACGACGACCAAATTCTCACCAATCTCAAAGAAGTTCAATTACGAAATGGACTACCACCTTCGGACTCGATTTCGTCGGGAGACTTTACCGTGGAGATGGAAACTGGTACTGGGAAGACCTACGTCTACATCCGCACGATTTTCGAGCTTAACAAGAGGTATGGGTTCACGAAATATGTGATCGTAGTGCCTTCTCTTGCCATAAAGGAAGGTGTCTACAAGTCAATTCAAATGACCGATGATCATTTCCGGTCACTCTATTCGGGTACTCCGTTCGAGTTCTTTGTCTATGATTCGGCACGGTTGGGTCAGGTACGTAATTTTGCCACGAGCCAACAAATCCAAATCATGATCGTGACAGTAGGTGCGATAAACAAGAAGGACATTAACAATCTTTACAAGAATAGCGAGAGGACCGGTGGAGAGAAACCTATAGACCTCATTAGAGCAACGCAACCGATTCTGATTGTGGATGAGCCCCAAAGCGTAGATGGAGGACTTGCGGGACGAGGAAAAGAAGCACTACTAAAGATGAATCCGCTTTGCACCCTACGTTATTCGGCAACACATGTCGACCGCTACCACATGGTTTATCGGCTTGATGCGGTCGATGCATTCCAACGTCAGCTTGTCAAGCAGATTGAGGTTGCGTCGGCAACCGTTGAAGATGCACACAATAAACCTTACATCCGATTGCTCTCGGTAAATCGCAAACGTGGAGCTATCAGTGCACGAGTTGAGCTTGATGTTGAGTCGTCGGGACATGTTCGACGTGTCGAGAGGACTGTTCAAGATGGTTACGACCTTGAACACGAGACGAGGCGTGCTGTATATAGTAATTGCCGCATCGGGGAGATTAGTGCTGAAAGGAGCAATACATTTCTTGAGCTACTTGTTCCTGGAGGTGAACACTATCTGAAAACGGGCGAAGCCTGGGGGGATATAGACACTCTAGCCCTTCAGCGCGAAATGATTCGACGAACTATTCGTGAGCACCTTGACAAAGAGAAACGCTTCCGTCCGTTGGGTGTCAAGGTTCTCAGTTTATTCTTCATCGACGCCGTGCAACGTTATCGCAGAATTGACAAAGATGGTAGTTTGACTAAGGGAGTCTACGCACAACTATTTGAGGAAGAGTATCGACGACTTTCGAACCATCCTAACTATCGTTCTCAAATCTCTGCTAACGACCTCGAAACAGAGGTTGAAGCGGTCCATGGAGGTTACTTTTCTATTGATCGAGCAGGTACATGGACTGATACCGCCGAGAACAACCAATCGAATCGTGAGAACGCCGAGCGCGCCTATAACCTTATTATGAGAGAAAAAGAGAGGATTTTGAATCTTCAAGAGCCTCTCAGATTCATTTTCTCCCATTCAGCGTTACGCGAGGGTTGGGATAACCCAAATGTCTTCCAGATTTGTTCTCTGAGAAACATTCAAACTGAACGAGAACGTCGTCAGACCATCGGACGTGGCCTGCGTCTCTGTGTCAATCAAAAGGGAGAAAGATTGCGCGGATTCGAGGTAAACACGCTGACGGTGATTGCGAATGAGAGCTATGAGAATTTCGCCTTTAATTTACAACGCGAAATTGAAAGAGACACAGGAATCCGTTTTGGTGTTGTTCAAGCCCACCAATTTTCTGCTATACACACTGTTGGCAAAGATGGCAGAGCAGAGACGCTTGGATTCGAAAAGTCGCTTGCTATTAACCGATTCTTGCAGAAGTCATCCTACATAGACTCCGAGGGACGAATACAAGACAGTCTCCGTGTTGCTATAAGAGACGAAAAGTTTGTACTTCCAAACGAGTTTGCCGCGGAGAAATCAATGATCATTTCCGTGTTACTCAAGCTGGCGGGCCGGCTCGAAATCAAAAACGCAGATGATCGTCAGTCCATTCGGCGGCGCCAAGCCGTTTTGGAAAGCACAGAGTTCAAAGCGCTATGGGACCGCATCAAGTACAAGACCACGTACCGTATATCGTTCAACAACAAGGACTTAATTGAAGAATGCGCCACTAAGCTGAACAATGCGCCTCCATTACCAAGAACTCGTTTGCAGTGGAGTAAGGCCAGCATCGTAATCGGTCAATCTGGACTGGAAGCGAGCGATACTGCAGATTCAGCCCCGATTACTATTACGGAGAAGGACATCAAGCTGCCCGACCTTCTCACTGAACTTCAGAATCGGACACAACTAACAAGGAAGAGTATTCACAAAATCCTAGTCTTGAGCCAACGCCTAGACGATTTTGTCCACAACCCGCAAATGTTTATCGACCTTGCGACTCAAGCTATCAATCGCTGCAAACGTAAGGCATTGGTGGACGGGATCAAGTATCAACGTGTGGGAGATGAGTCCTACTATGCACAAGAGCTATTCCTACAAGAAGAACTCACTGGATACTTAAAGAACATGCTGGAAGCCAAAAAGTCGGTTTACGATAAGGTCATATACGAGGCAAAGAACGAAGCACGGTTTGCGGATCAGCTTGAGAAGAACACGGCCGTAAAGGTCTATGCAAAGCTACCGAGATGGTTCACGGTGCCCACACCGTTGGGCAGTTACAATCCAGATTGGGCTGTTGTAATTGAAACCGATGACAGTGAGAACCTTTATTTTGTAGTAGAGACGAAAGGGAGCATGAACTATGAAGACCTTCGTCTAAACGAGGCCGCAAAAATCGAATGTGGCAGAGCTCACTTCGAGGCACTTAAAGTAACTACTGATCCTGCAAGGTATGAAGTCGCTTCCAGTATCGACGACTTACTTGTCCACACTGGACACTCTTGACTTTGTTGAGGAATTGTTCAGCTCTCGCACTTCTCAGCAAGCTCGAGGAAGCCAGTCGGGAACGCGAGGCCGCGTAGCCGTGAACGACGAAATCTCCCTACAACGAAAAATTCCCACTATTATTGATAGCAAGACATAGACCTCTCGAGAGTCTGCTAATTGTCCGCTTTTGTCGTTTCCAGCGAGTCCATAAGAAAGTTAAACAATCGGGATTCACCACTAGTACCGGCGGGAAAGTTCTCGACGTTAAAGTCGTCGTCGCTTAATTCTACTTCTGCGAGAATGTTTTCGAAGTCCTCTTGACTTGGCACTAGACCGATTCTGTCCTTCCAGATACGAGCATACGCTTGTTTGAGGAATCGCATCAACGCCCGAAATCCATTCGTTTTCGGAAGTACATTGCCTTGCGATTCTAAGTCAGCCCACGAATTTGGCCAAGTACTCTTGACTGCACTGAAGTAGGACAACAATATTCGTGTTATATCTTCTTCGTTTTCTTGCAGGAAGAAACCTCGAAAGGGCATCCGTACTAAATCCGTATCACTGGGTTTTTCTAGCTTTAGCCGTCTAAAAAAAGTATCTCTATCACCCATGGGATCGTTAGTCATGAACCTAAGCAACATTTCTACTACGACGGCTTGTGTTAGTGTTTCCTCCTGTCTTCCGGATGTCGCAACACCAAGTCTCTTAATTCTTCTGTAAAATGGACTACCCTCAATTTGATCTAAAGCCACTGTAATATGATGCGCTGATTTTTGGGGACTACGCTTTCGTTCGTAATCCAATAGATCATATGCAAGACTTCGATTTACCTTTGTTTGTGCGAGATTAACAGTCGCAAAGATATTTGCCTGAGTCGCCAGATCGGTACCAACAAAAATTGCCACTCCTAGTTCGAACTCTATTTTTTCGTCTAACTCCAATAAACCAGCGATACGATGCTGTCCATCGATTATCTTGGCAATTCGTTCCAAGCCATCCTCAGTTGATGCAATCAAATTGATTTCGCCGTTACTCTGATCGTACGATACGTTCTTTTCCTCCACTGCTAGAATAATACTGGTAGGAAACGTAGCGTCATGAGTATTAACATATGAACGTAACTGTTTGACGCGTCCCGGAGTCAACCGTCGATTAATACCCATATATGAGTCAAGTTCACTATCTTCCAACTTACGCACATCGGCATATGACACCTTGACCAAGTCTTGTGCTTGCATTGCAACCAAATAGTACTCACCGATGGGTTGACATATCCGAAGAGCTTTGGCTGTAATGGTGTAGTTCACTTAGATGACAACTTCTCTATATTTTTTGCAATTTCTCTTGCTCTTGCATCGCCCTTCAGTCTCATAGAACCATTTTCGAACAATCGACGTTGTGTGAATAGGGAGAAAAACCAGATAACACCAGCCATAGTTCCAAGGATTAGAGCCAGTGTAGTTGCAAATCCCTGATTACTTGGAGTCGTATCCAGACCAGAAATGAACAATGGAGTTGCAAAGTAAAATATTGTAAAAGTTGCTAAAAAAACGAACGTAAACCGGACAAAGTATCTCTTAACAACTTTTGGCCTAAATAAGAAATATGCCGTAGTGGTTGATAGAATTCCGGTTACATACACAATCATCTCAGTCGGTTGGAGTGTTGAAAGTATAGTCTGAAGGAATGCTTCAATGAATTTTACGTCTGCATTATTCAAACCATACTGTATACTCAGTATCATCAATGATAGCGAAGATATTGCCAAAACAGCTAGAGCCTCGCCTAGTGAAGATAAAGCATCGGGCAATAGCCCATTTCTCCATTGTATTGTTCTCATATAGATTTGACGCGGTGTAATGTACGCACTATTTGTAAGAGTATATTTCATTTCCACGACAAAATAAGTAATTCATCTACCCTTCCACGGTGACTACGATTAGCAGCAATCACGCTGTTACGAGATATGTCAATCATGGTACCTATGTCTCGATATAGGTACCTTATTGATTGATGATCTGCGTTTGATATTGCAATTTGTGCTCCTCGATCAATGGCGGAACGAATTTCGTTTCGAAGTCTAATTTGATCCTCCCAACTGAATATTTTTTCGTTGTACTTGGTGAATGCATTGTATTTATGCTTAACCGTATATGGAGGATCTACATATACAAAGTCACCTTTTCCGGCTTTTTGAAGTGTTTTCGAGAAATCTTGGGATACTATGGTTGAACGTTTAAGTGCGTGGGATATGGAAATAAAATTATCACTATTAAGCAATACGCGACTTTTGGTTCCTCTCGGGACATTGAATTTTCCTATTGAATTAACTCGGTATAATCCATTCCAACAGGTCCTATTGAGATAAATAAATTGTGCAGCGCGTAGGGATGGAGAACGCGGATAGTTCTTTTGTCGCATTTCGTAGTAGTAGTTCTTGTTGTGGAGTCGATCATGTTGGCGTAGAATCTTTTCGATATATTCAGGATTGTCCCGTACTTGTTGGTAGGTTTCAATGAGCCGAGGGTTCAAATCTGACAACATAGCCCTCTGTGGTTGGAGAGCAAAAAATACAGATCCTCCGCCTAGAAATGGTTCGATGTAACGTTCATATGAACTCGGAAAAAGTCGGAGATGCTCTCTAACAAGCCATCGCTTGCCGCCTGCCCACTTCAGGAAGGGAACGAGAGGGAACGGGCTCGAGTCGAACGAACGTTTGTGTTGAGTCTCATGTTTGGAGTCAGGCATAGTTAGTTGTGCAGTTTGGCGTACATGCTTGTACTTATGGGGAGTACTTGGCCAATCGAGGAGACTTTGGATGTATTGTCGTTTTGCATTGGCTCACAATACCACTTTGCTGTCGGCAAGAAAGAAGACGGCGGTGGCACAATCAAGAGTTCACGCCTCAATTACAGAATAAGACTACAAAAATCGTTCTGCCCATAACGCCTGCATACGTTACGCTTGGGTCGGCTGAGTCAGCACATGTGGGACCTTCTCATATTCAGATCGATTGGTGGCAAACGCTACAACGACGTAGCGGTTGGCAGTTCGAATGGGAAGATGGGCTCTCGACACTGCTCAGGTTTCTCACTTAACCCTCCCCAAGGTCTTGAATTGCTCAAATCTGAAGCGTGAAACTTCTCATTAGAACTCGCAACAAACTCCCAAGTCTGTGCATCGGCTGACTTCCTTAAACCAAAAACAATGATAGCAATTGCTTGTTGGCATCAAGTGAAGACTCCACAGACAATTGTAATACACGCCTCTGCAGTTATGACAGCCCGCTTTCGGCATACTGAATCTTCGACGGAGCCGGAAGGTGGTTGGCGCACTCTGTCAGCAAGCGATGCGGAAGCTGGGGTTCCCAGATGTCAGGCGACACCAAAACTGACGCAATGGCGACATCAAAACTGACGCAATGGCG
>CAZNFX010000002.1:140942-352647 GCA_964572845.1 uncultured Pseudomonadales bacterium | reverse complement strand
CGCCATTGCGTCAGTTTTGATGTCGCCATTGCGTCAGTTTTGGTGTCGCCTGACACATACCCCACGCCCCGCAGCCCCCGCTCCCTGAGCCCCGACAGGAACTCGACCCACGACGCCTCGCTCTCCCGCGCGGCCAGCTCCACCGCCAGCACGTGGCGGTTGCCCCGACGGTCGATCCCCAGCGCGATCTGCACCGCCCGGGAGCGCACCGAGCCCTCTTCGCGCACCTTCTCGTAGCGCGCGTCCAGCAGCAGGTACGGATAGTCCTCCTCCAGCGGCCGCTGCGCGAACGCCGTCAGCGACGCGTCCAGCTCCGAAACCATGTTCGAGATCGTCGCCGGCGAGAAGCCGTGTCCGCACAGCTCCTCCGCCAGCCGGCTCACCTTCCGCGTCGACACCCCCTGCACGTACATCTCCGCAAGCGCCGACACCAGCGCCTTCTCCGAACGACGGTAGCGCTCGAACACGCGCGTGCTGAAGCGGCCGTCCCGGTCCTGCGGAACCCGCAGCTCCACCGTGCCCACCTTCATGTGCAGCTTGCGCGTGTAGTGGCCCGAGCGATAGCCCCGGCGCGCCGAGGTCCGCTCCCCCTTCGCCGCACCCAGGAGATCCGCCATCTCGCCCTCCAGAATCGTGTTCAGCGCCTCCTGAACCAGCGTCCTCGCGAAGTCCGCGTCGTCCGCAACGTGACTTGCCGCGGCAGCGGCGTTGGGTTTACAATGTGCATCGATCATGAGTCGAAATCCTTAAAGTCAACGAATGATCCGCGTCCGAAGGCCACATCGCCTTCGGGCGCATTTTCATTCTGGAACAAAGCTATCAGTCTAACAATTCCCTTCCGGAAACCTTTTTGCAGAAGAATATATAAACAACCGCCAAATCGATATGTGTACGCCAATTGTGGATTTCGATAAACACAACAATTGGTAGTAACCTGATCATTAAATCGGTTTAATGTTCGTCCTCCGATTTAGTTCGAGCCTCGCATTCCATGGTCAAACCACTTGCTTCCGACGCATCGACGTTGCAGTTCTTGGAGAGTCTAGCTGTGCGCAAGTACAGAGCTGCCACAAGCGACACAAGCCATGCCAAAGAATCTCTGGCAAGAGAATATGGCTTTGACGATTGGGGCGAATTGACGCAGCACGCGCGCAATTGCTGTGTCTTACTCGATAGAAGCACTATGGAATTTACTAGGACTCTACAAACAGACGTGCCTACCGCGTGGAAATTCATTACGGAAGCAGAAGAGTTGAGCGCTTGGATGTTCGAAACCAAGTTGGAATTGCGAGTAGGCGGCAGGTTCGAGTTTCCAACATGGGGTGGTGCGATTGGAAAGTTGGAAGCAAGAAGCTGCATACGATTCGTTGCCGATGAAGGCGGCTACTCCGAATTTCAGATTGAGCCTCTTGGGCAGCATCAAACGCTAGCTCGAATCATTGACTACCTGCCCGCGCATCTGGAGGTGCCACAGCATGTCAAGAACGAATCGGACAAGAGAATTAGCGCACAGCCTGGAGGGCCAGGAACTCATTGGGCAGGAGTGCTTGCAGGATGGCACAACGGATCGGACAGCCTAGAAGCCCACGCACGCAACGAACAACCGAGAACAAAATATGGCCCATTGGCCCTGATGTATTCGGATCTCCTAGACGCTCGCCATCAAGACAACAGTCGTTGAAGCTGAACGACATCGGAAATTGATCGATTGGATCGCAAATTTGACCCGTGAACGAACAACGAATACAACCGCATAGCCCTACGACGCACACGTACTTTTCACAACGATTGAGGCTGCAGTACATCGATTGGGGAAACGAGCGGTCACCGCACCTGCTGCTCATCCATGGCATTCGCGACCACAGCCGTTCATGGGATCATCTCGCGCAAGCATTTCAAGACCAATTCCACGTTGTAGTACCCGATCTTCGTGGACACGGCGATTCCGATTGGTCGACCGGCAGCACATACTCCTACCTGGAATATGTCTGCGACATCGAGCAACTCGTGCGACAGGCCAAGCTCGACAACGTAAACATAATCGCCCACTCGATGGGTGGAACCATCGCAGCGCTGTTTGCGGGAATCTACCCCGAACGGGTCGGGCGCTTGGCAATGATCGAGCCCATTGGACTCTATCCTGACCCGTTCAAAGGCAAGCCTAGAGAGCGATTAGCACACTGGATTGCAGCCAATCGGGAATTGGCAGGTCGCATCCCCAAACGGTACGAAAGCGTCGAAGAAGCCCACCAACGAATGCAGACCGCCAATCCACACCTAGAGCCAGAACAGGCAAGATACCTGACTATTCATGGAAGCAACCAGAATGAAGATGGGACGTTTTCTTGGAAGTTCGATAACTACACTCGATCGGGGACCCCTTACGACGTAACCCACGAGGACTCAATTGCGCTTTGGAAGCAATTAGCCTGTCCAGTGCTTATCGTCAATTCGCGCCATGGCTATCCGCACCGGATCGGACAGGATGACACCCTGAAACACTTTCGAAACGTTGAATTGACAGTAGTCGAAAATGCCGGGCATTGGACCCACCACGATCAACTGAACGAAGTCGTTCAGCTTTTGGGAGAATTCTTGGGCAAGTAGCTCCATAGCCTCTCCCGTTCAATACCAGCCCCAGAATCGATCAAAGTCCTTTCACACTCTTAAATGGGAGAACGTATGAAGACGAATACCGACGTACTCTATGAAGTAAACGACCATGTTGCAGAAATCACAATCAATCGAGAGCCCTACCGCAACGCGCAAAGCCGCCAGTTACTTGAGCGACTCGACGAAATTTTCCTCGAAGCTTCCGAAGACCAAGACGTACATGTAATTACGATTTTTGGGGCTGGCCAGCACTTTTCCTCCGGCCACGACTTGGGAACTCCGGAGGAACTTGAAGATCGCAGGAAGCGACCTCTACCAAAGGGATTGCGAGGACGCTATCAGCACTCCCGAGAGCATTACGTGGACAAATCTCTCCGCTGGCGAAACGTACCTAAACCCACGATCGCGGGAGTCTCCGGGTACTGCATCTTCGGCGGCTGGATTGTCGCGAGCGCCATGGATGTCATCTACGCTGGTGAATCCGCCAAGTTCCTTGGCAGCAACTTTCAATACTTCAGCATTCCATGGGACATGCACGTTCGAATGGTCAAGGAATTGCTCTTTGAGGGCAGTTTCGTAGACGCCCACGAGGCGCAGCGCATGGGATTGGTCAATCGCGTGATAGCAGACAGCGAACTCAAGAAGAGTGTACGGGACTACGCTCGGCGTGTAGCTCGCAACGATCCCTTCCAGCTACGCATGACAAAGATGGCAGTGAATCACATGCAGGACGCCCAAGGATTCAATTCGCACATTTCATCCGCCCACCTCATGCACATGCTTTCAGTTGAAGCCGAGCAAGATGCAGACTTTGCATTGCGACATTTCAGTGGAAAAGGTCGTCCCATGGTTCAACGTGCACTCGAGAACTATCGCGAGCGCAAGTCGTCGCAGGAAAACTAGGAAATTCCATACTTGGTCGCCAAGTACGATCTGACTTCAACCGGGTTTCCTTCAAACTCGATTCTTGAAGTCTTCTTGGAAAGTTGGTAGTCGTACATAGGATCGTAGTAGTAGTCAAGCAACAAACCAATCCATCTGTGGTGGTCGTGCTTTTCGTCTCGCTCCAATGCAAATTCGAGCGCGGAAAGAACCTCTTTGTAGCGAACGTCGCCCAGACGCTTCTGAATCCTGCTTAGATTGCTGCAAAGCACACCACCGCATGTTCCTGCCACGTAGGCGTCGTACGTAAGCGCGATTCGCTCTTCTCGCGACACAGAAAGCAATGCAATCGGCGCGTCCGACATTGCTGAGACTATGGGTTCCGGTACTCGCAATCGACCAATCATGGTACTTTCGTCTTCCAACAAGATCGCGCTATCGGACTCGGTGTTTAGCAACTGTGTCGCCAGCGAGAACTCGAAGGAAACCGGCTTGGGTTGAGGTGTGGACAAAGCGCCAAAAGCCGACCCTCTGTGATTCGCAAGCCCCTCGAGATCTATGGATGGATGCAATGATCGCAGCAATTCGGTCTTGCCGCTTCCTGTGCGGCCCGCCAACACGACAAACCGATGGGATTGAGCATGCTCAAGAACTGCCATGCAGTGTTGTCGTAACGCTTTGGACCCGCCCGAAATTCGACGGACCTGTATTCCCGTCGCAGCTAACCATGCTTGTGCTAGCTGAGAACGCATGCCGCCTCGCCAACAACACAGAACCGCGTTTGGATGCGCCGCAATGAATTCGCGCCACATCTCGATGCGTTTAGATTTGATCTGCCCGTGAACTAGCTCGTGCCCTCGTGCAACTGCGGCATTCTGCCCACGATGCTTGTAGGCCAGACCTACGCTCTCTCGTTCCTCGTCGTCAAGGATTGGAATGTTGACGGCGGAGGCGATTGCACCCTGAGCAAATTCCGCTGGCGCCCGAACGTCGAGTATGGGTGTTTCATCGCGCAGCAACGACTGGTAGTCGTTGGTTTCGTCCCTGTTCAATGGCGAATCTACTAGCTCAAGGAATGGGCTTTACGACAACCTCACCTCTAGTGAAACTCTCCAAGTGTGCCTTTATGGCATCAAGGTGTTCCTGCGGGAGCGTGGAGTTCGTCTGGGCCACACGCAATGCTTGATTCTGCAATTCCAACGCCCTTTCAAAATTGCCTGTTGCTGCGTACGCTGCTGCCCAGGTGTCCAGAAATTCCGGTTGTTGTCGCGCGGATTCGCTGTTCTCCATCATTTCGTCCATGATGCGAAGCGCATAACGAGGGCTTCGCAAGGAGTCGATATGAGAGACTGTCATTGTCCAAGCTACCTCATTGACAACAGTGGGGTTTTCCGACGCCGCTTTAACTGCGCGGCGATACCAAGACTTTGCTTTCCGATAGTTCGGTTTGTCTAAACAGCCCCTGGCATGGCAATTGCCTATTTCAACCATTGCTTGCGCACTTCCAGTGCCAGCGGACTCTTCAAGCCAATCCAATGATTGACGAGTGACCGCCAAACCGGTGTTCTCGTCGGACAGAAAGCGGAAATACTCCACTCGAATGGGTGCATCGCCAAGTCGGGCAGCTTTTTTGTAGAAAGTTGCAGCACGCTCAAAATCGGGTTCGTCCAGTTCCAAGCCGTAGTAGGCCATTCGTGCCAGCGAGATCAAAGCGGGGATGTCGTCCATCTGCGCTGCCGTTTCCAAGAAACCAATACCTTCCTCGACTGCCTTCTCCCCAAAATCTCCTTGGATCAGTAGTCTGCCTAGTTCCCGCAAGGCAGGGTCCAGACCAGCTTCAATGGCACTGTTGTAATGACCGTGCGCCCAGGTCAAATACGTGGACCTACTCGACTCTCGTCCGCGATTCGCCCTTGCCGCATACATGCGTGCTGAAATCAAGTGCGCATGTGCATTTGATCCACGTATAGCAGAGTTCAGCCAACGTCTTGCTTCTTGCGTCCGTCCCAACCGTGCAAGGAGGGATCCCATGGAGGCTTGTGCAGCAGAATCGCCCTGGCTGGCCAGAAAATACACTACATAGTTGTACTTGTCCTGGTAGTCTGACTCTTCCGGCGCGTTGGCTTGCAGCGCGAGTGCGTCAAATGTTGCACCGAGATCGAAATACACCATTTCCGATCGCTCTTCGTTCTTTCTTGCCTGCACGGCAAGTCGCAAAGGAGATTCTGCTGCGCCGTCGTAGTAAGAACCTACGATCTGATAGCCATCGCCCACAAGGAATGCTTCCGCTTGCGGCTTTGTAAATACTACGTACGGGTTGTCTCGCGTGCCGTCACGTTCTTCTGCTATCGATTGCGCGATGGAATTGGCCCAATTTCGATGCAGTGTCGCTCGTTCCTCACCAAGATGCTCGTAGAACTCGGCCATCGCTGTATGCCCGACCAGACTTACGTAGCACCGATCGAGTATCGCCGTTCCCAAGGGTCCCAGAGGAAGTTTCCGATCACTAAAGGCACGAGTTTGGAGCTCGAACTTCGCAAGTTCCTGCAACAGCTCCGCGCTCATTTGCTCTTTCACGAACGAGTCTGTCAATGCAGCAACGTCTACGATTTCCTCGCTCTTGGCGCGATGGACTTGCTCCGGGTATGGAAGTGCCGGAATCTCGGTTACTGTTGTACAGCCCGCTAGTGCGAAGGCAGCAACTAAAGCAACGCTACATGTTTTTCCCATTAATACAGTGTAGCCTATACCCACTGATTGATGGTTCTACAATATTCAGCACCAAAGTGTGAGAACGAAACATGTTCAAGCTCAGAATGCCCACATCGTCCGAGGTGCTTCCTGACCGAAAAGAACCTATGGATGTCCCAACACGCCACTTCGTAAACGGAAATCCTCTGGAAGGTCCCTTTCCCGCACACATGCAGCAAGCCGTTGTCGGTATGGGATGCTTCTGGGGTGCTGAACGCAAATTCTGGACGCTAGAGGGTGTGTATAGCACGTCGGTGGGGTATACGGGTGGATTGACTAAGAACCCAACTTACGAAGATGTCTGTTCAGGTAGAACTGGACATGCTGAAGTCGTTAAAGTGGTCTGGGATCCCGAAGAGCTGTCCTATGCCGACATCCTTAGAACGTTTTGGGAGGGGCACGACCCAACCCAAGGCATGCGTCAGGGAAACGACATCGGCACCCAATACCGTTCCGCAATCTACTGCACAAACGAAGAGCAACGCTCTCTGGCAACGGCCTCAGGAGAACTGTTTCAGAAGAAACTCAACGAGGCAGGTTATGGAAACATAACGACCGAAATCGAGCCTGCTACCCACTATTACTTTGCAGAACACTACCACCAACAGTACTTGGCGAAAGTACCTAACGGCTACTGTGGGCTTGGGGGAACCGGTGTGAGTTGCGACATCGCTCCGCTAGCCCGCATGTCCAGCCAATAGATGGACTTTCTTCAATTCGGGAGAGCAGCATTCGTACTTGCGGAAATTGCACGTCTGCTCGATTCAGTGAAGATCAAACAGTCGAGAGTCAGGTTGGATCTTTAGGCACTTGGTAGTGCGGATCCAGGACCGAAAAGAAATCTTGAAGGGTTCGATAGGTTAGTCCCCACACAAACCTGTCTCTTCCCAGTCGATAACCATTGAAGTTAGCCGACGACTCTGCAAAAGTGCGGGTCTCGGTTGAGTGCAACGACCCATCCATCATACGATGGAGGGATCCCCAAACGATTGCTTCGACTTCATGATTGGTCTGTATGGAAGGATCTTCAGTGACGCCGAATACGAAGGGAACCACGAACAGCTGTTGGCTTCCCGTACGACTGGCTGGTCGTTGGTATCTCAACTTGCCCAAGTACTGATCCGTGGAGAGTCGGATGCAGGTCTCTTCAAGAGTCTCCCGAACTGCCGCCATTTGCAATGATTCGTCAGCGGGTTCCAAATGACCTCCGGGAAACGCCATCTGTCCAGACCAAGGGTCTCCTTCAGACTTAGCACGTTTGATGAACAATACATCCAGCGAACCATCCAATTCTCGGACTATGACCGCCACAGCCGCTTTTCTGGCGTCTGGCCCGAACCCTTGGTCGTAGGCAGCTTGGTTAGCCAATCGCTCACGGATGCACCGGAAATTGGTTGAATGACTATCATTAGCCACCCTGCTCATCATCTCTCCTGAGGTTTTCGCGTGTTGCTGGAGTCGTCAGCAAATTCATGCTTTGTTTGTGGTCCCTCCAATGACTCAGGACTGAAGGTTCGCTTTCGCTTGAACGACGAGGGCGAGTGCCGTGCGGAATGGACCTCATCCGAACAATACATGGGATACAACGGTGTCACGCATGGAGGCATCCTGTTCTGCCTTCTGGACGATGTCATGGCGAATTTGCTGTTTCTGCGCGGAGAGGTCTGTGTGACGGCAAAGGCAGATGTGCGATTCCATTCACCCCTTGGCATAAATGAAAAGGTGCTGCTTCGCGGACGGCTCATAAAGCGAAGAGGCAAGCTCGCAGTCATCGAAGGAAGCGCGAGACGAGATTCCGACGATGAGTTGATCGCGTCTTCAACCGCTAGTTTCGTTGTACAAGCTAGCTTAGACACTTGAACCAACTGTTCGCCCTCCAACATAGAGAAAGTACGACCCATTGACAAACCCAAAACCCTTCAATGTCGACGATCTGCGCCATGCGGTGAGCCAATTCGCGACTGGTGTCGTCGTCGTTGCTGGTGTGGAACACGGCCAGCTAGTGGGATTTTCGGCTCAGTCCTTCGTATCTCTTTCACTCAATCCACCGTTGGTGCTTTTCTGTCCTCAGAAAACCAGCACAAGCTGGCCGCGCATTCGATCTGTTGGAAATTACGGCATCAATATTCTTAGCGCAGAGCACAACGAGCTCAGCGATGCGTTCGCAGAAATAGGTTCAGTTCCAGAAGTTCGGTGGAAGACCTCTCCCCACAGCGCCGTACCAATGCTAGAAGACAGCATAGCGTTCCTCGATTGTTCATTAAGAACCGAACATGATGCCGGAGACCACACGATCGTGGTCTCCAATGTCAACGACTTGCTTGTCGGCCGAGAGAGTGACGAACCACTAGTGTATATGCGTGGTGTGTACGGGACCTTTCGGGAACGTCCCAATGATGAGGTGTGACTCTCGAGGGCTACGCCAATCCCTCCACGGGAAGAGCGGCACCGTGAATCGGATCGGCTGCACTTGAAGCTAGGAACAAAACGACACGCGCCATTGCTTCGGGGGTGACCCAGCTGCCAAAGTCCGCATTCGGCATGTCTTGGCGATTCCGCGGCGTATCGATGATGCTCGGAAGAATGCAATTGACGTTGATGTTGTCCTTCTTCAATTCGTCGGCCAGACTTTCCGTTAGACGAATGACGGCGCTCTTCGACGCCGAGTATGCAGCCATGTTGCCAACCCCACGCAATCCATTGCGCGCGCCGATGTTCACGATTTTTCCACCACCAATCTCTTGCATCACTGGAACGACGGCTCGAGACATGTTCAGAACAGTTCGAACATTGAGATTCATCATGAAGTCCCAAGTGTCATCGGATGTGGTGGCGACCGTGTCGCCCATAGTGAATCCTCCAGCTATGTTTGCCAGAATGTCAATTCTCCCAATCTCCTCGACCATGCTCTTTGTTTTGTCAAAGTCGATCAAATCGCATCGTAGCGTTTCGAAATCTGCATCCAGTTGGAGAACGTCAACACCTACTACGCGCGCTCCTTCGCTGTGAAAGGCGGCGGCAACTGCTTCACCCAGCGCACCTGCAACTCCGGTTACAACTACGGTCTTCCCTCGAAACTCAGTCATGTCTTAGTCCTCTAGTGTGAACACTGCTAACGGGATTGGTGTGTTGCAGCTTGGGTGCAAGTGCTGGATCAGTCTCTTATCCAGCGCATTCGGATAGGAGCAGATTTCACGATAACAGATCGACTCCTGTCAAATCAAACGAAACCAAGTGTTTAGCGATTGGGACCAAACCAACCGAAAGGGGTTTACTTCCCTATAAAGTTTCCTGGTCTTCGCTCCGCAACTGCTCGAATGCCTTCCTCAGCATCCTGTGTAGTCCGTAGCCACTGTTGTTCTTTGAGTTCGTGAGCAGTCGCGCTCTCAACTGCTTCTGCAAGTCCCTGCCGTGTAGTTGCTCGAACCGAAAGTATGGCTAATGGGGCATTTTCTGCAATTTCTCTCGCAAACTTGCGTACTTCATCCCCAAGATTTTCCATTGGCACCAGCCTGTCTACCAATCCCATTTCGAGTGCTTCCTCTCCCTTGACTCTCCGTCCCGTGAAGAACATCTCATTTGCCTTCTGCGAACCAATGAGCCGAGGCAACGTTTCGGTCAGTCCAAACCCTGGGTGTATACCCAATTTCACGAAATTTGCCGAGAACCGTGCCTCAGGAGCTGCCACCCGAAAGTCTGCAACCAGCGAGAGCCCAAATCCACCACCTATGGCTGCACCTTGAATCGCAGCAACAATAGGTTTCTTCGACCGAAATAGGCGGACTCCTTCTTCGTAAAGAGATCCCGTTCGGTTCTGAAATCCCGCTTCAGTGAATTCTTCCTTGTTCGACGAATCATCCCCGCTTCCCGTACCAAAGTTTGCGCCGGCGCAAAAGGACTTGCCCTCAGATTCCAGTACGACAACACGACAATCCGGATCATCATCGAGATTCCTCAACGCGTTGGCAATTTGCTGTATGAGACTCACATCGAAAAAGTTATGTGGAGGCCGATTGATCGTTACAACCCCAATGAAATCAGTCAATCCGACCTCTATATCGACAAATGTGCTCCGCACCATACCTTCGATCCCCTTCCTTCAATCAGTGAAACAAAAAACACTCGTCCATACTCAAATTGGATAGCACATTCCAGTGCTTGCCCTGTTCTAATTACGGGCATCTACGAAATTCAGCCTCTACACCACAAATTCTAGCAACTTTCCTTTTCTCACTACGCGCTTTCGCACGAGAATTGATGCCAATCCACTCAACAACCCTAAAACCAATATCGTACCTCCAAAGACCTCAATGCGATCAGTACACAATGGAATCACCGCCCCGCAAACATTCGCAAGTATGACCGCAACAAAGACGACAGCCATTTGCCCAAATATCTTACCCATTACTTCCGGTCCTTGGGAGAATGGAACATTGACTTCGATGCCACTCTTTACTTTCAACGCTAAGTCCAATACCAGTCCAAAAACAATCACCTGCTTCAATGATTCAAACCACGATTCCGTAAGTTGAAATACACAAAAGACAATAAACATTAGCATCAGGTATGGTACAGCTACACAGTAACGCATTAGCCGATCAGAAAAAGACCAAAGTACAGCTAAATCGATAGGAGCAGTGAATAGTACCCAAGATGCTCGAAATTCTGAACTTAGAAGAAATGCCTTCGTCATAAGTAAGCAGAATATTGCCAACAACAAATACAGCATATCCCGGTCACGCGCCATTGCCGCTTCGCTATCAGGACTACCAAAGACCGCGCTCGTGATAAGCGGAAATGCCACAACGAGAACTACAACAAGAATCAATCCCATTGCGACTTTGCGAAATTTCTTATTGCCCCTCAAGTGTGCAAAAAACAAGATCCACATCGGATGATTCCGTACAGTTCCCGCAGGCAATATAGACAATGCGCCATCAAACAACTTCGTCGACTTTGTATAATCCATATGCTTGGACGGATCATCGTGGTCCGACTGTACTCTTACCAGTAGCTCTAACCCAGAATACCTTAGGAGATAGACATACACAAGCGTAGTGGCTATTACAGCCATTCCGGTACCCAACACCGTCGAAACCGAGACTGAACCATCCAAAATGGCCGGAACGGATGCGTACCACGAAAATGGATTGACAATATCCGCCCATACCGGAATGTCCGTCGGAAATTCCAGGAATCGCATTTTAGGAAATAGGTAATACCAAAAAGTCGGAGCGATCATCGCAAAAACCACTATGCCTCCAATTAAGCCTATACTTGGGTCTCTGCCTTTAGCAATCGCGATTTTGGCTATATGCATGAATCCAATCAGTGCTAACACTGCAACGCAAGTTTGCAAAAGGAAGTTGGATATTATGTAACCAATACACTCGAGTATACGAATGTCAATGAGTAATGCTATAGTTGGTGGTATCGTCATAATAGCCGTCACAATATACAGCTGAGTGGCGATTGAAGTTAATTTTGATAGGAAATATGTCCTATTATCCATCGGTCGGAAGCTCAAGTTGTTGTAATCATCACTAGAAATGAAGAGTTCACCAAAAACTTGCGATATGGTGTATATATTGAACAAGCTTGTTATTTGAAATGTAATGAATGTGGAAGTCAGAGGGAATAATACTATTCCCTGCAATAATCCTGTAGTTAGAAAGTAGACATTTAATGCCATTGCAACCATGAAAACATAAAAGAGTATAGTAGTACCCGGACGTTTTCTAGTACGGCCCATTCCTCGATTCATCCATGCATTTACCCCTGCTTGTGCTTGTTTTCGGGCTAATGAATGTAGAACTTTCCAATGTTCGTAGTTGCCGCCACAAGCTCTAATGATGAACTTCATGCATTCCCATCGTGATGGTAGATAGTCGAATTAGTGCTGTATTGCTGTGAATTGATTGGGCATTCTGAGCTGTAGTGGGCTTACCTTAGAGCATCCATAATGTCGCTAGACACTGAGGTGGGGTCCGCGATTCCCGTGATTTTTGAAAAAGCCTCTTCCAGAGAGTTTGCTTTTTCGTTCTCCAGGATTTCCTCGCTTGTTCCTTGTGTGACCGTCCTCCCATGGTCGATGATTACGATTCGCGTGCAGAGCCGTTCTACAACTTCCAGAATGTGAGAGCAAAAGAGTATTGTTCGTCCTTCACTTGCGAGCGACCTAAGCAGTTCTTTCACAACGCTAACAGTATTCGCATCCAGCCCATTGAGCGGCTCGTCAAGCAACAATACTTGCGGTTCTGTCAGCAGCGCTGCACACAGCAGCACCTTCTGCTTCATGCCCTTGGAGAAATCGAACATCTGCTGCTTCGATTGTTCGCTCAATCCGAAGAGGCGGAGAAGCTCCGAGGATCTGATCTCCGCTCGTTCCCGATCAATGTCATGAAGAGTTGCGACCAAGTTCAGGTATTCGTTAGGCGTTGTTACCTCGTAGACCGCGCCGTTCTCCGGTACATATCCGATACTTCGCTTGGCCTCCAGAGAGTCGGTTCTCACATCGTGTCCGCAGATTCGAGCCGCACCAGACGAGGGTTTGATCATGCAGGTCAATATCTTGACTGTTGTGCTCTTGCCAGCTCCGTTTGGTCCTAGAAAACCAACAATTTCTCCCGGCTGTACAGCCAGATCAAGATTGTCCACGGCGACATTGCTGCCATATCTCTTTGAGAGCTTATCGATCTCTATCATGAATTTGGTCCCACCGTTCCTGACTCATGGTGTTGTGGAAAGGAGTTCGCTGTCGCGACCTACGATCTCAGAAGAGAGGACAGTTGCACTTTTCAAGATTTCTAGACGAAATTATCCATATTGGATACGCAAACAATTGATCGCACGTGAAATACCCTGAAGCTGTCTTTGGATGATGTGTTGCGCCAAGTCGCTCGAAGCTTCAGCCGTTCGTACCACACTGGTCGGGCAAGCATTGCGCTGCACCTTCGGTAATCAATCGATACAATCGAGTGGATGCCAAGTTCGTTCGGGGTTGAAGAACTGCACGCTCGCCACGGTTTGTTCACCATGTCCGTCCTAAAGGAGTAACTCCAAGCATGAGCCAATCGCAACCTACCCAAAGTTCGGGAATTCATTACGAAGCATCTGAGAATCCTCCAGTCCCCTTGGTGATTGGGATGGGATTGCAGCTGGCCATCCTGTGCATTGCTGGGATCGTACTTACGCCAGCAATCGTAATTCGCGCAGGAGGAGGTTCACCGGAATTCCTGTCTTGGGCCGTTTTCTTGGCAGTGTTGATCAGTGGCATCACAACAATGCTGCAAGCGATACGAGTAGGTCGAATTGGCGCGGGCTACGTTCTTCTCATGGGCACATCGGGTGCATTCATAGCGGTGTGCATAACGGCACTTCAGAAGGGCGGGCCGGCGATGCTATGCACGCTAATTGTCGTTTCATCTTTGTTTCAGTTTGCACTCGCCGCACGTCTCGCTTTCTTTCGAAAAATCTTTACTCCAACAGTTTCTGGAACCGTGATCATGTTGATTGCCGTGACAGTTATGCCGATCGTCTTCGACATGCTGAAGGAGGTACCTGAAGGAACCAGTAGCGCACACGCAGCCCTTGTCGCGCTTGTCACCATCGTGGTCATGGTTGCTATCGCGCTCAAGGCTAAGGGTCAGTTGCGCCTGTGGGCGCCAGTAATTGGAATTGTTGCAGGATCTGGGCTGGCAATTGCCTTTGGCATGTTTGACTTTCAAACCGTTGCCGCGGCCGGCTGGGTGGGATTGCCTAGCTTCGCATGGCCTGGTCTGGACCTAACGTTCAACAGTACATTCTGGGTATTGCTCCCTTCGTTCATCTTTGTAACTGTAGTAGGCGCAATCGAGACCATTGGCGACTCAATCGCCATCCAACGTGTGTCCTGGCGCAAGGAACGCGCCGTAGACTATAGAGCCGTTCAAGGTGCTGTAAACACAGACGGCGTGGGCAACATGCTTGCTGGAATCTTCGGCACGGTTCCGAACACAACCTACTCGACCAGCGTTTCCGTGACCGAACTCACCGGAGTAGCTTCGCGACGTGTTGGCATCGCCATCGGTGCAATATTCCTAGTCTTTGCACTATTCCCGAAATTCCTCGCAACCATACTCGCCATTCCTGGACCGGTGGTTGCGGCCTACATCACAGTCCTGCTTGCCATGCTCTTCGTTATGGGTATGCGCATTGCTACTCAAGATATCGACGACTATCGAAAAGCTGTCGTAATCGGTGTCTCTTTCTGGCTCGGGGTAGGATTTCAGGGAGGCGTGATCTTTCCTGAGTTCTTTTCGGAGTTTGCTGGCGGGCTGTTTCAGAACGGAATGACTGCTGGTGGTTTGGCCGCCATTCTCATGACCGGACTGTTGAACCTCGCCAGATCGAGACAGCATCGCATCACGTTGCCGTTTGCAGTGTCAGCATTGCCCGATTTGGAGGCATTCCTCGCAAAATTCACCAACGCCAACAAGTGGGATGAAACGGTCGCCAAGAGATTGCATGCGGCTGCCGAGGAAACACTTCTCTCAATGCTCGACAACGCTGCTGACGAAGAAAGTGAAGAAAGTGAGAGAGTCTTTGAGCTTGCTGCTAGGAAGGAGGACAACGGCGCGGTAATGGAGTTTCGGACTACGGGGGTTGGAGAGAATCTTCAGGATCAAGTGTCGCTGCTCAAGGAACAGTCAGCTTTTGGAAGCATTGAAAAGGAAGTTTCATTGCGTTTGCTTAAGCAACTCGCGCAATCCGTAAAGCATCAGCAATACCACGATACGCAATTGGTTACGCTGGAGGTTTCGCTTCGACCTCAAAGCGAAGATTAGAAACACCGACAAACCTGAGCTCGTAGGCGCCACCGGCCGATACTCCAGCAATCTAGTTGGAATGCGCTCGCTGTCTGATTTCCGTTGACGAAATGTCCATTCGAAATTGCTCTTCCGAGAATCCGCTGCATAGTCTCCGCAATTCCTGAGGCAGCACTACGTCGTCTAGCGTGACGAACTCCAATTCGCCACCCAATCGACCGAATACCAGAAATTTGTCTCCGCGTTTCTCCATGACTCGAATGGATGCGCGCATTTCACGCAGACTTCTATAGTAACTTGGGTCGGCGATCCTCGTAACGGTATCTGCTCCAACCACAAATGTAGCTGGGCCGTCTGGCACAAGCAACTGAGCCTTGTCGGAGAATCTAGGTACGTTTGTTACTACATGCTCTTCTGCCGGCAGCTGACTTCGCCGTTGCTCCAGCTCAACAAAATCTAGATGGGGCTTATCGAAGTTCCTTACACACAGTTCATATTGGCACCCTTTCCCACATATCTCTTCGGCCAACTCCTTCATGCGCATGTGACCAGAATGCAGGGGATTGAATGCACCAGGCAAGAAAATCGAACCAGGCTCACCGATATGGTGAGGCTCGTCATGCAGAAGAGCTTGCACCCCTGTCGATGCAACCGACTCACGATCGGATTCCGGATCCAATGCTCCGGAGGTTATGCCTAACCCAATTCCAAGCTTCTGCAAGGCGACGTCAGCTACTTCACTTTCCTGTGACTCCCGTGCCTGGTCCTTAGAAAAACGAATCTCTGTGACTTGTGATTTATCTGCCGTCTGCAAAGCAACGAATGCTCTCAGTCGACCTCTTTTAACCCTATTCGTTGCCAAGCTCGCTGTTACGCCCAATCCGAAGAGATGAGGGCTATCATCTAATTCGCCAGCATTCGAATAGGCTTTCATGGCGAGCATCCGAGAAGCAAGAGACGAACAAGCTTGCTCCGGTTCGCTACCCAAGAGATCCGCTAAAGCAGATTCTGCGTAGGGAACTCGAGCGTCAAGTACCGTTTTCGAAGCCCCGGGAACGGAAAGCAGATTGGACAACAGGAGACTGCCGCCTCCTGTGACATAGAAGACACCACGCCAAGGGGAGTCATGGAGCTGCTCAATGTTCACAGGTCGATGGGTATCGCAAGGCTAGTGTCTGCTAGGACGCAGAGCTAGTATTCCTCCGCACCAGCGCAACATAGTCTCTGCCAATTTTTTCCTACTTGCTATTTGCTGTCTTCATTCAGGAAACCTTGTACCTTTGAGAGAAAGATCTCCAGCTGGTCGTGGTGGCACCAATGTCCGGCGTCGGGAATAGACTCAACACGAACATTCTTGAACGGGTTTGCCCGACCATCCTTTAGTGGGTTGGTAGCCCACGACTCCTCGCCGTAGACAAGCAGTGTAGGGCAAGAAATACGTCCATACAGTTCTCTTGTCTCTGCAAAACTCAGTCCAAGCGGCGCGAAAATCCTTACATAGTTGTCGAACTTCCAACTATAGGTGCCATCTTCGTTTTGGTTGCTCCCGTGGATGGTCAGGTGTCTAGCTTGATCGGCGGTGAGATGTGGATTTTCCGTTTGCATGCGGTGAAAGGCATCCTGCAACGTCTTGTAGCGTCGCGGTATTCGCCCCGACAATTGACGGAGATTCTCCACCCAATGCTGCAGCTTACCGTGGACCATTTGCTGCCCCTGCTGCATGCGATAGGACCCCATTCCCTCAATGGATATAAGCTTCGCCACGGAATCTGGGTACAGACCGGTGTACATCAAGGAAACTGAGCCACCGAGCGAGTGCCCCATCACGGTTACTGGATCAATCTTGGTTTGGCGTACTAACTGAGCTATGTCGTAGACGTAGTCGATGATCGAATACGCGCCACCGATCATCCATTGGGAATCGCCATGGCCACGCAGGTCGGGCGCGATGATGTGGAAGTCGTCTCGCAATCTCTCCGCGACCCAATCCCAGTTTCTACAGTGGTCTCTGCCGCCATGGATCATAAGAAGCGGAGGAGCGGAGTCGTTTCCCCAATCGACGTAGTGCAGACGCAATCGCTGCGAGAAATAAATGTGGGAGGTCGGAGAAGCCTTGAACATTCTGCTACGGAATTGTGGCGCAAAACTTAGGAAATGAGGTACAACATTCTGCCGACGGTAGTTGCGCCAAGCGTTGTGCCTGCACAAGTCTTGCCATTGATTTTATAGAACTAGGAACGGTGAGCCTAGTGGGCTAGCAGGAATTCCGTAAGGGTCTCTTGATGGTGCAACTCTGAGGCCCTTAATCTTCGACGCAAACGTGCAGCAAAGGTTGCTGTTAAAATCGCCAATTCCCTACGTGCAAGTTTCAAACTTCATCATTCAGCAATGGGAGGAAATGCCAACATGCGAGATGTCGTAGTAGTAGATAGTGTGCGAACAGGTTTAGCGAAGTCGTTCCGAGGAAGTTTCAACCTTACGAGGTCGGACGACATGCTGGCACACTTGATCGATTCATTGATCGACCGAAACCCCAATGTTTCACCAGACGATGTCGAAGATGTTGTCGTAGGTGCCGCAAGCCATGCTGGCGAACAGGATGGCAATCTTGCTCGTTTGGCAGTTGTGCTGTCGAAACTGCCTATTACCACGGCAGGTATGACTATCAATCGCTTCTGTTCTTCTGGCTTGCAGTCTATTGCCATCGCTGCCAATCAGATCGCTTCTGGGCAGACCGAAGTCGCCATGGCTGGCGGAGCCGATTCCATTTCAATGCGCAATCGTCAAACGCCAGGCAAAGCCCAGCAGAACAAGCGCTTGGTGGAAGAAAAGCCAGAAATCTTCATGGCCATGGGCAACACAGCCGAAGTCGTGGCTAGGCGCTACCAGGTCACTCGACAAATGCAGGACGAGTACGCATTGCAGAGTCAGCTTCGTTATGCAAACGCGCAGAACTCTGGTTGGATGAGCGACGAAATCGTTCCCATGGATGTGGAAATGCTTCATGTCGACAGAGAAACTAAAGAGGAAAGCCGTCGCACCGTAACGGTCGACGCCGATGAGTGCAACCGTCCAACAACGACAATGGAAGGGCTCTCTGGACTGCCCCCCGCATTCGAGGAAGACGGCACTGTCACCGCGGGCAACGCATCGCAGCTGTCTGATGGAGCGTCCATGACGCTGCTGATGAGCGCAGAACGCGCCAATCAGCTCAACATAAGCCCAATGGGAGTCTATCGAGGATTCACGGTAGCCGCATGCGAGCCGGACGAAATGGGAATCGGACCAGTATTTGCAATACCACGTCTGCTCCAAAATGCAGGTCTAGACCAAGACGATGTCGACTTGTGGGAACTCAACGAAGCGTTCGCAAGCCAGTGCGTCTACTGTCGCGACGAACTTCACCTGGATAACGACAAGTACAACGTCAATGGCGGCAGCATCGCGATTGGTCATCCGTTTGGCATGACTGGATCTAGACTGACAGGCACCGTCTTGCGGGAGCTCCACCGTCGAAACAAGCGCTATGGTGTCGTAACCATGTGCATAGGCGGTGGCCAAGGCGCCGCAGGTCTCTTTGAGAGAGCATAGTCGGCCCACTCGAAGCAAATTTTTTCAATGCGGCGTGACAAAACACACGCCGCATTGTGTAATATGCGCATTGGCGAACGTCTTTGACTGGTAGTCGTACATTGCCATTCAACAAACGACAACCAGTTTGTTCAGGCGAATTCGCCTCGGCGGCGCAACACGTCGCCAACATGCAAGGTCACCGACAGGGAGGTTGGGACTCAATGGATAGGTATTCACGCGAGGAAACCGCTACAGTGTCTGCACGACGACATTTGTTTACTGTTGCTCTAGCTGTCGTCGCCTCACTCCTCGCAATCTCAGCACTTTCGCAAGAGTCGAAACTAACGCCGATAGACCAGGCGTCGGAAGCTACAACACCCAGCGACAAATACACCAAGGAATCGGTAAAGGATCTTACGACCGAAGAACTGGCTGATCTGATAGGAGATTGTGGCGACTCGAAGTTGACAGAGTCAGACTGCGTATTGTTGCGAAATGAGAACACCCGACGTATGCAGGTGAATGATCGACCTGTCGATCTGGCTACCATCAAGAGGCCGGAACGGCCCTTTGGCAGCGAAAATCAAGACGAAAGCGACTCCGATGAACGGAAAGCTGAAATGCCAGAATTGGTGGACATTCCCAAGACTCCGCCAAACTCGCTCGCCAATGCACCGGGAATCGAGAATGTGGTTACGTCAGATCCCAGGGATGCAAGGGACGGCGACCGCACGAAGCCGCCTGCAAGCATTCCGACCTTGGACCGGCCGGATTCTCGACCGGACGAGCGATCTTCTTCTACATCTAGCAACGACTAGATTCCAGTTTTCGTCTGGACGGATTGAGCGACGAATCAACACGAATTCTGGTAGTCGATGACGATCCAGACATTCGCGAATTACTCGCAGAGTACATTGCTAAGCAAGGCTTGACTGTCACTGCCGTCGAAGACGGTGTGGCGATGGATCAAGCGCTCGCAAGCAGTTCGTACGACCTTGTCGTTCTCGATCTCATGATGCCCGGTGAAGACGGCTTGTCGATCGCAAGGCGTCTGAAGCGGACGACGCAATTGCCGATTATCATGCTCACTGCGCTTCGAGACAGCGTAGATACCGTTGTAGGTCTTGAACTTGGCGCAGATGACTATGTCGGCAAACCTTTCAATCCGCGGGTCCTACTTGCAAGAATCAGGGCTGTATTGCGTCGCCGGGGTCCTGCCGAACCAGCAACATCTTCTGAATCTGCAACTGTTCTGGTCGTTGACGACGACGACGAAATCCGAACACTACTCACTGAGTATCTGACACAGCAGGGCTTCACAGTCATAACTGCTGAAGATGGCGCGCAAATGGACCATGAGCTCTCTACACACTCGGTCAATTTGGTATTGCTTGATTTGCGAATGCAGGGAGAAGACGGTTTGCAGATCGCGCACCGTCTAAAGCAGGCGAGCGATCTCCCCATCATAATCATGACTGCAATAGGGGATGAAGTCGAACAGGTCGTAGGACTTGAGATGGGAGCCGACGACTACATCAACAAGCCATTCGAACCCAGGGAATTGCTGGCCCGTGTGAAAGCTGTACTCAGGCGCAGTTCCTCAGATCACGCTACTCAGCCAGGGGATGGAGTATTCAGGTTTGGAGGATACCGCCTTGAGACTCAGTCCATTCGACTCACCAAGGATGACGGCACTGTGGTCCCGTTGACGTCGGGCGAATTTGAACTGCTGCATGTATTGGCTCAACATCCCTTCCAAATCATGGATCGAGACCGCATTCTGGACTTGCTTGCAGGAGAGGAACGTTCAAGCTTCGACCGCAGCATAGACGTACGTGTGACTCGTCTCAGGAGCAAGATCGAAAAAGATCCCACAGAACCGACAATTATCCGCACGGTGTGGGGCAAGGGGTACATGTTCTGTCCAGATTCCGATTGATACCGCGCGCGGGATCAATTCTGGCGCGCACTAGCGCCATAATCGTTGCATCCTCTCTTGTTGTAGCAACCACTGCTTTGGTCTCGCTCAATATGCTGGCTTTGGTTCCGCTTACCAAGCAGAGCGCAGCTGACAAGGCGGACCTCATCACTATGACGGCAAACATGTGGGTAGAGCTTCCTCCCGACCGACGCGCTGCATATGTGCACGAAGTCTACGTTCGACACGAGCTCAATCTTGCACAGGAGCAAACCAACCTGCCCACGCTCAGGTCTAGCAATCACTACTACGATTTACTGAAGGAGGAAATCGAGCGAATCGTAGAGGAACCAGTGGAAATCAAGCAAGACGAGAGCAAGACCCTTTGGGTCGATGTACCCACCGAAAGCGGCGTTACGCTGCAGGTTGGGTTCATGCCCGACCTGCCCCATGGCCAGCAAGTATTCGTCGGATTGTCGCTTATTGCGGTTCTTGTGGCGATCATGCTGGTCATTGCATTTCTCGTCGTCAGGAGAATCAGCAGGCCTCTAACTGAAGTCGCGGAGGCAGCCACAACGTTTCGCGGCGTGGGAGGATTCACGCCATTGCCGGAAACCGGCATGGACGAGTTTGTCTTGCTTGCACGCAGTTTCAACACGATGGCTGCGGAAATCGAAACTCTCATAGCAAACCGAACCACACTGTCTGCCGGAATTTCACACGATCTTCGCACTCCGCTCACCAGAATGACACTTGCGTTGGAGTTGCTCCCCGACGATGTAGATCCCAAATTGGTCCAGCGTTTTCGGAGCAATCTTGCGTCCATGGACGCATTGATTACCGATGCCGCCTACTTTGCGCGTGGTGAAGCGGAAAAAGCGGCAAAAGCAGATGCTGAACAGCTGATACGCTCAGTCGTACACTCCATCGATGAGAGCATTGGCATCACATGGCGTAACCGACCATCCAAGAAGATCTCGCTAGCTAGGGGTGCATTGGAACGGTGTCTGACCAACTTAGTGGAGAACGCAAAACGCCATGCAAAATCGGTTCGAGTTCATGCGTCGGCGAGTCCGGATGAACTGGAGATACATGTCCTAGACGATGGTCCGGGCATACCCAAACAGGATCGAACTCGCGTTCTGCAACCTTTCGTTCGGTTGGAGGAATCCAGAAACACAAAGACCGGTGGCAGCGGGCTTGGCTTGGCAATTGTGGCGCAGCTGTGCCAAATTCAGGACTGGGAAATCGAGCTGGGCGACAGTCCCAGTGGGGGCACGGATGCCAAGTTGGTAATTCCCTTGAAGCAGAAAGATGCGCTCCGCGCGCATGCATAGTCTCACCTGCTGTATGCGCCTCCCTTCGCAGCATTCCAGCTAATCGAAGGCAGCATATTCTCAACTCTGCAGAGAAGCAACAATGAAAGTCACAAGCGTAGAAACCATAGTCGTAGACAACATCAAACCCTACAGAGGCGGTTCCAAGTGGCTCTTTCTGCGACTCTACACAGACGAAGGGATCGTTGGGCTGGGCGAGAAACCCACGGGACACGCGACGGATCTTCGATCTCAAACTCACCTCATAGAGACATTGTGCGATCAGTTCGTCATTGGCAAAGACCCTACCCAAATCGAGAAAATCTGGCAGGACGCATACGGTTCCCGCCATGACTTTCGCCATCCGGGACTAGACATGACCCCCGCACTGAGCGCAATCGAAATAGCTTGCTGGGACATCGTCGGAAAGGCCGCAAACCAACCCATCTACAACCTATTGGGAGGCAAATGCCACGATAGGCTTAGAGCGTATGCCTACATGCCATACAACGCCGCAACGGAGACTCCCGAGCGTGCAGGTGAAGTGGCTCAACAGCTTGTCGAGGAGGGAAACAGCGCATGCAAGCTCGACCCCTTCGTACCATTCTTTCCAGCTCCGCAGGACTACTCGCTAAAGCGCATCCGCCACGTGGGGCGAATTTTCGAATGCATACGCAAGGCGGTGGGAGACGAGCTCGAAGTAGGAATAGGGACGCATGGCCAATTCAGCACGTCCGGCGCGATCCGAGTTGCCAAAGCTCTAGAACAGTATGATCCCTATTGGTTTGAAGAACCTGTTTCTCCCGAGAACATCGATGAAATGGCACGTGTTGCCGCACACACCAGCATTCCCATCGCGTCAGGCGAACGGCTGGTCACAAAGTTCGAATTTGCACAGCTCCTCATGAAGCAAGCAGCTCAGATCATCCAGCTGGACGTTGCCCAGTGTGGAGGAATCTTGGAGGCAAAGAAAATTGCAGGGATTGCTGAAGCGCACTATGCGATGATTGCACCGCACATGTACGTTGGACCGATCGCAGCCGCGGCTGCAGTTCAGTTGGATACCTGCTCACCAAACTTCTTGATTCAGGAATACAACGGAGACCGTCTGCATCGAGACATATTTGTCGACCCCATCACGTTCGAAAAGGGATTCATCACGCCTCCAACTGCACCAGGCTTGGGAATCGAATTGAACGAAGAGGTATTGAACAAGCACCGAAGCAACGGCTGACTCCAGCGTGCATTGGACACGGTTCAGCAAACCAACGTTGCATCGGCAGATGGAGAAAAAGCAGGAATGAGTTTCACACAAATTCTCTATGAAACTAGTGGTCCGCTCGCACTCATAACTATCAACCGCCCAGAGAAACACAATGCAATCTCTCTGCAGACGTTGGAGGAATTGCAGCAAGCGGTTCGTCAAGCTGAAGTCGAGGAATCTACAAAGGTCCTATGCATTACCGGAGCGGGAGATCGTGCGTTTGCCAGTGGTTCCGATCTAGCGGAAGTTGTCCACCGGGACTTCGGCAAGGCACTTGAACCCATTGTCCAAGGACTGGCGGACCAGCTCGAACGACTGCCAAAGCCGACCATTGCAGCCATTGATGGCATCTGCATGGGAGGTGGATTGGAAGTGGCTCTGGGTTGCGACCTGCGAGTCGCCACTCCCGAATCGAGGTTTGCGACGCCGGAAGGGAAGTTGGGGATCATTCCAGGTGGCGGTGCGACGGCCCGACTTCCTAGGATCGTCGGACGCGGTTGGGGCATGGAAATGCTGCTGATGGGCGAACCGATTGACGCTGAGCGAGCATTGTCGATTGGTTTGATCACAAGAATCGTGCCTCGCGACGACCTGATGGATGAAGTGGACCGAATGGCCGAACACTTGTCGTCCTTCGCACCCTTTGTTCCCAGAACCATGAAAATGATGGTCAACTTTGGAATGGAAGCGAGCACAGCAGCAGCGCTCATGCTCGAGAAGTACGCTCAAGGCGCACTTGTGCAGACCGAAGACAAAGCCGAAGGGATCGCGGCGTTCCTCGAAAAGAGAAAACCCAACTTCAAGGGCCGCTGACACAATTCATCATAATTAGCCGCAAATTGGCGGTGACATTTGTGGAGGAGGAACGTTATGGCCAAAGAAAATTTCCCAATCGAAGCAAGCCACATAATGATGTTCGCCCGTTCGATAGGCGACGACAACAAGATCTACTACGATTCCGACTATGCCGAAGGTTCAGAGGTGGGCGGCATTATCGCCCCGCCTACTTTCGTTCAAGCAAGTGCGCAGTTCAACCCGAACTACGGACTCCGTCCAAGAATAGATGGAAAAGGCTGGATGGGCTCTGGAAGCAAACCAACAAGCGTCGTGCGCGAACCCAAACCAGATACCCCGCCCAAAGAGCAATCATCCGATTCAAGGAGTTCCAAGCAATCCAGTGGAGGCGTGCTGCACGCTGAGCAACGATACATCTACCATCGCCATCCCAAGGTTGGCGATGTGCTCACTTCCACATCAAAGCCTGGCAAGAGCTGGGAACGTGAGGGCAGACGATCCGGGAAGCTTGTGTTCAGCGAGTCTGTAACAGAGTATCGAGACCAGAACGGCGAACTGGTCGTAACAGCCACCAGCGTTGGCGTGCGAACCGAACGCCCAGTTGAGCAAAAGTAGGGGAAATCAAATGGCACTAAGAGCAAGTGAAATTCGAGTAGGCGACACGCACACCGAACGAGTCGTCGAAGACCTTAAGCGTACGCAAATAGTCATGTATGCCGGTGCATCTGGAGACTACAACCCCGTCCACACTGACGAAATATTCACGACGAAGGTCGCAGGCTATCCCTCGGTGTTTGCACACGGGATGCTAACCATGGGTCTGACCGGGCGCATGCTGACGAACTTCGTCGGAGACGGTCGACTCATGGAATTCGGGGTAAGGTTCACGAGCCAAGTCTTTCCCGGAGACACGTTAGACGCCACGGCAACCATAAGTAGCGTCGAGAACGATGTCGTCGAGCTTGAAGTTTCAACCGTGAACCAAAACGGTGTGGTAGTTGCCAAGGGTTCTGCAAAAGCCCGATTGGATTAGTCGCACAAAACGAGCCTTCAGAATGAACTGAGGTTCACAACCGCGAAAACGGTCAATTCCATAGGTGTTTGGTGAGCATGCTGCATGCTCGATCCATCGCCTTGCGCGTATCAGGAATCGTGTCGGTCTCGGAGAAGAAGCCATGGATGTAGCCGTCGTAGCGAACCACTTGCGCGTCGACGCCATCTGCCTTCAGTCGTTCGCCATACGCTTCTCCTTCGTCTCTAAGCACGTCGTACTCCGCTGTCATTACTAAAGCGGGCGGCAGCCCCGTCAAGGACTCCGCGCATATTGGCGAAGCGTACGGGTTTGCACGCTCCTGCTTATCGGTGTACTGATCCCAAAACCACGCCATGTCGTCGCGACTCAGACCAAATCCCTCGGCGTTCTCAGCATAGGACCTAGTATCGAAGGTCGTTCCATCTATCACCGGATAGACAAGCAATTGGAAACAGATGGACGGCCCGCTTCGGTCGCGACTCATTTGTGCAACCACTGCCGCAAGATTGCCGCCTGCGCTGTCTCCAGCCACCGCAATTCGCGAACTGTCTCCACCATACTTCTCAATTGACTCGCTAACCCATAGCAACGCGGCATAGCAGTCTTCTGCTGCCGTTGGAAATCTGTGCTCGGGTGCAAGACGATAGTCGACGGCGACAACGATCGCTCCCGTACCTGAACAGACATGTCTGCACTGAGCATCCACCGTAGTGAGATCGCCTATCACCCACCCGCCACCGTGATACATCAACACAACAGGCAGGTCCTGCTTTGCGGATGGTCGGTAGATACGCACCGTCAATTGGTACGAATTCGCTGCAATCGATACATCCTCGATGCTTTCTACTGCCACTTCGGGGCGTACAGGCTGCATGTTCCTGAACATTTGACGGATCAGTTCTACTGGTACTTCTCGCAATGGCGGAGAGTCCAGTTCATTGAGTGCTTTGAGCTTTTCAAAGTACGCGGGAATCAGTGGCATTTAGTGATCCTTGGTGGTTTGTTCACGTAGGAAGAATACTCTTTGCGAAAATAGCACACTCTGTGCAGCGCAATACAAGGTTCCAACAATCATGTCCCGAAATGCTTCATTTAGAAATCGATTGGATGAGACCCCTGCCAAAACGGACGAAGGGGTTGAAGATCGACGGTGGCCTGCACCGCTCAACACGCTTTACAAGAATCGGGTCTTAACGCTCTTCGGGGAAATCGACAAAGACGCATGCCAGAGAACGATTCAGCAATTGCTGGCTCTGTCATTGGACAGTGACGACATGATCACCCTATTCGTCGGCTCTCCCGGAGGACATGTCGAGTCCGGCGACACCATCCATGACGTCATCAGATACATCAGTGCTCCCGTTCGCACGGTGGGCACCGGATGGGTGGGCAGCATTGCGACACACATTTACATAGCTGCAGAGCTGGAAAACCGCTACTGCCTACCGAACACAAGATTTCTCATTCATCAGCCTTCTGGAGGATTCGGCGGCGACGCGTCGGACATCTACATCCAAGCCCGCGAAATCGTAAAGACGCGCGAACGAATCAACAAGATCATCGCCGAACGCACAGGCAGATCGCTGGAACAGGTCAACAAGGACACCGACCGAGACCACTGGATGAGCGCTGAAGAGTCGATGGAATACGGGCTTGTGGGCAAAATAGTGCAATCTGCCAATGAACTGAAATCATGAATCAAGAATCGACATCATCGCGCCTCAAGTTTGACGACTACGACGTTGGCGCGCTCTACAAACCGGCAGACAACGCCAACGCCACTATCGTCTTCGGACATGGTGCTGGCGCAGGCATGCACCACAGCACCCTCGAGCACATCACCGATGCCTTCGCTTCAGTTGGAATCGCCAGTTTTCGCTACAACTTTCCCTATATGGAAGCAGGCAAGAACCGTGTAGATGCACAAGCCGTCTCGACAAGCACGGTCCGAGCTGCATTCGAGCATGCACAGCAGAACTATGAAGGTCCCATTCTGCTCGGTGGACACAGCTTTGGCGGTCGCATGTCGTCTCACGCGGTTGTTGATCACGAATTGGACGCGGCAGGCCTCATATTCTGTTCTTTTCCGCTGCACAATCCCGCCAAGCCGTCACTGGATCGAGGAGCTCACCTCGAGCGAGTTTCCTGTCCCATGCTGTTCTTGTCCGGTTCACGCGATGGGATGGCCGACCGGCGACTGATGAATAAGCTGGTGCGCAATCTTGACGCCAAGATCAAGTGGCTCGACACAGCAGACCACGGCTACAAAGTTCTCAAGCGAACCCGCAAACGGAAAGACGACGTATTTCACGAAATGGCGTCGCATGCAAAGAGGTTCGTAGCCTCCATCGTTTGAGAACACTCATTTCTATCGCACAGGCTGTTAGGGAGCGTTTGTTGATGCGTCGAACGATCCTGGCAGCTTTCTAGCCACATGACCGACAAACAACAGTCGGTCCTCGTCGTTGGGGGAGGCATCGCTGGTTTATCGCTGGCCATGCATGCCTCCAGAGACTTCGACGTAACCGTCATTGAAGCCGAATTCCAGCCTGGCTACCACAGTTCCGGCCGATCAGCTGCAGTCTTCCACATCGCATTCGAGAACGACATTGTCCATAGGCTTTCTCTGGACTCGGAATCCTTCTTCATCGAACCGCCGAAGGGGTTCGGCGATATTGCGTCGTCACTGGAGCACATGCTGGTTGCCAAGAGCGAGGAACAGTCTCGCATCGATGAGTTTCTTGACACCTGGTCACAACGGTGCCCCTGGCTTCGACGCATCGCACGATCCGATATCGTCGATCGAATACCTCTCCTTACCGACGATTACACAACTGGAGCACTCGATGTTCGCTCGCTTGCAATCGACGTTCACACCCTATTGGACTGCTATCGTCGAAGCGTCATCGAGTGCGGCGGAAGGGTCGTTACGCAACGACGACTAGTAGAGCTTGACGACTCGAATGGCGATTGGAGGGCCTCCTTCGCGCAAGGCGATCCCATTACAGCCGACGTCCTCGTCAATGCTGCGGGAGCTTGGGCCGATCAAATAGCGGAAATGGCGGGCATTGCCCCAATTGGACTCGTACCCAAACGGCGAACGGGATTGCGCGTGCACATGGATCCGAGCATTCGGGACTGGCCCATGTGCTACACCGCTTCCCACAATCTCTACTTCAAACCAGAGGGGAGTGCCCTCATGCTGTCGCCCGTTGATGCTACAGAATCTCCACCGTGCGATGCACAGCCCGAAATGTACGACGTTGCAGTCGCATTGGATCGATTGCGCGAATGCCTCGGCCTACAGGTTGATCGCCCATCTGAAACGTGGGCGGGATTGCGGAACTTCGTGCGCGACGGGGCACCAGTCATTGGATATGCAGCAGATCATCCCGGTTTCTTCTGGCACTCCGCATTTGGAGGCTTTGGCGTTCAAACGTCACCGGCGTGTGCCAAGGTGGGTGCGGAATTGCTAGGTTGTCGGGGGCATCCGCTTTCGGTCAACGTATCCCCAGCGGAGATCGGACCGGAGAGATTGACTTAGCGCCTCAAGTCATTCACGAGTTTGGCGAGCTTTGCCAATGGTTCGGGCACGTGTCTTATTCGACGCATGCCGGCAGCAAATCTCAGTGCTTCAGAACGCGTTGGATATACATGGAGAGTTGATAGAACTTTGTTCAATCCGTACCCATGAGTCATGCCATCGATGCAGCCTTGGATCAGATCACCCGCCTGCGGTCCCACTATGCAAGCGCCCAGCAACTGATCAGAATTTTTCTTCGTGAAGAGCTTGACGAATCCCGATGTCTTGCCTTCTGCTATCGCCCGATCCAGGTCGGCGAATTCATACTTGGTGACCTCATGAGGGATGTTCCTTTCCCTTAGCTGCCTCTCGTCCAAACCAGCTCTCGCAACTTCCGGATCCGTAAAAATTGCCCAGGGCGCCGCTCGGGTGTCTAGCTTGAATCTCCAAAATGGTCGAAGCAAAGCATTCATGGCTGCATACCAACCTTGTTGCGCGGCCATGTGTGTGAATTGATACGGGCCAACTACATCCCCGCAGGCATAGATTGAAGAGACGTTGGTCTGCATGTAGTCATTAACGGCTATTGATCTATTGGGATGCATTTTGATGCCGATTTCCTCAAGTCCCATATCGCTTCCGCGAGGCGTTCTGCCAGTCGCTACTAGCACCTTGTCAAATCCAATTTCCTTTTCACCGCTACCGTTTTCGATGGACAATACTCCATTGCGACACGATTTTGCTGTGAACCCTGTGTGCACAACAACTCCCTCTGCATCGAACGTCTTCTCTATCAAGTCAGAGGCTTCCTGGTCTTCTCCAGGCAGCAATCGGTCCAAGGACTCGATGAGCGTCACCTGGCTGCCAAGTCTGCAATAGGCTTGGGCAAGCTCACACCCCACTGGACCTCCTCCTATCACGGCAAGCCTGCTAGGCAGTTCTTCCAAGTCCCAAATGCTCTCCGACGTCAGAGGCTCAGACTCTTTCAAGCCTGGTATAGGCGGAATTTGAGGTTCGGCTCCTATTGCTAAAACGATACTTCTAGCCGAAATTTCCCTGTCGTCCACCAAGACACGATGCGGGTCGACCACCTTAGCTCGACCGGCCAAGCATTCCACACCCATCTGCGTGTAGCGTTCCACAGAGTCATTGGGTTCTATTGTTGCGATAGCATCCCGAATGCGCTGTCGAATCCTGCCAAAGTCCACCTCGAAATCCTCAGTGGAGAATCCGTATTCGCGAGCGTTGCGCATCGTATGTGCAACTCTCGACGAAGCAATTAGCGTCTTGCTCGGAATGCATCCAGTATTGAGGCAATCTCCACCCATTTGATTCGATTCAATTAAAGTTACCTTGGCCCTTGCATTCGCACCGATGAGAGCTGCGATGAGACCCGCACTGCCCGCACCGACAACAATTAAGTTGCAATCACGCTTTGACATCGCTGTCTTGATATGTCAAGAACTGCTATTAAATCAGTTTGACCATTGCTACCAGACATCTCACGCACAGTACCAATTTCTCCGTTTTAGCTTCGAATTCGCCCTTTATGATTTGCTCCAATTTACAAGTGACCCACTTGACATGAGGATCCTGCAGCTTGCCAATTGACAAGATTGAAAGAGCGCTACTTCGGTAGCGGATTGCAGCAAACCAACTGTTCAGCGCAAGTTCCGACCGCACTCCACGGGAGTTGAGTAACGGATTCTTGGAGTCACACGGCGCGTGACGACGGCCTGCTTCTGTAAGAATAGAACACTAGTGCGAGAACTAGCAACTAGACTATGTGTTTGCCTCTCAAGGATTCCATGAACCAGTCCATGCTCAGGCTTCCAACGAAATAGTCGAATGGGAACCCAGCGACCAATGCCGCATTGTGATCGAAGTAGGCTGACTTCGATGAATTGGAAGGGCTGGTTGCTATTCCGAGGCTTGACGCTCCTTGCATTTGCGTTGCCTGCTGCACTGTGGGGCGATGTAGAACTCGAGGAGCTAGAGTTCAAGCACGGTATTTCGTTTTTTCACGACATGAAGTACTCGGCCGACTCGAACCATCTCGAGTATCTAAATCCGAACGCTCCAAAGGGGGGCAAACTCGTCGAAGCCACACAGGCAAATTTCAACTCAATATCGCCAGGTGACGACAGGGGCGTTCAAGCTCCTGGCGCGTTTTGGTTAGGTTTGGACACGTTGGTCATTAGAGCCGGCGACGAAGTCAGTGCGTTCTATGGTCGGCTTGCTGATGGGATCGCGGTCTCTGACGATCAAATGACCCTTGCATTTCGGATCCATCCCGATGCCGAGTGGCACGATGGAACACCAATTACATCCAAAGATGTTGCCTTTACTTTCAATTTCAGAAAAAGCCAAGTCACAGGTGCATTGTGGTTTGCCTTCATTAGGGAAGTGGAAGTTCTCGATGAACGGCACGTAGCCCTGCACTTGGCCGAGCCATTGACATTGAATCATGTGATCATGGTTCAGTTTTCTCCAATCTTGCCCGAACACTATTGGACGGTGCACGATCCGCTGGCAGCAACGAAGGAGATTCCCGTCAGCAGCGGCCCCTATCGGATCAAGTCTTTAGAGTTTGGCCGCTACGTGGAGTATGAACGTGTCGAAGACTATTGGGGGCGGGACATTTTTGTCAATCGAGGTCGGTTCAACTTCGACACGATCAGGTACGAGGTATATCGAGACGCCACGATCATTCGCGAAGCCTTTAGAAAAGGGTTGGTTGACCATTGGACCGAGCAGGATGTCAGATATTGGCACAGCGCTTATGACACTCCGGCCATGGAAAAGGGTTGGATTAAGAAGATCCGACGTAACTTTGGCATAGAAATTGGCATACGAAGGGCCATAGCATTCAACAATCGCTTAGAGAAATTTAGCGATCGTCGTGTTCGTCAGGCACTGACTCTAGCCATGGATTTTGAATGGCAGAACCGCACGCTGCATTTCGGCTATCACACTAGGGCACACAGCTACTTTCCGGATACGGAGTTAGCAGCCACTGGGCTACCAAGCTCCGATGAATTGGAGCTCTTAGAGCCGTTCAAGGACCAGCTGCCTCCGGAATTGTTTACTGAGGAATTTCGCTTTCCCGAGGTCGTATCACCGCAACACCACCGAGAAAATATGCTCAAAGCGAGAAAGCTCCTGATTGAGGCTGGGTGGCAATTTCAAGAGGGAGCGTTGGTCGACACCGAAGGCAATCCTTTTGAATTGGAATTTCTCTCGCAAGATCAGGAAGACTTTCGCGTGCTTCTTCCTTATTTCCAACAGCTCGAACAGCTGGGAATCCGATCCACCATACGCTTCGTCGACAGCAGCCAATTCAACAACCGGATACGAAGCTTCAAGTTCGATGCGATCTTGAAGAATAGCGACATCCTGCTGCCTCCCATGATCGAACTGATGTCGACGTACCACAGTTCTTCTGTCTTCGAGCCGCTGTCACGAAATTGGTCCGGAATAGGTAACGCCGTGCTTGACCATCTTATTGAGGCGGCAAACAGCTCCACGACGATGCCAGAAATTATCGCCGCCTGTCGAGCAATCGATCGTGTCCTTCTCTGGGGTTTCTACAACATCCCCTTGAATGCGGTTGATCGACCCCGAACCGTGCACTGGGATAAATTTGGGAGACCCGAGTTCGAGTCGAGATATTGGCCAGCCTTTCCTGACGGTTGGTGGTGGGACGAAGAAAAGGCTGCAAGGATCAAATTGGAGCAGTGACTTCAACTAAAGAGATAGGCGAGTAACTATGGGTCGCTATGTCCTACGACGACTGCTAATACTAATACCCACGCTCTTGGGAATTATCACCCTCAATTTCTTCATTGTCCAACTTGCACCTGGCGGACCAATCGATCAGATGATTGCCAATATCGTTGGTCAATCAACCAGTGCCACCAGTCGAATAGCGGGAGCTCGTGGTGCCAGTTCGGCCGTAGATACAACGACCAGCCTGCAGTCGCAATACGCTGGCGCACAAGACTTGGATCCAGAGCTCATTGCAGCAATAGAGCAGCAATTCGGGTTCGACCAACCGATCCACAGACGCTATTTCAAAATGCTTCGGGACTACGCCTTCTTTGATCTGGGAACCAGCTACTACCAGACTCGGCCAGTGTTTGAACTCATCGTCGAGCGTCTTCCGGTCTCGATATCACTTGGACTGTGGTCGATGCTGCTGATCTACACCATTTCGATACCCCTAGGAATCAGCAAGGCAGTGCGAGACGGAACACGATTTGATGCTTGGACAAGCGCGTTCATCTTCATGGGGTATTCCATTCCGAGTTTTCTGTTCGCCGTTTTTCTGATTATCTTGTTTGCAAGCGGGGCGTACTTCGACATCTTCCCACTTCGCGGTTTGACGTCGAACAATTTCTCCGATCTATCACTAGTAGGCAAGATCCTCGACTACTTTTGGCATCTTGCTCTGCCAGTCACCGCACTGACGATAGGCGGCTTTGCAACGTTGACCATGCTGACCAAGAACTCGTTCCTAGACGAAGTCTCCAAACAGTATGTGTTGACTGCAAAAGCGAAGGGAATCAGCTCAAGACGCGTGCTCTACGGTCATGTGTTTCGAAACGCGATGCTCATTGTCATTGCGGGCTTTCCAGCGGCACTGGTAGGGATTCTCTTTACTGGTGCACTGCTGATAGAGGTGATTTTCTCTCTTGACGGTTTGGGATTGCTGGGATTCGAAGCTGTTTTGACTCGTGACTACCCTGTGATGTTCGGAACTCTCTACGTGTTCACGTTCATTGGACTGCTACTCACGCTCATCGGCGATGTCACCTATACGCTTGTTGACCCGCGAATCGATTTCGAAAGGCGGCAGACTTAAAGTGGCAGAGGCGATCGTTACTGACAGCCACTTGGAGCAATACAGGCAACCAAGTCGGTTTGCTTTGAGTCCGCTAACGCGACGTCGATTGCGTAACTTCAAGGCCAACAAACGTGGCTACATCAGCCTTTGGATTATTGGCACGATGATGGTTTTGAGCCTTTTTGCAGAATTCATCGCCAACGACAAGCCGCTACTCGTTCACTATGAAGGAAAGTTCTACTTTCCGGTATTTGTGGAGTACCCGGAAACGACATTTGGAGGTGTCTTCGAGACTGAAACCATCTACAAATTACCTGCAGTGCAACAGCTCATCGAGGAAGGAGCTGGCTGGATGGTTTGGCCGATGATCCGCTTCAGCTTCGACACTATCGATGTGCAGTCTGCGACTTCAGTTCCCTCGCCACCAAGCTTTCGACACATCCTGGGTACCGATGATGTCGCAAGGGACGTTGCCGCACGCATCATCTATGGATTTAGGCTCTCGGTTCTGTTTGGACTCGGATTGACTTTCTTTAGCGCAATCATTGGGGTAGCAGTGGGAGCAACCCAAGGCTACTTCGGAGGAATGACTGACCTAGTTGGTCAACGATTTGTGGAGATCTGGGCCGGCCTTCCGGTACTGTTCCTGATCATAATTCTTACAAGCCTCATTGAGCCCAATCCCCTAGTGCTCCTTCTTATCCTCTTGATGTTCAACTGGATGGCACTGGTAGCAGTTGTCCGAGCCGAGTGCCTACGTACACGAAACTTCGACTATATTCGAGCCGCTCATGCTTTGGGACAGAAAAAGACCACAGTGTTGGTCAAGCATGTCTTGCCAAATGCCATGGTCGCCACACTGACCTACTTGCCTTTCATTCTCAACGGTTCGATTACGACTCTTACGTCGTTGGATTTCTTAGGTTTCGGCTTGCCGGTTGGCTACCCCTCATTGGGGGAGCTGCTCGCTCAAGGAAGGGCAAACCTGCAAGCTCCTTGGCTGGGGCTATCGGGATTCTTCACTCTAGCCACCATGCTGACATTGCTCGTCTTTGTTGGAGAAGCTGTGCGGGATGCGTTTGATCCACGGAGATCCTTGGCCTAATCGAAGACTTTCACCACTCACATCGGTCTATAGCAGTCTGAAGTATTCAATCAAGAAGATAGAGGTGTAGACAGGCTCCCTTCTACGTCCCTGCATACCTTGGTCAGAGGAACTTCAAGACGAGCAATTGCGGCATCTTCACCCGATGGGAAGATGCCGCAACACAGCGTTTGCGAGCTTAGTTTCTTGCTTTAGCTGCGCTCAGTCGCCTATATCTGTGGTCGCCAGCGAACTTCCAAGCCAAATTGACGAGGATCGGTCAACGTACCCATCGCAGGAGCACCACCATTCGTCGACTGTTGGATATACTCGATCAGTCCAATCGTATCCAGAACGTTCTGGATAAAGAACGTTGCGGATAGATTGCCGTCATCGTTGGTCCATGTAGCCCTTGCATCCAGTCTTCCGTAGGCTTCAAGCGTCGAGCGCGAGGCATTGCTCAAATCAGAATAACGTTCGCCAGTCCAGCTATAGGTTGCAAGCGCTAGCAGATTGCCACCAAACTCAAGAGCCCTTGTGTGCGTGACCGTGGCCGCTAACTTGTGCTTCGGTTGCATGGGAAGAGAATTACCAGTCATATCGGTCGGGAGAATATAGCGACTGGTCGTTGGCTGGCCGGTGTTGAAGTCAATATGATCCCATGTGCCGAATCGTGGGTTAGGATCGCCACGTACCACTTCCGCGTGCTCGCCAATTTCCGAGTCCAAGTAGTTGTAGTAGCCGCTCAATTGCCAGTTCTTGTCCACAAAGTAGACAAACTCGACCTCCGCACCCCAAAGACTGCAATCGTCAATGTTGGATGTGTATTCGATAAGTGGGGAAGTCTGTGTTGGAAGCAAGATTGGTGAAGGATTTTCCTGGGTTCCATTCAGTTGGTAGCCATCGAACAGGTTTATGTAGCCCGCTGCTGTCAGCACCATCGTACCGTCCAAGAACAGTCCTTTCATGCCAACTTCGTAGTTCACTAGAGTTTCCTCGCCGATGGGATCGAGCGGGGCTCCAGGAGAGAACGTGTTGAACCCGCCCGCCCGATATCCGGTCGATAGCCGACCGTAATACAAGCGATTGTCGTCAGGTCTGTACTCTACACTGATGTGACCTATGGGCTGATCCCATGTTCGTGTCTTGGGATCTGAATCGTCAAAGAAAATCGTCAGAGGAATGTCCACACTGAAGAAGTCACCGATAAGCCACCCGCCGTCGAACCCTTGCACCTTCTCGTCTTCCGTATAGCGCAAACCTCCAGAAACTGACCATTGTTCGTCAATCACATAGTCCGCACTAACAAAAGCAGCTCGCGTCGTAGAAGAGCCATTGGTGGTGAACAGGAAGTTTTGCGTATGGTCGTCTCCTTCAGGGCAAGCCCAATAGAGGTCTATGTCGACGCCGCCCCGGTCGATCGCACCGATTCCGAAAGCAACAATCACATCCTCCAATACATCACGGCACGTTGACACCGGCACACCGAACACGGAACCTGCGGCAGCCGCGGCTGCATCGGCATTCAAAAACCGAAACGGGCTTGAGTAATTCCATGTCGGCACACTCCATGTTGTCTCATTCTCATAGAAGAAAACTCCAGTGATGAAGTTCAGGTTGCCGTCGAAATTCGATACGAGCTGGATCTCGTGGGATGCTTCGGTGTAGTCGTAGGTCACGCCAAGAACGGTGTCTGCGAACGGTACGCCACCATCTGCCGAGAGTGCAGGATCCGATGCGCTCGCGACTCTAGTTGTCATGTCCGAATCGCGTGTTACTTGAGAAAAGTTGTCCGAATCACCATAGCTATATTTGATGGACAGGTCGTCGGTTAGCTGATACGTTGCGGTGATGAAATTCTGGTTTGCAGTACTTCCACCAATTCCGGGACGATTCACATTGAGTTTGTTTGCGATGTCGCCACATTCAAATCCAGGCGTACCAGGAGGGCAATCTTCCTCGATAGAGGGAAGTACTCCTTCATAGAGATACCAGAAGTTTGTGTCACATGGTGGATCTGGATCATCGGGGTCGGCAGAGATAGGAACAATGCACTCGGACGTTCGATCACGATCCGTCAAGGTAACTTGTGCACGAGGAGAACCGTTGTCTTCTAATCGAGCCATTCGGAAGTTGATGTCGAGTTTGTCGTTCGAATACCGGATCTGGGGCGACCAACTGAATTCGTCTGGTTCGTCGTAGTTGCCGCCTGGACCGACGTTTTCTTGTGCACCGTCTCCGGTATAGGAACTCAACGTAATCCTAAAGCTTACGTTTTCCACTATCGGACCACCGAACGCAGCACTGAAGCGCTGTGAAAACTGGTCCGTCAGCTCTGCGTGAACAAGGGAATCCCATGTTTGCGTAGGTTTCTTCGTCACATAGCTGATGGACCCTGCAATGGAATTGCGGCCGTTCAAGGTTCCTTGTGGTCCGCGTGCAACCTCTATTCTCTCCAAATCGAAGTAGTTGGGTGCCACGCCGTAGGTGCCGATGGTGTATACGCCGTCAATATAGGTTGCAACAGCCAAGTCCGAATGCGTCTCACCAGCCAAACGCGATCCAATCCCACGAATGGTAGTGCCTTGTCCTACCTGCTCGCCATTGTCTCCAAACTGCAAACCGGGAACCAGCTGCTCCAGGTCAGCCGCTTTCGTCATACCGAGTTCGTCGATCATGCTGTCGTTGAATGCGGTGACCGTCAAGGGAACGTCGAGAATGTTCTCCTCACGTTTTTCTGCCGTAACGACTATTTCGTCAATGTAGGATTCGTCAGAATCCTCTTCTTGTGCTATCACAACGTTCATCGGGAGCAGTATCAATGCACAGCCGCCGATCAAACCTAGAAATCTCATCTCTACTCCTTTTCACTAAACTTGAACCGAGGTTCAAGCAGACTAGATTCCAATCCTTTGGATATCCTCAATTGCATTATGTCAAATGTCTGCTGAGCTAATCTCGACTCCATCACCCAATCTTTCCTATTGGGTCAATACTGCACAAGACTTGCTTCGTCGAAATCCCGAACGTATGGCAATGCCTCCCGAAAAGTGTGCGCTAATATTGGAAACTCCGAAAAAGTGTTGTACAAGCAACTAAATCGCCAAAGAATCAAGCCATGCAGCCCAAATTTCCACGAACACGACTACGTCGAAACCGCTCCCATGACTTCATTCGGCGACTCGTACGCGAGAACGAACTGACAATCGACGATTTGATCTATCCCCTCTTTGTCGTTGAGGGATCCAATACTCGCCAACCCATTCATTCCATGCCTGGTATCGAGCGATTGTCGCTGGATGAGCTTGAAGCCGAAGCGATAGATCTCCAGGACCTAGGATTGCCGGCAATTGCATTGTTTCCCTACATCGAATCTCGCTTGAAGGATCCTCAAGGTTCGGAAGCGACCAATCCAGACGGTCTCATTCCGCGCGCGATCGCTACTGTCAAGAATTGTGCTCCCCAGTTGGGTGTCATTACGGACGCCGCGTTGGACCCCTACACCTCGCATGGGCAAGATGGTGTGATTGATTCACATGGCTACGTCCTCAACGACGCATCAGTAGAAATATTGCAAGAGCAAGCCCGAGTGTGTGCGGAGGCCGGCTCAGACGTTATTGCCCCGTCCGACATGATGGACGGACGAATCGGTGCCATTCGCAAAACTCTGGAGCAAGGGGGGCACGTCAACACCAAGATCATGGCGTATTCTGCCAAGTACGCTTCCGCCTACTACGGACCCTTTCGAGATGCCGTTGGATCGAGCTCGACTCTGGGAGCTGCCAACAAGTTCACCTATCAGATGGATGTTGCCAACAGCGACGAAGCGCTTCGAGAAATTGCCATGGATATTCAAGAGGGAGCGGACATGGTCATGGTCAAGCCCGGGATGCCCTATCTAGATGTCGTAAGGCGAGTTAAAGACGGATTCGGCGTACCGACATTTGCTTATCAAGTCAGTGGCGAGTACTCGATGCACATGGCCGCACTTCTGCAGGGCTGGCTTGAAGAGAAGGTCATTCTGGAAGGCTTGCTGTGCTTCAAGCGAGCCGGCGCAGATGGAGTTCTCACCTATTTTGGCAAGCGTGTAGCCGAGCAAATCGCAGCCAACTCATAGCGTCCAGCCTAGATACGAGCGCGTGCGTCCGATATTGCTTTAAGAACTGTCTCAGGGGACGTGCCACCCACATGCTTTCGGGAGGCAACCGATCCTTCAATTGAGAGCACAGAGAAGACCGTTTCATCAAAACGCGTATCGATTTCCTGCAGCTCTCCAAGAGAGAGATCCAGCAACCCCGCGTTGCGACTCTCTGCGTGAGCAACTACCTTGCCCACGATTTCATGAGCTTCACGAAACGCGACGCCTTTTCGTACGAGCCAATCGGCCATGTCGGTAGCTGTGGCGTAGCCCTTGCCGGCGGCATCAAACATGCGGTCCGAATTTGGCTCCAGCTTGGGAATCAAGCCGCATAGGACCTGAAGGCAATCGGACAATGTGTCCACTGCGTCAAAGAGTCTTTCCTTGTCTTCTTGATTGTCCCGGTTGTACGCGAGCGGCTGACTCTTGGTCAGCGTCAGCAATGCGACCAAATCGCCCAATACTCGTCCAGACTTTCCACGTATGATCTCTGGGACATCGGGATTCTTCTTTTGCGGCATGATGCTTGAACCGGTGCAGAACTCGTCCGGCAGATTCACAAATCCAACGAGATCGGAACTCCAATAGATGATCTCTTCGCACCATCGCGTCAGGTGAACGGATGCCATGCTTGCCACAAATGCGAATTCGACTGCAAAGTCCCGGTCGCTCACGGCATCAAGGGAGTTCCTGCACAACTCCTCGAACCCCAATTCCGCTGCCGTGGTTTCTCTCGGTATCGGAAAACTCGTTCCAGCAAGGGCTGCCGCTCCCAAGGGCGAATGGTTGATTCGAGCTCGACACTCGCGCAGCCTCGCTCGATCCCTGTAGAGCATCTCGAACCAAGCCATCACATGGTGGCCAAACGTGATCGGCTGTGCATTCTGCAAGTGGGTCATACCTGGCATGATCACGTCGGCATATCGTTCCGCCAAGTCTGCCAGTGCAGACAGCAATGTGGACATTTGAACGTCCAGCTGGTCAACATGATGACGAAGCCAGAGCCTAAGATCCGTGGCTACCTGGTCGTTTCTCGATCGACCCGCATGAAGTTTCTTGCCCAGCTCACCCACAATCTCAACGAGTCTGTTCTCGATGTTCGTATGAACGTCCTCGTTAGCAATTGACCAGCTGAAACTGCCCGCTTCTATTTCTTCAAGGACTTGCTCAAGACCTTCAACGAGAGCATCGCGTTCAGAGCTTGCAATTACGCCCGCTTCCGCCAAGCCATTCGCATGTGCTTTGGAAGCTAGAATGTCGAAGTGGTAGAGCCGTTGATCGAAGCTAACTGACTCAGTGAACTGTTCGACGAACTCGTCGGTTCCAGCGGAGAACCGTCCGCCCCACCGCTTAGCTGTCTTTCGCGTCATGATGCTGCATACCAACGAAAATTCACTCTTGCTTGGTATCTATTTCCACCTTGAATCAGTGTGACACTAATTGCACGACGGTACCAAGTACGGCAACTATACCAACCAAGGATCACACACTTGCTATCGCAAGCCATTGAAGCAACCTGCAAATGGGCTCCAATCGAGTTTCCGCAGACACATTCTCGTGGTTGTTCGGGTCATTTGCCAACGGGAGAGATTTCGTTAGAAATCCAAATGCAAGTCGCCTAGGGGAGTCAGGGTTGAAATGAATCAAAAGGTACGCATTGCAACTCGTCGCAGTCCACTTGCCTTGGTACAAGCCAATTACGTTCGAACTCTCCTGCTCGAAGGGAATCCAGATCTGAATGTCGAAATCATTGGCATGACCACATCCGGCGACAGGTCAGCAAGCTCACCTTCGCAAGCACTCTCCGGCAAGGGAGATTTTCTCAAAGAACTAGAGGTCGCACTGCTTGACGAGTCCGCTGACCTGGCTGTGCATAGCATGAAGGACGTTCCTGCCTCCACTCCCAAAGGCTTGCACATTCGCGCTATCGGCTCACGTGCAGACGCTCGAGATGCGTTGATTGGCGTTAGTGCGCTGAGCGAATTGAAACCGGACTCACGCATCGGCACATCGAGTTCTCGACGGCGGGCACTCTTGAAGCACGTTGCGAACCAGACAAACGTAGAGCCCATACGTGGAAACGTCGAAACTCGCCTGGCAAAGCTAGAGAACAAGGTCGTTGATGCTCTAGTGCTCGCTTGCGCGGGACTGAGCCGACTAGGGCTTGAACAACGAATTGGATGCTACCTCGATCCAACGATCTTTGTTCCCGCAGCCGGGCAAGGGTGCTTGGCTGTCGAATATCGAACAGGCGATGAGGCAATCGAGCGAATCATTGACTCGTTGGGTGCCAATGGTATTAGTGATATCGCAGACTGCGAACGCGCAGTCGTACGAGACCTGGAGGCCGATTGCAGCGTTCCGCTAGGAGTCTACTGCGTGCGAAAGGGGAACGACTATCGACTTCATGCGGTTGTGCTGGATTCGAACGGCGATCATGCATTAAGAGCAAACCTAATCGGTCAGTCTGCGTCCCGACTTGCGGATCGGGCCACCCAGCAACTGATTGCATTGGGTGCATTGGAGTTGATAAAGGACTCATGAAGAGGGTCTGGATTACTCGCACTGAACCCGGAGCGTCCAGCCTTGGCGCTTTTCTCAAGCTAAAGGGAATGATCCCAGTCGTAGCCCCCGTGTTGCAGATCTGCGCCACAGAAGAGCCCTGTCCGTCGAATTCCATGGACATTTGGGTTTTTGTCTCCACGCATGCAGTGGATCAAGCCGTGTCTGCAGGTTGGGTCGCTTCGGGCAGGTGTGTTGCCGTGGGTCCCGCAACGGCTAGATCGCTTCTCGCTCATACAGCAGAGGTGCTCGTGCCAAGCAATCACTCAACAGAGGGAATGCTTGCGTTGATACGAAACCGAATTGCACTCGAAAATTCAGTCTGCATCGTGGCCGGCAAAGGCGGTCGTGAAGATCTGGAATCCGGATTGAGGTCGGACGGATACGACGTAAAGAAGTGGCTTGTCTATGAACGACATCCCGCTCCATTCAATGTCGACCCATCGAGAATCGATTCCATATTGATCAGCAGCTCCGCCGCGCTTCCGGGCGTATTCAAGTCGTTGCAGGGGACCGAAATCCCTAGCAGCGAGTGGCCGATAGTCATCGTTCCGTCTGAGAGAATCGCCCATGACGCCACGCAATTAGGGTTTGGCCGCGTCGCCGTATCCCAAGGTGCCTCAAAGGAAGCGGTCTTTGAGACTTTGTCAGCCATGAATAGCTAACGCTCGATCCCAAGCGCCAAATCAATAAGCTGAATCCTTTTTACCGTCCATTTCTCTCATTGCCCCGTCCTACCTAGTGTGTCGACCGTTGTCCCGGGGCCAGTCATAGTCCAATTGCGCGCTGTTTGTCTAGAATGCGCCTAGCGTTCGATTCAATGAGTTCACAGACATCGCACACCCGAAGACGTACTACTTGATTCGCACGAACTCATTGCGTCGAGTCGCATAAACGACTTGATTTTGATTCACTAGGGCACTTGATCATGACGAAGTACGAAACCATCCTGTATGAGATAGACGAGAATCTAGCGACTGTAACGCTAAACCGCCCCGACAACTTCAACGGCATCACCAACACACTCATGCGGGAGCTCTATGAGTGTTTGAACGAAGTCGCTCTGGAGTCGGACGTACGCGTCGTGATATTCACTGGCGCGGGACGAGCCTTCTGTCCAGGAGTCGACCTGAAGGCGTCCACGAGCGGGCAATCACAGGAACCAGGCCGCAAGGAATATTTTCATATCACCACATTACTACATGAGATGCCCAAGGTAACCATTGCTGCGGTCAACGGGGCATGTGCTGGTGCGGGTTTCGGTTGGGCCTGCGCATGCGACCTACGCTACGCCTCCGAGCGGGCTATGTTTAATTCGGCATTTCTGGGAGTTGGAATCTCTGGCGACATGGCAGGACCTTGGCTGCTACCTCGCATAGTCGGAGCCACCAAAGCCCGGGAGCTGTTCTTCAATTCAGAGAAATTCAATGCTACTGAGGCAGAGAGAATGGGATTGGTGCTAAAGGTGTTTCCTGATGAGACTCTACGCGAGGAAGTTAGGGCCATTGGACAACGATTGTCAAAGTCCGCCCCATTGGCTATTGGCGAGATGAAAAAGAACTTCATAAACGCCGAAAACATGCCTCTCCGCGACTACATTGAGCTAGAAACGGAAAGACACAGTCGAACTGGCGCTAGTCAGGATTCGAGAGAAGCGATGCGCGCTTTTGTAGAGAAGCGTGAGCCTAAGTTTGTTGGACACTAGCCAACAATTGCTTGCGGTGTTGGGAACATCGAGCCGCTACGGTGGAGGCACGACTTTAGGCGGATGTAGCTACTGACCCTTCTTCAGTGCATCGACGGATTTCATTGAGTTAAAGAACTCCGCATTTGTCTTGGTGTTCTTGAGTCGATCAACGAGAAATTCGATGGCGTCGATGTCGTCCATGTCATGTAGCAACTTGCGCAAGATCCACGCGCGTTGTAGTTCTTCCTCGCTCATGAGCAGCTCTTCGTGACGAGTGCCGGAGCGCTGGATGTTTATTGCAGGATAGATTCGCTTCTCGGCAATATGTCGTTCAAGCATCAATTCCTGATTGCCCCGTCCTTTGAACTCCTCATAGATCACTTCGTCCATCCGCGATCCCGTCTCCACCAATGCGGTCGCGATGATGGAAAGGCTGCCGCCTTCGACAAAGTTTCGTGCAGCGCCGAAGAAGCGCTTGGGGCGTTCCATTGCATTGGAATCCACTCCACCAGTAAGTACTTTGCCGCTTGATGGAACGGTGTTGTTGAATGCGCGAGCCAGCCGTGTAATCGAGTCCAGCAAGATTACTACGTCTCGCTTCTGCTCCACCATGCGCTTCGCTTTTTCGATGACCATTTCAGATACTTGAACATGTCTTGTTGGTGGCTCATCGAACGTACTCGCGACGACCTCCCCACGCACTAAGCGTTGCATCTCGGTGACTTCCTCGGGCCGTTCATCGATCAGCAGTACGATGAGTTCAACATTCGGGTGGTTTGCGGCTAGGGACTGTGCTATGGCTTGCAGCATTAGTGTCTTGCCAGCCTTTGGCGGAGAGACGATCAATGCTCGCTGGCCTTTCCCAATCGGGGCGACTAGATCCACGATGCGACCGGACAAGTCTTCCGTGCTTCCGTTTCCTCGTTCCAATGTGTATCTATAGTTGGGGAAAGTTGGGGTGAGGTTTTCAAAGAGTATTTGGCGACGTTTGATCTCGAAGTCCGCTGGACTGTGATTGACCTCGTCGATCTTTAGAAGAGCAAAGTATCTTTCGCCGTTTCTCGGCGCGCGAACTTTGCCGGAAATGTTGTCGCCCGTTCTCAGGCTAAAGCGGCGAATCTGAGTCTGCGACACATAGATGTCGTCTGGCCCTGCCAGGTAACTTGCATAAGGAGACCTTAGAAATCCGAACCCGTCTTGAAGTACTTCAAGGGTTCCATCTCCGAATATCTCAACGCCATTCTTAGACTGCTTGCGCAATATCTGCGTAATGATTTCCTGTTTGCGAGCCCTTCCAATATTTTCGATTCCGATGCCTTCCGCCAATTCCACAAGCTCGGGCGTGGGGCACCGTTTCAGATCAGTTAGGTTCATAGATTCTGTTTGCCTGACGGCTGCAGTTTGAGGGGTCATAGATATGTACTTAGGTTGAAGAAGGTGGATCTCCCTGTGAGGATACGCAGGGGGATGCGAAGGAATGTCATGTGCAATTTAGCACGAATCCATGCATTCGTCCAATTTGATTGTTGATAGTTCCCAAGAAGCGAAACGCCGGAATTCGGAAAAGCAGAAAATTCAGTCTAGCGCACTACGCACGATTCCACAATGGTCGTGCTCGTTGCCAGCACCTTCAACCCACACTCGAACTCAGAGTCATTCAAGTACGGAGAATGTACAACACCCGACTAAATGTTGCTATCAATGAATGCTGCAAGTTGAGACTTGGAGAGCGCACCAACTTTGGTCGCCTCCACCTGTCCACCGCGAAACAGCATCAAGGTTGGAATGCCTCTTACGCCATATTTGGATGGAATCTGCATGTTATCGTCAATGTCAATCTTGCAGATCTTCACGCGATCAGCATATTCGTTCGCAATCTCTTCCAAAATTGGCGCGATCATCTTGCACGGTCCACACCACTCAGCCCAATAATCAACTAGCACAGGCGTTTCCGCCTCAAGCACATCGGCGCTCCAAGACTCGTCGGTTACGTGATGAATGTTCTCGCTCTCGCTCATGTGAACCTCCAATTTCCGGTGCTAATTATAAGGGTGTGGTCAAAGGCAATCCCAAGCAAGAAAGCCACGCCGATGCAAACTGCTTTTTAGGTGCAGCGATTAATCCACACAAGTATGACAGTTTCCTGTCCAGTAGAGTTTCAAATGCATACTTTGCAGAGAATCCGAAATCTAGGAAGTCAGGACGACGAGTTCCGGTCGTTCAAAGCTTGGATATACTCCGTCCGCTTCAATCAAATCTGACCTGAGCTCTCATGCGAAAAGCAATGCTGCTGCTAATGCTAATGGCCCTCTGCGGTTGCGGGTTCAAGGGTCCTCTTGAATTGCCTCCATCTGAGCCAGGGGATTCGGTTCCCGAAGATGAACCTGCATCGAATTGACGGCATCCTACACCTCGACAAGGTTTCATTGACAGACCTGGCTCGATTTGCCGGGACACCTGTCTATGTCTACTCATGGGATTCCATCCGAGATCGACTCAGCCGGTTTGAACGTGCCCTAAACAATGTCAAACACCAAACCTACTTTGCGGTCAAGGCGAATTCCAATATCGCAATTTTGAAGAGGCTCGCGGAATGTGGCTGCGGATTCGATGTGGTGTCAGGTGGTGAGCTTGAACGTGTGCTTAGAGCCGGCGGCAATCCATCGAATATAGTGTTTTCAGGAGTTGGGAAATCCGAAGAGGAACTCTCGTTCGCGCTCAAGTCGAAAATCGGCTGCATCAATCTAGAGAGCGCATCTGAATACAAAAAGACATTGCATCTGGCAACCTCATTGAACGTTCGTCCCAATATCGCAATACGCGTGAACCCTCATGTCGAAGCAGGAACCCACCCCTACATCGCGACCGCACTCGAGTCCAGCAAGTTTGGAGTAAGCACTTCCGAAGCTCTCGATCTGGCTAGGCAAATCAACCGCGACGACATGCTGAACTTGGTCGGAGTTGCCTGCCATATAGGGTCGCAAATCGCTGATGTTGCACCCTACGAATCGGCCGCACGTGAAGTGCTGAACCTCATTGATCACCTGAGTCGGTGGGGAATTTCGGTATCCCACCTCAATATAGGCGGCGGATTTGGCATTAGCTACAGGACCGAGCAGGAGTTCTCGCTCGACAAACTCGCTCGCAAGATCGCAACCCTCGTTGAAGGACGCGACCTCACGATAGGCATGGAACCTGGAAGATTTCTTGTAGGACCTTCTGGCGTTCTGGTGACGAAGGTGCAATACGTGAAGAGCGACGAACAAGGTTCCCGCCCGAACTTTGCGATCGTTGATGCTGCCATGAACGACCTAATGCGACCCGCGCTCTACGATGCCTATCACGAAATTGAAGTCGTTCAGACATCGGAATCCATCTCCAGAACTTGGAACATAGTTGGTCCCGTTTGCGAGTCGGGCGACTTCCTCGGTCTGGACCGCACGCTTGCCCTCGCAGAAGGCGACCTGCTGGCCATTCGAGACGTTGGGGCATACGGATTCGCATTGAGCTCCAACTACAACTCGCGCGCCCGCTGCGCAGAGGTTCTTGTTGACGGATCGGAAAAACACATCATTCGCTCGCGAGAGACCCTGGACGACCAGCTGAGATTGGAACGATTTGCGTGACATGAACAAGCCAATCTCGTTCTTCAAAATGCATGTGTGCGGCAACGACTTCATGGTGGTCGATGCGCTGTCGTCGGAATTTGCGGTCGATGCGGACGAAGTGCAACGTTGGTCGGATCGAAGGAAAGGAATTGGATTCGACCAATTGCTGGTGCTGGATCATCCGACGTCTGAACAACATGACCTTGACTTGCGGATCTACAACAGCGATGGCAGCATTGCAGAGCAGTGTGGAAACGGATGTGCAGCCGTGCTTTCAGCGGCTCAGGCGCTGAAGTTGGTCGACGCAGAAAACGTTGAATTGTCAACGCTAGGCGGCACGGTAGCCTGTAGAGTAGTGTCGCGCATTCCGTTGCGAATCGCGGTCAAGCTTTGCACTCCAATGGCGCAGCCCGTGGAACCACCGTTTCAAACTTCCAACGATGGCTACTTGCATTCCATCGATCTCCCCACTCAAATGGAACGACCGGTCGAAGCTTATGTTCTGTCACTTGGGAATCCGCATGCTGTTGTGCTGGTCAACTGTGTTGACGAGTTTGATTTGGGGGCACTAGGCACGGCGCTGCAAAATCACGAACTCTTCCCGAACTCGACAAATGTAGAGATTCTGCAACCATCCAGCAGATCGAAAGGAATCTTGCGCATTTTCGAACGTGGAGTCGGTGAGACTCTGGCCTGTGGGAGCGGCGCTTGCGCTGCAGTCGCTGCGGGGCGATTGGCCGGAGTGTTCGATAGTCGGGTGGATGTTCAAATGCCTGGAGGGAGCGTTGTGGTCGAGTGGTCGGGTCCACAGGAATCAATCGTCCTTGAATGTCAACCGGAGTTCGTCTTCAAAGGAATTCTGACCTAGTGGGACCTACGACAGCAATTCGATTGTTAGTTAGCCAATTCTTTGTTTTTTCTTAGAATGTACGTGGGGTTGGACACGGAAGTCCGATCGGAATCATTCGATAACAAGCATTGGAAGCATAGAACGCCATGACCTCACTCACAGCAATACGCATTTCGTCTCTTGAAGAAACCAATAGGCGGATTCAAGCCCAACTTGACTCAATTCTCGAAACCGGGAAGCGAAACGAAGAGAAATTCCACTGGCTGCGCGATCTGGTTCTCTCCCTCATGGATGTCTCCGATTTGGAGCAGCTCGATGATGTGCTAGGCGGCACTCTGATTGCCCGCAACAAGATCGACGAGACTCGATTGTTCCTATGGGACGTCGACCTTGCTCACGCGTACAGGCACATTCGCTGCGCGGAGGAATTGGGATCCATGGAAAATCGCATACGCAACCTAGAGCACCCTGTATGCGAGACCATTCGTCTAAGCGAGTACGAAGTACTCTTCAACAAGAGCATGGCTGAGCCCACATCGGTCGCTCTCATACCCATCAGGCATTCAGGCATCCGTGGACTCATAACCATTGGTTCGGACGATCCGTTGCACTTCAGACTCGACATGAGCACCCTGTTCTTGGATTTCCTTGGAAGGGTTGTCGGACGAACTGTCGCACGAATATGCTGACAAATCGACCCGACGCTTTGACGCCCGCAAATCAGCGCACTTGCTAGGTCCAAGCCTTCGATTCAGCACCCTTCTGCAATGGATGCCACCAAAGAGAAACCCGGACAAACAAAGTCCAAAGAGTCTGAAGTTTGGGCAGACCTGATTGACGAATTTCTTCACCATCTGAATACCGAGCGTCGGCTCTCCCAACGAACGCTGGATTCCTACCGCCACTCGGTCTCGCGATTTGCCAAGGTATCGGCTCCACCAGATCCAACCGACGTGAGCATCCAGCATGTGCGCGACCATGTCCTTTATTTGCGGGAGCTGGAGTTGTCACCAATTTCGATCACGCAAAACCTTTCCGCGCTAAGAAGCTTTTTGAACTTTCAGGTACGGCAGGGTCGCTTGCAGCACAATCCTGCTGTCCACGTCAAGGCACCCAAAGCGCCGCGCAGGCTCCCTCACGTATTAGATGTAGACGCCGCGACTCGCTTGGTCAGCGAATCGGGAGACAGCCCAATGTCGCTTCGAAATAGAGCTCTACTTGAACTGCTTTATTCCAGCGGCCTTCGCTTGGCCGAAGTAGTAGCTCTGGACATCGGAAATCTAGATTTGCGCTCCGGCCATGCGACAGTCACCGGGAAAGGAAATAAGACTCGGCTCGTACCCATTGGGGCACATGCCCAGGAAGCTCTCAAGCGATGGCTCGACTCTCGCGTCGGCTGCTCGCCACAACACCCCGTATTCACAGGTCGAAAGAACAATAGAATTGCGCGGAGAACCGTTCAGGACATCGTTAAGAAAGCTGGACTAAGAATCCTATCCAACGACGGGGTTCATCCACATCTGCTTCGACACTGCTTTGCAAGCCACTTACTGGAGAGCAGCAGCGACTTGCGAGCAGTTCAGGAATTGCTAGGACACGAGAGCTTAGACACTACGCAAATCTACACACACATGGATTTTCAGCAGCTAGCAAAGGTCTACGACCGCTCTCATCCTCGTGCACGCCTCAAAGACAGCGATCCCAAGTGACCATCAAGCTTGTAACGTTCGACTTGGACGACACGCTTTGGGACAACCTTCCCGTTATTTCAGAAGCCGAATCCGACATGGTGCATTGGCTGCAGGGCCGTGTGCCGGAGTTTGAGGCAAGCTACCGTCGATTCGGTTCCAGTGTCCGTGCGCAAGTACTCGAGGAACGGCCGCAGATTCGGTATGACCTCAACAAGGTACGCCTTGCTGTTCTCGAACGAATCCTGAACAAGTGCAACATCGAAGCAGTCGCATCCCATGGGCTTGCTCTATCAGCACTGGGAATTTTCCATGGGCGTCGCAACCGTTTCCAACTGTTCGACAAGGCCGAGGAGGTTCTGGCAACTTTAGGTCAAAAGTACGAACTTGCTTCAATCACCAACGGTACTTCGGATGTGAGCAAATCGCCATTGGGAAAGTACTTCGACATTTCCATTTCGGCCTCTCACGTACTTGCGTCCAAACCCAATCCAAGCATGTTCCTGGTAGTTCTCTCGCAAGTTGGCGCAATGCCCATGGAAGCAGTGCATGTCGGCGATCATCCAATCGACGACATCGAGTGTGCCAATAGCGTGGGTATGCATACGATCCAACTTCAAATCCGTGATCGCGGACGCAAGAGAGAGGTTTCCAAGCTCGCCACACGGGTCGTTGAAGAACTCGCTCAAGTTCCCGCTGTAGTGGAAGAGCTCAACAACGTCTAGGAGTTCTCCAGGATCTCTTCTATGTAGTCTCGGACGCTGTCTTCACTTGAGGGAAGAACCTTCTTGCGGGCAGTCGCTTGGTCGAGTTCAAGCAAGGAAGGATGCGAAGGTGGCGGGCCACCTGTAGCCTGCGAGATTGCATCGGGAAACTTGACCGGATGTGCCGTAGCCAGGCACACGATCGGCGGATCCAAATTGACTGATCGGGCTGCTGCTACGCCTACCGCGGAGTGCGGATCCAGGAGGTATCCCGATTCTTGCCAAACTTGCTTGATTGTCTGCAAGCACTGAGGGGTATCAATTCGTTTAGCTCTTACGGTTTCATCGTTCTCTGGGTGGCCATCTAGCTTGGCACGACCAGTTCTCGAGAAGCTATCCATGAACCGAGTCAAAGCAACACTGTCACCATGCATTTGCAGGTAGACGTACCGCTCCAAATTGCTAGCCACCTGGATGTCCATCGAAGGACTAAGTGTAGGGTGGACGTGTCCACGCTCATAGACACCCGTATTGAAGAATTTGAACAATACATCGTTCTCGTTCGTTCCCAATATGAACCGTTCAATGGGAGCTCCCATTTTCTTGGCAATCATGCCCGACAGAATGTTTCCGAAATTGCCTGTGGGCACTGAGAAGGAAACCGGTTCGTTGAACTTCAGCGACGCAAAGTAGTAGTAGACAACCTGCACCATGAGACGCGCCCAGTTGATGGAATTCACCGCCCCTAAACGGTGTCGACTCTTGAACTGGACATCTTCGAATATCGATTTCATGATTCGTTGGCAGTCGTCGAAACTTCCGCGAATTCCGATGCAATGAGTATTCGAGCTCTGCACCGTGGTCATTTGCAGTTCCTGAAGCAATGAGGTTCGCCCCTCTGGAAACATTACGAATATGTTGAGTCGCTTTCGGTCCTTGACGCCAGCTATAGCGGCGCTGCCGGTATCTCCACTCGTCGCACCCAGAATGTTCAGGTAGGAATCGTCTTCTTCCAGTATCAGCTCAAACAATCGACCGAGTACTTGCAGAGCAATGTCCTTGAATGCCAATGTCGGACCGTGGAAGAGCTCCAGAATGAAGCAATCGTTCAGTTCGCGCAGGGGTACAACCTGGGGCGAAGAAAATGTGGAAAACGAGCCGTACATAAGTCGCGACATCTGGTCACGTGGAATGTCCGGAGCATAAAGAGCTGCAATCTCGATGGCTAGATCGGCAAAGCTCAACTTCCTCCAGGAATTGTTGCGTTCCACAACATTTGGAATTTCGTTGGGCATTAGCAAACCACCGTCGTTTGCTTGCCCAAGTGTTACGGCCTCACGGAAGGGTACGGCCGAACTTGCACCCCGCGTTGAGACGTACTTCATGCTAGATGTGGAACATTTCGAGGGGGATTGAAATGCAATTGCGTTCTCCGCCCACTATCGAGCAGAGGCTAGATCGAGAATTGGCGAAGCGTGAATTCGTCAGTTCAGGGGTCTATAGAGCGTCGGTGCCGGTTTCTCCGGTTCGGATGCGTACGACGTCGCCGAGCTCCACAATCCAGATCTTGCCATCGCCTACTTTGCCGGTATTTGCTGTCTCGCAGATGGCATCAATGCACTGATCGACGATTCCATCGTCCACTGCGACTTCAATCTTGACCTTCGGCAGGAAGTCGACAACATACTCGGCTCCACGGTAGAGTTCCGTGTGACCCTTTTGGCGACCAAATCCCTTGACCTCGGTTACGGTCATTCCGGCAACGCCTACCTTTGACAATGCTTCCCTTACATCGTCAAGCTTGAAAGGCTTGACAATAGCAGTGATCAGCTTCATATATGTTCTCCTCTACGAATTCTGCGATGCATGGGAAAGTCTCAGGAAACCTCCACCCTCAATATGCCGAGTGCTCAAGACGGATTCAGAAATCTTAAAGTGACTCACACAGATATGCCACGGTGCCGCAATGCTCGACATCGATAAATTCAAGGAACCCTTGCCGCGATGAGCCAAGCAGAGTTTCGACTGTATTCCCATTGGCACTATCAATCAAATGCCGCTTAGCACTCAAATCTATGGAAAGGCCTTTCCGTCTTCGTCCCCGGTGACCATATAGTCAATTGCGGCTCTTAGCTCGTCATCCGTGCAGTCCAAACAGTTGCCCTTCGCTGGCATCTTGTTTTCGTTGAAGCCCTGCTTCGTATTTGCGAACACAACTGCTGCGCCCTTCGCAATTCGCTCGTCCCAAGCATCGCTTGCCACTAGCGGCGCATCGTTGAGTCCGGTTTCGTGGCAGAGCGAACAATACTTGTCGTACACACCCTTGCCCGACAGACCAACTCCGAATTCAGTAGGCATGGGAGCAGCTGAGCCACATTCTTGACCCTCCAAGCATGACTTGCCAAAGGGTTTGAGACGTTCGGCAACAGCCTCGCGATACTCGTCGGCCTCGTCTCCGACCAACAGAGGTGCAACCAAGGCTACGCCCAAGATCATCAGGAAACGTCGAATCAATGCAGGCTCGCGAATGAACTGGTTAGGGAGCGCAGATTATAGACAACAACTCAGGCAATCGAGGCTACGCTAATCGATTCCTTGGGAGATTCTACGGTCGTCATTGCTTTATCCAACTCTTCGATCCGCTGCTTTACGCTATCCCACCACTCTTCCTTGACATGTCCAAACCCACGAACTTCACTGTAGCAATGAATCAGCTCCATCGCAACGTGCAGATTGTCATCAGTGAGGTTCTCGCAGACATTCGTCATCTTCGCTTCAAAATCGCTTCGGAGGAATCGTTCGAATTTTCTTTCCGCCGAGTACTTGAAGACATCAAACGGCGTTCCCCTTACCCATTTGAACTTTGAAAGAAGCTTGAGAGCCACTCCTAACCACGGGCCAAATCGCACTTTGGATTTGGTCGTGCCTGGAAGCCAAGTTGGTGCAAGCGCATACGACTTTCGACGAATATTGACGAACCGTTCTGAGAGAAAGCTCTTGTAGCGTCTGTGAGTGAGCAAGCGGGCTACTTCGTACTCATCCTTGGTGGCTAGCAGCTTGAAATAGGTCTCAACAGCAGCCGTTGCCAGCTGATCGTTCGCGGATTGAGTGTTGCCTTCCGCCTGTTGGATCGTGTTCGCGAAATCCCGCAGTCTATTCGCGTATTTCAAGCCTTGATATTCGGTGAGGTCTTGAACTCGGTCATCGATAAGTTCTTGCAAGCTCCGCTTCTTGAAAGGGAACATAGCCTCGTCCGGTCGGTCGGCAAAACCCATAAAGGAGGAGTCGAGTGCGAACTTTCGCCCGCATCGAAAGGCCAGAATGTTGTCTTCAACCAATGTTCCATTCAATTCGAGAGTTCGCTCAATGCTTTCAGCCTGCAGTGGTATCAGCCCTTTTTGCCAGGCGAAACCGAGAAGCGCCATATTGGCGGTAGTGCTCGACCCGCATACGCGTGCAGCCAGTCGATCGGCATCAATGGTCTCCAGCGACTTCGTGCACGCCTTGAGATTGCCAAGCAGGTCGGATCCAATGAAGTCTCGTTCGCGATCTAGTACAAACTTTGAAGTTGGGATCTGGTGTGTGTTGACGACGCACTTCGTGCGGTATTCACTCAACAGCGCAACAGACTCCTTCGACGCCGATGTGACAGCGTCAGAAGCAAGAAGAACATCGGCGGCTCGCATGGGAATTTGCGTTCTCAACACGGGTTCAGTGTCGATTCGCACGTGGGCAAAGACCGCTCCGCCCTTCTGCGCCAACCCCGTCATGTCCAGTGTGGAAGCGTACTTGCCTTCCATGTGCGCCGCCGTTCCGAGCACCTGGCTAAGCGTCACAATTCCAGTCCCTCCGACACCGGCAGCAAGAACGTTCGCATGCGTAGGCAGGGGTTGGATGGGATCTGACAACTCACCAATGTCGACGGGTTCTCGCGTTGGTGTACGGAGGTCTGCATCAATCTCCATCATTGCAGGGCAGTAGCCCTTCATGCAGCTCATGTCCTGATTGCACGCAGTCTGATTGATTCTCCGCTTAACGCCGAAATCTGTGACAACCGGTTCAATCGCGCTACACATCGAGACGCGCGTGCAGTCCCCGCATCCTTCGCAGACAGCGTCGTTAATCACAACACGCTTCGTTTTCGCAGGAGCGCGACCTCGCTTGCGACGCCTACGTTCCTCGTTTGCGCAAACTTGATCATAGATCAGCACTGAACAGCCAGGCACCTCACGCATTCGTTCCTGAACTTCGTTCAATTCATCTCGATGTGAGACTCTATAGGGCTTGCCCTCATATCGCAGCGGATCATCGGTGACAATGTGGATTTCTTCCACGTTTTCCGCACTCAACTGGCGTACAACATCGTCGACGGTCAGTTGTCCCTCAACTTGCTGGCCACCGGTCATTGCAACCGCATCGTTGTAGAGCAACTTGTACGTAACGTTCACTTTGGCCGCAACAGCTGCCCTAATTGCCATCAATCCAGAGTGAAAATAGGTGCCATCCCCAAGATTTACGAAAATGTGCTTCTCGTCGGTGAATGGCGCTTGGCCAATCCAATTGACTCCTTCGCCACCCATGTGCGTGAATGTGTAGGTGTTGCGGTCCATCCACTGAACCATGTAGTGACATCCAATTCCAGCCAACGCTCGGCTTCCTTCGGGAAGCTGGGTAGAAACACTATGGGGACAACCAGGGCAGAACAGTGGTTTCCGCGATTCGTTCGCAGACTCCGGCGGCTCCATGTCTGGTGTCGCATACCGAAGATCCAAGTCAATCTCTGTGGGGAGAGCGATCTCATTTTGAGCGAAATAGTCTGCTAAGGTCCTCAGTATGTCGTCGCTGTTCGGTTCGCCTATAGTCGGCAACAGGCAGCTGTCTGCTGCATCGGATTTGCCCTGGATTTCTGGCGCATTGCTCCCATAGAGAGCTGTTTTCAGGTTTTCTTCGAGAAAGTTGCCCTTTCCTTCGACAACGAGGATTTTTTGGCCGTTTTTCAAGAGTCTGCGTAGGTGCATGTCATCAAGCGGCCATACCATGCCCATCCTGACGACTCGAATCCCAGCGTTCGCAATTGCATAGTCGCTGCGAAATCCCAGATTTCGAAGCGCTTGACGCATGTCTGTGTAAGCCTTGCCCGTTCCGACCAAGACAATGTTGGGCGTTGGCGAGTCTACACAGATTTCGTTAAGGTTGTTTACCGTAGCAAATCGTGCTGCCAGCGCAACTTTCTGCAACATGCGAGATTCCTGCTCGCGCGGGGTGTCTAGCAATCGAATGTGCGGGTCGAAATCGTGTGGTGGCTCCACGTATTGCGAGCTGAATTCTTCAAGGGGAATTGACGCAGCGCTGTCCATTACGGCTGTCACGGCTGTCAGTGCTGCCCAGCAACCGGAGTAGCGCGACAGAGCCCATCCTGCCAAACCAAGACGGATCAGGTCTCCGACATCGGAGGGAACCAGAATCGGGACCTGGAATTCGCGCAGTGGTCCCGCGCTAGCGGATGGGAGTGTCGACGACTTGCAAGCTGGGTCGTCGCCGACGATGGCTACAACCCCGCCACGGGGACAGGTGCCCGCATTGTTTGCGTGCCGGAAGACATCACCCGATCTATCCAATCCTGGCGACTTGCCATACCAAAGTCCAAACACTCCGTCGTAGCGAGCATCTGGATAGAGGTTCGTTTGTTGGGTGCCCCATACGGCCGTTGCGGCCAAGTCTTCGTTGACACCTGGTTCAAAATGTACGTTGGCAGCCTCGAGAAATTTAGCCTCCCTCTGCAGCGTTTGATCGACGCCGCCAAGGGGAGATCCCCTGTAACCGCTTACAAAACCCGCGGTTCGAAGACCTCTTTCGGAATCCAATTTGCTTTGCTCAAGCAATAGCCGAACGATGGCTTGAACACCACCAATCCAAATTGAGCCTTCCGTCCTGGTGTACTTGTCGGATAACTCCATACTTGAGCACTCACTGCCAGAGTGCAACTTTCCTAGCATCAGTGATTCAGGCTATCTTAATCGTTTTTACGCTCTGCATTGAGCCTACTCAGCGGAAATCCTTCACCGGACTTTGAATGCACTTCACCAGCGAATCCAAAAGACTGGGAAAGTCGTCGCTCTAACATGTTGACTGGTGGATTGCAGCCTTCCACATGCATCAACGATTCAAAATTGAGTCTTGCTCAGTCCTTGTGCGAACTCAATTCACAAGCTCTTGGATAGCGAGACCACGATCCTAGCTTCCGTGTCGGGACTGTCGTCTAAATTCGTCCCAACAAGCGCAGCGGAAACCTCGATTCCATGGAACGGCCTAGTGACAGAAGCGCTGAAGTCGAGGTAGCTATCGTGCCCAACGCCGAAGTAATCGTCGGTATCAACCTTATTTAAGCCTATGTGGAGATCGAGCGTGAGATCCTCCCTTATGACTGTCGAGTACTGAACGTAGGGGTAATGAAAGAACGGACCGTTGGCGCCCGAATATGACGGGGACAGCGTCAATCCAGTCGTGAGAGACTTGAAGGTGATGCTGCCATCAAATTCGACAAAATCGAACGCATCACCCTCACTTGGAAATTCCATCCTAAACACTGTTACCTTGCACGTGGCGTCGTCACTGAAGGAATAGGAATAACTGGCATACAGACTCCATTCCATTGTTGTGCTCGACCCAAGATTCACGTTCGAAGCCCATGTACCAATCGAGAATCCCTCTTTAAATTCCATGTCGAACCCACCTTGAATTGCAGGGTCACGAGTTGTCTGAGACCAACCGCGAGACGTGTAGTCCGAGGTGAGCGTTACATTTGCCGATGTCTCGAAGTCCTCGCCGATCGCATTAGGCACACACACTTGCGTCCAAACTACAACAAAAAACGCAAACGTCTTCTTCATGGATTCTCTAGCGAGTACAGTTGCATTCTTCCCAAACAATGTTGTTGGCGGTTGCCTTACTTCTTGGCTGCGAATTGGCCAAGGGCACACAAGCGCTCCGAAGCTAATTTCGTAGGATTCAGATCAATCAAATCGAGCGATGCGACTTGTCGCATCTGTTCAACCGCACCTCTTCCAAACGAAGCGTTTCGCCAAAGTCTGGGGGTACTTAGTCGTGTCCATCCACTAGACACACAAGAGTGTCCCGGTAGTCTTCTAATAGTTGACTACCACAACTTCTAGCCAGGCTACCACTCTAGAGAACCGACAAAGGGCTTCGAGTGGAATGTGTATCAGAGACTCTTCGAGAAAGAGACTACGAGCCGTGGCTCTGTATCCGGAGTATCGTCGAGATTGGTTCCAACGATCGCAGCCGATATGTCGATCCCATTGAATGGCGTTGTGAGAGAAGCGCTGAAGTCGATGTAGCTGTCATTGCCATCACCAAAGAAGTCGTCTTCGTCCACCATGCTAAGTCCAACATGAAAGTCGAACGTGACATCGTCATTCAATTCCCTCGAGTAATCGAAATAGGGATATTGAAACGAGGGTCCATTGTCTCCCAAATACGATGGAGACAGCATCAAGCCTGCTGTGAATGACATATAAGACACGCTGCCGCCAAGTTCGACATAGTCGAAGGCATCACCTTCACTGGGGTATTCGAAGCGAATAACCGATACGCTCCAACTGACATCGTCGTTAAAGGAAGAGGAGTACCCCGCATACAAATCCCATTCCATGGTCGTGCTCGACCCAAAATTTACGTTCGAAGCCCAGGTGCCAAGCGAGAATCCCTCTTCAAACTCGACGTCAAAGCCGCCTTGGATCGCCGGGTCGCGGGTCGTCTGTGACCAGCCTCGGAACGAGTAGTCCGACGATAGGGTTACATTTGCCGATATTTCGATGTCCTCGGCGTTCGTGTGGGGCATCCATGCAAACATCCACACCAAGACAAGTAGACCAATAGATTTCTTCATGTTTGAGTGTGCGGTGTGACTAAACCGTAACCAATTTTATAGATAGTTGCTACGGCGATTGGGTCTTGAGTGTTCCCGTGGAATAAAGTGTCGCTCTACCACTTCTACATTCGGAAGATTCCAAATCTTGAATCATGCGGGGCAGGCTTCGTTCCGGCGCATTGCAGCGCAACACTGAGAACGTGCCTCGTGTCGATCGGGTCAATCACGCCATCGTCCCACAGTCTTGCGCTGGCGAAGTAGGGGTGTCCCTCAGACTCGTACTGATCCCGAATTTCGTTCTTGAAACTGGTTTCGTCTTCCGACGACCACTCTACACCGCGAGCGTTCAAGCTGTCCCGCCGCACTGTCGCAAGCACCTGGGCGGCTTGTTCGCCGCCCATCACGGAAATCCGGGCATTCGGCCAGCTGAAGAGCATTCGCGCCCCATAAGCCCGCCCACACATCGCATAGTTTCCTGCTCCAAAGGAGCCCCCGATCATGATCGTGAACTTGGGCACGCGAGCACATGCGACCGCCGTAACCATCTTCGCCCCATCCTTGGCTATTCCAGCGTTCTCGTATTCCTTGCCGACCATGAACCCGCTGATGTTCTGCAGAAACACCAGAGGCACGCCCCGCCGATCGGCCAATTGAATGAAGTGTGCCGCTTTGAGCGCTGTTTCGGAAAAGAGAATCCCATTGTTGGCGAGAATCGCAATGGGCATGCCGCACAGAGTGGCAAACGCACAGACCAACGTATCTCCATATCTAGGCTTGAACTCGTTGAACTCTGAGCCGTCGACAATTCGAGCGACAACCTCCCGAACGTCGTAGGGAACTCGAGGATCCGTCGGCAAGATGCCATAGATTTCTTCGGGATCGTAGATGGGTTCTTTGAATGACCTACCGCCGCTGGGCATTGGGACCTCAAGATTGCTGTCTGCGACAATCTGCCTCACAAGACCCAGCGCATGTTCGTCGTTCTCAGCTAGATAGTCGGCCACGCCGGAAAGTCGGGTGTGCACGTCGCCTCCACCCAGTTCCTCCGGGTCCACTTCTTCTCCAGTCGCCGCCTTCACAAGGGGCGGACCTCCCAGGAAAATCGTGCCTTGCTCCTTTACGATGATGGTTTGGTCGCACATAGCAGGTACATAAGCCCCACCAGCCGTGCAGGAACCCATTACTACCGCAATTTGCGGAATTGCAGCAGCAGACATGGTCGCTTGGTTGTAGAAGATTCGCCCGAAATGCTCTCTGTCGGGGAACACTTCGGATTGAAGAGGGAGAAACGCGCCTCCAGAGTCGACAAGGTAAATGCACGGCAACCTATTCTCCAGCGCAATTTCCTGTGCGCGAAGATGCTTCTTGACCGTCACCGGGAAGTAGGTACCGCCCTTTACGGTGGCATCGTTCGCAATAATCACACAGGGAGTTTCACGAACGTAGCCGATTCCGGATATCAACCCGCCTCCCGGCACCTCGTCATCGTAGACTCGATATCCCGCCATCGGGGAGAATTCGACATAGGGAGAGTCAGGGTCAAGCAGCGCTTTCACCCGTTCCCTCGGCAACAACTTGCCACGTTGAACATGTCGTTGGCGAGAACGCTCGTCTCCTCCGAGCGACAGCGTATCGAGAAGATCGCTCAATTGACAACTCAGCTTGCGGTTGGCCTGGAAGTTCGCTTTGAACTCTGAATCGCGCGAACTGATTCGAGACGGGAATATGTGCATGAATGTTCCTCTCAACTCGTGAATGCCAACTGTGCGATGCCTCAGATGCAAGCCAGCCTCGCTTCAGCGTTTAGCCAACATGGCTACACTAATCACCCAAGTTTGGTGAGACACAACAACGAACGACGTTGCTAGGCTTGAATGCAACTTAGCAGCTAAAGACTAACGCAAATTATGGACTTGCCTGAGCGCACTCCAGTATTGGTTGGAGTGGGACAGATTCTCAACCGCATCGAAGATCTCGATGATGCACTGGAACCTCTCGAAATGATGTGGCGAGCGACACAGTCAGCAGCGCGAGATTGCGGCATCGAGAACTGTCTTCACGACGTTCAATCAGTACGCGTCATTCGGGGAATGTGGCCCTATCAGAATCCTGCGGCGGCTCTTGCGCAAAAAATGGGAGCAGCCGACGCTGAAACCGTCGGAACTCTCATTGGCGGCAACCAGAATCAAGCGATGATCAATGAGACGTCCCTCGAAATCCTTCACGACGGACTCGACTTGGTGGTTATTACCGGAGCTGAGAACGGCAACTCCGCAACCAAGGCGAGGAGACTGGGCACCTCGCTTCCTTATTCCAATGCAAAGGGCAGCTACGACAAGATCGTGGGTGCCGAACAACAACCCGAACACCACAAGTTTGAGGTCGCCAAGGGAATAAATCGCGCCATTCAGGTCTATCCCATGTACGACAACTCCATCAGGTATCACCGTGGCGAAAGCATGGATGCACACATCGGTCGCGTGTCCGAGCTCTGGTCTCGATTCAACGACGTCGCTCAGTCGAACCCAAACGCATGGGTCCAGCACGACATGTCAGCAGAAGAAATCCGCACACCTACTGCATCGAACAGACCCATAAGTTTTCCCTACACCAAATTCATGAACGCGAACATGTCGGTAAACATGGGGGCGTCCTTGCTGATGGCGTCGGTCAAGAAAGCCCGTGAGTTGGGCATTCCCCAAGAAAAGTGGATCTACCCTCTGGCTGGCGTGAAAGGCTACGACCACTTCTCTGCATCTGTTCGCGAGGAGTTCTACACCTCTCCCGGAATTCGCAAGGTGGGCCAGAAGCTACTCGAAATGACGGATACGGAAACTGATGACCTCAACTATGTCGATCTCTACAGCTGCTTTCCCTCAGCAGTGCAGGTTGCGGCCGCAGAATACGGATTGCCGGAAGAACGCCCCCTGACGGTGACTGGAGGTCTGACCTTCGGCGGCGGCCCACTCAACAACTATGTGATGCACAGCATCGCCCGCACCGTGGAGCTGCTCAGAGAGACACCAAACGGCAAGGGGCTCGTCACTGCGAATGGAGGCAACATCTACAAGCACGTTCATGGACTGTATGGAAGCGAACCGCCCACCAAGCCATTTCGATTTGCAAGCGTTCAGGAAGAAATCGACGCTCTTCCGTCAAGATCGGTTCTGGATTCCTATGCTGGCGATGGATGGATCGAAGGCTATACCGTCATGTACAACGGATTTGATCCCGCAATTGGGCATATCGCATGCCGGACGGCAGATGACAACCGGACATGGGCGAACACTACCGATCCGAATATTCTGCTAGGAATGACAACAGAGGAATTTTGCGGAAGACCTGTACGATTGAGCTCGGAGGGTCAAGTAAGAGTCTTGGCATAAAACATGGAAATAGAGGAAATATCATGCGACTGTTAGTATCCTGCCTGCTTGCAGTAGGTTCAATCTCATTAATGGCTGATTTGTACGAAACGGTAGAGAACAAATACGCAGACAACGATGGCGTGAGCATTCACTACGTCGCAACTGGTCCTGCGGACGGTCCCTTGGTGGTCATGATCCATGGATTTCCAGATTTTTGGTACACCTGGCGATCACAAATCGAAGCTTTGAAGTCGGACTACCGCGTCGTTGCTGTAGATCTTCGTGGCTACAACCTGTCCGATCAACCGGAAGGCGTGGAATCCTACTCCATGCCTCTGCTCGTGAGTGATATTCAAACCGTAATTGCAGCAGAGGAACGAGACTCGGCGGTGGTCGTAGGCCATGATTGGGGCGGAGCAATCGCGTGGAACATTGCCATGACGCATCCTGACGCAGTCGACCTGCTGGTGATTCTGAACCTCCCACATCCCGCAGGATTGGCTCGAGAAATTGCCAACAATCCAGAACAGCGCAGAAATAGCACCTACGCCTTCGATTTTCAAAAACCGGACGCTCACGAAAATCTGACATCTCAAGCGTTAGCAGGTTGGGTTCGGGACGAAAGCGCTCGCGAGCGGTACATCGAAGCGTTCGACAGATCGAATTTCGAATCTATGCTCAACTACTACAAAGCAAACTATCCGAGACCCGACGACTCGAACCAACAAAACCTGTTGCCGGCGGCAATGCCAAAGGTGAAGTGTCCCGTCCTAATGTTTCATGGATTGGACGATACGGCGTTGCTGCCTGGTGCGTTGAACGGCACTTGGAACTGGTTGGAGCAAGACTTGACTCTGGTCACGATTCCCGGAGCAGGTCACTTTGTTCAGCAGGATCGACCAAAGAAGATCGACGAAGCGCTTGTGGACTGGCTCGCTAGGCAACTCACAAGCGAGGAAGGGTAACGCACTCAGTTCAGGGGTCTACCAACACACCTGGATTTAGAATGCCATTAGGGTCAAGCTCCCGCTTGACTGCACGCAACACCTGATCGTAGCCGGTGGGAGTCTGCTTCTCCCAACCCGACTTGTGCATTCTTCCAACCGCATGGTGGTGTGTAATCGTCCCGCCAGCGGCAATGATTGCTTCGTTGGCCGCATCTTTGATGATCTTCCAATGCTTGAATTCCTCGCCGATGGGAACAGGGCCGCTGAATGAATAGTAGGGAGCAGGCCCATCAGGATATACATGGGTGAATCTACACGCCAATGTCGAGGTCTCACCGAGCACTTCGCGCAATACAGAACCCACTTTGTCTCGAATGTGAGCATCAAAGCTAGGCCACTGGTCCCATGTGATCGCGGTCTCGAAAGTATCAGACAGCAAGCCAAGCCCCAAACCGACTCCTGCATTGACTCCAATAAACGATTGACGCCATGCGCCTACGTTGCCCCCTCGACCTGTTGCGCGACCCGAGCCATCGGCGATGAGTATGTCGTCTTGTTCGAACTCGCCGCCATGGTCGCGAAGGATTTCGGCCGCCGTTTCGATTGATGCCTGTTGGGAAACATCTCCCGATTCAAATCCTAGAATCAGTAGAGATTTGGTTCCATCCAATCCAGCGTTGAGGGCGGCTTCGACCGGGTCGAGAATCCTCAAGTTCGCGGGCCAAAGCTTCGCCTGGACAACAGCTCGTACTGCTTCGGTGCCCTTTTCCCATGAAGAGAATTTTGCTCCCAAAGATGCCCGATAGGTGGGACGCTTTTGCAGACGCAGCCAGGCATCGGAAATGATCCCGAAAATTCCCTCCGATCCAAGAATCATTCGATCAGGGCTTGGTCCAGCTCCACTGCCCGGCAATCTGCGAGATTCGAACCATCCTTTTGGACTTAGCATCGTCACACTCTCTACAAAGTCGTCTATGTGGGTGTGGTTCGTCGCGTAGTGTCCACCTGAACGAGTCGCAATCCATCCGCCTACTGTGGACCAAGGAAAGCTCTGTGGAAAGTGTCGCAAAGTGAGGCCCCGAGGTCTCAACGCATCTTCTAGGTGTGGTCCCAGGATCCCGGCTTGTACCCTCGCTGCTCGGCTGACTTGATCGACCTCAAGCACTTCGCACATGCAATCCATGTCAATGGAGACTGCAGCGTCGCAAGTCTCTGGAACATTCAATCCCCATACGACGCTTGTGCCGCCACCGTAGGGAATCGCACAAATGCGATTTGAAGAACACCAATCCAAGACCGACTCTAGCTCGTCTCGGTTGCGCGGATGAGCAACTGCATCCGGTGGGCTTGGAAAGTTACCGCGGATCGCGGCGAGGAGCTCCGTGGAATGCCCGCCAAAAGTGTGGGTGACCCGTTCGGACTGATCAGCAGTCACGACGTCGCTCAATCGAGAAGGAACCGCCAAACGTGGCTTGCGCAGTTCTATTTCTTCAATATTCGGAATTCTGGGAGGTGTGATCTCCCGACCTAAACGCTGCGAAATCGACTTCGCAGCCTTGAGCCGATCCTCGTTGGAGGGTTCGTCGGAAACGTAGCCCCATGTCCAGAAGCTTCTTCGTTCCGTAGGTCTAGGCATTTCGTGACAACGCCCTGTCTGGCAATTCGTTCAAATCAAATGAGTTTCTGGTCACTCAATCCAACGAAAGAAGATTCGTTTCTATCTTGTGACCGTCCAAATCGCGCACAAAACAGCCATAGTAGTTCGGTCCATACATGGGTCGGGGACCGGGTTCACCATCGCTTGTTCCGCCCTCGGCGATGGCCGCATCGTAAAACGCATGCACGGCCTCAACAGATGGAGCGTGAAAAGAGCAGTGAGCACCGTTGGCACAAGTTGCCTTCTCCCCATCGAGCGGTCGTTGTACCCAAAACTCAGGAAATTGCTTGCCGTAGGCCACAGCGATATTTGGAATATCCAGCTGACGAGATGCGCCGATTGTGGCCATCACTGCGTCATAGAACTTCAACGCCTTGTCCAAGTCGTTGGTGCCAATGGAAATGTGGTTGAGAATCGTGGGTATAGAACGCGCCATGTCAACTTCTTGTGTACAGCCCACAGACATTTTATTTGCGACGGTGTTTTGTTGCGGTTTATTACACCTCTACCAGTGCGGTGGGTGTTCTACATGAGGCACACCTCTGATTACAGGCGGGCAACTCGAATATGTCCTCGGCCCGAAGTGGCGGCGATAGAGGTCGTCGTAAGGATCGCTGACTTCAATCTCGAACTCTTAATTCGAACACATACGACGCAGTATTAGACTGAGTTGGTGCCAGCAAAGGTATTGATGGTGCTTGATATCACTATCCTTCATCGGGAAATGCCTTCGCTGACTTCACGATCCCCAAACAGTAATTGAAACGTTACGAAACGATTTAGAGACGTTGTAGATCCGATCGTCCCAGCTCTTGTTTGCATCTCGGTCGAAGATCACGAGATGGCCCGACTCAGTCCCACATCGATCCATATACTCCCAAGTCTGCTCCATGCCTGTTTGGATTGCCGAATCCAGTGCTCCACGGAGAATCTTGCACTCGACGACAACTCTTTGAACTTTACCATCCGATAACGGCCAAATGACCAACAGGTCCGTTCGCATGTTACCCACTGCGTATTCACGCTCGATGCGTCCGCCACCATTCACAATTCGCTGCAGGAAGGCTTGCAACAACAGCTGGGGTCCCGCTTCACGGTAGTCGTACAACTGAGACCAGCTCTCGGAGTGTTCGCGAAAGAACCTTTGAAATTCAACCATTAACTTCGAAAAATCAATGGAACCATCTGAACCCACAAACCATTGGGGATCGTGCGTGATCGTTGCTTGCACTGGATAGGTTATTTCGCGAGGCACTACTTCGCGATAGAGAGGATTGGCAATTCTTGGTGGGTCGTCCTGGGCAATTAAGCCTAAGTCACGCACGTACTCCAAGTCCGATTGATTCCAATTGGAAATCTCGGTGCCCGATAGAATCGGTTCAATCACCCGTCGGACTCGTGGTTCCTGAAGCTTGTCTCCGAGCTGGTCAAGATGAACGGTACGGCTGAGGATCAATTCCTCTTGCGACTGCTGAACATCTTCTGCTTCTATCGTATGTTGAGAATTGAAATCTGTTTTTTCCACACTCCAGGCTGCCAAAGCGTTCACCAACCAAGGTTGACCCCTAGTTTGATTCCAAATCAGCTCCTTTGCCTCGCTACTAATCAACTGTCCCGTTTCAATCGTGTGTTGCTCAAGCAGTGAGGCCACTTCAGATTTATTGAAATCTCGCAGTCTAAGCGAACGCACCGAAATGTTGAACGCACTGCCTCCCGCAACAGGATTCACATCCTCCTTGGATTGAATGCGGTAGTCACGTATGTCTCGAACTCCACAAAGCACAATACTTTGAGGGAATCTCTTTGGGCGCATGGTGTACCCTGCTCTCAATTGACGAAGGACACTGAGAAGTGAGGCTCCAACGAGTGCGTCAATCTCGTCAATGAGCAAGACAAGAGGTTGTGCGCTATTCTCCGCCCACAACACTAGTGTTTCCTTGATAGCACTCAATGCCCCAACTCTTTCAATGTTGTCTGACACTGTCGATCCAAGAAAGGTATCGTCCAGCGTAACGCGGGCTTCAAGCGCGATATCTGACAGGACAGCTCGAATTGCACCGTCGACATCTTCATTCGCAGCCTGGGCACTTTCCACGTTTACGTAGACGCATCGAAAATCACCTACATCTCCCGCGTTCAGCAAATCTCGCAGCGCAAGAAGTGTCGACGTCTTTCCTGTCTGACGAGGTGCATGCATCACGAAATACCGACTCTGTCGAATCATCGTTAGCACTTGCTGCAGATCGACCCGTTGTAGTAGGGGGACGTGGTAGTGCTCGTCAGTACGAATTGGACCTGCTGTGTTAAAGGTGCGCATACAGAAATCTTAACATTCGCCCCAAGTGCGGAATGTGGTATTGGATGGCGTGAGACGCTGGCTCAACTCGCAAATTCGATCACACAAACTACGCTTCGATCGGTTGAGTCGTATCCATCAAGCTGTCCAACGTTTTTGCTTCGTCACACCACAAAAACCAAGTGGCTCGGAAAGGAAATCACTCTCGCGCAACTGTTCAAGATGTCCCACGACAATGATTCTGCAAGGACGTGCTGATTCTGGAACGCCTGGAGCAAATGAAGCCGCATCCCACGTTCTTCATTTGCGTCTCCAACGAAATTGAGAGCAATGCCTGGAGATACGACTACTACCAAAAGGCAAAGCTGCGAAAGCTCTGCACGGACGTTGCGATTCCAATACCCATGAAAGGAGACTGCATGGACACGAAACGTTCCTGATGCTGTTGAGAGAAGAGGAGTGATTTCGCGAGTGTTTTGACCTAACTTTTAGCTTTTTTGCTATTGTCGCTGTGTCAATTAGCTGCTCTATAGACGGTACCCCATGAAACACATTTCCGCGATCATCTCAAGTCTCACTGTTGCACTGGCAATGCACAGTGTCAATGCACAAGAGATCGACGGTGGAACTAGCTTTCATACAGAAACAACGACCACTTACGACACCTACGACGATGGTGATCTTGTATGGTCAAGTTCCACGTTTCGAGGAGAAGTCCGCGTTTGGGATAACGTTAGTGAGGAAATTTTGCCGGAAAATGAGTGGGTTGCAACAATCCAATGCAGAATGTTCAATGACAGTCTTGGTCTCTATAGCAACAGCACCTCTTCGTTCTTCACTCTTTCTATACCATATGCGAACGGCAATTACTTGGCACAGATTGGTGATACGGTCAGCTTCAATTTCGAATCGGGAACGGTCACAAGAACTTTTGAAGAGCACAGCGATGTAGCTTGGTGGTTCCATGTTGTGGACACCGATGAGCAAGGCGGTACCGCTAACATAATTTATGACAGCGAACTGTTCAGAATCATCGCTGAAGAGCTTTTCGAGTATGGAAAAGTCCCAGTTGAAGTAACGCTGGAAGAAGATGGCACCACAATTGACGATGCGGGCTGGTTCGCGCTACCCGAGCCTCATCCCGGCAGCGAAATTGCAACTGTTCTTTCTCAGTGTTTGCAGGCCAGGAATATCAAGCAAGCGGAACAGGACGACAACGAGGAAAGCGTCTTTTCAACATCGGAGAACCTGTCATTGAGTCACACTCGGCTAATTGACCAGATGGTAGAGTCTATCGTGGTGATTGGCATATCTGATGACCAACAGGCGAAAGATGCCTTGAGAAAAGTGCAGAAGCTGATCGAAGAGACGTTAAGACCAAAGCCCACCCACTAAGCTTTGGCATTTGCGCAACGATGCAAGTGAGTCCAAAATGAACACCCAAATACAAAGGGAATTACCTTAGGTTGGCTGGCAGATTGCCAGACAAATAATTGTTCGATAGATCGAGCACAGTAACCCTTCCTGTGAGTTCCCTGACCCCATGCCGTTCACCAATCGGCACATCGGACACCCATCCATCGTTTTGTTTCCAGATTCGCCACTAGTCGCAAGGTAGAGTGCTTCGAGAACTTCTCTGTCGCGGGGATCGTCGATTGCTGCAAATCCCGCAAAACTCCAAATCATAAGGGCAGGCAAGTTGCAAATTGTCGATTCGATTCATCGACGGTCTTCTTAGGGCACCACCAGTTGACACTAACTTAGACTTCTAAGGGTAAGTCAATTGCCCAGCCAAGGGTTTGTTTTGACTAAAGGGGCAGCTAGTACCAGAGGGATAGTGTTCATCTTACGTTCTATATCAATTAGTTAATGGGTGTGAGATCTCGCTGGGGAACGAATTTGATGGTCTCGCTGTCGCCGTACCACCACAACTCATTAACTATAGCGAGCCATAGACTCTCTGCGGCAGCCAAGTAACGATTTCATCAAAGAAGAAAATCAATAGCAGTCCGATCAACTGCAAGGCTATAAACGGCACAACTCCCTTGTAGATCGTTGTTGCCTTGATGTCCGTTGGAGCGACTCCCTTGAGATAGAAAATCGCGAATCCTACAGGTGGGGTCAGAAAGCTTGTCTGAAGGCAAACGCCAAAAAGAACCGTGAACCAAATCGGATCGAATCCGAGGGACACTACCACTGGAGCCACCAAAGGCAGGATTATGAGCGTGAGCTCTATCCAATCAAGGAAGAAACCCAAGATGAAAGTCGTAAGGAGAATCATGGCAATGACTCCCATCGGCCCAAACGGCAATCCAAGCAAGGTCCTCTCGATCAGCTCATCGCCTCCCAATCCTCGCAGGACGAGCGAATATGCCGTCGCTCCAATCAAGATGGCGAAGATGAAACCGGTAGTCTTGGTTGTTTCACGAATCACGTCGCGCAACACTTCGCGAGTCAAGTTTCCCTTCAAGAACGTCAGCAGCAAAGCGCCAGCCGCACCCACTCCGGCAGCTTCAGTAGGGGTGGCGACTCCAAAGAAGATGCTTCCCAGCACTGCGAAGATCAGGAGAGCGGGGGGCACGATCGCGACGGCCAAGTCGTAGATCTCTCGCAATCCGATCTTGTCTTCACTCTCGGCTTTGGGGGCAGAATCGGGGTCGAGCATTCCTTTGATGCTGATGTAGGCAATGTACATGCCGCCCAAGAGCAATCCTGGAAATACTGCCCCGAGGAAGAGGTCTCCGACGGGTAGAGTCATTCGATCCGCCATGAGCACCAGCATGATGCTCGGCGGAATGAGAATGCCAAGAGTTCCCACAGCACAAACAACGCCAGTCGACAGGGACTGCGCATATCCTTGTCTAAGCATTACAGGAAGCCCAAGAAGGGCCAGCAAGACGACAGAAGCGCCGATGATTCCCGTTGTAGCTGCAAGCAACACGCCGATGATGGCGATGGAGATTGCCAGCCCGCCATTGACCCGACCGAACATTCTGGCCAGACTTGTCATGAGTTGATTAGCAATGCCCGACTTGTCGAGCATGAAACCCATGAATATGAACATCGGCAGCGCCACTAGAACCCAGCTCTCCATAACGTTGTAGACCCGCTCTATCGTTATGGAGGTGTAAGCCCAGTCCACACTCAAGGGAATCTGAAAATCCACATTGCAGATGATTGCGATCGCCGTGAATGCAATCGCGAGACCGGCTAGGATCCAAGCAACCGGAATCCCAGTGAAGACCAACCCTATGAATGCGATGAGCATCGCCAGGGCTAGATACTCGCTAGCTGGCATTGCGAACCAAGTAAGAGGCTAGACGGGTGATACGAGAAACAGTCGCTATTCCTACAAGCGCGAAACCAACAACCAACATGGACTTGATGATCCAACGAAAGGGCAGTCCGCCTGGCGAAGCCGAAACTTCATTGCGCTGCAAACTGTCTTCGACAAAGGGAACGCCAAAGATCAGCATTAGAGCTACGAAAGGCAGAACAAAGAGAAGATTGCTGTAAAGATCAATCCAAACTTGAACTCTTTCGGAAAAACGTTCGTGTAGAACATCTACGCGGATATGTGAGTCGCTCGACACACAATAGCTAATCGCCAATAGAAACCCGGTGGCATACAGGTGCCATTGCAGTTCCTCAAACTCGATGCGTCCCTCTCCGAAGACATATCGAGCGCAGACATTGACCACAATGACCAACATCAGAACAACCCAAATCCAAGAAGTGGCATTGCCGATTGCGTCAATAATTGGGTCGACGACTCGCGAAACGCGAGTTTGAGGTAGATTCAACTAGAAGTCCCTTGGTAGATAGGCGAGCCGCTTCCATTTTTCATAGTCGGCTCGAAAGTTCTTCTGTGATTCGTAGACTCGGGCAAACCACTCGTTCTTTGCGGCTTCTTCCTCCATTACTTCCAGTGAAATTCGCTGGAGCTCCCGCAAGATGCTCTCAGGCAATCTGTTGGCCACTATGCCACTCTCCTCAAAAGAGTCCAATACAGGACCTTGAGCTGCTTCGGCATGGGCAAAGTTTCTCGTCACCCCCGCCGTACAAGCCACCTCCAACGCACTCTGATACTGCGAGGACAGTTTGTTCCAGGAATCGAGATTGACAAGCATGTGAACTGACGTGAATACCTGGTGCCAGCCAGGAAAGTAGTTCAGCTTGGCCACTCGGTCAAATCCAAGAGCGGCATCGATATTCGGCAGCGAGTACTCAGTCGCGTCAATCGCTCCCTTTTCCAACGCTTGAAAAATTTCCGATCCCGCGAGCATCGTGACTGACGCTCCCACTCGCTCGATGACCTTGCCACCAAGGCCTGCAAATCGAATTTTCAACCCGACAAGGTCGTCTAACTCCTCAATGGGTGTTCGAAACCATCCTGCAGTCTCGGGTCCCAACATCCCGCAGAGCAAAACCTTGAGGTTTTCCTCGCGATAGAGCTCATCGGCAAGTTCTCGACCGCCCCCGTTGAACCACCACGAAGAAAACTCCCATGGTTCCATCCCAAACGGTACTGCACCAAAGAGCGGAGATGCGGGAATCTTCCCCTGGTCGTAGCCCAGCCACGTATAGCCAATCGGCACCTTTCCAGTTCGAACAGCACCGAATATTTCGAGAGGCGGGACTATCTCATTGGGTTCATAGATTTGCAACTGAAAATTGCCGTTGGTAATGTCTGCCACAGCTCCCTGTACAAAAATGATGTTGTCACCAAGAACTTCCAGATTGGTTTGAAAAGAGACAGGCAGCTGCCATGAGATCGCAGCGGGAGCGTCTTTCGAGACCGAACCCGTCGCGTCAGTCCCAGAGGATTGATGGGTGGGAGGTCGAATCGCCAACGTGGCGACGCCACCCACTAAGAAAGCAATGATGACTGCGATTAACGTAGCTCGCGCCGACACATTGTCACCTCGGTGGCTTCAATCGTGAATACAGCATAGCGAAACGAACAGGAACTGGCGGGATACCTGCCTGCGACTCCGACGCACTCTCTCGAAAGACGCGTCTATGTGGTCATCTCTCTTACGGAAGAGTTGGGATTGGACGAGGAAGAGTGTAGGAGCTACCGGACCTCCCGCTTCGGCCAATAAAAAGTCTTAGCTAAGGAGTGACGCGATTCTTTGTGGAGTCAGGCGTACATGCAAGTTGATCGTTTGAACTCAATCATAGAGTCCAAGTTCCATAGAGACTTTCTCGATGTCTTCAAGAACTTGAAGCTCACGGTTACTGTCTGAATCAAACGATCGCTTCATTTCCTCGATTACTGTCTGGCAGGTTTCCTCTTCCGGCTTCTCGAGGGTGCAAATCTTGCGGACGAGCTTGACCCAGTCAAACTCAAACTCCGACTTGTGCAAGGAGACTGCTAGAGATATGCCCAGTTGCATGCGTTTTTCTGTACCAGCCGGTCCGTCAGTCTCCACGAACAAACTTGCCAATGAGCTTCGCCCAAATAGTGAATTATGGGTCCACGGCCACTCTTTACTAATGTGCTTGTGCCAAGATTTTCCTTCAGCTTGGGTCCTCGATGGGTAATAGCGCAAGGCCGAGGACTCATCACCAAGTCGCGCCGCCAACGACTTGAGAACGTAGGACTCCGGTATGTTTGAATACCCCACCCAATCTTCCCCCAATCGAGTTGCGGTTGCTTGGAGCAATTCGTGCTGCGCAGAGTCGCGATCTGCGTCGATTTGTAGGTCTGACAGCTTGTGCTCTGCACATTTCTTGTTGAACCAATGAGCTTCCAGGATGTAAACTGTTCGAGACTGCACGAGTCTCTCCGCATGTCGTCGATCGCGAGCAAATTGCAATTCATCGCTCGATTCAGCTAGATTGTCGGCCAGTTCCTGCAGATTTCGTCGTTTGTCGCAAGCCCACAAGACCACCGACAAATTCGCGAATGCATCAGCGTGGCAGGACTGTTTCAGGTCCCAACGAACCGTCTGACCGCTTTCCAATCTACACTCCTCATTTGCCAATGCTTCGAAGACACGCTTCCTGTCTCCAACTGGATCTTCAAAAGCTCGCCCGTAGGTGAGTCTGTTTGCGATCGAGATCCATGTCGTGTCCCAGTGTTCCAGAGGCACTACCTCAAAATAGGCATCCATGGCGTTCTGGCAATCCTCAGTGAGTTCCTCGTGTGGCTGCGCACAGAGTTCGACCAGATCGTCAACACGGTCTGGCAAGATCGAATTCGGGTACCACGGATCGACATACGCTAATGAAAGTGCATGAAAGCTCTGCCAAGCCCACAGAGGAAGCAGTAGACATACAAGCGCGCGAAGCCAAACACATTTTGTTGCTTTGGTCCGAGCTAGAATTGCTGACATGAGGCGGACAGTAGGGTCGGTTAAATTCCGTCGGTACGAATTCAAGCCTAACATACCGTGCACAAATCGAGACAATAGTGCAAGCTAAAGCCCAACTGGCTTCAATCGGCATTCAACCTATCGCTTTAAGGCAATTCGATAGCGAAGGACACTGCTTAAGAGATCGGATTGGGCTGCAGATGCAATGTGTGCTTTACCAGACTAAGTAGAACGTTGAAAAAGACGACGTCCGTCGGATTGATTTCAGCTGTCATTCGATTTTCGATTCACCATACACTAATCGCAGCCACCGAATTGCCTAAACCGATCAGCGAGTAGGCATAGACTTGCACAATACCCCCAGTGGGGGTTGCTTTTCTTCAAGAAATGCGATCCTATTCCGTAAATTTACAGAGTGATCAGGCGAATGCAACTACTAGCGTAAAGAGCAGGCTTAGCGATCTATCGTGCTTGGGCCAGTCCAGAGCGCTTAATGTGTTACCGTTGGTGCATTGGTCAAGCATTGGCTTGACATTCGCCAAGCGAATGGAATTGGATACTAGCGAAACAGTAGCGAGAAACCGGGCTCCATCCTGCTTTGACATAATGTCTAGCTAGGGTCAAGTCTTCACTGAAGGCCCTTAGAGTCTACGATCTCGATGTCCGCCGCAAATACACACGCAGCTCGAATTGCCTCCGAAGCCTTTGCAGGCTGGTTAGGGTGTCAATTGATCGACAGCGAGGACGACAAAGCAGTGGTCAAGCTGCCCTACCGAGATCAATTGGGAAAAGGAAGGATTCATGGAGGTGCCATCAGTGCGTTGATTGACGTCGCTGCGACCGCAGCCTTCTGGTCCAGTCCATTGGTTTCTCCCGGCTCTCGAGGCGCAACCGTTGCCATTTCGATCAACTTCCTTAACCTCGCCAACGCCACAAACCTATACGCTACGGCTAAAGTACGGAGACGCGGAGGCACCCTGTGCACAGGGAATGTTGTGGTGGCAGATGAAGAAGGCACGGAAATTGCCATTGCAGTGGTAACCTACAAATTGCAGCACAATAGCTAGGAATCCATCGGCTAAGACCCCAACAACCGTTGACTTGGATAACGTAAGCATGAGTTTCAATTCTCGAGAAGTCCACCTAGTTCAAGCTCCTTCGGGACTGCCAACTTCAGCGAATTTTGAGGTGGTTGAGCGCAAAGTCGAAGAACCCCATGACGGACAGGTCGTAGTTCGCAATAGGTACATGTCTGTGGACCCGGCGATGCGACCACGATTGTCCAACGGACAGCAACCAGTGGGATCGGTCATGTCGGGCGGCGCACTCGGCACGATTGTCGCGTCGCGCAATTCCCGATTCAAGGAAGGCGATACCGTTATGAACGGGATGGGGTTTCGAGAGTACTTTGCATCTGACGGAACTGGACTCAGCGTATTGAATCCGGCGGGCTATCCCGAGACTCTATACATGCATGTATTGGGTACAACAGGTTTTACAGCCTGGGGCGGCATGCTAGTCGTTGGCGAACTCAAAGAGGAAGAAAACGTCTTCGTATCCACCGCAGCTGGTGCCGTGGGTTCCGTGGCAGCACAGATCGCGAAAATCAAGAATTGCTATGTAATCGGCAGTACAAGCTCTGACGAAAAGTGCGAGTGGCTTCGCAACACTCTGGGCCTCGATGTGGCTATCAACTACAACAAGGGCGTTCTGCGCAAGAACCTCAAAGCCGCTGCACCCAATGGTCTCGACGTCTACTTTGACAACGTCGGGGGATCCCATCTCGATGCGGCGCTGCCACGCATGAATGTATTGGGTCGCATTCCGATTTGCGGGATGATTTCAGCCTACAACAACTTCGGCGCTATTTCCGAGGGTGTAACCACGTTAGCCAACATGATCTATCAACGAGTAACTATGCGAGGATTTGTCGTCTACGACTTCGAGGACCAGAGGGAGCAGTTTCTCGACGACATGCGAGGGTGGCTGACCTCAGGTCAAATGAAGTACAAAGAAACGATATTCGATGGAATTGAAAATGCAGCCGACGCGCTGATAGGATTGTTTACCAGCGAGAATATAGGGAAAATGCTGGTAAAGCTAGACTAGTCCATGCAGTACGCCGCAACCACATATAGACCAATACCAATCAGAAATTGGAATGGAGGGAGTTAGAAAGTGAAATTTGGAGATTTCAAAGGAACAGAAGGTCTCAATCGGACGTTCAATCGGATTAGAGAATTGGGCATCGAGTCAAACATTACCGAGTTGAACACGTACGGATTCACCGTGGTTCCACCAGAAAAGGTTGCGGACAAGGAGTTCTTCAACCGCATTCGAGAAACTGTGCTGCGTCTTTGTGCAGAACGGACTGGTGTGGACTTCGCCGTCGACAAGAACGGAGATTTTGGCAAGTACAAGGCGCAACCCCAGAGCGAAGGACAATTTCTCCTCTTCTATCTCTTGATGGCTGATCGAATCTTCGAAGAGTGGATTTTGAACCCCGTTCTCTACACCCTAATCGACTACTTGATGGGTGGCCAGCAGCAATTGTCCAGCTTGACGTCGTTCGTCAAGTGGAAAGGCGAGAGGAACAGCCTCGGTCTGCACAGCGACTCGCCTCCAGACCGCGATGGCCATCTTCCCGGTTGTTCGGACGTTGCCAACGCAACCTACTGTCTCACCGACTATACGCTGGAAGACGGAGCAATTGCCATGGTTCCAGGAAGTCACCGCTACTGTCGTCAGCCACGTCCCGGCGAAGGCGAGAAGCAAGCAATACCCGTCGAGGCGGAAGCGGGGTCACTCATTGCATGGCACGGCAACACGTGGCATGGAGCTTATCCAAAGAACACGGATGGACTGCGGCTCAATGTAACGAGCTATCACTGCCATCGTCGACTCAAGACGCAGGAAGCCTATCAATGGCGAGTAACCCAAGAAATGCTGGATCGAAATCCACCAGAATTTGCTCGTCTCGTCGCAGCAGACGACCACATGGGGTGGGATGAGGGAGGCCCAGACTACGCGCGTTCTCAACGCTATCTATCGGAAGATGCAAAGAAACGCCTAGCCGCTGCAAGGAAAAAACAGGTGCGCGAGGCCGCTGCTGCCAATTAGTTGACGGGAGCTTGCTCCGACGGCTCGGAAGGCTCCTCCGGTTCAGAGGAATCCTCTTGGTGCTGCTTGCGCCAGACCCACGGCGCAACTGGTTCGACTTCTCGCCACAGCCCCAGCTGCCGATCTTTGGCGTAGTCTTGCGCCAAGTCGTACTCGAGAGCATCCATATCGTCCTTAGCTGTCGACCAGGCGTGCCCTTCCATCAACAGATGCACGTTGAGGTTTGAATGATCGGTGCCTACGACGAACAATTTCGCAATCTTCTTGCCTGAATCCTCGGTCTCCATGACTTCCAGGATTGCGACTTTGGATTTGGCAACACTTGACAGGTAGTCTTTCGCCTTTTCGGCATGGAATTGCTTTTGAGGCGCCATCTCCGGCGCATCGATGCCCCATAGATCCACCTCGAATCGTTCTCTTGACTTGCACTCCTCGTCGATCTTTGGGCAAAACGAGATTGTGTCGCCGTCTCTAATCTCGGCTATGGTTCCCTTGATCAATTCTGGTTCTTCCGAATGCAAAGACAAACCAAATAGCAAACATCCCGCATGCAGTGCAACGCAAAGAGCAGGTTGCACAGCAAACCTTGAGGTCGGGTGTCCAGTCGAGCAGTTCATTTTCAAATTATGCTTGTTTCGTCAGATTCGACCTCCCGTCATTCAAATCATTCAAGCTCCAGGCCGGTGAAGTCGGATAGTAGCCTGCGAACTGCACTTGAGACATCGCGATTCTCTTCCCTGTCGTCTTTGGCCAGCTCGATTGCCAAATCGATGACGTCACCTTCCCTGAATCCCAGTTTCGCGCGAAAGTTGGCGCCGAATTCCAGCAGAACGCGAGCTACATCGACCTCGCTAGTACTCAAGACTCCCGCTAGTGCCGTTCCATTGCCCTCGTCGCGCCGAGCTTCGACATCGCACCCAGCCAGCAGAAGAACTCGTGCCGTCTTCTTGGCGTTGGGGCGATGTCCGGGATAGTCAATCAGCCGAACCAGGAGTGTTGCATTCGTCTCGTCTCGTTGACTAGCCAGACTGGGATTGCGCATGAGAAGCGCGCGCAACGCATGGTAGTCACCCGAATCCATCAGTTTGACGGCTTCCTGAAATTGCTTTTCGATTTCGTCGTTAGTTGCGTTCATTTCTGCAAAGTGTGTCCATTAGCAATTGCATCGCTGGCTCGACATCGATCGCCTGAGCAACTTCTACATTCGGCGGATCGCGTCGTCGCGTCGTTCTCTGATCACAGACGGTCATACCCCGTGTTAGGGCACCTTCCAGCTCAACCAGCACCGACAATTCCTCAAATTCAAGCAGATGTGGATGTGTTGCAGCCAATACGGCACATGGATCGTGCAAGGCAGCAACCCGACTGCCGCTCAGTATTTCCATCCTACCTATCAGAAATCTCAAGAGCGGCTCCGCGAATCTTGCAAGCTGTCCGTTGGAGTGCCTGAGCCTCTCTATCGACTCTTCCGTAACGAGAAACTGGTGGGTGAGATTCAGTCCGCACATCCGGATGTTCGCTCCTGAGTTGAAGACTTGCGCGGCCGCCTCAGGATCGAAGTGGATATTGAATTCTGCGGAGGCAGTCACATTGCCATGGCTGGTGCTCCCGCCCATTAGAGAGATGCCTTTTATGCGATTCACCCATTCGGAGTCCCTTTGAATCGCAAGTGCCAAGTTGGTCAGTGGTCCGATAGCCACGATCCAGTCGTCGCTTGTGGGAGTCTCAAGGAGAAAATCTACTGCATTCTGCTCCGATGGTCGTCTGGAATGATCCAATGGCTGCAATCCTCCAAGTCCATCGGACCCGTGCACATGGTTGGAATGGGCCGGCCGGTTCACCAACGGATGGGCCGCACCTTGGCACACCGGCACGTCTGCATCGAGCAGCGAAATTACGTGCAGCGCGTTTCGTGTGGTAGCTTCGAGCGGCACATTTCCACTTACAGTTGTAATGCCTTTCAGGTTCGCGAGGTGGTGGGCGAGTATTATCGCTATGGCGTCGTCGACGCCAGGGTCGCAATCAACGATCATCGATTCCATCGAAAGTTAGCTGCCTCGGCCTGTATAGAACAATCGCACAATCAACTCACTCAATATAGAGAAATTTACGGACACCAAAGATGTCAAGCCGCACGCTTACCCTAAACGAATCCATTTACGACTACTTGCTATCAAACATCCGACCAGAATCCGCAGCAATGCGTGAACTGAGGGAAGTCACCCATGCGACATTGCGCATGCATGTTATGCAAGTCTCACCCGAACAAGCAGCTTTCATGTCGCTGCTCTGCCGATTGATGGGTGCGAGGAATACATTAGAAGTAGGCACATTCACCGGCTACAGCGCACTCGCCGTAGCTGAAGTGCTACCCGACGAAGGAAGGATTGTCGCGTGCGATCTATCCAAAGAATGGACGGACATTGGCAGGAAACATTGGGAACAAGCCGGTGTTGAGCACAAGATCGATCTTCGATTGGCACCAGCGAGCGAGACGCTGTCGCAATTGATCGCTGAAGGTCAGCAGAGCACTTACGACTTCGCATTCATCGACGCGGACAAAGCCAACTACGACGACTACTACGAAAAATGCCTTGTACTTCTTCGCAATGGAGGTTTGGTCGCTGTTGACAACGTCTTGTGGGGCGGTCGAACCGCAGACGCATCCGTAACAGATAGGGATACTGTTGCGATCCGTGAGTTGAACAAGAAAATAGCAGACGATGAACGAGTGTTTTCCACCATGCTTCCTGTCGGCGATGGGTTAACGCTAGCTCAAAAACTCTAGCGAATTCCACTACGATTCATATGCCTGACACCACAGACCGAACGCTACAGATTCTCGTCGGAATTACTGTAGTTCTCGCATTTTGCGTAGTGGTACTTGGCGCATATACGAGACTCGTTGATGCAGGGCTTGGATGTCCCGATTGGCCCGGCTGCTATGGTCATCTAACGGTTCCCGACACTGAGGAAGAGCGAATTCAAGCGGAAGAACTCTATCCCGACTTTCCCGTAGACACGGAAAAGGCTTGGACCGAAATGGTCCACAGATACCTTGCCACACTGCTCGGTGTGATGGTGATCGGGATTGTGGCTACTGCTTGGTTCAAGAAAAAGTCGTTAACCATCCCTCTTGTGCTATTGGCTCTCGTCGTGCTGCAGGGAGCGTTCGGAGCATGGACGGTGACACTCAAACTCTGGCCCCAGGTCGTTACCGCGCACCTGCTTGGTGGATTTGCGACGCTAGCGCTGCTTTGGTGGTATTTTCTTAAGCTTGATCCATTTCCCCTTCCACCTATTGCTTCGAGAGTGCGCATGCATGTACATGTGCTTCTCGCAATTGTGGTGCTTCAAGTAGCTCTCGGGGGCTGGACCAGTTCGAACTATGCAGCACTGGCCTGCCCGGACTTTCCACTTTGCCACGGGGAATTGTTCCCCGACATGGACTTTGCAGCTGGCTTCAACCTACTGCAAGACATTGGACCCAACTATTTGGGCGGCGAACTGTCAAACGAGGCTCGCGTTGCAATACAGACAACGCATCGTTGGGGTGCGTATGTCGTCATGATCGTCGGAATCGCGTTGCTGTTTCGCCTAGATCTGGGACGCCGTATCCTGCTTGGAACGGTGCTCCTGGCTCAATTCGGTCTAGGGGTAGCCAATGTCCTGCTTTCGCTGCCCTTAGTCGTAGCAGTTTGTCACAATGCCGTCGCCGCCTTGCTAGTGCTAGCACTTCTGACAATCATGTGCGGCTCTCGGGCTCCACCAACCTCTGCCCGAACCAATACGACAGAATAATTAGACAGTGTGGTAGCTTGATTTGGAGACAGTCGGTACCGCAAACGGCACTTTCTGCGCCCGTAGCTCAGCTGGATAGAGCGTTGGCCTCCGGAGCCAAAGGCCACAGGTTCGAATCCTGTCGGGCGCGCCAGTACTCGACGCAGCTCAAGTTAACATCCCATAGGGTGTGCTTCTACAACTCAATCGCAGATACTGTTCGGACGAGCGAGAGCACGAAGTAGGTGTGATGTGGTGATTGCGATATTGGTTCCATCAAGTGCAGATTCACTCGGAGTCGGAGGGAGGCGAGAGTTGGATATCAAACTCAGTGTCTCCTTCGACAGCTATGTCGAATTGACCAATCGGCGTCCACATTCCTGACGTATAGCTCGCCCCATCTAGTTCATAGGTAATCTCTCTGGATTCTGTGACGTGCACCGTATATTCGCCGTCATCGAGACCTCTAATCTCAAAAGATCCGTTTTCACCAATCTCGGTTGAACTAGAGATGTTGCCGCTCTTCTTGGCAACTGCCTTAACTTCACCCTTCGGAAACGTCCCGTCAGGAAAGCTCAATGACCCATGCAAACGCGAATTGCCATGAAAGTGTAGTTCAACAAACCCTTCACCCGTGTCTTCGCTAACCGCAACAGTCTTTGTAATTTCGCGATTTCTACTCGATTCTGCCGTGAGCTTGAACTCACCAATACCTACTCCTTCGACACTGAATTCGCCGTTCTCTAGTCCCGAGACGTTTCGAACCGACGCTCGCTCAGACTCTGAATAAATGTCCAAATGCAACACTTCGCCATCCGCCAATCCCGCTATGACTCCAGCAATGCGACCCTTGGCATCGACAATTAGCTTTAGCTCGCGAGTCTCTCCGTCCTGTAGCGAAACTTGAACAGTATTTGACGTTCCCTGGTCAGTGGTTGCAAAGACGTCGTACGTACCTGGCTCCACCGGGATATCAAACTGCCCGTCCCAAATCCCATAGCCGGCGTTACTGTTTTCGGTTCGAAGATTCACCATGCCACCCAAGGGATCTCCCTCGGTATTCTCGACTCGACCAATAAGCCTCGTCTCGTTCAGTTTCTCCTTCTCCAAAGGAATGTCGTATGTAGTGACGGCTTCATCTATTTGCACATCTGGAGATTGGTACCCGCGAGCACTTACTGCAATCTGAACGGCATCTGGAGGTAGAGATTTGAGAACGTACTCGCCCTTCTCATTAGTAATTGATTGGACGGTTCTGTGTAGATAAGTCCTCAAGTGGCCTAGCCAAAGGTAGTCGTCTATCCCGATCCAATTCGTATCAATAAGCGAAACGGTGGCACCTGGGATTGGCTCGCCGGTCAGAGCATCGAAGACTCGGCCGGTCAGCTGCCTACCCGGTTCCAATGCGACCACGCCTAGATCAAAAGTATCGACTGAATCCAGGGAAAGGTCAGTTCTGAAATGAGGTACGTATTCCTCGGAATCTACAGTCAAACCTGTGGTTTGCGTGTCCACCAAACTCGATACTTCTCCATTTGACTTGGCGTATGGGTAGTCTTGACTCCCGTCAGCGCGAGTTGCATGCAGTGTGAAATCGTCGATTGATTCGCCGGTTGATGCATCGACAACAGATCCAATTACAAGAACCATTCCTTCCAGCATCAGCTCGACATTGTGATCGCCAGCAGACGTCAGCAGTCTCTCTGAAGAGCCCTGTTCCGGGTGCCGTGCTTCCATCAGCACTTGCTTGTTCCGTACTAACGGGCCGATCCGAAACTCACCTTCCTCGTTGGTGCTCGTTCTTGGCCTCTCTTCTTCCCCCTCGGGCTGATATTGGACGGTCGCTTCCTGAACAGCCGCCCGATCCTGGTCTACCACGCGACCTATCACGAAGAACGCGTCAGAAAGGCGAAACTCACGGTTGTTGCTGTCGTTTTCCGCAATCTTGAACGCGAATGTCTCTCTTGGCACGTATTGCGATCGAACTTCGATTTCGTAGTCGACATTGGGAGCTAGTCCACCGATACTGAATTGACCGTCAGCATCGCTGTTCCAGGAAAATCTGACTGGGTCTGGAATGAGAACTTGCGGCAAGTCCTCTCGCTCCATTGTCACTTCTGCATCTGCCACTGGGAGGTTGTCGGTAGAGAGAACGGTCCCCACCAATTCGGCTCCTTCCTCGAATTTCAGATTCAGGATCGTGTCTGCAGATCGGGGGAGGATTTGTTGCACTATCGGAAGAGAATTCCTGCGCAAAGCCACGATCTGAACTTCGTCCGCAACAGGAATATCCAAGAAAAATTCCTTGGATTCAACCAATGTCCACTCCCAAGCGTCGTCTCCTGGTTTGATTGGGCTTGTAAAGACTCCAATCCATACCGTGGTCGACTGAGTGTCGCTTGTTTCTATGCGACCTTGCACAGTCGTCGTCTCTTGCCCCTGTGTGTGCAACGCAATGAGAATGACGACCGCTAGCAACGACCATTTGATTGACTTCATGGGAGCAATCCTCCGGTGCGACAGCCAAAGTATCACAATTCCGATTAATCTCGAGTGCAAGTCCACTGTCGCGTCTAGCCCGCTTCGGCTCTGTGCCACACCTCTATCGCCTATGAAAATTTGGGCAGACTGAAGGGAATTGACAGGGAAAAACCAATGGTCTATAGCTCAAGAATCGTGTAACTCTGGTTATTGCGAGTCGAGACATTGTTCAGCACTAGTCTCTAGCTGTACTCTGGTTTGGGGTTACCGCCAACGACAATACAGTGATCATTCCGTGTCGGATTGAGGAGAGAGTTGAATGTTGTGTTCAGTATCCCCCCGAACAACAATGTCGACATCTTTGATGGGTGTAGATGTGGAGCCGCCGAAACGTGAACCGTCGTCGCGCGTCACCATGTACTTCGTTGATTCCCAAATGCGTAGCGTGTACTCACCGTCATCCAGACCCTTGATCTCATAGGTACCGTCGTCATTGATTTCGCACGAACTCGAAGTCTTGCCACTTTGCTTCGCTATTGCCTTTACTTTACCGATTGGTACAGATCCATCGGGAAACCCCAATGACCCATACAGTCGAGAACTTCCAGAAAAGTGCAATTCAACGAGTGCTTCTCCGTTCTCTGCATTCAATTCGAACAAAATCTCTTGTTCGCGCCCCCTATTCGACGATGCTTTAAGACGGAATTCACCATATCCAACGCCTGGAATCTGAAAGTCTCCATTTTCAATTCCAGTTACACCGCTAACTCCGAGGCCGTCAGTCTCAGAGTAAATCCCAACATCTGCCGTCTCGTCGTTCCAAAGACCATGTATGGTTCCCATGACTAGCCCCTTGGACTCGACAACCAAAATGACTTCCTGAGTCTCATCGTCGTTGACGGTTACTCGCACGGAATTTGTTCTGCCTAGATCTGTAATTGCGTATACGTCATAGGTACCTGCATACACTGGAATGTCAAACAGCCCATCTTCAACATGACCACCTGTGTTTCTGGAATCACCTAGAAGTACTAGCCAGCCTTCGACTGGATTCCCATCGGGAGAATCAATTCGTCCACGAATTCTGGTCTTGAGAGCTTCGTTTGGTGTCAAAGCTATGTCGAGCACAGCAGCAGATTCATCGACGGGCAGGGATTGATACTGATAGCCCCAAGCCCTTGCGGTTACATTGACTGAACCCGCAGGAAGCGGCTTCAGCAGGTACTCCCCCTTCTGGTTGGTGGTTGACTGGACAGTGTCACGAAGAAAATTCCTCAAAAACCCTAACCATTGATCGTCTACATTTTCGATCCAATCGGAGTCGACAAGCGAAACCATCACTCCGACTACGGGTTCCCCAGTAGCCACGTCGTAGACCTGACCTGATAGTTCCCTTCCAGGACTCAAAGCAATCTCCCCAAGGTCGTGCTCGTAAACCGATTCCAGTAACAGGTCCGTTATGAAGTGAGCGTTGTGCTTTTCCGAATGCACAATCAAAGCAGTGGTAACTGGGTCCACCGCGCTAGAGATCTGGCCATTCGAGTCAACATGTGGATACTTGCGGCTACCATCAGCACGAACCGCCAGAAGTGTGAAGTCGTCGATCGGCTCACGGGTCGACGCATCAACGACGGTTCCAATAACCTGAACCATGCTGTGCAGTATCAACTCCACGTCGTGTTCACCTGAAGTTGCCTTGAAATTCTTCGACGATCCTCGTTCGTTCTGCCGTGCTGACAGCCACATCTCCTTGTTTTGGACAAAAGGACCCAGCGCAAACTCGCCTTCAGCATTGGTAGTGGCTGTCATGTCCCATTCCTCAGGAATGAGCTGAAATTTGACGGTAGCATCCAGTACCGGCGCTCGTTCAAGATCCACTACTCGCCCCAGCACAAAGAACGCGTTAGAAAGACGCAAGTCGCGACGATGATTGCCGTTTTCAGGCATTAGGACCGAAAATTCGTCGTCTCCTGCGAACTGCGTATTGACCTCTATCTTGTAGGCTTCATTGCCTGCAAGTCCGCCAATCTTGAACTGTCCCTCTGCATCGCTTATCCAGGACAGCTTCACATGGTCCGGAATTCGGACGTTCGGCAAGTCATCTCGTTCTACAGTCAGATAAACGCCTGCGACGGGAATACCGTCGGTAGAGAAAACACTGCCTTCCAGCGCGTTCCCAATCTGGAATTCAAGATCGATCCGAGCATTGTCCGATTGAGGATTGACACGTTGGATAAGTGGGAGAAATTCCTTTCGCAAAGCCACTATCTGGAGTTCGCCCACGTCGGGGACGTTCAAGGCGATTTCCGGGGACTCAACCTCGGTCCAACTTCTGGCTTCTGCACCCGGTTGCACAGGCAGGTCGAACACGCCTATCCATATCTTGTCGAACTGGCTGGCTTCGGCGTCAATTCGAACATCTAGTGTTATGGATTCCTCTTGTTGTGCCTGCAAGACAACGAAACTTAGGAACAGAGAAATCAGATACCTGAAAGGTCTCATAGCTGTAGTACCCGCACGTCAGTCAATATAGCACGAGTTAGCCAACGTCGGAGGGAACTAAGTTTCAATGCATTGCATTAACTGGAGTGCCGGCAAGCAAATATAGATTCGAGAAAATCCACTGATCAACGATAGCAATTCAATCAGCGCTCTTGCAATTGAATGAGCAGCTCCGTGTCTCCAGCCAGTTCGACCTCGACATGATGGATCCGCTCCTCATCTTCGGAGGCATACGATTCCCCTGAGCGGAGAAATGTCTCGATCAAATATTCCCCGTCGTCTAGTCCTTGAATTTCAAAGGATCCATCGTCCAAAACGTTGCTCCATCCATGAGTGGCCAAGTCTTCGACGGGCGTAGCACGCACCCTCGCAACAGGCATGTCGCCGTCCCCAGCTAGCAACGAACCGTACAAGCGGGCGCTACCGCCAAAGAAAAGATCCAACCGGGCCTCGCCAGTGCTCTCTGGTATCTCGAATGACCTTTTCAGCTCCCGATTCGTGCTTGTCAAAGCTCTTAGAGCGAATGTGCCGTACCCAACGCCTTGAATGAGGTAATCGCCATTTTCGCTGACACGCTTTGCCCGGACGGTACGCCCACCGGCCGAGATAGACAGAGTTGCCCATTCGGCACCTTGTAGCCCCGCGATGCTACCGTACAAGCTCCCACTCGGATCGACAACTAGGATGACTTCCGTGTTGTCGCCATCCTGCATCTTCAAAGTTACTGTCTCAGCTCTACCGTACTCTGTACTAGCGCTAACCTGATGGGTTCCAGGTCTAGTAGAGAATTCAAAGCTGCCGTCTTCTTCAGTTCGAAAGCCCACGCCACCATTGTTTTCGACGTGGAAAAAGTCCACGCTGCCTGCTACAGCTTCTCCAGTCGTAGTCTCAATTCGCCCAAAAATTCGTGTGCGATCGGGATCCCAAATGCGTAAGGCAACATCTGCTGAGGTTTGGCCTTCTTCCAGCCGCACTTCCTGCGATTCATAGCCCTTAGCAGTGACATAGATGACGGTCTCCTCGGTTGGCAGCGGTTTGAGACTGAATTCACCCTGCAAATCCGTGACGGTTCGTACTTTCTCGCTCAAATACCTCACTGTGAACGTACGTTCGAAAGATTGCTCGACGCCTATCCAACCTTCTCCAAAACTGGATACTTCTGCACCCTCGATTGGCTCTCGGTTTGCTATGTCATACACTTGACCAGACACTGTTCTCCCTGGGTCTAACTCGATCGTTCCAAAGTCGTGCTCCTCAAGAGATTCCAAGGAGATTTCCATGTCGATAGAAGAGGTGTAGTCGGGCGAATCAATTACGTACCCAAATGCAGTTGAATCAACCTGGGCGGTGAGTTGGCCTTTCGCGTCGTTGTGCGGGTATTCGCGAGTCCATCCCTGGCCGTAAGCCCTGAGGACAAATTCATCAACAGGGCTGCCGGTTGCAGCATCAATCACCATGCCGCGAACTTGCACCATGGCGGATAGCACCAAATTCACATCGTGCTTTCCGGCAACCACACTATGGCTGTACGTTGATCCACCTTCCGCATGTCGAGCAGAAAGCCTCATATCCTGCGCACGAACAAAGGGGCCAAGCTGAAAACTACCATCATCGCCACTTGTTTGGACGATTCCTCTATGTTCCTGCAAGAACAAAATGTATGGCCTCGTATCCACTTCTGCGCCAAACACTCCTGCACCATCGTGGTCGACTACATGGCCAGCGACAAAAAACGCGTTGGCCAGCTTCAATTCCTGCGGACTAACTGAGTTCTCGGAAACTTGCACTGAGAAACTTTCCTTTGGTACATAGGGCGATGAGACATTAATGTCATAGCGACCTTCGACCAATCCACTAATGCTGAATCGCCCTTCGCTATCGGTCGTCCATTCAGGTTGAGCTTTATCCGGAATCTCAATTGGAGGCAGATCTGGCCTCGACAGCGTCAGCGTGGCATCGGCAACCGGCAGACCGTCCGTGGACACTACGGTGCCACGCAGAGTCATGCCCTCATGAGCAGTGAGAATTATGGGAATAGTCGTTAGCTTGTAAACGGCTGTCACTTGGGGCACCGCATCCTTGCGCAGTACAAGCAGCAGTATTTCGTCTACATTTGGAATCTCCAATGTGAATTCTTCGGAATCCACGGCCACCCACTGACCTTCTTTCCAACGATGCGTTGGTGTGGTGGGAAAGACACCGATCCAGATCTCGCCATCTTCCGCACGATAGGAATCCACGTTCCCGAGCAATGAAGTGGTTTCGTTCCCCTCGGACGGCGCCGCTAATAGCACGACACACAACAGCAACGCAGACATTACAAATTTCATGTGCCCAACTCCCCAATCCGTCATAGAGATCTCCGCAACGTCAAGCTGTTGCATGCGTTCACTTCATGTCTGTGAACCACCATCCATAGACACACTCGGCCGCGATTGTGTCGGTTTGCTCGTGATGGTGATGACCTAGCGTTCTATTAACACCAATCAATGCATAGCGCCGAAGCAGCAATACATATCCAATTACTCATACATTGATGCGACAGCATGAATCTCCGTCGCAATCACTCTGAATCGGAGGGAATCTCTAGCTCCAAATGCAACGCTGTCTCTCCATTGACGGCTACATTCTCCTTATGGATAAGGAATGGTGACGATAGCGTGGCAGTTCCCTCCGGTCGCTCCAGAGTTAGCACTTTGACTTGATGGATCTGAACTGTGTACTCTCCGTTGTCCAGACTTTCAATCTCAAAGGTGCCATCGGGTTTGATGGAGACGTAGCCGGACACTTGGCCTTCTTGCTTGGCAATAGCACTGACTCTTCCCTGAGGAACTGAGCCGTCAGGAGATTTCACTGTCCCATACAACCGGGAATTCCCTGAAAAATCTAATTCAATGACTGCTTCTCGAGTAGCTGCATCTATCTCAAAGGACTTCCACTGCGATCGATTCCGAGTAGTCGCAGCGCTAAGTGTGAAGGAGCCGGTCCCTAGTCCAGAGATTTCAAAGTCGCCGTTCTCAACACCCCACAGCGTTTCTACCGAGATGTCGTTGGCGTAAACGTACAGGGAGACAATCTCCCCATCCCCCAAACCTCCTATAAGGCCACTTAGGCGACCATTGGAAGGAACAACCAAATTGATTACCCGAATTTCGTCTTCAGTCAAGACAATCTTTGCGGTCTCCGACATTCCATTTCCGGTAGCCGCATACACGACATAAAAACCCGGTTTTGTTGCATAGTCAAAGAGTCCATCGCTTTGAACCTCAACCCTACCAACGAGTTCCATTTCGTTGAGAAAAAGCACTCTGCCACTAATCGGATTGCCCGCTGTAGTTTCTACCTTTCCTTGAATTCTCGTGCGGGACGGTACCTTTCGCGTCAATGGTATGTCGAACTTGGTGATGGCAGGATCTACCTGAATCTCCTGCTCGTGGTATTCCTTGGCGGACACTTTCAAGTGAGTCGATTCATTCGGCAAGCGACTCAGCGTGTACTGCCCCTTTGCGTCGGTGGATGTGCGTAGAAACTCATTTGAATAGTAGTTGACAATGCTCAACCAAGCAGTGTCTACATTCTTGGTCAGCTGGCTGTCGAAGTGAGAAACCCTCGCTCTCGCTATGGGTTCGCCGCTTGCAGCGTCATAGACCTGGCCCTTCAGCCGCCTCGCACGATTGAGGGTAATCATTCCCATATCGAATCTTTCAATGTTCTTAAGATTCACGTCCGCGCTGAAGTGTGGGATGTGATCGCCTGCATCAATTACCAGGCGTATGGTCATCGAGTCCACTAAGCACGAGATTTCACCATTCGATCCCGAATGTGAATAGTCTCTACTTTCGTTTGCTTGAATCGCTACTAGATTGAAGTCATCAATCGGCTTTCCTGTTGAGGCATCTATGACTGTTCCAACCACTTGAACCATGCCTCTGAGAGTCAGAACTTGGTCACGTTCACCTGAAGTAACTAGAAGCCGCTCTGATGTGCCTCGTTCGCCGTGCTTCGCTGACAGCCAGAACTCGTTACTACGTGGGTATGGCCCAGCTCGAAACTCGCCTGTGGTATTTGTCGTGGTACTAGAGGTTGAGGTAGACGTTAATGGAGAAGTTCGGCCAATATTGTGATCAAACTTTACTGTGGCATCTTGAACGCGAGCCCCATCGCGATCCACTACTCGGCCCCGTACAAAGAAGGCGTCAGAAAGACGCAAGTCATGGCGGTGGTCGCCGTTCTTCGGCATCTGAACAGCAAATGTCTCGACTTCCAGGAACTGGGCCTCAACGTCGATTTTGTATACATAGTTGCCTACGAGTCCGCCAATCTTGAATTGTCCGTGGTCGTCGCTAGACCATACCAGCTTGAGATGATCGGGAATTTGGACGTCCAGCAAGTCCTCCTGCACCACGGTCAGGCTTGCGCTTGCGACAGGAATGTCGTCAGTAGAAAGCACAACTCCTTCCACCGTGTGCCCTTTCTGAAACTTGAGGTCGATTCGTGCGTTTTCCGACCTAGGATTGATCCGGAGTGCAACCGGCACAAAGTTTTTCTGCAAAGCCACTATTTGGAGTTCGTTCACACCTGGTACTGGCAAAGTGAATTCCGTGGTGGTCACGTGAGTCCAACGGGTTGCTTGTGCTTTAGGTCGAATGGGCAGCTCGAATACGCCTATCCACACGCTAGGATTCTGGCCATCGCTGCCCACAATGCTGCCATGCAGCGTCACTGAATCCGCTCCCTGGACCTGGGACACAAGCAAAATCAGCAACAGAGATATTGAATAGCCAAATCTCTTCATTGCGGGCCTATCTCCTAATGCCGTCAAAAAGTTGCACAACCGAAACAATCTCGCCCAATAGACAGTCGCGCTTGAACTGCCAATGCAAGTTTAGTCAGCATCTTGGCCCTGTAGCCTCATTGAATTCCGCCACTCGAAAAATCCCCAAATTGCCATGAATATGTAGGCGAAATACAGCAGTCCATACAACCAAAGACCCTGACTCACATAGACGACAACGGATATCACATTGACCAAGAACCAAATCACCCAATTCTCTATCTTCTTGTGGGCGGTCAAGTACATGGCACCGAAGCTCATCATGAAGATTCCGTTGTCGAGATAGGGCAGCGCAGCATCGGTGTAGGTGTTGAAGAGAAACCCGAGAGCCAATCCTCCCACTACGCATATCGCCGCCAGAATGGCCAACAGAGTCCAACCGCTTCGAGTGACCGGCAAGTCGTCCCGCTGCTCTCCGCCGAACAGCCAGACATACCATCCGTAGAGATTCAGTGGCAGGAATCCCAGTACGTGAAGCGCGAGATTGGCATAGAGCTTGGCTTCAAGGAGAACGGTAATCGAGACAAACACATAGAAGACGCCCAGCGGCCAAGCCCAAAGGTTCTGTCGAATCAAGCACAGAACGATCAGAACACCAAGCACCAAGCCGATCGGTTCGTCGATGAAGAGCCAGAAATTCCAAATCGCATTCCAATCCACAGCTAGCATTCCTCACATTCGCAAACTTACTTACCCAACAATTTAATCGAAATCCATTCGTAAAGTCCCTGCATCGGCGTACTCATTGCCAAACCAACCACGAATTGAGGTTTTGGAACCTGACCAAAGCCGACGCTGGACATGTTGAAACCAAGCGTTCCCGTCAGGGGAGAGCCAGACTCTAAGACTTCTTGCATTACCTGTTAGCTGTAGAGTGCAGACCAAGATCATGGACACGCGAGCCACCCTGTTGTACGATTGACTCTAGAGAGCGCTCACGGTGAACGACGGCTCACAAGCATGGACAAACTACGAAGACTCTTGCACACATGTTGAAACCGAATACTCCAGACGCGCTCTGGAAATTCTGCAATTGGGTGCTCCTTCATAGCCTCTTAGTATTCTTGTTGCTTGTAACGCTGTTTGACAATGTCGCCTTGGTGGTCGTTGCTGGCGTATGGGCCATACTTCTAGTCGCAATGGCCATCACGTACCGCATTGTGCGAAATGTGCTAGTCGCTAGAGGGATCCCTCGAAGCGACCTTAATGCTATTTCAAAAGCTATTGCTCGTGCATGGGCAGCTTCCTTTGCAATTGCCATTCCCATAGTGTTGGCAATTGTCTACGCCCTCAACAAGTTCACCACTTTGCTTGGCGTCTACGACACATTTGCCTATGGATTGAACTTCGTTACTCGGTTTGGAATTGGCCTGATTATCCTTGCTCTACCGCTTTACATTGGCTGGCTGTTCTGGGGCAAGAGAGTCTATCTCAATCAACTTGATAGGCTCGGCGTTTCAGATTACCAATAGAATCGCTTAACGATCGCGGATCGGTGTATCGTCGTGTGCGGCAAGTCTCCTAACGAAGCAAGGATGAGCCACTCGAGATCGGGTATAAGTTGAGCCGAAACTTGCAGCGATTGCAACACTGGTGCGCGCTCGTCTAGACTACCCTCGGCCTGGTAGACGGATCCAAGCTCGAGTATCTGTTGGTTGCTCACGCCGTTAAGGATCAATCCGCCAATGCCCGAATGCCAAGCGCTTACTGACGTATTCGAGAAATACTTTGAACGAAAAACTCCTTCATCTCTTGCTGACATTTGTATTGACATGCCTTGGAGCAACTGCCGTGAATTCTGAAGAACTCGCCTTAGCCAAGATTTCCGATGACGAATTTCGCCAAATCGGCGAACTGATGCGGGAACTCCGCAATATCAAGAAAGACGCGCTCTTCGTACCCGTCGCTCGACTGCAATTGCTCTATCTGGACGATCAAATCGAGCAGGCCAAAGACGACGATCCCAAAGCAGTCAACAAGATTCGAAAATTTGCCCGTGGAGTCGCGTACAACATCGCAGCTTTCACTTGGCCAGGATGGGGAGACACAGGACCCATATCGCCAGAAGCTCAAGAACTTGGTTTTTCCGCCGCTCGAGTGGGGCTTGAATACTCGAAGGCTGCGGACGACATCACGTCGAACATTCTGTGGATCAACGGAGCGCATGCACTAGCAGCCAAAGAGTTCGATCTTGCCGTCGAAAATTTCGAAGCGGCATATGAGGTGTCCGAAACCGAGATAGACAAGCTAATGCAAGCAGGTTGGATAGCTCTTACACGATTGCTAGAAACTCCATCCGACCAATCCAAGGAAGCGTTCGATGCTGCGTACAACAAGCTCAATTCGTCCGGCCATGAATACGCAGAATTCTTCGCTGAGCAACTTACCACTGCAAGAGGGATATTTGGCAGTGAAGAGAGTCCGCAGTAGCAAGGGACTCGCAGTACAAGTAGGCTAAGGAGGCTTCCTCATGAGCCAAAAAGGTCGAGCGGACCAATCTAGGTGTTCGCTCAGAATAACCTCGTGCACGTGCAATGCAAGAAGAGTCCCGCACTCTTGCATTTCAAAGGGACGAAAACACTAATTTCTTCGTAGTTCTGTTGTAAGTATCGAGCGATTCGATGTGCGGCGTTGCTGAGGGGTTGCATACGGCATATTCTGTCTGTCGTTTGGCCTCCGGAAAAATGCCGAATTACCCCCTCCGATCATGACAAATTGCCAGTCATGCGATGATTTGGCATCATTGGCACTCTCCCCAGCAAACGCAGGATAGCCAAGTGGCACACGACCTTGTAATTCGCAACGGACTAATAGTAGACGGCACCGGTTCCGAACCGTATGTTGCCGACGTTGCGGTCGACGACAACACAATCACACACGTCGGCGAGAATAGTCCCAAAGGATCCCGAGAGATCGATGCTGAGGGCAAAGCAGTTACCCCTGGATTTGTCGATCTGCACACGCACCTCGACGCCCAGATTGGGTGGGACACCAAACTGACGTCAATTACATGGCACGGTGTCACCACTGCATTGCTTGGAAACTGCGGCGTTACCTTTGCTCCCTGCAAGAAAGGCGATCGCGAATTCCTTGCCGGCATGATGGAAACGGTCGAAGACATTCCCAAGTACGCGATCTTGACGGGATTGCCCTGGGACTGGGAAACCTACGGAGAGTACCTGGATTCAATCGAACGATTGAACCCGATGATCAACGTAACGGGTCTTGTGGGTCACAGTGCTACGCGTTTCTTCGTGATGGGTGAACGGGCTATTGATGGACAACCAACCGAAGACGAGATTCGTCAAATCGCCGATCTCGCTGGTCAATCGGTGAAGGAAGGAGCGATCGGATTCTCGGTCAATCGTCATCCCGGTCACGTCTTGCCTGACAGAAGGCCAATACCAGGTACTTTTGCGACACGCGAAGAATTGCTTGCAATTTCGAATGCAGTGGGATCCAACGGCGGGATCATGCAAACTGTTCCGCACTTTGGAGATCTCGAGACCGAAATGGATTTGCTAGCCGAGGAAGCAAAGAACGGCCCCGTTCTCTTTAGTGCCATAGCCGAACATGCTGCACTGCTGGATGAACGAGTCAGAGGAATGCGGGAACAGGGTCTTGACGTGACTGCTGTAACCGTTCCAAGAAGCGGCGGCGGGATAATAGGACTATCGACAAACAATTTCTGGCGCACAGAGTCGTGGAACAAACTGCGAAAGATGAGCCTGCCTGAACGGCTTTCAGCGCTGCGTGACTCAGACTTTCGAGCCGTTCTGGTGCAGGAGGTGAAGGATCATCCACAGCACGAAAACTTTGAAAAGACTGCCAAAAGGGCGTACTACATGGGAAGCAATCCACGGCCCAACTACACTCACTCTCGCTACGAGAGCTTGTATGACATCGCCGAGGAAGCGGGTGAACACTTCGTTGAGTCGTGGATCCGCATAACGCTCGAAACAGACGGAAAAGCCCTGTTCCACGTACGTAGCTTCAATGTAAACCTCGAACACCTGCAGCGCATGATCTCTACGGATTGGGCTATGCCCGGTCTTGGCGATGCAGGAGCTCATGTGAGCCAGATGATCGACTCCGGATGGTCGACCTTCGTCTTGTCTCACTGGCACCGCGATGCCGAACTCTACAGCCTGCCTGAAGCTGTGCGCCGAATCAGCTCCGAACCGGCTCGAGTGCTTGGACTAGACGACAGGGGCACCTTGGAAGTAGGAAAGCGTGCTGACATCAATGTCCTAGACGTAGAGCGCTTGGAAGAAAGGCAACCTGAAACCGTCAACGACTTTCCGGGAGGTGCACCGCGGTTCATCCAACGCGCGGCTGGATATGTCGCGACGGTATGCAACGGTTCAGTCATCTTGCGCGACGACGAACACACGGGAGAACACGCAGGCGAGGTGCTTAGAAGCGGTTCGCGATGACGATCCTTCGTTAGAGGCGTTATTTCGCAGACAAATCCCTCTCGGTTGTCAATGACAGAGAGGAGGGGCAATTAGCATGAATCTTTCGTTGCCCTATGGGAGATCGTCGATTTCCGTGCGGTTTCCACCGGAGTGCAATGTCTCCGTCATTCGCAAGCCAAGAATGCCGGTACTATCCAATCCAATCGAGGAAGTTCGATTGGCATTGGAAAACCCGAACGTTTCGCCGCCGCTGAGTCAGGTAGCGGCATCGGCAACTACTGCATGCATTCTGGTTTGCGATGTAACTCGTCCAGTGCCCAACGAAATCTTGCTGGGTCCCATCGTCAAGACGCTGACTTCAGCAGGAATAAGCCACCGCGACATTTTGATCTTGGTTGCTACGGGCCTTCACAGACCGAACGAGGGTGGTGAACTAGAGGCTCTCATCGGAGACAAGAGTGTATTGGACACTATTCCCATCGAGAATCACATAGCGCTGGACGATGCTGCACACATCGATCTGGGTACAACCCAACGGGGAACGCCAGTGCTGCTGGATCGCCGATTCGTGGAAGCGGATCTGAAGATAGTCACGGGTCTGGTGGAACCGCACTTCATGGCGGGCTACTCCGGAGGTCGCAAAGTGATTGCTCCGGGAATCGCTCACGCAGACACCATTGGTGTGCTCCACAGCGCAGGAATCCTCGACGATCCCAATTGCACCACATGCAACATCAAGGGAAATCCTCTGCATCTCGAGCAATTGGAGATCCTGAGAATGCTTCGAGCCTATACCGGCACGGATGCCTATGCGGTCAATACGGTGATTGACGAAGACCGAAATCTTGCCTTCGTCAATTTCGGGGATATTGTTTCAAGCCACCAGTCAGCTATGGACTTCGCGGCGCGCTATTGCACCGTACCAGTAACCACCAAATTCGACACGATTGTCACGTCAGCTGCGGGCTTCCCTCTAGACCAGACTTACTACCAGGCCGTCAAGGGAATGATTACGCCATTGAGCATTCTCAAGAAGACGGGAACCCTTGTGCTTGTAGCCGAGTGCAAGGAGGGGCTCGGATCAGATGCCTTCCGAAAGTCCCAAAATGACTTGCTCCGTGAGGGTCCGAGCGCATTCCTGAAGCGAATTTCCACAAAACCGAAGGCTGATGTAGACGAATGGGAAACGCAAATGCAAGCAAACGCTCAAGAAGAGTTCGAATTTTGCTTGGTGAGTGATGGTCTAGTTGGAAACGATCGAGAATTGACAGGGGTGCATATGGCGCAATCCATCGAAGACGGAATTGAATATGCGCTGGGCCGAACTACTTCCAAGCAAGTGGCAGTAATCCCAGAGGGACCCTACGTCGTGCCGCAATTCGGATAGATTGCTAGTTGCTTTTCAAACTAATTTCGTTGAAGGAGCTCGAATTGATTTGGGCGTCACAGAACTCTCTTCTAGTGGGGTTTACAAGCCAATTAGCTAATTCAGGGCATGAATGAGGCACGAAATCAGCTGCTATGATTCGCGACAAGTTTTTTGGAGACAGCTATGGCTAAAGGGATCAAAGCACGCATCCGAGAGGAAGCCATTAAGATCATCGAGAACCACCCGGAGGGAATCAAATACTCAGACCTGCATCGGGAAATTCGCGAGATCGATAGCAATTTCAATAAGAACACTATCCACGGAACTATCTTTGATCTTCATCTCCGCATCCCAAAGATCGAAAAACCCAGTCGTGGTTTATATAAGGTCTTGCCTGAGGGTGGATCTACGACACCTTCAACTGCGACGTCCACCAAAGAGGAAGAATTCTACGAGCCGTTTGCCGAGTGGTTGAAGAACGATGTTGAAGACGTGACAAAAGCAATTGCCCTTGGTGGCAACCGATTCAAGGACAAATGGGGAACGCCAGACGTAATTGGGAAACGGGACTCGAGGCCGAGCGACATCGTAAAACCGCCGATTGAGATCGTGTCAGCAGAGATCAAAACGAACACAAACCAACTCATAACTGCATTCGGACAAGCCTGCGCGTACTGCCTCTTCAGCCACAGATCGTACTTAGTAGTACCCACGCAGGTAGCAAAGGACGAGTTGTCACGGCTCGACTCCCTTTGCCAAGTGTTCGGGATTGGGTTTGTTCTATTCAACGCAAAGAGTCCAGACGACCCAAGATTCGAAATTCGCGTGAGGCCAAAGAAGCAAGACCCCGATATCTACTACACCAACAAATACATGAGAGAGATTGAATCAGAGTTATTTTGATGGATGTTGGTGCTCTTGAGAGTTAGTCGGGGAGTATTGCCCAGGACGCCATGACCAAGCCCAACCGAACCTACAAGTCTCGAGTAGATCACCCAAAGCCGCATATAGACGATGGGAAGAACTATTGGGCTCAGTGCGAACTCTACGAAACAACGGAAGGACAAAGAAGTAAGCAGGTCTAGCAAGTCGCTAGGCAGACTTGGTCCATCAATGCAACCCTGATCGTTTCTGATACTTCAAGCGTTTAGATTTGAGCCATCCAATGACTTTCGAGTACTTCGGCACGGCAAGAAACGCAGAGAGCAAATGTAGGAACGAGCCGATCAGACTCGTGAATAGAGCTAGATCGGAACCTTGGTAGTCGTGAAAATTCCGGAAATCACAACTTTAGATTCGCTCGTTGTCGTTTGGATGTAGTTATCGAAAGCTGGTATTCGCTTGAGATCCTCCCGCCTAGTGTCCAATTACGAAGTCTTTGGCTTGTGTTGCCAGCTGTGATGCGTATCTCAGCGACCACAAAGAATCTCCGCTTTCTTCCCTTTCTTTCATCAATTGACCATACCAGTGGTCCAGATACGCAGCATGCTGCAATTCCCCATCGATTTCCAAATACGCACAAAGAAACGCCGAGCCCAGTTCAGCCACCAGTTCCTCGAAAGCATAAACGTCATCGCCCCAAGTACGATGCCGAGGTCGGTTCAATCGAGAACCGTGTCCAGTCCAGTGCACAACTTCATGCCATAGAGTCGACCAATAGTGCGCCATTTGCTCGCCTTTCACCGCTCCAGTTGTCTCATCAACCGTGACGTCGAAATGCTCAGGTTCCGGCATCGCTACTACATCACTGCTTGGCGTATAAGCCGCGTAGGGCTTATACTCGATCTTCAAATTCTCTTCGCACTTTAGCCGTTTCAACAGCTCTTGGGATCTCGTGTAGCGTTTCTTTGAGGCCAGGCGAGGCGCGATCTCGAGAGTAAGCCCCAATGTCTTTTCGCAGTCATAAACCTGATCAATGTTATAAACCGGCCGCGTTCCACCGCGATTGCCTGCTTCGTCATAGTTCCTAATGGCAACGGGCCGTTCTAGATCTGACCGAAGCTTCGCATTGAGTTCTCTTAATACCTTCTTTGGAACCCACAGATTTGTTCTGTATTCCATTGAATTGGCATGCGACAGTAGGAGAAATCCGTTGAATATGCCGAAACGAGACCTTGGTGCTCTAACGTTGCTGGGCCACATTGCAGGCGGATACTTCATCGAGCCTATGACAACCGAGCGTACTGGATCCGACCACGGCTTGCGCCAAGGTGCCACTCCCTGGGACATTTGCCTGAGGATGGTGTCGAATATATCCTCGTCAGTTATGGGTGGATTCTTGCTGTGCTTCAATCTATTCAATTCCCGTTGTCCACTAGTGTGAACTGTAAATTGGGAGTTTAGGCTGCCAAAGTTCAATCGTTAGATGCCGAGCGCTAAACACGGTTAGATTTGCTGCCATAGTCCATTCTCCAAACGTCAGGTGCAAACTCCTTGTGAGCCCACTCATAGGCGAGCTTACTGGCCTCACCCATGGTGAGATTGTGACGGAACGGCATGCCCTTGCCTTCCAGAAAGCGAATCTGTTTGTCTGTTGCAGGCGAATCTCCATCTCTATATTCAAGCTGAATGGAAAGTCGGTTGGGGCTGACGAATCCTATGCTGTCAATCATGTCTTTCCGATAGGCATTTTCAATCCTCCTCGCGGGACCATGCTTTTCTAGGTACGCATACCCTAATTCCACATCCAAGTGTTCCTTCATCAAGCCCATAACTTGGTACACCCTCAGGTTGCGCTTTCCACGCCAGCCTTTACTCTCCAGGAACTCGTACTGTTCGTTATTTGCGCGCCTATCACGTGGACCGCCACGACAAAACGGTAGACTGTTGTACGTGGGGTCATCTAAGGGGTCATGAGTGCTAAGGGACCAACCAGCCATTACCTGCCAAGCCACATCACCGATCCAGAAAATACAAACCAATCCAAAGACCGCCCATGCACCAATTGCCGGAAGGTAGCGGAAAGCTACTATGCATAGAGTCGCAAAAACGGTCCACCTCAATAGAATTCCCGCAACCAAGCGAAGAATAGCTCTGAACCTACGTTGCCGAAGGTCGCGCCTATAGCGTTGCATCAGATCTGAAGGATCTAGTGAATTGCTACCCATCAATAGTCTGCAAATCCATAGTGCCAAAGTAAGCAGTATACTCGATGTATACCTTTTAGTCAATTCCAGGACTCTCACATGTGTGGTGGCGAGACATCGATTGCCAGTACCGTTGAACTGAACTAGGAATAGACCTCACACTTCCGATCGCTGTCGTCAAATCACATGTCAAATGACGACTGTGTCGTCATTTGACACGAACCGCCATTTTGGGGCACAAATCAGGTAATTATTTAACTAGTTAAAAAGCATAATGTTGAAAATAGGGATACTTGACTGTGAAGGAAGCAACAATATGACTCGTCCTCTTGAATATCAGCCGGGACGATTCGCGTTTCTACATGATGAATTTCGCGAGGTGTGGCCATTTCTTAACAGCCCAGGATTGGTCGAACGGATGAAAATACTGTCGCGTCGAGGAGTGCCAGCAATCTCTGCACTAGACATTGAAGCCATTCCTGTGTGGAACGCGTTGAATGCAGCACGACCGATTGGCGCGGAAGACCAGCTCAAGCAGATGATTGGGCACCAAGTCCGCCAAATCATGGAGGCCGAAGGCTACAGAAAGACTGGAGGAAAGCAAATAAGAAACTCATGGATCTTCACTTGGGGAAGTGTCTACCAGCATCCAGAGTGGCGAAAACTATATGTGCATAAGAATCGAGAATACGCACACTCTGACGCCTTCTGTGTCGCCGCAAAGCGCAAATTGCCTGCTCTGCGAAATCCTCCGCCCGACATTTTCACCTGGATCCCGTACCGAATGTGTCACACCGAAAAGGAACTGAACTTCGTGCTGCAGGGCAATCTCGAGGACGACTTTGGGGTGTCTTGGAGAGAATTGTGCGACACAGTCAGTGAAGAAGGGTATTGCGTACTAACTTACTTGGAATACGTGCGACGTAGAAACCGAAATCGTAGCTGGAGAAAATACCGTAGTTGAATCGGGATTCGGCGTGAACTGATTACCGCCAAACCTATGTTTTCGTTAGTCTTTCCTCTATCTGAATCTTATGTGTTCCGTGCTTTGCGTCTCGCTATCGGTCGAGTACTCTCTCACATACTCAACCTGATCATCGGTGAGGATATCGCTAGTCGCGTCTCTCGCGATCAATTTGCCTGCTGCCATCGACTGAATTTGAGGATCAGAAAATTGCTCCAAACTATCAAGCAATCCCTGGACGTCGTGCCTTACCCAGTTCGACAAGACTCTTGAGACGTACGTGATGCGATCTGAACCCATCAAGTCGCTTGCGAGCTCGATGGCTTCGTTGGGACGTGATGCAAAGACCATCCCAACGCCGACTGCAGCGTAGCAATCGACTCTGGTCTTGCCTTCACGCACTCGCTGCAACATCGCTTTGGCACGCCGGACGTCGCTATGTGCAACATGGCTAATGACCGCATGCTCAAGACCTACATCAACGGGGCTAATGATCGGCTGCTCAAGTGCTCGTTGCAGTGCAAGTTCAGGATTCTCGTCCGCTAAATTTCTCAGGATTGAAGAGAGGGTGCGTGTACGCAAATCCGACAAGTCCCTCTGGTCCAGTGCCCAATTGAGCGCAGCGATCGGGTCCTGACGCGACCAGCTGATAACGACAGAAGAAAGTAGCTCTGACCGGCTTTGGGAAGACTCTTGGTTGTTCAACACCCATGCCAATGCTGCCTCAGCGTCTTGTTCGGCCCACATTGAAGCAATCTCGGCCACCAATGTCGTCCTCTCGACTCCTGCTCTCAAATCTTGCATCAGCGAAATCGCCTCTTCAGGATTGCTACGGGCAATTGCCTTTAGGGCCAGCCCTTGTGCGGCTGCATGCATGTCGGTCGGAAAGCGATCAAGTTCATTCAGCACAGATCGAGGATCGTAGCGTACCCAATTGTGCATTACTGTGTGCAGCAATACCGTGCGTTTGGAGTGAGAGTCAATTTCATTTACTGCGTCAAGAGCCGAATGGGGATCGGATGCCGACCAGTTCCCAACTACCAAGGACAACAAGCGGCTGTTCGGGTCGACTTCCAATTCGAGTGCTTTTCTAAAGACCTCTTCAGATTCCGAAAAGTGCATTGCCGAAAGCAGCACCGATGGCAAGACTTCCTGCCGCGCTTGGGCGTCCAGCGTTGCATTCATTCTGTCGACTGCGTCCAGTCCACCTTGCCTAATCCAGGTAACAGCAGCAATCACAAGAGCCTCTATTTGCTGACTGCTTTGGGTGCCGTCCTGCAGAGCTTCGTTCTACGCCTTTTCGGGGTCTCTTTGGATTTCTGTTACCTGCTGCCCGCTTGAAAGCTCGGCAGAGAGCTGCTCAGCACCGAGTTCGCGCGAAATTCTTGCCTGCAGCTCAGAAGAGATGTCCGGGCGGTGAGTCAGGATGCCCATTGATGCCTCCCGCCGAATAGCACCCTCGAGAGACTTGACTCCGACAATTGCATCATCCAAGTTCTGTCGAGCCCATTGCCTGAATATGGACTGAGCCATAGAGGGTTCAAAGTTCTCCAATTGAGACAGAGTGAGCCCCGGATTGATCTCGAAGAGGCGATCCACAAAAGCCCTTTGGAATTGAAAGCGCAACATAGTGGGAAGTTTGTCTGTTTGCTTGATCAGATCGAGCAGCTGAGTCTCGCTGGACTCCAGAGCCAACCTGTAGATAGCCAATCTTTGAGAAAACTCGGTTTCGATCTCAGCAATTTCCTCGAGTGTGGCTGCTGGTGTTCCAGCTTGAGCAGGTGAGGTTGATTCAGGTTCGCCAGGGTCGGTGGGTTCGCTATATTGGGTCTCGGCTATTGGATCAGGTGAAGCGCTACCACTGCTCGTGTCCGCTGGACTCCACACAGACCATCCAATCCACAATGCTGCAGAGGCGACCACCAAGCCCAATACGAAAGCAACACCCACGCCAAGGAAGCTAAACCGGCGGCTAGAAGATTTCATGACAAACTACCGATTGAATAGTCAATGCCCAAGATTTCGATGTCAGTATATGGCAAGAAAATTCATTGCGTTTGACCCTAGCAGTGCTTGTGTAGAGCTTCCCATTGCTTCTGCCTGTCCTACAGAAACTGGTCGCAATCCGGCATAAGCAACAGGCGATCTCTATAGTTGGACAAGTCTGCCCGGAGAAATTCCAAATCTTGAATTCTGGGGCTTGGGCAAACCTCAGTTCCGTAGAATCTCCCAATTATCTAGGTCGTACATTCGAACCTATCGGTTTTTGCGTCGCTGTTGCTCGATTTCTCTAGGACATGGCTAAGGCTTTCAAAAACATTCGGGTACTAGATCTTTCGGATCGCCTTTCAGGTGCGTGGGCAGCCCGATTGTTCGGCGACTTTGGAGCCGATGTGATTCTCGTAGAAGATGAGCACGGCCATCCCCTCCGGCGAGAACCGCCGTTCCTTCACGAGAGTGCAGACGACGACTCATCGCTTTTGCATTCCTACGTGAACTGGAATAAACGCTCGGTTCTTGCGACCGACAGCGAGCTACGAGCCCTAATCAAGGATTCAGATGTAGTGGTAACAACATCAATAGACCTCCCTGAAGAGCTCGAACATCTCTCTTCCGAGGCAGTTCATCTTTCGATCACCCCGCACGGACTCGAGGGACCGATTGCAAAATTGCCAGGAAACAATCTCACGGCATGTGCCAAGTCGGGGTGGTGCGCCATCAATCAATGCATCGATCATGGGCCGCTGCAGCTGCCTCACAACCAGAGCGGCTACATTGCTGGCGTTGCTGGATTTGTAGGGGGATCGGCTGCATTGTTCAAGAGCATTCGCACTGGACAAGGGGACCGAGTCGACGTCAGCGAAGACGAGGCCATGGCGAATACCTGTGCGCCATGGGCGGAAGTAGGAATCTTCATCGGCGGCAACAACCGGATGACTCGTGGACCGAACGGTCCGCGAACACGGGATCGCGCTGGCCCGCTTTGGCGAGCCAAGAACGGGCACATCAACTTCGGCTATGGGGATTGGGCTCAATGGAGCAACGCGTTCCACTTCCTCGGTCTACCGGAAATCGCCGAGAACCCGGACTTCATTTCGCCCTTCGGTCGACACCAAAAGGATACGCGACCAGTCCGAGACGCACTTGAGACCACGATGGCCACCCGCGACAAGTGGGACGTGTTCCACGCGCTAGCCAAGGTCCGCTGTATATCTGGAGTTGTGCAAAACACCAAGGAACTGGTTGAGAGCGACCATCTAAATGCACGAGAGTTTCTCGTAGATGCCAAGGCGAACCGCACCACTGTCCGCGCTCCTGGTCCATTCGCCAAGCTGTCTGCAACTCCTTGGACCAAGACCCGCGATGCCCCGCGGATTGGCGAACACTCGGTCAGCAACTTACCCAGTACAAAACGAGAATCTAGAAACAGCGATGCGGCAGCAACGAATGCGCTGCCGCTTGATGGCATCCGCGTGCTCTGCTTCACAGGAGCTTGGTCAGGCACATTCGGCACTCAGCTTCTTTCCTTGCTGGGCGCGAACGTAGTTCAAGTTGAGTCGCGCAAGCGACCCGATGTGTGGAGAGGAGCCGGTGCACCCATCCCTCCGGGTGTCAGGGACCCAGACATTCCTCAGGATCGGCTCAATACCAATGGAATGTACAACACGGTCAATTTGAACAAGCGTGCAATAACGCTTGACGTTTCGCAACCGGAAGGCATGGACATCTTTTGGCGGCTCATCCCGAAATTCGACATACTTGCAGACAATTTCAGTCCCCATGTCATGACAAAGTGGGGCGTGACCTTGGAGACACTCCGCGAAAAACGACCCGACATCATTTTCGCGTCTCTGTCTGGCTACGGTCGCACAGGACCCCTAGCCGAATATCCAGCAAACGGTGCAACTACCGAACCCATGGCGGGACTCGCGTCCATTCACGGGTATGAAAGGGATATGGCGCAGAACACCGGTGGGTTGATTCCCGATCCAATCTCCGGTTTCTACTTTGCGGGTGCCATCTTGGCAGCTCTCCATCACCGAGAAAGAACTGGCGAGGGTCAACGCATCGACTTGTCAATGATCGAGTCCGTCGCAGTGCAAATGGGCGACGCGATCATGGAATATAGTGGCAATGGCATTATTCGTAAACCATCGGGCAACAAACATCCTCGCATCGCTCCGCACAACATCTATCAGACCAAGGACGACCATTGGATTGTCATAGCAATCGACGACGATGATGTGTTCTCTCGATTTGCACAGCAAGTGGGAATTGAGGATGAACGATTCACGACGACGGTATCGCGGAAGCAGCACGAATCTGAATTGAATGAAGTCATCCAGAAGTGGGCATTAGAAATGCGAATGATGGATGCGGTAGCTCTTCTACATCAAGTAGGTGCTACTACATGCAAGGTCCAGGAGTTTCTAGACGTCTATCGAAACCCCAGCGCTCAGTTTGCTCACCGAAGTTTCCTAATGCCTGTAGCACATCCCGAATCCGGTACGCACTTCATGCCAACAAACCCTTGGGTCTTTGGATACACAGACAGAGGTGAAATTCGACATTCACCTTGCTTTGGTCAGCACTCCTTTGACGTGTTGCATGACGAACTCGGAATAACCGGCACCGAATATCGCGAACTGGAACTCAAGGGTATTACTGGCAGTACAAGACTCTAGTGTTCCCTAGATTGAGAGTCACCTTAATTGTCTCTAGACCGGTGTCGAATCTCCTTGGCCAAGTGCAATAGGAAGGGAGAAGCGCTATATATCAAGTGCTAGTCTTACGTCCCCTAATGAATGTACGAAACACGGCGTCACTGTCGCTCGACCGCGTCGGCCTGTCACTCGCTCCCGCGACCCTTTCGCTTACTCTCAACCACTGGTTTGGGATGAGTCCTAATGCCGATTAGAATCAATTCAGATCCTTGAATTGCTTGACGAAATACATGACCAAGCACTCACCCCTACTGAAGTCACTTGGTTTATTGCTGATTGGATGCGCTTTTGGAGTTGGTGCTACCCTGACCGCAATACTTCTAATCGTACCCCAAACCGAAATACCAGGCGGTCATCTTTCAACTAAGAACTCTAGCCCAGACGATCCTCAAGAAGACATGGCTGTGGATGTTGGCAGCCCAAACAATCCGTCGCAGGTAGGAACGAGCAATGAGCTAACAATCGAAGATCCCAGCAGTGCATGGAGTGCAATTGTTAAAGACGACATAGACGACGTGACCCAACGAGAGTCGTTGATTCGCATTGCAAATGCTTGGATAGAACAAGATGGCTTATCTGCTCTGGCGGAAATCATTGTCGAGACTGATCATGATTGGGAAGAGCGCAACCAAGTATTGGGCACGGTCATTCGTCTTGTTGCAAGTGACGATCCTCGGTCTGCTTTTGAAGAAGCTGCGAAAGTACCACCTGACAAGGGGGGAGCGTACATCCTCAGTGTAGTCGTGAAAGTGTGGATTGGTACCGACCCAATTGCTGCAATGAATGCCATCAATTCAATCGAGTCGCGAAACGTACGCAGAATCCTTCAGAGTACAGCTTTAGAAATTTGGATCAAGCGAGATCCACAAGGCGTATTGAGCAACTTGGGCGTAATACCTAAGGGACTGCAAGCGGAATCCAGAGTGCAAGCCATTGTCGCATTGCGATCTAGCGCTCCTGAAGAAGCAATGAAGCTGTTTAGTGAGACCACGGAAGACGAGGGAAGACACTTCCTTGCCAATGAATTGGTAGGCGAATGGGTCAGACAAGACATTGACGCTGCTCTCAATTGGGTACTGTTTGACCCAGATATTGAGGACATGCGGAATCGATTGATGGGCCGCGTAATCCACTACATGGCAATAGATGATCCCTACCGAGCCATGCAGGTTGCCCTAGAAAATCCAAAACTAGAAAAACTCCCCGGCGAGCTTGACTTGGATGCCATTGTCATTAGCCAAGTCGCAAGCGAAGATCTGGACAAAGCTCTTGAGATGGTACCCATGGTAAAGGAGAATTCAAGATTGGGCGCATACACTGCGATCGGTTCAAGGCTAGCAATCGACAGTGAATTCAAGGACGCCATAGAATTGGCACAACACTTGACTGGTGATAGTCAAGTTCAGTATTACAAGTCGGTAGTAGGGGTTTGGGCTCAGAGCGATCCAAAAGGCTTGTTGGACTCTATTGGAGCGCTGCCCTCGCAGCAAGCGAAATCGAAGGCTGCGGTCGCCTTACTTGGACGGGATTGGTTTCGTGGAATACTCACTGAGAAACAGCGTACCCATGTTAAATCGTTTCTTAGCGAAGAAGACGCGGTCGAGGTAGAGGAAACCTACCCGGACTCAACTCGGAGGAGCACTAAACCCGGCTAGCCTTGTGGACTGTGAACCGTATACCCCCTTTTGACATTGGAAACTGCTACCGAATTGAAGCCTCTCACTCAAAAAGAAATCCAACCAAGAATTCGGGTATGGGCTGAACGGAGAAGTCAATCTCTAGTGGTTCCCGAAAATTATTGCACTCTCGTCGAGTTGCACGAATCCGGATCGACTGCGCTACGAGTTTCTCGCGGAGAATTACGCTAATACAAAGCTATCTCTATGCATGTTTAGGTTGCCATCTCAGGCTTACCTTCCTCTAAGATCATCGAGACAACTTCCTTGAGATTTTCGTTGAGTTCCTCTAGTGTTTCCCCTTGGCTATGGGCACTAGGCAATCCCGGTATGAAGCCGACATAAAGGCCTGTCACTGAGCAAAATTCGACAATAGCCGTAATAGTTTGCATTGGAAGTACCGGCCACCTCTATTCTGGGCGTGATTGTATTGTGGATTGAGTAACGCGGTTGGCTCTGAAGTTGGAGGTACTCTCCTTGTCGCGTCTCCTGAAGGGCTCATGTCTAATCACGGTGCATTGCAGAGAGCGTAGCCTGACACCCATGGATATGTCGGTTGGAACACAATCTATTGGTCGATCATTGGATTTGACCCGTGCCTAAACGTGGTCAGGCACAAAAATACCCGTGCACCCTTTCCTACGACAAACTACACGTTGCAATCACTTCGTGGGTATGAGGTTATGCTGTGCGAGCCCCAGTTTTCCGGATTGACGGACGATACTGTCGAGATTGAGCTGGCGGCACCCCTGCGCGTGGAATTCAATGGTTTGCCAAACGGAGGCAATTGAGATTGTTAGAGACCCAATGAGTCGTTCTTAGCCACGTGCGAACTGTCCCACATGCTTGGAATGCTCAGGTCTCGTGATTACAACCGGTCATACAGTCTCACCTCAAGATTCTGGTTGAGACTCAGCGGAGATCTGTTCGCATAGTTCGAGAAGGCCGATGGCTTCCACGTCATGTTTGAGCATGTAGCGTTCGTTCCCAGGGTGCACTAAGTAGCTCCTTGTTGCAGATACATCGTCCCTCGCAATGTAGAAGCCTTTTCGGACCGAGGCGGCAATGCTTCGCTTGATCTCCAGTGCCCAGAGTGATTGAAGTCCTGGAAACTGAAGTACCAGGTCGATTTCCGCGCCCTTAGATGTTCGAAAAAAGCCAAATCTCGTCTTGGTTGGCACAACGCTCAGAATGTTCTCAATAGCAAAACCTTCCCAACTGTGACCGACTACCGGGTGGCGGAGGATTTGCAAATCTGGCACCAGCCCCAATTGAGCATGAGTCAGTCCACTATCTCGTACAAAGACCTTAGGGCTCTTTACATAGCGCTTCTTGATATTTGCGTGGAATGGTCGTACCAGTCGAACCAGCAGCATTTTCTCGAGTAGGTCTACATAGTTTTGAACAGTTGGGGACGACACTCCGAGTGATCGGGAGAGGGAAGAGACATTCAAAAGGGAACCCTGAGCGTACGAGAGCATTGTCCAGAGGTTGTCCAACAGCGATACATTTGCGCCTTTTGCGAAACTTGGAATGTCGCGTTCGAGATACGTTCTAATAAAGTCTGAGCGCCAATCGAAGCTATCCTGCATACTTGCGGCCGTGAGACTTAGAGGAAATCCTCCTCTCATCCACAATGGCACCTGTTCGATTCCCGCCTTGTGCGCATCCAAAATGTTGATCGGGTCGAGTTCAACAATCGCGATGCGACCCGCGAGACTCTCGCTGCTTTGCCGCAGCAAATCCATTGATGCTGAGCCAAGAAAGAGAAACATGCCGGTGTATTTCCCTTGTCGTCTAGCACGATCTATGGTTCCGCGAATCACCGAAAAAATTTCGGGAACTTGGTGCACCTCATCCAAAATCACCAGAGGCTCGGCGTGCTGCTCGAAGAAGCTTGCGGGCTCATCAAGTATGCGTCGATTTTGGGTTGTTCTAGATCTATGTACGTTGCTGGAGTCAATTAGCGATCTGAAGTGCAAGGGTTGTCTTGCCGACTTGCCGAGAGCCAATTAGGACCGTGCAGGCTTGACCCGCCGGCGCTCTAGCAATTTGAAGAGAAGCGGATCGGGTTATCAACCTCCCATATTTAAAGCTGGATTTTAAATTTGGGAGGATAAACATGCATGTTGCTAGGCTTTCAACACTTTGTCAACAAATGCGCTCAGAAACGCTTGCCTTAGTCGATGGGTTGATTCCTAGCAGGCTCGCCTCTAGGCATGGGAGCATTCTGGCAACTTCTGCGACTTGCATCCCTTCTCTGCCGCAGCTCGTGTCTCAGAACCAGGGCCAAACGTTCGAACTCTTTGATCTTCCAGTATGAATCTAATCCACCGCGAGTTGGTACATCGGACAGCTGGAAATGGTCCAAAACAGTCCGTTCAAAGAGACGGGAATCCACAATAGCTTGGTACTAGATGATTGAGAAAGTAAGAAGTTCTTTCTCAGTGAAGTCTTGCCGATCGATCCTCTATCGTCTCTTATCGACTGAATGCCTTTGTCTGGCAAGGCAAGCTCCCTGCCTACCTAGAGAACCGTGTCCTTAGCCGTCGGAAACTTGAAGCGGTTCACACAGGGTCGAATATTGGGTCTCCTGTCGCTTCAGCTAATCCTGTGATTCTTCGGAGTCGCTTGTGCCTTCCTGCAAGAGCGAGGATGTTATGTCATTGAAGATTTCCAAGTTTTCCTGGTCGACGGCCGAATCCGAAAGCCCCAAACGGTATTCCTTTGCTACTTTCCGGGCTTTCTCAAGTTTGTCGTGCGTCACGAGTGCAGACACGTAGACAGTCGCGTTATCCCAATCACTTTTGTCCATTTCATAGGCACGTTCGGCATACCCCAGCGCGGTTTCCCTATGGGTGGGGTCGTCTGATTGGATCAACCTTCGAGCTGCCCACTTGTAATTGCCAGCGGTCGTCTTGTCTCCCGACTTCTCCAGTCGACTCTTGTAGAGTTCCGCGACCCCGTCCCAATCTCCTCTCGCGATGAGATAGTCGGCTTCCCAAGAGTATTTCAGTCTTTCGGGCAGAAGACTGCTATCCGGATATCGAGCACGTTCGTGCGCGACGGCTCGATTGAGGGGTTCGGTTTCCAGAGCGTCAATGTAGTCGGTAAACCTCTCGTCGCCAGCTCGTGCGGCATCTGCAACCGCGCCCAATGTCGTATTGAGTGCGAATTGCGCCATTGCGGACTCTGAGGTGACCGCCAGAAACTCGTCGTAGTGTTCGATCACGAATTCGACGATTTCGTCACCGCGATCAGAACGTTCATGAAAGTGCATGACAAGACGTGCATCGGTTTCGTTGATCAGCTCCGAATAGGGCCTGCTGGCGAAGTACTCGTCCGCTATCGTCTTGTACTTGGTTGACTCTTCGTAGTGGGCTAGCATGCTAGCCCTATCCTGATTGTCAACTTCACGGAGAGAGAGTTCCACGATGGAATCCATCAGGTATTGCTGAATGAACTCCTGCGATCTCTCCCCTTCGTCATAACGAGCCTGCATCGCATCGAACGTCGATGTAGATTCGCCCAGTGCGCGACTGATCATGGAGATGAACTGACTTGGCGACGCTCCTCCTTTGGCTCGGCCAATTTCATTCCCTTCGGTGTCCAATATCAGATAAGTTGGAAGCACGCCGACCTTGTAGCGTGCGCCTAGCTCCGGCCCGTTCTGGTCCTCGTTCTCCATGTCGAGCTTGAGACTCACGAACCTCGGATTGAAGTACTCGCCGACTTCCGCCTCTGGAAAAACCGTTTCCTGCATCACGACGCAAGGACCGCACCACATCGTGTAGACATCCACGAAGACTAGCTTGTCTTGCTCTTCAGCCAACGCGAGCGCTTCCTCGAAAGAACCGTGAAACAGCTCCATTCCCTCGTTGTCGGCACTGCTTTCGTTCGGATCTGCCGATTCGTCAATGATGACTGGGGTGCTACCCAACATGGGCAGCGTCAACACCAGGGCAAGAATTACTAGCAATCCAACTTTCAGCGAGCTTCTTGGATGTCGTGAATTGGGCAGCATTAGTCAATTTCCTCAAAAGATAGATCTTGTCGCGGGAGTACCCGCAGCTGGCTGGACAATTAAAACACAAGCAGAATCAAGAACTTGATCAGCATCCCAGAGAAATTGCTGCTTGCTGCAGTCTCGAGCCCCTGCGATCTGTGGGTGCGAGCGCGAATGCCTAGATTCAAGATCACACGACCGATGGCATGGAGTCCCCAACCATGTGTAAATTTAGCTGTTCACTATCAGTTACGAGCAAGGAAAACACTAAGGGGAACATATCTTGTACTCATGCATTGAACTCGCCGAAGAGCAAGTTCCACATGCCCTAGGTCATCGGGGATGGCAAGTGTTGTGAACAACAATGGGACGAAGGCATCGGACTTCGCATTCGTTTAAACGAGATTCTGAATGAAGACCGTCGTAAGTGTCTCTTTCTTGATCCATATAGTCCCAACATGCCCTGCGATGGAGCGAGAAACCGTCGATACAAGCGGTTTGCTGCAAGGAAAGGCAATCTTGCTACATGTTTAGCTGTAGCTAGTTTGGGTAATGCAATTTTCGCACACTTGAGCACATTGCTTTTCTAGCTTAAATTGGCAAATACTACGAGTGAGAGAGGAGCACTATTTCTCACGCATACGTCTGGGACCCACGACAAGAAAGCGTAATCCACGAGATTAAGGAAAGCACCAAATTTCCCAATTCGGCACCACTCCGATTGCCAATGTGAAACGGTTGGAGAGTTCAATGTCGTCAATGCACTCAATGGCGTTCGTGCTGTAGATCACCTATAAAATCAAAGGCGAGAGTACTAGTACCGGAATCAATAGCTCGCGCGTTTCGTGCCAGAAAGGCATGGCATCCTAATAACTTCAATCGAGTTCACTGTCTTCGAGTGCTCCAAACAGCTCCTCGACTATCTTGTCAGTTGATACTATTCGCTGAGAGTGATAGCGGGTAATCCCCTGCTACCGTCCTTTGAGGAGGGAATTGGGAATTCATCAACGACTTGGAGCGGCCGTCATGACCACTCGGATGCATCTGATACATGGGATCAGATCCACAACAGGTTTAGGCAATATGTCATCTCCGGCGAGCCCACACCCTGTGCGGCCAAAGGACGCTCAATGTCCAGCTTGACTTTATAGTAAACACATTGACCTCGAGCTCCGCCAAGAGTCCGCTCCACGCGCCAGAACACTTTCGACTCGCTTACCAAGACCAGTTTCAATGCCGCCATCTCGTCAGCTCAATGCCACCCAGAAAATACGCCACCAACAACCACACTCTACCGCAATGGAAACTCTTACCAGCGGTCTTTGCACTTAACATGTATGCAAATTCCAACTGTAGACACAGTGTTACAATACCAACTTCCAAATCGCTCAAAACTTCAGAACATCACAAGAATGCCACTTTATTCTACAGATGCACAAGATTAGGTCGTGGCCGCCCCTCCATTCAACGATATCCGATTTTGGAGAAGGGACTAAGGAGCAATGCCCTAAACCGCTAGATATGAAGCCTAGTACAGAAATTACGCAAAACCCCCAACTTGAGGTATCAAATTTCGGTCCGATTTTGGATGCGAAACTTGATCTCAACCCGTTGACCGTATTTGTTGGACCAAGCAACACAGGTAAGTCCTACCTAGCAGTGTTGACTTATGCAATGCACAATTTTTTTGCCGCTGCAACAGAACTTAGAGACAATCAATTGGACTTCATTGAAAATGACGATCGTCTAGGGTCAATGAAAGTAACAGAACTACTGAGAGCAATTTCGAAATCCGTTGAACAGAGCGAACCAATAGAAACTACGAATAAATCGGAAAGCCGCCGTATTATTCTCTCTGGAGAAGTCATTCGCTCTTTCGTCGAATATCTAAACTCTCGTGGTCCTCAATTGACATCCAGTATTGAGACATCGTTTAGTAGAGACAGGAACGCACTCAAGAATATATTGAGAAAGGAAAACTCAACCATTAAATTCAGGCATCAATTAGATGCGACTGAACAACACAACGAGTTTATGAATTATCAGATTGGATCTCCATCATTAGGTTTAAGAATACCTGAGGAGATTGACCTTATTGTAAACACACGGTCGCCACTCATAAGATTTGCTAGACGGATAAAGCTCGAAACAAGCCGGGTAAACGAATTTGGGTTAACGTACCCAAGTCTAACCGTCCTTCAAGCTGCAAACTACGAGATTACAAAGCGAATGATGGGTAGCCTTGCAACGCGATCCCATTATCTTCCCGCAGATAGGACGGCTGTTGTACATGCCCACCAAGTTGTAGTCTCCTCCGTAATTCAAACCGCAGCTGAGTTTGGACTGCATAATAGATCTCGTCCTGGATTGCTAACAGGCGTTCAAGCCGATTACTTAAAAGCATTAATTTTTAATGCAAACGCATGGAGCCGACCCAGTTCCTCAAGAAGCCCCTACACCAACGGTCGCTCTCGCTCAGCAGAAAAGTATGCCAAATTGATTGAAGACCGAATTCTACATGGAACCATAATAGTCGAAGTAGACGATCTAATCAATTACCCAAGTTTCTTCTACCAACCCCATGGGATCAAAACAAAAATACCATTGGTCAATGCATCTTCAATGGTAGCAGAGCTCGCTCCCATAGTATTGTACTTACGGCACGTTGTGCGTCCTCGAGAACTAATAATCGTAGAGGAACCAGAATCACACTTGCACCCCGCGATACAAACTAAGTTAGTGCGGATACTGGTAGGGATGGTAAACGATGGGTTCAAAATAATTATTACAACGCATAGCGAATGGATTATCGAGCAACTTACCAACATCGTTAATAAATTCTTTGTTGCTCCCACACCAAGCATGCGCGACGATGGCGATTTTTTGTCATTGGATCCTAAGAAAATTGGGCTATGGTTGTTTAAGAATGCGGTTCCCGACTTTCCACAACTGGGTTCATCTATAGAGAGAGTCAAGATGGAAGAGGACGGTTCGTTTACAACGGGCTATGAGGTAGTGGCACATGAATTGTACAATGATTGGATAACAATCTCGTCCCGCTCGAAGAGGGAGACTTAAACAGTGAATTCAGTGGTGAAATGTTTTCAAGACTCAATAGATCCGCGTTGCACTGTATCTGGAGATTTAGTCAAGGGAGATTGCCATGTAAATGTCGATATTTCAATAGGTTCAAGTATTGCCATTGACTTCGATCATTGTGAGAGTCCAATAGATCCCAATTCCACTCGATGCGACTTTCTCTACGTGGCGGATGATAATCACGCTTCATACTTGATTCTGATGGAATTAACTACTAACTTCGACAAGTCATTTGATCGAATTCTGAAGCAGCTAAGGGAGAGTGCTAAATACGCCCAATCTCGAGTCCCGATCGGTTTATCAGTTGTATTTTGTCCTGCTCTTATTGCAACTAATTTAAGGAAGCACACGAGGTCGATATTGAAACAGCAGCGTAAAAAAATTAGTTTTCATAACATGCGGAGACCCGTGATTTGGTTTCTTTGTGGCGCTCGGTTGTCCGAAATTTTGTCTAGGGTTTCCGATTAGCAACGATACTGTGACTATTGGCGTCCGATCCAGACTCAGTCGGCAAGAATTTTTCTAGTGTGTATATAAATCACTTTTGTATTCATTCCATACAAACCCGTGTACTGTGGCGAATTCCCATTTATTCTGCTCAATCAAGGTTTTGGGCAAGTCTGTGTTAGTAGTACTGTAAGGTGCATGTAGCGTTATCGCATCCATTCTTCGACTTAAGTACTACTCTCTAGGGTAGACGTCGTAAGTGTCTACATTATGGAATCGGCATTCTGATTACGCGGTGTGGCGTAGAGTTGTATATTCAATTTTTTCTCTACGAGTTTAGGTTGACGTCCGATCGAGACTTACGAAAAGTGCTAAACCAATGGGCGGGCGATTACTCCGGTCTTTATACCGATTGACTCGGTTGACGGAGACTGCAACCTAGATATGGGCAAGACTGTCTGACGCGTTCGGGAACGGCTCATATGCTGGATTGTGCAGTGTGATCGTAGATTTTAGTGAGACGGAATTAGGTAGTCTTCAATCCAATAAAGATCAATTAGGGAACGTTTGCGAAACTAAATTGGGAATTGTATTAGTAAGCAACGAGCTACTCTTTACTCAGAAGTTCTAGAATATGTGAGAGAATTAGTTCTGCATCTCTTAATTCCGGTTGGGAACCAACACACCTGTATTGAATCGTGGCTTCTCTCGGTAAATCGTCAAGAAACTCAGGAGGCCTAATGCGTGACTCTTTGATGTGAATGGTCACCTCCCATGACTTAGGTTCCTCAATTTCGTCGAGAGAAATATGCAGACCAACTATTCTGCTATCCAGTGACATTTCACCGTTCATTAAGAGAGATTTTATTGACATAGCGTTCCGTCGTGGTCTAACAGAGTACTTATCTCCTACGTGACGCTCGTGAGGAAATGGGAGGTCGATTGGAGCAGTTAACCGTTGGTGTAACAACCATCCTTTACAAGTGTGTCAAATCCACGTGGGGATTGGTAAGCAATGTACCAGGAACCTTGACTGCGAATCTGCAACGGCTACCCCACTTACTTAAAATCAAATGATAGCAAAATGAGATTGCGAGTACTACCTTTGACTCTCGGGACAACGTGGGAGCTGTGGCAAACCTCCATGCTTACAACTGACAGTTTCCCCCACAAAGCAAGAATTGACTTGCTCCGTTGCTAGGTGCACGTTGTCGCCCGTTCAATATCGTGGTGGAAATTGGCGTTGAATGCCCCACGGCAGGATACGAAGCTGAGTTCGTCGGAATGCCTCGGATGCAACTAAGCAATGGGTACACTGCGGGCGGCTGGCATGGGAGCGATACACTACTGGATGCTTCACAAGTAGCTCGCTGACGCAGTCCGGTACTGGTACCTCGGCAGGTGAGTTAGGGTCTATTGCGATTGCCTTGGTGGCTGAGTTCGCAGGCATCGAATTGCTAGGTGTATATGGCAGATCAATCTAGGCCGACGATGCCATGGTTCGTAGAACATGAAGAGTGTGGACATTTCAACTGTACCCGAAGGTGCTACAGTGTAGGTGGCCATAATGATGTTTGACTAGTCTTGTGCCATCACGCTCTTCGAAATAATTCGAAACAATCGTCGATTGATGATCGTTTTCCACTGCAATGAAACACTACGGAAAGAGTCCTGTATCGCAGTTCAGTATGCTTGGTAAGTACTGAAACCATGTCCATCAGTCAAGGGGTAGTGATTACCGAGAAAGGCTAAACCACCGTTTAGTCTAAACCACTGTACCTCACGAGCTCGTATTGCTGAGAGTCGTTTTCCTAGCTACCCAAACCTCTTCCGTGGGCCATGATTGCGCCCAGGAAGCGTCCGCCCAAACATACTGGCTCGTACCGTTTGGCGGAGCACCGAGTTCATAGAGTTCTTCAATCTCCAGACCGCAAGAGCGAAGCAGTTCAATCCACTTTCCATGTGGGAGTTGGAATTCGACAGTTTCCGGATCGGACCAATGTAATTCGTACATGCCCAAGTAGGGTCTCAGCAATGTCGTTCCGTTGCGCAGATCGGGTTGTTCTGGACAACACAATTGCGAGATGGGGTGGCAGGTCATGAATACCAGTCGTGCATCTCTTCGAAGAATGCGTGAAGCTTCCGGTACCCATTGATAGGGATCTGCCCAAAGTGAGGCACCATATTCTGAAATGGCGAAATCGAATGATTCGTCGGGGAACGGCAAGTTTTCACCAAAGGCTTCGACTAGAACAACTCTCCTGTCGTACTCACTTCTTAGTCTTGCTGCTGTCTCTAGTTGGGGTCGAGTTGGATCGATCGCGTAGGTCTCACCACCTCTCTGTGCCATCCAAGATGCGACATAGGCTGTCCCACACCCAATGTCCAAACATCGCTTGCCTTGCAGGCTTGGAGGCAACATGGGTACTTCGTCGTTGGGTAGTTGCCATATGCCCCAAACTGGTTCGTTCGTTGCCCACTTGACTTCCGCTGGGTCGTTGTATTCTTCGGCTTTGGTACGCCAGGCAGACCGATTGAGCAGCTGATGCTTTTGTATTGATTCTGACAAGTGCTTGGTGTCCTCTTGATCTGTTCAGAACTATCTCTACGTTCATCAGATTCGTGAATTAATCGATTCGTTCAACTTTTCGTGAAAGTAGAGCTAGCGTTCGTTTGCCTGTACGATAGTCGATTCAACATCCATAGAGGTCAATTCGATGTCAGACGAACATCCAATTCTTAGCGAACGACGAGGCAAAAGCAATGGAATCCTGTGGCTAACACTGAATCGCCCACACAAACTCAACGCATTGACATTTCCACTGTTGCGGGAAATGCGCGAAATTCTATTTGATGCGCGATTTGATCGTGGAGTCCGATGCATTGTGATCACAGGCTCTGGACGAGGATTTTGTGCAGGAATGGACTTCAGCGGGTCCGCCAATCCAAACCCAGACCCCAAGCCGGAGGGACTCGAGGAAGCTGGTACAACAGATATTGAGGGATATCGACTCAACTTTCGCCATGAGACGGAGACGTACATCGCCTTGCGAAGAATGGAAGTACCGATCATTGCGATGGTGAACGGACCATGTGTTGGTGCAGGCTTTGATCTAGCGAGCCATAGTGACCTCGCTGTCGTTTCGACGGCAGCACGATTCCAAGTGGCTTACGTAAAGCGTGGGCTTTACGCCGATCTTGGTGGCTTCTGGTCTCTACCAAAAGTAATCGGTTGGCGCAAAGCCATGGAACTGATGATGACTGGCCGATTCATGAGTGCAGAAGAAGCTCACGAAGCAGGATTCTCCAATTATTTGGTCGAGCCGGAAGATCTTGAAGAGCGAACCATGCAACTGGCACTGGAAATCGAAGCTGGTCCTCCGATTGGTCAGAAAGTAGGCAAGCTGCTCGCTGTCCGTACAGCAAACATGGACTTCGACACTGCAATGCAATGGTCGGAATCCGCAATACCGTTGGTTGGATTGTCAAGAGACTCTACCGAGGGAGCACAATCTTTTCGAGAGAAGCGCGAGCCGGAATTCAAGGGATTCTAGGCAGGCTGACAATCTGATTGTTCGAAGGAAGCTGAACGGAGACCCCAAATCTAACTTTCAATGCGATTGACGTCGAAACTGCCAACAGTGATCGAGCTTCCATCTGCCAAATTGGGATTGTGCATGTTGAGAACGGTTCTGTCCGAGACACTTGGAAGACATACATAAACCCAGAAGACTGGTTTGACCCGTGGAACGTTGATATTCATGGTATTACCGAGGATATGGTGAGCTCTAGCCCTACCATGCCAGAGATCAGAGGCGAGTTCAGACGACGACTCCGCAGATCAAATGTGGTCAGCCATACATCATTTGATCGTGTGGCATTTGAACGAGCTCTCTAATTGGGATAACACCTATTGGCGACCTCAACGGGATAATGGTGCTCCACGCTGGAACTTGTCAATCTTCTGCAGTACTTGGAGCATGCCAGATGGACGCATGTCAGCGTCAGCCATCGCCCGCACAATCATGTCCCTTAGGACTTCGTAGCGTACGCCCTCCGTGTACTGGTCTACAAAACTCTTCAGCAAATCACGACCTCTGAATTCGGACTTCCAACGATCGCTTCCCAAAGCTTCTTCAAGTTCCGACCTTCGCGTCTCTGCCACTTTTCTCAATTCGCCCTCGCTTAAAGCTTGGGTGAGCACATTGGAAAGCCTTCCTAGGGAATCGCGAACCTGTTCGCTAACTCGCTTGGCTGGATCGATTTCCGGTTCACCTCCTTTGAGACGAATCTGTTCACCAATGACATCTCTGGCCCTCGCTCTAATAGAGTGTTCTACCAGTCGATTAATTTGTTCCTTCGCGATTGTTCGCAATGCTTGATCGATCTCGTCTCCATCTCTAAAACCAGTGTCCTGAAGGCTCATGCTGACCAGGACTTGGTAGATTACTTCTGGTACGAGTAAGTAGTTTTCTATGTGATATACATCCCACGTGAATCTACCTCTGGTTTCATCATCTGTACTGTATTGATCATCTCTGTCAACTATCGAGAAAACTCTGGAGGTGTCATCTTTCTCGTTCTTTTCCAAGGCTTCGTGGAGCCTTCGCACAGTCGCCTTATTTCCTCCGGAAATAAAATTCATGCGGCGTTCATGTTCAGGAAATAGAGTACCCGCCATTCTTCGGTCGAATTCCGAGTTTTCCCCTTCAAATATCACGATCTTACCACCAGCACGATAGGTGGCTATGTCACCAATGAGTTCCAAGATTGCTTCTTCTTCCTCACCTTGACCGATCTCCTTTACTTGATTGCGCTCCTGCATTTCGAACACTGCTTCACGCATGTGATAAACCCGCACACCCACATGTCCCAACGCTTCTCGAAGGAACGCGTCAGAGTGAGTAACTGTCCAAATTTGATTGTTAAGTTCCTCTCCGACATGCTTCTGGTAGAACTGTGGAAGCCCCCGTATCAACTTGGGGTTTAGGTGCAATTCTGGCTCATCGAGAAGGATAATTGAGTTTCTTTGCGAAGAGTTTCTTAGGCGAAGATAGCCGAACAGTATCTCTTTCTCGCCCGAGGAAAGGTCGTTGATGTCATGTTTTTGCCCGTCGTTCAGTGTTACGGCAAACTCCAGTTCATCTCTTTCGTTCGCCCTAACCCCTTCAAATTCCTTTCCTGGGAAGAACCGCCGAAATAGCTCTTTCATCGTTAGCTGAAGCGATCCAGTGCTAGACGCCTCCTGACCGGTACTCTCCCTCATCATCTGTAAGACAAACTCCGTCGCCATTTGGGTCTTGATATTCGCGTACTTATTTGCATAGTTGTAGAGCGTACTCTGACGATCCTGTTGCTCCTGTGTCTTGAGGTTTAAGTTCACTCCCCCAAGCTGCTCTCTAACGTAATGGCGATGCGAACCGTGGTAATTAACAAGACCAACATCCTGGGGTCGATATATCCGCCAGATGCTCTCCAGCACGAGGTTTCGTTGGACCGACACTTGTCCATTGGTGTCAACAGAGACACGACCATTCACATCAGGTCTGGCCAATTCTGTATGAAGGCTTTCTGCAAACGCTCGAGCGAGACCTCTAACTTGTGCAATTTGTTGCTTTACTGCAGCGTTCTGATCGCCGAGCACACGAACGCGCTGGCGCCAATGTTGGTAGCTGTTTCCAGGATACAGTTGGTTCCAGGCAATTTGCTCCATTATTTCGTGGCTGTGATTGTGCAAATAGAGTTTTTCTTCGTCATGTAACCTAACGGTCACTTCGATGATTGCTGGAGCATTGGCATCACGGAGGACCTTCCGTATTTCTCCGGGATCCCGGCTAATCTGGAACTCATTAAGCCAATTGTCCCACTCGTTATCGTCGTAACCCCCATATGCGGATTTGACAAATCGAATAGCGTCCAATACACACGACTTTCCACACCCATTGGGCCCAGCGATCACGATCATCGATCCTCTCGATGCGTCGATGACGACGTTTTTGATCGCGCGAAAGTTCTGGATTTGAATATTCTCGAAGCGCACTTTGTATCTCCATTGAAAGCAATCCACACCGCTACATGTCGGTCAAGCCCGCTTCGTTCAAGCACAAGTGCCCCACAACGAAACTTCATTCAACTGTGCTAATAGCGATTGAAAAATTCTCGATGCAAACTAACATCGCATCGGGCACGTCTCGGCAGGCTCGGCATTCGCCAGCAGAGTCCGTAGTATTGTAGTCTCCAAGATGCCCCCAATCTTTGCTGAGATTTGAGTCTACATCAGCCGAATGAATTCAATTCAAGGCGATTGGACTAAAGTTAGAGCAATTTTCCGACACACAAACACACGTCATTTCACAACCGAAAAATTGGTGTATTTTCAAGGAAAGCCTGACAAATATTGGCTTCACAAAAAAATTTAGAATTCTTGATACGAACTCGACGATGACAAGTACTCGCTTACCTGAACATTAGTGTAGCTCGTTGCGGAATTATTGAGCAACTTATCCGAGACTTCTAAAGTAACGCATTCAGACTGCAAGTTTTTTGACTTACACGATCCAACTCGAGTCGTAAAGTGTGAGCTTGCCTCAAGTTAGCGGACACATGAAAAATTGTTGTTGAACATTGTGGGAATGTGGCAAGTTCAACAGAGTAGCTCACATTTCCACAGGTTGGTTTGTTGAATTGAGTGATTCAATTGTTCGTGACGTTTGCCTAACCTCGCTGAACTCGGCCGGATATGGCATGCCGACTCGGAGATCGGTGTGATGTCCGCGATGTCTCCTTAGTTGATCACGCCACGTCCGTTGCTGAGAGTTGCCGCTCTTGGTTAATTGGGGACAGCTCGCGACACAGCTCTTATATCGATCTTGAGTCATCCTGCTCTCCTGATCCCTCCGCTATGTAGCGCCAAAAGCGAATCGCCTAGGACGCCAGCTCGAATTCCTCCGCGTGAATGATAGACGCGGGTCGGCGAAGCCAGCTCCGTAATCCGGTACTGATATCCCTGTGCATAATGCTCTCGGCCCAGTGGTGCCAAGTTTGGTTCATTGTGCGTGGCTACCAACCTAGCACATATTCATTCAACTGACACAGCTGGTCAACTTGCCGCATAGATTTGAAAGGGAATGGGACTTCAGATTCCCAGAAAAAGCGTTAGCTATGCCGCCCGAGATACCAGGCAACCCCCAAGGGCTCGGATGTAGCTACAGCCAATTAGGCAGAAGCATCAGCTCCTCGACATAAACACGGCGACACTATGCGCATTACAATACGCAAACTCTATACGAAGCCTCTCGCCCAGACGAGCCCGACTGAATCTTACATCAACAACCTAATTGCAACCAAAACAAGGAACACAATCATGACAACGAATAAGGAAATCAGACCTATCGACAAGAGAGTCGAGAGTATTCTAAAGTGTGTGTGGAATGGCCCAGTAAAAGTCGAGAAAATCATAGATGCGGTCTCACAAGACCTAAAAGTTACTAGTGGTGAACGAGAATTGCAATATGAAAATGGAGATCTCGTATGGGATAAGCAAATTCGACAGGTTCTCAGTCAATTAAATCGCGTTAATGTAATAAGCAATGGACGAAAGCGTGGCCAATATGCAGCTACATGGGTAACGGACAACTACACGACCGAAGATATCATGATCTTAATGAACTCATATCGGAGCGAAAGCACAAATCTCAATATACGTACGCCCATACTCATATGCAGAATCGGATGGATGAAAAACTACTCTGGAAATAATGAACAAATTAGCGGTGGCGGTGGATTTGTGGACAAGCATAATGAAGGAGGCGAGATGAACAATTTCAATAAATCAGAGGATGGTTGTTATTATGGCTACGTCTACGTAAATGGAAATATAAATATTAGTAGGCTGGGATCGACACAAGAGGCTCTTTCTACTAGTGGTGTACTAGTTGTATTTTGTGCTCCTCATCCAGATAAAAATTCAGAGTTGCGCGTCGTTGGTTGGTATCAGAATGCAACTGTAGCTAGAGAAGCATTCCATCATCCAATTGCGGAAGAAGATTTTGCAAAGTTTCTAGCTAGAGACGTGGTCCTACTAAGTCCAAGTGAAAGAACGTGGTCAATTCCACGTATAACGGATGGTTTGGATATTGGCGGCATGGGGATGTCAAATATTTGGTATGGTGCAAACGATGATGTTGCAAAACAATGGAAGAAAGAGTTGATAGAGTACGTAACGTCATACAACAAAAACTCTATTGTAGGCAGTAATGACTTGAAAGAAAACGCTGCAGAGGTTGTTGGTAATGGGAAGGGACCCGTAAACAAGATTTTGTTTGGACCACCGGGTACGGGAAAGACCTATTCCTTACAACGTGAGTACATTCCACGATATGTCAGCCAAGCTAGTTCGATCCAGCCTGAAGAATGGCGAAGGAACGTAATCGAGAGCATGAATTGGCGGGAAGTCATTGCCGCGACGCTTCATGATCTGGGAAACAATCCAATTACTGTCCCGAGAATAGTTGAGCATGAGTTCATGCAGGTAAAATCCCGCCTATCGGGACGTGAGCAGCCATCGCGTGCGGCAATTTGGTCCTACCTGCAGGCACACACTCCAATTTCGTGTCCCAATGTCCATGTAGCGGTTAGACGTGAACCAGCTTGGTTTTGGAAGGACGAACATTCAATGTGGTCGCTGGCACCTGATTGGGAAGAGTCTGGTGAAACAGTGTTGGAATTTGTATCGGAGTTAAAAAACGAACCACACACAACCCTGAATCGGTACGAGTTTGTCACGTTCCATCAGTCCTACAGCTACGAAGAGTTTGTTGAGGGTATACGCCCCACCTTAGGTGGAACGGACTCTGAGGTTGTGGATGTCGCGTTTGAGCTTCGCCCAGGAATTTTTAGACGAATTTGTGATCGCGCTCGAGCCGATACGGAAGGGAAGCGCTACGCACTGTTCATAGACGAGATAAATCGCGGGAATATCTCGAAGATTTTCGGCGAGTTGATTACGCTCATCGAAGAAGACAAGCGAGAAGGGGCCGAGAACCCATTGTCCGTTGAGCTTCCGTATTCTGGCGACTCATTCTCTGTGCCGAGCAATCTCGACATATATGGAACCATGAATACTGCCGACCGCTCGCTTGCTCATATCGACACCGCGTTGAGACGACGTTTTACTTTCGAGGAGCTAATGCCAATACCCAATTTGCTTTCCACAGTGACTTTTGAGGGTGAGCAAATTAATCTCGAGCTAATGCTACAGGCCATGAACGACAGAATCGAAGCCTTGTTTGACCGTGAGCACATGATTGGACACGCGTATTTCCTGCAAGGGGATGAGGAGACTGTTGAAGGGACGCGGTTGCCAGACATTTTTGAACACAAAATCATCCCTTTGCTCACAGAGTACTTCTTTGACGATTGGTCAAAGGTTCGAACTGTTCTGGCTGACGACCAAGTAAGCGGAAAGACCGGTCAATTCATAGAGGAAATTGATGTCGTGCACCCATCTACCACTAAGAACTTACGCAATAAGCATGTATATCGGTTGAACCAGAAAGCACTCAAGAATCCACGTGCGTACAAGAAGATCTATGCACAAACCAACATAGGCGCAAAGCAGTAGTGCTTTGGGTTGCTGAACACGGACGCATTTTCAAGGGTGCTTCTAATCTAATTTTGCCCCACGGTAATCTTCAGCTGGGGCGAGACGACTTTGAGTCAATGAAATCCCTGCTGGACGAGTCCTCGGAGACTGATCTCAGTGCAGTGTTGAAATTCTCGATGCTTCATGGCCAAGATTGCCTAGTAGTGCAGAATTACACTGGGGTTGTTCGAACATCGACCGAATGCCAGATCGAGATCCTTCCCAAAGTCTCCAAGTCGCATGGTCAGCGGGAAGCTCGAGAAACCTTGGTCAAAATGCTAATTGAGCTGGAAGACTCACCGTTCAAGGAAGGAGTTGTCGCAGATCTAAAAGCACATGAAATGCCTCTGTTTGAACTGATCATGCGGCAGTTTCTCAAGCATGTCAGCGACATCGTAAGAAAAGGCATCGCTCGAACCTATGTAGAACATCAGGACAACCTCCTCTTTCTAAGGGGGAAGCTACAGCTACCCGAACACATCAAACGAAACACGACAATTCGTAACCGAGTCTACTGCGAATTCGACGAGTATGAAGTCGACCGGCCCATCAACCGTCTCATTAAGGGAGCATTGAAAGTAGTGCAGCGAGAGTCGAAAAGTTCAGTCTCTAAGCAGTTATGCCGAGAGTGTCTCATCTGGTTTGATCGCGTGCCGGCGACAATTGACCCACCGAGCGACTTTCGCTCTGTCAGGCGGGATAGAAACATACAACACTATCAGCCCGCTATGCCAACATGTCGTCTGATACTGGAGGGTTTGAATCCTCTTACTCAGAGCGGAGAAAACCGGGCGGTGTCGATGATGTTCGACATGAACCGGGTATTTGAAGACTATGTCGCCGCCAAACTCGTAGAACAGTTTCCGAATTGGAAGATTTATACACAAGTTCAGGAGCATTCAGTTATTGAGAAACATGCAGGCAAATCCGCCTTTGGCCTCAGACCAGATTTGGAACTTGTCAACGCTCACTCCCGGATAGTCGCAGACACAAAGTGGAAGCTCATTGATCAGAACGAGCGCAGTACGAACTACGGCATTTTGCAAGGAGATGTATACCAGTTGTTCGCGTATACGAAAAAACACTTGGAATGCCAACCTGTCAAGCGAGTTTTCCTAATCTACCCGCGTACCGACGAGTTTGCAGCACCTCTAGATCCATTCTGGTTTCGCGAGAGCGACGAAGTGCTTTATGTTGTTCCCTATGATTTGGAAGCCGATAAACTCATCCCACCTGCTGACATTGTTCCTGATTTGAACGGAATCGCATCGAACTCGCGAAATGCCGCCTGAGAAATTGCACTTGAAGTTTAGATCTTCTGAATTCGAGGCGACCAACGTCAATTATGCGCTTGGAGACTCAAGTATTCAGAGCCAGCTTAGAGATTCCAAAGCTTCTTTAGCACAAAACTCGAACGTCTACTGCCTTGACTGATCCAGTGCTTGCCGAATAATTGGCGCGATGTCAGTGACATCGTCCATTCGCCACACATCTACCAATAAATCACAATCGGTATTCACACGGTGCGGGACAAACTTCCATGTTGAAGCATCGCGCACTGTTAACTCGCGATAATCCTCAATCTCGCTAAAGTCCAGTGGGAGAATGACTCTGACAGATCCTTGCATGGGCAACAGTTCAACAAAGAACTCTGGTCCGTAGCAGCACACAGATCTACGCTCGATCACTTCGATGACATCGACGAAGTCAAAAATCGACTTGCGAATCGCGTCGAGCAATTGCCTAACCTTGCTCCCCATCTTCAATTCGCTGACATTGCTTTCCGTAGCTCGTTCCTTCAATTCTCGAATTTCCTCTGCCTGAACGCTGGCTGCGTCGGCTTTATGGTGTGGCCACATCTGGAGTGCGAGATCCGCCAAGCGCTCTCCACGCGCTATGATTTGTTTAGTCGTCCAAGTCGGTTCGTCCCTGACATCAAGGTTTAATCGCACTGCGCTCTGCCGAAACCCACCCTTGAGGGACTTCTTCTCCTCAAACGGTCGATTTGAATAGCTACTGTTGTAAGCAGTCAACGTTAAATTGCCCAACCGGTGCAAGTAGGTCTCGTGAATTTCCTGCCAATCCGGGCCCAACATCTCCTGCCACTCTGCAACATCACTGATCGCTTGAGGCATGATGTGTTCAATGGAATAGCTGTGAACCGGACTGGGCTCGTGAAAATCGGCGTTTTCAAGCCGGTCGAGAATGTGCTTGCAGACCCGCAATCCGTATAGGTCGTGTTCCCTCAATCCTCGCTTGAAATCTTCATCATTGGGAAAGCGGTTATTGCCCCGAAGCCGCGCGAAGGCAACTTGCAACGACTCGAACACGGAATCTGGATTGAGTTGCAACCCAACCCGTGCAAATACTGACCAATATGCTTTAGTCTGCAGACCCAGTATCGCACGGCGCATGAGATAGCTTTCGATCAATCTTACAGCTCCGATGAATTCGTCGGGAGTGAGCAAATTCCTGTGGTGAAATTCGTAAAGTCGCATGACCAAGAGTCCCTGTGTCGTATTCAAAGACCGCATTTGGCCCATCGCCTCGGCGAGCCATGGGTATTTCATCGGCGCAATTCCCAAAAACGAGGCGTATCTTCGAGCGTAACGTACCATCTCGTCAAGCAACTCCTCTATTGGCTCTGCCGAGTCGCTGATACGGAAGAGCTTGAATTCCGCATATACACGATCCAACCGAATCGTTTGTGTCAATTCTTGCCTTAGCGCCATGAAATCACGCAAGAACCAGTCCAACGAACTCTCTGATGTCCGGAAGTATGACTCGATCTTGCTCCAATACTGGTCGTATAATCTGGTTTGCTCCGATTCGTCAAGACCCATCAAGAGATACTTCCTTACTAGGTCGCTTTGGCGCAAATCGACTCCGGTGGAATTCATGCTCTCGAAAACAAGCTGCGGATTGTCAGTGGCTCGGTCGAGAGTAACGTCAACGATATTCAGACAGGCGATGCCCCGAAGTATAAGTTCGGGGTCGTATGATGGATTCCTAAGAGCAGTTCTGTAGAACTCGTAAGCTTCGACAATCGAATCTGATTGTTTATCGTGATCTTCGGAAGAGCCATCTCCAGAAACTAGAGCTTGAAGTGTGTCGTTATCCTTGCGACGCAGCACAAGCTTGAACTGCCGTTGGCCTGATTCATGAACGTTCTTCAAGTAGTACGCATCTATTCTTTCCGCTGTGGGACCGTCATCGCTACCTGACCAATTAGACTCCTGGATGTGGTCGCGCAATGCAATTAATAGCAATGTCAATGTAGTCAGTCTTTGCTGGCCATCGATCAACAACCAGCTCTGGAAACCGGCACGCAGGTCCTCTCCAACGTAGACGACCGATCCCATGAAGTGCGCGCTTTCTGCTTCTACGTTACTCGCTCGCAATACGTCCCGCAATAACTGGTCCCATTGATCGCGGGTCCAACTGAAATCTCGTTGAAAAACAGGAATTATGAACTGTTTACTGCCGTTGATTATTTCCACAAATGTCCGGTTGATTGCTTTCATAGCCCATCCATCATTTCGGTTAGATTTTGCTGCGCGTGGGTTCTGTAGGTCGTAACGCACAGACAAAGGAGGCATTCTATTGAATGCTCCGTGAGGGGTTTAGCAGCTCCTAGTCAACCGCAGGATCAATATGTTTCTAGCTCTTGGTTCCACTGTGTCCACACAAATTAGACACAATAACTTCTGACGGAGAACGTATGCGAGTCCCAATTAGGAACAATCCGAGAGCCAGAGACGATCTTTGCGGACAAAAAACTAGAAACAAACTTCGGAACGAAGGTGGCTCACATCGTTAGCCAAGTGCGCTGCTCACATGCGTTATTAGCCTACTATGTGAAGAGATGGACTCCGCTATTTTCTCAATTCCGTCAGCAGAGCTTTGTTTGGGATTGACAGTACCCATATCACATTTCGTCAAGCATAAACTGACAGGTAGGAAGAGGAAAACTCGCAAGTCTCAAAGGATTGACTAATCGGTCGAAGAATCTCGCTTCAGCCGGGTGTTCAGTCGTTCTTAAACCTTAATTCAGCTTACAAAAAAGTCAGAAGCTTCTTCAAGTTTCTGATCGATGAAAATGACCTGTCAATTGATCCAATCGAATTCAGTTTCACCACTCAACGGCGATCCTTGGAAACCAACAAAGGCTGTAGTTCCGTACCACTTGCAATGCGTTAAGGTGAACACGCACTATAGAAGGGATTCGAATGTGATCAAATATTGATCGGGAAGAAACTGCTTTCAACCCCGTAGGTTTCGAACTGCTTCATCCGGTCCTGCAACTTTGGGTTCGTTCGCAAGCTTATTCGCGAATCGACTTACTTCTTGCCTATCGAGGCAGAACGCTTCCGCTACTGCATCGTCCCAAAGCTCGCGGACGGGGTGAACTCCATCTCGATACGATGAAACACTCCTCTTACATGTATCGTCATAGCAACCTGCAAGTATGCGTGTCGTTGCTGCATTTCGAGTGTCAACCATTGGAGTGCGTTCCACGCCGTCTTTTCCATAGAGCGGCCACGTTAGCTTTCTTGCAGCCTGAGACATGTACATGATCCTCCCAGGCGTACTGTTCAACCAAACTGCCTGGGCTTTTGCCTCATAGAGTGAAGGTCCGTTTATCACTATCCATTTGTCACCCACAATTTTTTTGTGCGATACGACCGCAGTAAAGCGTCCAGATTGACTATCTTGAGTCTTGGGCACCAATAAATGGCTTCTTCGCTCTCTCATTCTGTGTATAGCTTGTTCCGTAGCATTGACAGGTATTGCTGCTCGATCGGGAGTCGTTTTCAGGTTCTTGGTTACGTCCTTTCCGGAACTCCATAGAACTGGAATCGCACCCTTAGTCTCTTTCTCAACATACGACCATCCCTTTCCGCCAAGCGTTGGACCGGTTTGGAAAACTTCGTACCCTAGCTCATTCGGCAAAGTCAAGTGATCGGCCCAGGGAGATTCACCAAACCCATTAATTGACTCGTACAACTCGGCGATTTCTGGGTCATACCAAACAGCTGCGCTCCATCTACCTTGGCGCATTCTTTCTTTAGGCCAAACGGTTTCTCGACCCCAAGCACTCACATCTCCACGCTCCATGTCTTCGACGAATTGGTCGCACTCATCTAAGCTATCAGGACGCCGGACCAAGTTGATGAACCGAGTTGGCAAGTCTTCGCTTCGTGATCGACGGCGCGCAACCAAGATGCTCTCGTTAATGTCCGTTTCTGTACTCCAATTCATCGATTGGGGATTGTGCAAAGTCACAATAGCTTCGATGTGCATCTCCCTAGCAAGAAATTCTCTTTCCCCGAGTCCTGCGCCGCTGGTGCACGCTGTAAAGGGCATGACTATTGCAAGGACTCCCTCATCGTATTGGCTTAAGCACTTAATTGACAGTAGTGTGAACAATGGTCTTAACGTCTTCCTGCTGACAACTCCTGCGTCCATTGGCCAAGTTCTTCGAGCTAGTGCGCGAATCGCGTTCATTTGCTTCTGAAATCTCTTTCTTGATTCGAGATCTAGTTTTGTCATTGCTTGCTCTCCGATCGTATAAGGAGGATTCATGACGATCAGTCGGGCGTTTTTCAGCGATTTGGTTGCTTTACTGTCTACACTGTCTTGCAGCTTCCTACCCTTTATTCTGCTTGCTGATGTCTTATGGTCTGGTCCAAGATCATTGCTTTTCTGTACTGCAAGTTGTGCTAGAAAGTCCATTGAACCGGTACGGACATCACTCCCGCGTAAACCCAGTGGCATAGTCCAAAGATTCATGCGGCGATACTGCACCGATGGATCACCAACGGTAAGCTGACAGGCAGCCAGTTGCACCGATTGCGGATTAATGTCCATTCCAACCAGATGATTCTCCACTAGAGTCCTGTGTGTGTCTCCGCCTAAATCGTCATTCTCCTTAATCGCTGTTAGCATGCCCAAAAGCAAAGTTCCCGAACCACAGGCAGGATCCACAATGGTTCCCTTTTTCCACAATGGCAAGTCTGGACTCTCTTGGATCGACGCTCTCATAGCTAGTCCCGACAACACTCTTGCAGCATTTGGCAACGTGAAGTATGCACCGTCGCTCGCTACATTCCCCATTACTCGTTGATAGAGTTCTCCTGCGTGGTCCATTCCCATTTCCACGTAGCGGTTGGCGACTTCGATAGCCTTGTCACTCAAAATGCGAAGTGCTTTCCGTGCCCCTTGAGGGAACTCTCCGTACTCACGGCGGATCCTGTCAAGCAATTCGACGGGCTTGCGAAATACCGGTTCGTAGTCATGCTCAAGAATTTGTTCCCATGTCTCAACGAGTTCCTCATCTAGCCTTCCGCTTGAACGAAGTTCCTCGATAGATCGACTTGCCGGTAGAAAGTCGCTTCCGGTCTCTACAATCCGCTGATGGACAAGAGCCGCATTCATCAGCAATACAGCTCCCACGGTACATGGAGATGCACTTTTTCCGGACACATGCTTATTCATCGCAAGCGTATCAGCCATGGCGTTTCTCAACCCCTCTTCCTCAAGTTTTTGGCTTGCTCTAAGTACCGCTCCTTCAATCAAATTCGCAACATCGCGAGCCGGAGTTCCTAGCCCGGTTTCTCTACTTAAACCCATGGCTACATTGTCAAATTTTCCTTGTTCAAGCAATTGCTCTGTCCAAGGTCTCGTCTCTTCCGATGTGGAACTTCCTCCGTTTCCATTATTCCCATTTGGAGGGCCAACAATAACTATGCGTTCGTGCAATTGAGTTTGAATCCGTGGATCGTGCGCACGTAGTGCGCGGAGAACTTGACCAAGAATTCGACCTTCCTTTACGCTCTCCGCCAATTCGTCCTCGAAGTCAAGTGATGGTTCTTCCCCTAACTCTACTGGAACGATGATGTACCCCCGTTCTTTTCCAGGCACTTTTCGCATCACCCTCCCAACTGCTTGAACTATGTCGACTTCGCTCTTACGATCTTCAAGAAAGCAAATGGCATCTAACGCAGGGATATCTACTCCCTCAGTCAACAGTTTTGCATTCATGACCACGGCACGTAAACTGCCGGACCGGTGTTGGTGGAGTGTGTCGAGAACTTCTCTCCGCGTTGTTGGCGATGCCGTGCCGTCGATGAACTGTGCCTTGACCGGCCGCCGCTCGGGGGGAAAACTCAACCGCTCGGCTCGGTCTTGTGCCCATTCTGCGACCCCATCAGCCTCTAACCCGTCGGCTGCCCATCGTGCTTTTGCACGGGTGTTGCAAAATCCAATTAGGCTTCTGATATCGACACTCGCTGAGCGGATTTGAGTTACACCGTCATCACTCCAAAGCTCCTCGACCGCGCCATGTATAGCAAGGTTGAGTCCAGCCAAACGAGCGCCAAGGCTTGTTGTCGCCACTCCATCACTCTCAGAGCTCTCTGCGACTGAACGTTCTATACCTTCGTTGCCGTGACCCCTTCTCGACAGCAGAATTACGATTTTGTAGTCGCACATTCTCTCTGGCATTTCTTCCAATGCCTGTGCAAAGTCGAGCTGATCAAAGACATCCCCGTAGACATCGTCGTCCATGTCTACGATTTCCACAGACCTTTGCACTAACTTTTCTGCCTTGCGTTGCACCATGGATTTGGTGTGCTCGTGGAATATTCGAGGTGTTGCGGTTTGATATAGCCGCTTACTTGCCACAAGACCGTTGTGGACTAGTTGGAAACACTTGGTGAGCTGTTCTTTATCTTCCTCTTCATCGAATAACGCCCCTGTCGTTCGGTGTGCTTCGTCCGCAACGCACAGGTCTATTTCGCACAATCCATGTTCCTGCTGTGCTTCACAGACACGTTCGATCGATTGGTAAGTGGTGAATATCGCAACCCTTCCTCCAATTTCTCTGGCACGCTTGACACGCTCTGCAATTAGTTTGGGGTCAGTCGTGGCTGGTGCATCTATTGTCAAAGCGTTATTGACTCGCCACGAGTCCTTGCCGGTTTCCCCGCGAGAACAGACGACGATGCTGTGCAATGGTAGATCGGAGTCAGCGTCCTCCAGCCAAGCTCTCCTAGCTTGACTAACTAGAGTTAAACTGGGGGCTGCAAATAGGATTACCCCCCCCCCCGCGTGTAATTTCTTCCGCAACCCGTAGGGATATCAGCGTCTTGCCACCTCCGCACGCCATGATTAGCTTGCCGCGATCGGTATGCGAAAGACCCTTCACACACTTGTCTACAGACTCCTGCTGACGTGAACTCAAAACTTTACGTGGAACAGCATCGTCAAAACTCCAATCTCCCCACTCTGACAGAGCATTAATCAGCGTGATGGGTGGATTTAGTTCTTGATAGGCATCAGTAATGTTGTCGGACCAATCAGTTGTTGTAACCAACATTCGGGAATCCAATCGTGCGTTCCCGCCAGTGTGAGAAAAAAACGAATCGACATCTGTTCGTTGTACTGTGCTCGAGCGATAGCACTTCGCTTGAATGGCGACAACGCCTCCATCCTTGCGTTTAGCGAGAAGGTCTACTCCTTGGTCTTTGCTTGTGATAGTCGCAATTGTGGACCTAACTTCGGGTGGCGCATCTTCGCGAAGCCAACAGTCTGAGAGTTCAAGCTCGGGTCTCTTAGGCAAGACTTTAGCTAGAAGCTCCTCAAACATTGTTCCTTGCACATGCGTATTCCCATTCGAGGAATCCCATATCCTCTCAACATCGGTTCTGAACGACATTCTGCTCCCCCACGCTCTCTATTGCAAATGTGTAACTCTGAAGATTGTACGGACGCGCTACTTTCCGCTTGCCCTTTCAACATTGAGAAAGTTGAAGGAGCTGCACCGCCCGTACGGCTGAATTTGGGATCCAAATTGGAGTGATATCCAAGGCTCCTAATATTCGAGTACGCACTTGATTTGGGCTCGCTTGGACCGTGGGTGATTGACTCACTTGGTGCATTGAGTAGAAGTCGCTTTATGCTGTGCAATGGAGGTACTTGTTCGAGATTTTCAACAGGCTGGACGATGTTCCACAACGGAACAGTGCTTTCTAGAACTAAGGCTCGTGTCTAGCTAGCTTGTCATAGAGAACAGATCACTACAACGTTTGTTGAAGAGGCGAAGTGTCGGTTTCAGTTTTGGGAAAGAGATTGCGTTGGGGAATTCGCCTAACAGCTTGATTTGAGACCAACAAGTAATGAATTCGAAGGCAAAAGGAGAACACGTTCAATTGCGGCCTGCAAATTCTCGAGCTAACTGCATCGGAAATTGTGTAGAGCTCTAATTGGTGAGCAAGAAACGATGTAGCCTACAGCCTAGGAATTCGTCTGAAGCTCATCCTGCACGTTTTGGAAACTAGTCAGAGCAGATGCCAACATCTCCGTGATATCCTCCGCTACTACGCTGGGATCCGGCAAGTTCTCAAAGTCTGCAAAGCTCTTGTCCTTTATCCAAAACACATCCAGACTAGCTTTGTCTCGACTGATTAATTCCTCATAGGGAAACTTGCGCCAGCGACCTTCAGGGTTGCTTTTGTCGTCCCAAGATTCTTCACGGTCGTGTCGATTCTTGGGATTGAAGCATTGAATGAAGTCGTCAAGATCCTCAAATCGCATCGGTTTCTGTTTTAGGGTGTGGTGTACATTAGTACGATAGTCGTAGTACCAAACTTCCTTTGTCCAAGGATTCGGGCTCGCCTCGTGGTTTTCGAAAAAAATTACATTGGCCTTTACCCCTTGAGCATAAAACACGCCTGTTGGTAGTCGTAGAATCGTGTGTATGTCAGTAGTTTGAAGTAGCTTCCGCCGTATCGTTTCGCCCGCCCCTCCTTCGAACAGCACATTGTCGGGAACGACAACCGCCGCTCGACCGGTTGTCTTTAGCATTGATCGTATGTGTTGCACGAAGTTTAGCTGCTTGTTTGACGTTGTCGCCCAGAAGTCCTGCCGGTTGTAAGTCAGATCGTCCCTTTCTTGCTCTCCCTCAGCGTTGGTGAAACTCATTGAGCTCTTCTTGCCGAACGGCGGATTGGCGAGGACGTAGTCGAACGTTTCCGACGGAGGCGAGATTAGCGCGTCATTGGGCGATATTTTTGTCGTTTCAGTCATCTCACCAATACCATGAAGAAGCAAATTCATTAGGCAAAGCCTTCGTGTATTCGAGACGATTTCGTTTCCATGAAACGTCGAGTTCTTCAGAAACGATTTTTGACTCTTGTCGAGCGAAAAGTTCTTCGAGTTTGTGATGAATGCATGAGAACCAAGGAAGAAACCACCCGTCCCGCACGCAGGATCGGCGATGGTTTTACCGGGTTCTGGGCGAACACACTCGACCATCGCACGAATGAGAGCCCGTGGAGTAAAGTACTGACCCGCACCCGACCTCGTATCCTCGGCGTTGCGCTCCAGAAGATCTTCGTATATGTCACCCTTAATGTCTGCACCCAAAACAACCCAATTGATGTCGTCCACCATCGCAATCAGACGAGAAAGCTTGGCTGGGTCGGTGACCTTATTCTGCGCTTTGGTAAAGATTTGTCCGAGCATCCCATTTTTCTCTCCCAGCCTGCGCAGCAGCGTGACGTAGTGCTCGTCTAGTTCTGCGCCGCGACGACTTGTCAAACTGGACCATTGGTATTCCTGGGGAATACCAATGTCGCGATGGTAAGGTGGCTTCGTGTATTCATCCGCCATCTTGAGAAAGATAAGGTAAGTCAGTTGCTCAAGGTAGTCTCCGTAACTGACACCGTCATCTCGCAACGTTGTGCAGAAACTCCAAACCTTAGAGACAATAGGCGAAGTGCTCATGACTCCCCAACTTTCTCTAGGGCGATTTCTTCCAACTCGAGCGCTGGCCAGATGCATACCGCTAGGTCAGCTAATGCTTCGCCACGCACCCTTATATGACCTTCATCCCAAACGTCTCTATCTAAAAACCACTTATTGAGAAATAGACTCGTGTGCTTCTTCAACTTCTCGCGCTTCTTGAGAAATCCCTTGTTCCCAGCCGAGATATTCAGCTTAGCAGTCAGCAGAGTCAGATTGCCTAGCGAATGGAGCAATGTATTGCGACGTTCCGCTTTCGGTTCGCGCGACCAGCGTTCCACGAATTCTCCGTCCTCAAAGGGCCATTCCTCAGTCCAAGCCTCTGGAAGCATATGCTCCGTCCACAGACCAATAGGCATCAATGTCGTCTCAGCAAATTCAGGTCGGCTCGCCACTTCCAATTCCCATAGGACATCTTTAATACGAGTCTGCGGGGCCAGTGTATACGCAGGCTTCGACAGAATTCCCGAGCGAAACTCTTCATCGCCTGGAAAACGGGTGCTATCGCCTGTCTTATCCGAAAAGTAGTCTTCCAAAGCACTGACCGTTGGACCTTTCTGCAGGAAAACCTGAGAAATACTCTGAAAAACCTTGTTTAGGTTCTTGCTCGTCAGTCCCGATAGGGCCCGCCTAACAATGTATGAATAGATCAGATCGTAGAGCTGTCCCTTTTCTTCTCTATTGATTTCAGACATACAGATTTGCATAGCAATCGGATAGGCAGTAGTTACCTGCCACGCAGCGAGTTTGCGTCCCAGCCAATATAAATCCTCGTCCTCGCTTAATCTTCCTTCGAGAGTTTCGTACATGGGCGAGTACTTTCCAAGTATCCGAAGTTCATCCTCTACATTCCGAAACCGAGGAGAGCCCTTTGGAACTGCGAAGTCTTTGTATTCTGCGTAGAGTTCACGCATCGAGACCTTTTGACCGGTTTCCGCGGCAAGTACATGTGTGAGGAAGTGATCAATTCGAGGGCGCCACGGACGAGCGAAGGGTGCTGATTCTCTCCACCAAGTATGATCGAACGGATCCCAGAGCTCGTGATATAGCTCTTCGATGTCCGCTTGCTGCTGCTCCGCACGATAGAAAATATTATTTCGCACAAGGTCCATCGCAAGCAAAGGCTCGCCCTTCGAGTTCAGAGTCTCGAAGATGACTTGTGCATCATCGTCGTCTTCAAGCATGATTACAACCAATTTCATGCGATTAAGCAATGCTGTGAGCAATGCCTCAAGGCGGTCTTGTACTGCCTCTGGGGTGTCGGTCTCGTCCGAAATTGATAGCGTTTCCCTGTCGTTGCCATCGTCAACACTAATCTCAGCCGGCCCAAACTGAACGAAGTGGTCGATCCGCCGATGGAACTCTTCATAAGCTCTGAGGGTTCGCATCTGAGTGTTTTTGGGAACACGCCCACCCCAGTAGTACCTGTGATATTGCTTCCTAATCGCACTGTAATCTTTATCAATGATGTTTCGAAATATCGATCGGTCGGAAGGCGTCGGCAACAACTTGAACCTAGCAAGTTTGTTTTTGTCCTTTGACTTCAGTTTGTTGAAGAGGTAATCGTGAACATGCTCTGCAAGTTCATGACATTCGTGCTTTCGAGCAACTTCTCGAATTGCCGCAAGGAACAGCTGAAATGTCGTGAGCCGTTGCTGACCATCTACAACTTGGACCTTGGGGGTGACGCTTATTTGAGCGGCTTCGCCTAGAGGTGCCAGAATCAATGCGCCCATGTAGTGTTGAAACTTGATCGTTCCATCCAAGACCTCGATTGCTTTTGCTTCAACATCTTCCCAGAACGCAACGAGTTGAGTGTCGTGCCATTGGTATTTGCGCTGGTAGAGCGGAACCATGAAACGACGTCCGTCGGCAAGTATTTCCTCTATAGCATGGTCATCAGCTTGCATTTGATTTACCTCTTCTCTTCCGCGTCTGGGCTGTAGCTGACCTAGTTCTAAGCCGTTTGAGCAAGACTGTTGCCGGTTCGTCTTGAGAGTCCTGACCGACAAGCCGTCCCGAGAAAGCCAATTTCAAAATCGAATGGCGCAGCTCGTCAGCCCGAGTCAGCGCAGCATCTAATTTCGACTCAAGCATTTCTACGGACTCGAACAGCTTGTCCAATAGGCGTACTATCTCAATTTGTTCGAAATGTGGCGGCAAATTTAGCGGCAAGGAAGAGACTGTAGACTTAGAGATTGCTTCGAATGTAGAACCTGCACCCAATTTGGCTAGAGCTGGTTCTTGAAAGCGCAAATACTGCAGCACAAACTTTACGGGAACATCACCAAGAGGCAGTATTGCTGTTAAACCCCGTCCAATGCAGCACTCGTGGAGAGTGATATTAGTTGGTCCAACAGGAGCCCGTACAGATAGTAAGATTGAACCCTCTTTGGCGACCTTCTTCGGTTGCGAGCAAAATTTGGTTGGACTCGGATGTGTTTCTCCGAATTCAGATTTTCCTTGAAGGAATGGAAGTCCATTCCCACACGTGTTGTATGTGTTTGAAGGCGGCGATTGACCCATTTCGATTTGACAGATTTCACTAAGCTGTGTCTTTGCCCAGAATGCCGGAATGTTTGAGGTGATATTGGCATTGGTACTCGGAGATTCCGATGAATTCGAAACTGTGGTCGAAGGACGAGGTGGCGGGCGTTTTGGCTTTACGGGTCGCTTGCCTCTTCCATCTGTTTTCCATTTTGTAACGGCTCGCCCCCAATTGTCGACAGCCTGTTGGTAGTGTAGTTCGCGTCCCTCGTGAATACGTTCCAAAAGAACAACTGGACTTTCCAGCTTGTCAGGATTTTTCTTCCGCCACTCAGCAGTCAGATGACCTTCAAATGCAATCGAGAGAAGTGACTGACGATAGAGTACGATCGATTCCTTCGTGGCCCGAAGACTCTCGACACCCTTGTCGATTTCTTGGAAGAGCGATTCGATTTTCTCGACGATACGACGCTGTTCATTTAGTGGTGGCAACTCGATCGGAATCGATGCAACTTGAATCTTGGTTATTGCCGTGAATGTTGAACCAGTGCCTGACTTAGCTAGAGCCGGTTCGTGATATCGCAAGTACCAAAGCAAGAAACGATTGGAAATGCCCCCAAGGGGCGAAATGGCTGCTAGACCTCGACCAATGCAACATTTATTTAGCGCAATGTTAGTTGGTCCAACAGGGGCTCTTATCGATAGCAAAATTGCACCTGTGCTCGCTACTTTCTTTGGGTGCGAGCAGTACTTGGCTGGAGTCGGATGCAACTCACCGAATTCCCCTTTTCCCTGTAAGAATGGAAGCCCGTGTCCATCGGTGTTGTATGTACTTGTAGGCGGAGACTGGCCCATTTCTATGTGACAAACCTCTGCCAGTTGTGTGCTAACCCATCCCGCCGGCAACTCCACTATGCTGCAAGCGCTTGGTTCATCTCGGATATGACCTTATCCATCTTGTCGCCGAACACTAGGTACATCCCTCCCATGCCACCCTTTGAGTTGAAGGGTGGCAACTCCAAGTCGTCCCGCTCGATCTTGAAGGAAGTCTCAAGGTGGTCTCGAATCATGTGCAGCCAGTCCATTTGCTCTTCGGAGAATTTTTCGCCTGCCCCAGCATGCCGTTTCATTATCCAAGCTTGGAAATTTCGCCTCACGCGATCCGAGTGGCGGGTCAAGGTCTCGTCCAGTCCGCAAACTCGTCGGATGAGTGCGACCAATGCAGTCAGGTCGCTAACAGGATTTTCTCCCTTGTAGTCGTCTAGATGGGCAAAGGCACGCCAAACGTTTAGCGGGGCCAGTCTCGGATTGTCGTTCTTCAGTTTATCCAGCACTGCATGTACCATTTCGTAGGTCAATTCGCTTCGTCTGTAAGGCTGCCTGTAGAAGATTGTGAGTGCTTCTATGTTGTCCCTGTTTTCTTCCAAGTAATTCTCAAAGTCCTGTGATATCTGCTTGGCATTCTCGTCGGCGTCTCCTTCCCATTCGGCTCGGATCAATCTATCCAGACTTTCGTGGTCGATGATCTGTTCCTTATTCCTACGAATAGTGTCGATCAATTCAATGAGTTCACCATTGAAGACACTAGCCACTTCTCCGACCAATTGATCCTGAGCCATTTTGCGGACCTCGGCACTCGGTTCCTCGTCTGCGGGACTGTCATTGATCTCACGAGCCTTGGCTTCAACGCGATCTGGGTCGATGGCTGATAGCAGGCCCCTCACTATTTCCCGAAGTCCAATGTCCCCTGCTTTCTCGCGGATACGGGTCTGTTCTTCTGCATTGAGCTGCTTATCGAGGCGCTCAAGCCGTCCAGCTAGAGAACTAACCGTATCGTCGTCTCGTACGCCCATCATAACGCCCATGGCTAGGTCTTTCAGTGGAACGGACGGTTTGGTAATGATTGGCTGACTAGCAGTCTTGAGAGACTTCGTGACACCAATGGCATCGGCGATGACGTAATGCGTTTTAGCGCTCTTTGTCGACGGCGTTACTTTCTTAAGGTCGTCAAAGCCAAGGGTGCGTGTACCACGTCCTTTCATCTGTTCAAAGTAGTTGCGGCTCTTCACATCGCGCATGAAGAGCAGGCACTCAAGTGGTCGTACGTCGGTTCCCGTAGCAATCATATCCACCGTGACAGCAATTCGCGGGTTGAAGTCATTGCGAAACTGGGCAAGTACCGACTTTGGGTCTTCCTTGGCCTGATAGGTAACCTTCTTGCAAAACTCGTTTCCTAGTCCGAATTCCGTACGGACGGTCTGAATGATGTCGTCGGCATGACTGTCAGTCTTTGCGAAAATGAGCGTCTTGGGAACTTCCTCACGTCCGGGAAATATCTCGTTCAGCCGATCGCGATAAGTGCGAACAATAGTGCGAATCTGGTCTGGATTGACGATACTCTGGTCAAGTTGCTTGGCCGAGTAATCCTCATCTTCATCTTGACGATCCCAGCGCTTTCGTCGTGTTTGCTTTTCCCGGCGTTCGATGAGCTGGTCGCATTTGAGCAGACCACCCTTGCTTGAGCGTTCAGTTTCGATAGTGTAAATTTCGTTACCAACGTTTACCCCATCTGCCACCGCCGCTTCGTGACTGTACTCGCTTACCACGTTCTTATAAAAGAAGCCATAGGTGCGATTGTCAGGAGTGGCCGTGAGACCAGTCAGGTACGCGTCAAAGTACTCGATCACCTGACGCCAAAGATTGTAGATTGAGCGATGGCATTCATCGATCAAGATAAAGTCGAAGAACTCTGGTGGAAGCGTCGGGTTGTATGCGACCGGGACTGGTTGCTTCGGTTTCACTAGACTTTCTGCTGGATTGATTTCTTCTGCGTCTTCGTCCAGTTCCTCACCCTTGAGGAGCGAATACATGCGTTGGATTGTGCTGATGCACACCTGACTGTCATGGGCAACATACGAAGAATTTAGTCGTTGGACGTTGTATAGTTCAGTGAATTTCCGGTTGTCGTCGTTAGGAAGATAAGCCATGAACTCCTGCTCGGTCTGTTCGCCAAGATTCTTGGTATCGACTAGAAATAGAATGCGTTTGGCATCAGCATGCTTAAGCAAGCGGTAGATGGAAGTAATGGCCGCATAGGTCTTGCCAGCGCCTGTTGCCATCTGAATCAACGCACGCGGCTGATCGTTCTTGTAGGAGTTCTCAAGATTTTCTACAGCGCTGACTTGGCAATCCCGCAGTCCCTGCTGACGAAGTTTTGGCAACCCCTGCAGGCTCTCGCGCAAAGACATAGGCATTGAGAGCCACTCCTGCAGAGTTTCTGTACGATGGAAGTTGAAGACCTCACGCGAGCGTGGATTGGGGTCGCGACCGTCGGTAAATCTCGTAATCACGCCCGTACTCTCATAGACGAAGGGAAGCGGCTCTGGGTTGTTTATCCATTTGAGGTTTGCAGATGCATACCCGCCGGATTGCTCTTCGACCGTGGTAATCTTCTGGCCCCAGTCCTCAGGTTTTGCTTCAATGACACCAACGGCTTTCTTTTCAACGAAGAGTACATAATCAGCCGGACCGACACCGGTTGGATACTCACGGACTGCAACTCCAAGTCCAGCGGCAAAGTCTATGCTGTTCTTGTCCTGAACCTTCCATCCCGCTTGCACCAAATTACGATCAATGTTCCTGCGAGCTCTCTGCTCAGGATAAGAGTAGTTCTCGACCATACATCCAATCCAGTGTGTTTTTCGCGTCAGGTGGCCACCTGACGCAACGCATTCGACGTCTTTTTGCTCAGATCAACGAGATTATCCACAATGACTAGCCTATATGTTGTGTCAATACTCGTTTCGAGTAGACCAATACAGCCAGATTCTGCGAGCGCTTTCCTGAGAATTACACGGCAACCCAAAGCTGACACACAGTCGGCCGCAACATGCTCTAGGAGTTTCTTTGTTTGCGACGTGAATCTGTAGGGTGAGGCCCAGTTCGTCAATGGCACTGATACGCCATGGCTTCTCGCGAACAGGAGAAGTCCAACGAGTGAACTTTCACGGTGCATGGACAATCGATTCTGTCCTTCCTGTTGGGCCACAAGGCAGTCACAACAAAGAAGGTGCGCATAGCATACGCTGTTGCATCGTCTACATCTCCCCAAGGGTAACTCGCCGCAACGAGACTTACGAGTGCTGCAGGGGATTCACACGAGAATGTCTTCTCGTGTTGGCAGTTTGACACGAACCAAAATGTCTCTCGTAAGCTAGAACGCCGTATTCACCACGTTCCTCTAGCATATTTCCGTCAAAGACCTCAACCCTTGAGTCCGAGTAGTTCAATCTCTAATGTAATCAAAACTGAGTTGCGTCGTGAGTCTCTGCCGACCAAAGTAATACGTGACGTCAAGAGTCATTTGGTAAATGGCTTCGCCATCTCGTCTCCTAACGTAAAGGCTTTCGCAGTCTGTGATGCCAATCAGGGAGTTTGGAAACCCTATGTTTCCATTCTGATCTATCGATGATCCCCAGATCACTTCAACTGGACTTTCATTCCTATTTGCCCTGACTTCCTCTATGTATGCCTTTCGACGAGATTTGTTGAATACTGCACAACCAAGAACTGCCACCTGGTGATCCAGGATACTAACGGAATGCGGGTGATCGAGAGGACCTAGAATGATTCTTTCGTCGCTCTTGGCTTCGAGGTATATCGTTCTGGCAAGTCGGTAGGAACAGAGCGCACACACAACCGAACCAAACGCGCATATAACAGCGAAAAACGCAGTCACCAGAGGTAACGCATTCATAAATTGGGCCAATCGTTAGTTTCTCATGATGTTAAACTTCGATCCTCAATCGCATTTTGAAGGATCATCATGTTAGAAATCATGAATGCCATTCCTTTAACGACTGCTGTAACGTTTGATTCTTCGCTAACAATGTGTGAATACCTTAGGAGGAATTGTCTGGCCATCATATATAGTGGGAATTTTTCGTTGCAGAGAAAATTCGTCATTTATGGCTACGCGGCCTCGCGTTCCCAATCAGCTTCCTCGAGCTTGCTAAGAGCCGCATAGCCGAGTCGACCTCAACCCAGATAATCTTGGTATTTCGAGTATTGAAGAGCTAGAAACAGTTGCTCATTTTGTTCTTGAAGTAACGTCTTAGCTTGTCTATCGGGGACGTCATATATTCGGAGATGAAGCATATTGTCAGTAGACGTAGGTATAAGCGCCGTGTCATTGTCCTCACATAATTCCATCACATGTCCTTCTCGTGAGTCGGATCCTTCATCGCGAGTACCATGTGCCACTCGTCCTACAAGTATCTGACTGCTGCAAGAGTCAATCTCAATACAAGCTAACTGTCTGTTAGAGCATGACAACAATACCAGATTTGGACCGCCTTAAAGTTGAGATCACCGAGAGCTGCTTCGAAGCGTAAACCACTCGGTTCTAGATTTTACGTGCTTTTCGCACCCACTGATACTTAGCTCCCAACACTGCAACCGGTTTCTCCGCGGTGTAGGAATAGGCAAGTATTCGATGGTTGTTTAGGAATTCACAAGCTTCTTCAACCTCGACATCTCCCACTAGAGAGCACACCACAGGTTTGTCAATCCCCTCACCCCGTGCCCTAGCAACCGAATCCGCCAGCAGTTCCGCAAAGACCATCGGCGGCGTGATGATTGTGTGCCAATATCCGAGAATGAGGGAATGAATTCGGTCCTCTTTCAACGCCAGATCGATTGTTGAAGAGTAAGTGCTTGGCGGTTCCCCTCCGGTTATGTCGACGGGATTTCCAGCAGCTCCAAATGGTGGAATGAACTCCCGAAATGCCACATCCAAGTCATCCGGCATGGGCATGAGCTTCAATCCATGGTCTACACATGCATCGGACAGTAACACTCCTGAACCGCCTGCTCCTGTCAGAATCAAGACGTTCTCGCCTTTGGGCGTCGGTAGCACCGCCAATCCACGCGCAAACTCCAACATGTCGTTCAACGAGTGAACACGGATCACCCCACTTTGACGTAGTACTGCATCGTAGACCCGATCGTTCCCAGCTAGCGCTCCTGTGTGGGAGCTAGCAGCTCGCGCGCCTTGCTGAGTACGACCCGCTTTGAGGACAACGACTGGTTTCTTCTTCGATACTCGTGAGGCCACATCCGCGAACGCTCGTCCGTCCTTCAAGTCTTCCACATGCATGGCAATGACCTGGGTGTTAGGATCCTCTTCAAAGAACGTCAGCAGGTCGTCTTCGTCAATATCTGCCTTGTTCCCCAACCCTACTATGGCGGACACTCCCATCTTCGCGCTTCGACTGAAGCCAATAATCGCCATGCCTACCCCGCCGCTTTGGGAGGAGAGCGCAACAGGACCACGTTCCGTATACGGTGTGCAGAACGTCGCGCACAGATCGTGATGTGTGTAGTAGAACCCGTAGATATTAGGTCCCATCAATCTAACGTTGTGTTCTCGAGCCGCTTCGACGACTTCCTTCTGCAGTTCGTGCTCCCCAATTTCTGCGAAGCCAGATGGAATCAGGATTGCTCCTGCGATGCCTTTTTGGCCGCACTCGGCAATCACACCAGCAACAAACCTGGCCGGAATGCAGAAAATCGCTATGTCCACTGCAGTCGGAATATCCAATACAGACGCATAGCACTTCTTACCCAGGATCTCATCTGCTCGAGGATGAACCGGATACAAGTGCCCTTGATACCCTCCGTCGATGAGATTCTTCATCACGGAGTTCCCAATCTTCCCTTCTTCCGCTGAGGCGCCAATGACGGCAACTGCCGAAGGTCGCATGATTCTTGACATTGCAGCCAAGATCTCTTCCTTGGAGGGTCGAGGCCGTTGAACCTGTTCTTCGAAGTCCAAGATCACGCGTACGTCGACCGCACACACTCCAGTGTCGGTCGCGATCACGGGATTGAGATCGAGCTCACTGATCTCCGGAATGTCAGAAGCCAGTCGACTAACCGAGGAAATGAGTCTCGCAATGCTCTCTCGGTCAACTGAAGGCATGCCCCGCACTCCATCCAGTATTTCGCTTCCCGATATCTCGTCCAACATGGAAAGGGCGTCTTCGGAGCCTGTCGGAGCCAAACGAAAAGTGACATCCTTTAGGACTTCCACCATGATCCCGCCAAGACCAAACGCAACCAGTTTGCCGAAAACTGGATCTGTCGTTGCCCCAACAATGACCTCGACTCCCTCGGCCACTTGATCTTGAACAAGCACTCCGTCGATTTGAGCGCCTGGAACGTGCTTCTTGGCGTTTGCTACAACGCTGTCGAACGCCTCGCGAATCGCGTCCTCGCCATCGACATTGGCGATAACGCCTCCAGCGTCAGTTTTGTGCACGATGTCGTCGGAAACCACCTTGAGCACATTCGGGCCCGGATGTGATCGAGCAAAGTCGGCTGCTTCATCTGCAGTCTTCGCAACGCACTGGTTGGGTGCTGGTATCTCGTACTCGAGTGCAACCGCATGAGCTTCTTCAGGCGTCAACATCGAACGACCTTCTGATTTCGCCCGTTCGATTACCGTGCGTACATGTTGCTTGTCAAAAGCCATAGTCAATACCCTTGCCTGTTAGACGATTGCAAGCAGGTCGCAACGTTGGGTCAAGTACCATACGCCCCATAGCTGATTTAATCTGGTCTTGATGTGCAACCCACTTCAGGTGGTTTATTCTGCACATCATTCAGTTGGCGTTAACTTTGAGGGAGAGGAAGTATGGCTACCGTCAGTGGTGCTGAATTGATGGCCCGCAGCTTGAAGCAGCAAGGCGTGGATTACATGTTTGGAATCGTCGGTTTCCCCGTTCAGGGCGTTGCGTCAGCGGCGCAACAGGCCGGCATCGAGTTCATCGGCATGCGCAATGAACAGGCAGCCAGCTATGCAGCGCATGCAGCTGGCTATCTGACGGGACGTCCGCAAGTATGCCTGACCGTATCGGGTCCAGGCGTTATTCATGCGTTTGCGGGACTCGCAAACGCCCAGCAGAATTGCTGGCCGATGATTCTCATAGGCGGAGCATCGCCGGTCTACCAGAACGGCATGGGAGCATTCCAGGAGGAGCGCCAGGTAGAACTTGCCAAACCCTACTGCAAGTACGCTCATGCCATAGAGCATGCGGAACGCATACCCTTCTACGTCGCCGAAGCTGTCCGACACTCTCTTTATGGTCGCCCAGGAGCCGCCTATTTGGATTTTCCGGACGACATCATTCGCGCGGAAGTCGACGAGTCGAACGGTGCAGTACCAAGAGTTGAGGACCCACCACGATCGCTTGCCGACCCGCAAGCAATCGAGGACGCGCTTTCCGTTCTCGAGTCCGCAGAACGTCCCCTCGTCGTAGTTGGCAAAGGCATGGCGTGGTCACGCGCCGAGGACGAAGTCCGAGCGTTCATCGAACGCACCCAGCTGCCGTTTCTGGCTTCTCCCATGGGCAAAGGAATCCTGCCTGACGATGATCCCCTGTCCGTTGGAGCTGCGCGAAGCACAGCTCTTCGCGAAGCCGACGTAGTCTTCCTGATGGGAGCGCGATTGAACTGGATCATGCACTTTGGCCTCCCGCCAAGATTTGCCGACAACGTTCGCGTTATCCAACTCGACATTTCTCCCGAAGAAATTGGACGCAACGTACCTGCAGAAGTCGGACTAGTCGGAGACGGCAAGGTCATCACTCAGCAGATCAACACAGCACTAGGCAATCGGCAGTGGTTCTATCCAGCAGAAACCGAATGGCGTTCGACACTGCAGGCGAAAGCCGCAGAAAATGCAGAAACCGTCAAGGGCATGGCCGACGACAACTCCACGCCCATGAACTACTACCGTGCATTCAAAGACATCGAAGATTGGCTTCCTGAAAATGCGATCATCATTGGCGAAGGTGCAAGCACCATGGACATAGGCCGAACGCAAATGATGAATCGCCTGCCTCGTCATCGACTTGATGCCGGCACCTACGGCACCATGGGAGTCGGATTGGGGTTTGCCATCGCCGCAGCGGTGACAAATCCTGACAAACCGATCGTATCCGTACAGGGAGACTCCGCTTTTGGCTTTTCTGGAATGGAAATCGAAACCATAGTGCGGTACAACCTGCCCATCAAGCTCATCGTGCTGAACAATGGCGGAATTGGTGGAGGATACGGTCCATTCGAGAAAGGAAAACCCATTCCGCCAAGTGGTCTCACCTATGGTGCACGCTACGAGGGAATGCTGGAAGCTCTTGGCGGCAAGGGCATGTACGTTTCCGATCCCGCAGACTTGAGGTCAGCTCTCGATGAAGTCATGGATCATGACGGTCCTGCAATGATCAATGTGCCACTGCATCCACGTGCAGGTCGCAAGCCACAGAAATTCCAGTGGCTTACCACCTAAAACGAGTTAGCTCGAAGGGAGTGGCAGGCTACTCCGTCCGGAGTGTTCTATTTCTCGCCGGCTGCAGTTAGCGGCTAAACATACCATTGGCGGAGTGTGCCGGTCAGTTGTTGATGCGAAAAGGGCACACCAAATCCAACATCAATGCCCTTAGAAGTTGGAATTCAATAGACAATAAAGAAGCTTCGTTCCAACCTGGGCCGCAACCCATGAAGTTCACAGGTACTAGACACAAAGGGAAAGCATGAGCACACAATCAGCCATTGGCCGAATCGACCACATAGGGATTGCAGTCAAAAGCATCGACGAAGCAAGAAAGTTCTATGAAGATCAGCTCGGTGCAAAGCTGGTGCGCACGAGTGTTCACTACAGCGGAGAGTTCAAGCTTGGAATCTTCGATCTCGACGGATTCTGCATCGAACTACTCGAACCCATTGATCCCAAAGGATTCTTAGCAAGCTACATTGAGAAGCGAGGAGAAGGTGTGCACCACATCACCCTGCAGACGCCCAACCTTGAGCAGCAGGCACAGCGACTTGAGGACAACGGTGTTCGCATCGTTGACAAGAATCTCGACGCTGCGGAAGGGGGTGTTGATGCCTTCATTTCTCCACGCAGCTCCCATGGTGTGCTCATTCAGCTTGGGGAAAACCTTGGCCCTCTGAACATTCCACCCTATTGGGAGTCCAACAACGAAGACACCAGTGAAGAAGAGTGAGACTTGCCAAGCTCCGCACGAGCACGTCTTATACCTAATGCCACGAGTACGATTCAGCCAGTCGCAACAGCATCTTCGTATTTAGGAGAATTCAAGTGAACAAAACGACCGCGACACAGATTAGCTTTTGCATTTTGGCTCTCGTATTCGGCATGTCGTCCACTGCAGACGGTTTTCGATTTGGCGTTGCTGTGACCAATGACATTGTGAGCGCACAATCAGATTTGGCTTTGGCGTTTCCGATTGATGGAGGCCCAAGTTGGGGTGCTCTATTCGCCAAAGACAAGGATTCGACAAATGTCCCTGGATTGTCCGCTAAATTTGGCTATTTCTATACAGCTTTATGGAAAACATGGGCGGAGACATCTCTTGAGTGTTCGCTCTCTCTCAAAGACGCCGCGTCGAGTCGCTATTCCTTCGTTCGGAGCGGTGCGGCGAGCGAACGGTGGTCTCTTGGTCGATACTCCAGTCTTATGTTTACACATAAAGTTGGCAACGACCATCTGCAATTGGACTTAAACGGAAGAACGTTCTCTCCTTACTTGGGGTTGAGCATTGGTCGATTCAGGAATGATTTTGAATTGGACGGAGCACTGGGACGCCCGTCTGTGTCCGATGTTGTGAGTGGCGATATCGGAAAAATTGGATTCGGCACGTTTATAGGAGACAGAAATAGCAAGAAGTATTGGGACATCGGATTGTTCTGGGAGTTGTATCGGATTTCCCATACAAGCAAGTATCCAAACAGGCCGGACATTGACTTCCTGCTTTACGATGTCGAAGTGACGCAATGGAAAATGAAAGTTGGCTATACGTTCTCCCTCTGAAGAGCTTTCAGCGGCCGCTCGTGTATTGAAGAACGGGAGTAAGAGTAGGCCAACTGAGGCAATGAATACAGCGCGTGCCACATCGGCTTGAGGTGCAGCCGTGAACGCGGTCGAAAACAATAGATGTGATGCATTGACTCTTCGAATTTGAACCGCTCGTTTACATACTAGAAGTTGTAATCAAACACTGTAACTTAGCCTGGAAAATGGCGATCAGAGAGCAATGAGACCGTCCACTTCGGCCGACTTGTTGGAATTTCCGCATAAAAGACCTGTTTGGAAGAATTGGAATCTGCGAAGTCTCATTCCTGAAACGTGAAATCTGCTCAAGAACAGATCGGTTCCATCAAGTTTGTCTTGTTGCACCACGATGGCTGCAACCGCGAGAACTTTCACTACCGAGTAGAGAGGGACGGAACCGTTCGGCCGCTGCTGCCCACCACTTTGCGGGGACAACACCCAAGTAGCTTGGGAATTGTCGTTAGCGGTCAATTCGACTCGGAACCGCCCGCATCAACCCAACTCGCCGCATTGAAAGACCTGCTCGTCGAGCTGAAACTACAGTTTCCTGCTTTTGCTCTCGGCGCACACCGTCAGGTGCGTGGAGACTCCAAGACCACGTGCCCGGGTTCCAAGTTTCCCATGACGGATCTGGCTCAATGGGCTACCAACGAACTCATACAGATTCGAAACGAACGGCTTCAAACGGATATCGAGTCGCAGTACGGTCCATGATTCCCATTCGTGTAGGAACCTAGTTTCAATCGGTGTCTTCAAGCGAGACATGCGTCAAGCAATAGGTAAGGTGAAGGCTGCCTCCACGGGGTGGTTGAGTCTTTTGGTGGCATATAGACTATGTGAATCTAGCAACGTGGCAAAGGCCGGTTTCGCTCCCAACGGAAAATGCAACGGATCTGGCACTTCTGCCACTATTTTGACTTAATGAGGGTTTGGTCTACTGAGAGCCCTCATAGCCTGAGCGCATCCTCAAATTGTTCGATCACGACATCCGTTCCCGCCGGTTCTTCTCGCTCGTATCCGTAGGATGCCCACGCGAAACGAACTCCTGCAGCTCCAGCAGCCTTAGCATCTACGTCTCCGTCACCTATGTACCATGCCTTGCTCGCGTCAATCCCCAACGTCCTCAAGGCTTTGGTTACTCCGTGAGGCTGTGGTTTTGCTGGTACCCCTCGATTAGGTGTCACTACGGCACCGAAAAAGCATTCCAATGCGGTTGATCGGAGCAGAGGTGCTACAAGCGAACCCGATAGATTAGAAACAACTGCCATCGGCCTTGACTGCACCTGGAACCGACTCAACGTCTCCAGCACACCCCCATACAAATCGGGGAGATCTTCACTCTTGCCTGCCTCACGTGCTAACTGTGTTCGGCTTACACCATGCAAGTTAGCCAGCCGGATGACGTTTGCCCCCTCGTCGAGTCTGAGTTTGATTTCGAATTCCGTAGCTGGGGTTCGGGAGAGTCGGGCAATTACCTTCGCGTACCAGGGGCGGCTATCCCAAACAGTGCCGTCCAAGTCTAACAGGACAGCCGTTCCAACCAAGGTTCGTAGCTCGATTCGTTACAGGTCAAACCAAAAACACATGCATTAGTGCGAGAGTCTTCTGCAATCAATGCATTGCCAGATGTCTCTCTCGTTCCATCTGACCTGAATGTGGCAACCGGCTTCCTTTGTTCTCGCCCGAATCGATACGCGTTCATCGCACCTCCGTCAAGTGCCGACTGAGCGACTAGGATGCCCCGAGAGAACGCCACGATTAGCTTGTTGCGCTTACGCAGCAACAGGGATGAAGCACGTAACCCAAATCCAAACTCACTCACAAAAGTTGCCTGGGGATACGCGAGCAATTGCTCCCACAGGTCCCGATTTTCAGGCGGAAAAACCAAATCTAGGCCGCAGGGCATGACACAAATCGTTCGACCCCCATTCTCGAAAGCCGACTCGTGTCCGATGCGGTCAGCACCATCGGCGAAACCTGAAACGACAACCATTCCCAGTTTTGCAGCCACCGCAGCGAACATTCGAGCGCTGTCAGCATAGGGTAGGCGAGTCTTGCGAGAACCAACTACAGCGACCGTCCCTGCGTCCCGCCAAATGCCTGTATCGCCTCGAACGTATATGACCGGCACTGGATTATTGCTTACATACACCTGTTCCGGATAGTCCGAATCTCCATGGACTAGGATGGACGCTGATAGCTCGAATGCTCGTTCCAACTGAACCTTAGCACGCGCACTTGCAGCATCCAGGTCCGGTTTGGAGAGTGCCTTTATTCCTCGACGAAGCTTTTCACCTATACGGCCCTCAAAGGGAATAACCTCGGGATTCTCAATTGCATCCTGAGCATCGATTCCGGACTCGTACATGGTTCTGAATTTCACTGGCCCAAAGCCGGATACCTGCTCTAATGCGTAAATAGCTGCAAGGTCTTGCAAGTCCGGACACACTCTGTGTGGCTGGCGCTTGACCGTTTTCGCAAATTCGCCTGTACACAGCCGTTCTTCCAACAACAGTCTTGCGGCCTCCGCTCTCGACGGCTGCGGCGTCATCGTTGAGCGCCACAGATCAAGCTCTCGAATCGTATTTTCGTCGAGTTGCGTTTCTACGCTTTGAATTCCAGATGGGACATCGTCGAACGAGTCCGTCGTCTTGCGCATGCTTTGACTATCTCACGATCTCTCTAATTGTTAGACCTTCTTTCTCGCCACTTTTTGCCATGGCTTACCGTAAATCAGACAAACGCAGGACGAAAAGCACCACCCGCAAGCGTACCAGAACCGCACTTGAAATGACCCGTGTTCCGAAATTGTTGGTGAATTGAAAACTGATCAGCAATGGCACGTTCCACGATGCTGTGAATTCACATTTAGGAATGCCGCTCCGACTGGAGCGTACTCTCGGCAAGAGCAAGCACCAATAGGAAAACCTTTATGCAACCATTCTCTCTCAAAAGTGAAGCGCATATCTCAGCGGTGTGTCCGCGAGTCATCACATCATCCACCAATAGGACTACTCGATCCTCGATGTCCCCGTGCTTATTGCGATTGAATGAGTATTGGGTTGCTAAAGATGACTTTCCGACATCTCTTGACCGATCGGAATTCCCCGTACGTCTCAGAAAGTCGGGTCGTAAAGGAATCCTGAGTCGTGCGCTCAGGTGATTTGCCATGCTCGCGACTATGTCGGAACCCCTTTCAGCCGTTCGGCGTTCTGAAGCCGGGACCGGTACGATGTAGTCTACTTCGTGCATCCAGTCCATGCACACTTCCGATGCCCGCACATGCTCTGCTAAGATTCGTCCGAAGAACGCTGGCATTGTCTCACGGCCACGCTTGAATCTACGAATCAATTCTGACCATCTGTCATTGCGATTGATGTCTCCAACCCACCGATAGACTCCTACAGCTGACAACGATTCGATCGCTGCCACGTTGTGCTCGCGCTCCGCTTGATCTAGTTTGTATCTCTGAAGGAATTCGTCTCGAAGATCCACATCGGACGGTTTGTTCTCGAATCGTTCAGCAATCGCGGCATCAAAATCTCTTACCTCCGCAATTGAATCCCTTTGAATCGTAGCAATACGCTCTTGAAACAAAGATCTTAAGTGTTGAGGCACGTCAGGAAATCGCTTTGCAGTCTCGAGGTGTCCGATTGCATTTCGAAATTCTTCCTTAGCAACGCAGAGCAGTGCACGCCTGTATAGTGCGAAAGCGAGCTTCGATGAATCATGCTCGACGTCTTCAGGACGTGCGCCTGATTGTTCAAATTTCTGCGCAGATTCTAGAAATTGGCCACGTCTACCGAGTTCGATGGCCTGCTCTATTAGCCTTGTTTTCAGTTGGGCGGCCAGATTAGTTGGCATTTTTTCTCTTACGTACTACGAGATGGAATGATTAGTTATTTTTCGAAGATGCATTGACCCAACTTGCTACTCACAATCGAGAGCAATTTCAATCTGCCCAAAGCGACTCTCACGTCAACCAACTAGCCGTGGATCTAGTCTCGTTAGGGTAGCATTCAAAGCCGTTGATCGCATGAGGCTGGAGTTCGTGTATTGACAAATCCGTCGCGTCGCTACTAAGAAGTGTAAAGGGTTCGCGTCGTTCTGTGTTCGTGGATAGAGGGTAGCTTACAGCTAAACACTTCGTGGCAACCGTCATGGTTCAAATTCGGTGTCGCTCACGTTAATCGCTTTTTAGTGTACGCTAATATTCGCCTTTGATTTACTGCACTTACCTCAATAGACGATGCACAGCAACATCGCTTCGTACGAAGCCTGCCCCAATCTAGATCCAATCATGAACAACTTGGAAGAGTTCGGTCTGGTCAAGCATGCCTTGGAATTGGATGCCTACGGATTGACCGTGATCCCGCCTGAAATCATGGGAACGGACAACGATTTTCCGGATCGTCTTAGGGAGGCAATACTCCGAACCTGCGAAAAGCGCAACAAAATCGAAATTGGGGATTACACAACTGCAAACCAGGAAGACACAAAATCTGCGTTCCGCAATTCCTGGTATCTCCTTCAAGAGGACGATGTCTTTGCAGAAGCTGCCACCAATCCGCGAGTGTTGACCATAGCGCGCTGGTTGCTTGGACAGAGCGCCATGCTCACCGGACACACCTGGATCATCAAACCAGAGTCGGCTGGGGGATTGGGGCTGCACAGCGATGCGCATGGCATACCGCCGGGTGGTGGACATATTGCTCATGTCGCCAATCTCTCTTGGTTGTGCACCGACTACGCCGGAGCCGATGATGGGCCGACCGTCTTCGTGCCAGGATCTCATCGGTATGGGCGTGCGACGTTTCCGCACGAGTCGTCGCTCGAGAGTACTCCCTTTAAGGTCGTTCCTCTGCATGGAAAGGCGGGCTCGTTGGCTGTGTGGCACGGCTCGACGTGGCATGGCTCCACACCGAGGAAGAACCCAGGATTGCGAGTAACCTTGGTGCAAGTCTTCATGCGGATGCACATGAGACCCATTCATCAGTGGAATCGCGACGAAATCGACCCAGGATTGCTGGAGCGGTTTCCAGAGCTGGAGCGGGTGTTGGGACTGGAATCACTCTATCCCTATCGGGAACACAACGAACATCCCGAAAGAGTCGGTCCCTTCATGAAGACGGGCACCGACCCGTTTGCGTAGCGTCTCAATACCAAAATACTCCACATTAGGATTTGCCTATGGATTTTGAAGTTGCCGATCCGCGATTCCATGACATCGTCGACACTTCCCAACCAAGGATTACCCTTGCAGAGGGATTTCAATTCACGGAAGGACCGATTTGGCATCCCTACGAACGCCATGTCACCTTTAGCGACATCCCGGCTGATTCCATGCATCGATGGTCAGAGGCAGAGGGACTCGCTACCTACAGATCCCCTAGCCACAATGCCAATGGCAACACCTACGACAAGCAGGGCCGGATACTCACCTGCGAACACGCCACAAGCCGGGTAGTTCGGGAGGAACTTGACGGCTCAATCTCGATCCTTGCGTCGCATTGGGACGGAAAGGAGCTCAACAGTCCGAACGACATCGTCGTTCGATCCAATGGCGACATTTTCTTCACCGATCCCATATTTGGCCGCGGACCCGGAGTGGGAATCGAACGACCGCTTGAACTGGATTTTCGAGGTGTCTACAAGATCAACGGCAACTCTGGTGAGCTTACGTTGTTGGCCAAGGATTTCACTCAGCCCAATGGACTTGCATTCACTATCGACGAATCACATCTCCTTGTAGCGGATACGCCGGAACGGCACATTAGAAAGTTCGCTTGTGCCGACGACGGAACACTGAGTGGCGGGGACGTGTTTGCACGTTCCACTGGCGACAAACCCGGCGCACCCGATGGACTCAAGGTGGCAACTTCTGGCCATGTGTTTTGTGCTGGACCTGGCGGTGTGCATGTCTACGCACCAGAATCGGGTGATTTGCTCGGAATCTTTCTCACACCCAAATTCTGTGCAAACTTTACTTGGGGTGGCGACGACATGAAGACCTTCTTCATGACTTCGACTAACGACTTCTACTCCGTAAGGACCAAAGTTCAGGGCAACCCGTTGTTCTAGCCTCGCCCTTCATCGGCAGAACGATCTTCTTGATCGGCACGAGGGACAGCGCTTTCATCCTCCTGCTCTTGAGGCCCCCGGTTCTTGCGAAGCGTTTCGGGGATGAAGAAGAAGGCAAGCGTCACTCCGAGGAACCCCAGAACTCCCGAGGAGACACACGCCACCATCATTGAGGTTGCATGTGCCAACGAACCAATCGCAAACGGACTTGCCACACCTCCAAAATCTCCTACAAAACGCCATACTCCCAGAAACTGACTGCGGCCATACCGAGGCGCGAAGTCTCCTCCCAGTGTCATGAAAATTCCGGTACCAAATCCGTTGCCCAACCCAGCAACCATAGCGACTAGGAGAAACGTGGTGAATGTATGGGTTAGTGGCAACAAGGCCGTTGCCAGACTCATTAATGCCAAACAGCAGACCAAGTTCGCCTTTCTGCCAATGTGATCAAGGATTATTCCCGCAGGAAGGAACATCGCCATGTCTATGGCTGACGACAAGCTCACGACCAGCCCTATTTCGCTAGGGCTTAGACCTATAGTAGATCCCCAAACAGGAAGCAGAAACATTCTTGCATTGCGCAAGTAGGAAAGAAAGAGCATCACGGATCCGCCGGTGAGCAAGGTCTGTCGAAAGCGAACAAGCACTTGTAGAACTGTCATCGGTTGGCGCGCACTCTTGCGGACATGAGCACGCCTGGTCTTCCAGAGACACAACAGAAATGCGAGAAAGAAGAGCGTTCCGGTCGCGGCGAACACTGGCTGGTAGCCAAAAAGCTCCAACGCAATTCCCGCCAGTAACGGACCTATGAGAGAGCCCCCACGCTCTATTCCCGCCATGACCGATATAACTCGACCTCGTTGTTCAAGTCGAACGGTCTCCGTGATGTGCAAAAGTCGAGCAATGACCCAAGAACCTCCGCCGACCCCTAGTACAAACGCAGATACGACCAGTAGCAAGGGAGACGCGAATCCACACAACATACCTGCTGCAGCTACAAGTATGGCTAGACCCACGAGCATCACCGCCTTGTCGCCAATCCGAGCCGCAAAGTGACCAGCGGGAAGGTTGCCCACCATGTTTCCTATGGCTCTCGAGCCGACTACCGCTGCAGCTAGTGCAGGTCCGCCACCCAACTCTAACGCATACAGGGGCAGTGCGATTAAGGCTCCGCCCCTAGCAACGGCAGTAAGAACCGACGGTGCATAGATGGGAACAGTCAACGTGCGAAGCGTACCCGTGATGGTCGATCGGACATACGGCATGAATGTCTCTTCTTCCCCTCCTAACTCACTCCATGGCAGACCATGGTCGGTTCAACTTTCATAGCAGCCAATCAGCTACGAGTACTGTGCATGTTAGAGAAGAGGGTTTCGCGCGACCCTATTGGTCGCGCAAGAGGACCGACTATGTCAGGATTCTTGCTTGAGTCTACGGGCTCTTGAGAAAGTCTTAATTCAGACAGGTCCGGCGGCACAGAGCGTCAAGGCAAATCACTCCTGGCACCTTCTCACGCTTCGAAATTAATCGGGCTTGTGGGTACAATATCCGCGAATTGTGTTCCCAATCGCACAATTCATCCCCCACCCATTTCCACGCGCGGTTAGCACCATGCCACTCGCCTTTGTGCGTCTTGCAATCTGGCTTCCTACTGTTCTCAGACGAGAGAATTGAGTTCGTTGATGAGTTCCACGACCTACGATCCTGAAGAGCTGCTTCGTCTTAAGACAGTTCGCGAGTTGATTCGCTTACTTCCTCGCGTTGCCAAGATGATCTGGAGTGTCTCTCCGGCAACCCTTTGCCTACTGCTTGTCTTTTCTACCATCACAGCGTTTGTCTCACCCGCCGTCATCTGGATGACTAAGGTCGTTGTTGATCGTGTCGTAGAGAGCATAGGTTCGCCAATTGACTGGGCTTACCTGATGATTCCCGTGGGAGCAGTTCTCGCACTGAGGCTCGGCAACGCCGTCTTCGATTCAGTCTACGACCTATTGAGAGATGTGCTTGCCGAGCGCGTCTACTCCTCAACGAGCGAAGAGCTCATCAAGAAGTCCGCCACGCTCGACATGGCGTATTTTGAAGCGCCGAAATTCTACGACCAACTAAAGCAAGCCAACGACAACAAGTGGCAGGTTGAGTCTACGCTGTGGGATACAACGACATTGTTCCAACGAGCGTTGTCATTGACTGCGATGATCGGCCTGCTCTCAATATTGCATCCAGTTGCCGTTCTTGTGCTGTTTGGGGCCGTCCTGCCGCGAATTTTCCTCGAGGCGCAACTGTCGCGCAGACAATTCCAGTTAGAGTCGGAATTGTCGCGTAACGCGAGAATGGCGCAGTACCAAGAGTCGCTACTGACAGAACGTGAAAATGCAAAGGAAATTCGAATCTTTGGTTTGGGCGAGATTTTCAAGACCCGCTTTCTGGAATTTCGGGAACAGTACATACAAGCTTGGCTGGCTCTCCTGACGAGGTTTCTGAAGTGGGAATTGAGCTTGGACAGTCTATCGACGATTGGCGTGAGCGCAGTGGGGATCTATGCCGTCATTCAAGCCGCGAGCGGCGAAATCTCAATTGGGACGCTCACTCTCGTGTTTTCTTCGAGCCAGCGAATAGCTAGCTTGATTACCAACATTATTGGCTCCGCGGGAACTTCGTATCAGACTCTTCTCGAGACATCGAGATTCTTCGAGGTGCTGGACTTGAACCCCGCTACCGTAGCCGGATCGCTTGCGCCTGCAGGTTCCAAGCCGAGTCTGCTCGCTCCCAACCAACTCCAATTTGGCATCACGTTCGAAAACGTCTCGTTTTCCTATCCGGGCAATGACGAAGTAGTGCTTCGAGACGTCTCGTTCGTCATTCCGGCACGCGCTAAGGTTGCGCTAGTAGGCAAGAACGGCGCCGGGAAGACGACCCTGATCAAGTTGCTGGCTCGGTTCTACGATCCAACAACCGGGTCCGTAAGACTCGACGGACACGATTACAAGGACTACAAAGTCGAGAGTCTCCAAACCAGCATGAGCGTCGTCTTCCAGGACTTCGCTCGATTCGACATTACCGCGGCGGACAACATTGGAATCGGCAACGTTGCCCATGTAGAGAACCGCGAGAGAATTGCCGAGGCTGCCAAGAATGGAGGAGCATTAGAGGTTATTACTGGGCTTCCACAGGGCTACGACACGGTCTTGGGACGAACTTTGGACGAAGGAGTCGACCTCTCGGGCGGCGAGTGGCAGCACTTGAGCATCGCCCGTGCATTCATGAGCGACGCGCCAATCTTGATACTAGACGAACCGTCTGCAGCCCTTGACGCGCTAAAGGAGCGCGAGCTCTACGAACGTGTAACGAGTCTGTCTGAGAACAAAACGGTGATCTTCATCTCCCATCGTTTTTCAACTGTGAGAATGGCAGATCTGATTGTTGTAATTGACGATGGCAAGGCAGTTGAAGTCGGGAGCCATGAAGAACTGATCAAGCGAAAAGGAACATATCAGCTCATGTTTGAAACACAGGCGCAGCGCTACAGATGAACATACTGAATCCATGCCGATTTTTGGCTCAACTGCAAGGCTGATACAGGTGAGATTGAGTACAGAAGGTCTCTAGTTCCTTATGGCTTCAACAACACTCAACATTTTCGACACGCTGAAGACCAAGTCGGTGCTCGAAGTTTTTGGGCTCATTCCACGAGTCGTTCGTTTCATGTGGCATTCCGCACCATTACTGCTAGCAGCTACTAGCGTGCTAAGGCTGATTGGAGCTATTACGCCCGCGGTCATTTTGTGGTTCATGAAGGTAGTCGTGGACCGCGTAGTGGCTAGTTTGGGCGGACCAGTTGATTGGTTCTACTTGCTTCTGCCAATCTTGATCGTCGCAGCACTGCGATTGGGAAGTTCACTGCTGTCGCAATTGAACCGCATTTGGTCGCATATCCTGACTCAACGGGTTCTCACTACAGCTCATGCGGAGCTATTGAATAAAGCTGCGGGACTGGATATCGCCTTTTTCGAAGCTCCTCAGTTCTATGATCGACTGACACAGGCGAAGAGAAATGTTTCTAGGATTCGCCCAGTGGTAATGGGCGTTCCTGGCTTCCTGCAACAGTTTCTATCCCTGTCCGCTGTGTTCGGACTCTTGTCAATTCTGCATCCGCTTGTTGCTGTGCTGTTGATTGGTACGACTTTGCCACGGATTTACTACCAAGGGTTCACCGCGCGGCGTCGGTTCGACATGGAAACCGAGATGATTCGCAACTACAGGTCGAGCGATTACTACGGGAACCTGCCTACACAGAGGGAGAAAATCAAAGAAATACGCGTCTTTGGTCTAAAGCAATTTCTAGTGGAAAGGTTCCACAAGTACCGCGACGCCATCGTCAGAGCGACCATTAGACTCCACATCCGAATTATGAAATTAGATTTAAGTATCAATACGTTACCAACAATTGGCATTGCTCTGGTTTGGGCTTATGCTGTCTACCGAACGGCGTTGGGTGAGCTTTCAATTGGTACCTTAACGATGGTGCTCGCCGCCACTCAAACGGCCGTCAGCTCGTTGCGGGGATTGATTACTAGCGGAGGCGGTCTGTTCGAAAATACGCTCTTCGTAACTCGATTCTTCGAATTGTTGGATCTGGATCCAAAGTCGATCGCGGGGGCATTGGAACCTCCTCGGTCCAAGAGTCTAATTGCAATACCCTCACCTATCAGAAGAGGATTGGAGCTGCGGAATGTCTCCTTCACCTACCCGGGTACGGAGACCGAAATTCTCAGCAATGTCTCCTTCTCAATTCCTTCAGGCACCAAGTTGGCAATAGTAGGAGAGAACGGAGCGGGAAAAACCACTCTAATCAAGCTGCTAGTTCGTTTCTACGATCCAAACTCGGGGAGCATTCTGCTCGACAGTACCGACTTGCGAGATTATGACTTGCCCGGCATTCGCGCGAACATCAGTGCGGTGTTCCAGGACTTCGTGCGGTATCAAGTATCCGCATCAGACAATATAGGAGTCGGAAACGTCGAGCATCTCAGCAATCGCGATCTCATTGTGGATGCAGCCAAGAAAGCCGGTGCCGACCAATTCGTAACCAAGCTTCCCAAAGGTTACGACACGATCCTAGGCAAGACTTTCGACGAAGGAGTCGATTTGTCGGGAGGAGAGTGGCAGTACTTGGCGATAGCCCGCGCATTCACGAGCGAGTCTCAGATTCTCTTTCTAGACGAACCAACCGCTGCATTGGACGCGTTTGGTGAGGCCGCGCTATACGACCGATTTGCACAGCTCACCGAGAACAAAACCGTAATATTCATCTCGCATAGATTCTCTACTGTGCGCATGGCGGACACGATCGTAGTGCTGGAAAATGGGAGAATCATCGAACAGGGCGACCACGAAACGCTGATGAAGCTTGATGGCAAGTACCGTCTGATGTTCACTACTCAAGCCGAGCGCTACGCATAAGGGAGCAATTGCTCAATATTTTCGACAAAGTCCGGTGATCTGGCTTATCGAGTGGGATCTGACATCAATTCACCGTGGATAGCCATTAGTTAAACTTGAGACATGCGAATTCCCAGCCCATGACAATGCGATCAATACCCATAGCCTGCTCGCTCGCATGCGCATCCCTGCTCGTATCCCCAACCCTAACGCAAGAGTCGACAACTCAAATCGAGGAAATCATTGTCACCGCTGAGAAGAGAAGCGAACCGCTGAATGAAGTTTCCCAATCGATTTCCGTCTTCGACACCGACCAGTTAGGCGACTTGCATGTCGATACGCTGGTAGATCTAAATGCACTGGCTCCTGGTGTAAATATCGCCAAAAATGAGGGATTTAGAACGGTTGTCACCATTCGCGGAGTGGGAAATGAGGCAAATCAGAACTCGATTGCGAACCCCTCGGTTTCCTTTCACTTGGACGGGATCTACATGGCTTCCCCGTTCACGCTGCAAACCGACCTGCTCGACCTGGAGAGGATTGAGATTATTCGCGGTCCCCAAGGTGCGCTTTTCGGCCAGAATTCAACGGGTGGTGCGATTAATGTGGTATCGATATCGCCTGTCTACGAAAAGACATCCGGAGCTGTTGCAACTACATTCGGCACCTACGGCCGAATCAAGACCTACGGAGCGCTGAACCTCCCGTTGGCACCTAATGTTGCCATGCGAGCGTCTGCAACCATAAATCGGCATGACGGCTTTGGCAGAAACGTCTTGCTCGACCAAGAATTGGACGAAGGTGACAGCACGATGGCCCGATTTCGACTGTCATGGGACGCAACGCCTTCGACCCAGCTTGAGCTGGCATCGCAGCTCTATTCCGCAGACACCAACGGTGCTGCTCAAAAGGGAATTCTCGACCTAACGCCGAATCCACGCAGGTTGTCGCAAGACTTCCCATCAAGCCATTCGCTCGACACCGCCATGCTAGGGCTGATTCTCACGCACGACTTCTCGAGCACGACCGTGAAGTATCTCTTCAGCGTTCAAGAAGACCACATAGTGTCGTATCGGGACAACGACCGAACTGACCTTGTGTCAGCCCCTGACGCATCGCTGCCTGCGGCAGTTGCTCCGGAAGACGACACGCAGTCCACAACAACCCATGAAATTCAATGGATTTCCACAGACAACCCGCATGAAGACTTCTCGTGGATTGCGGGCGTCTTTTTGCTTGATACATCGTTCGATGTTCGTTTTCGAGAAACAATCGATTTCGGTCGCGACGGTGTGTTCGACCCCGTTTCTGTCGAGCAAGTCCGAAATTTTGAGCCTGGCGACTATGGTTTCATTTCAGATTCGACTACCGAACGACTTTCTGTGTCTCTGTACTCCCAGGGCGATTATTCGATCTCGGATCAGCTCAATCTTGTGGGCGGATTGCGCTACACGGACGACAGCGTAGATGGACGAGTCACCAATTTCTACGGACGAAGCGGCACCGATCTCCTCTCGATTTCCGTTTCGCGTCTGACGGGGCGAGTCGCACTCGAATACACGACACGAGACGACATGTTGCTGTATGGATCCTACACCCGCGGATTCAAGCCGGGAGGCAGCAATCTAACCTACGGCCGGGAGGAACAGATAGCTCCCACATTGGTGAAACCAACATTTGTCGATGAGGTTGTCGACGCGCTAGAGCTTGGATTCAAGGGCACCATGGTCGATGGAACGACCCAGATATGGGCGTCCGCTTACTGGTACGACTACCAAGACATGCAATATCAAGCTACCGATCCAGAAGTCTTCGAAGGGGGAGTAGCAAATATTCCGAGTGCGTCCATTGCGGGAATCGAAGCGGAGCTCTTTGGAGCCATCAGCAATAACCTGCAGTGGGACGCAAGGATCTCGTGGCTAGAGTCCAAGATATCCAAGAGTCACTATGTACTAGACAACGTCGAATCGGATGCTGTGACCAATGCGTTGCTCTCCCAGGGTTTTTCGCTATTTGGACCAGAAATCCAGCGAGCCAGGGCCAATAGCGTAAAGGATGTCAAAGACAATGAACTCGCAAAAGCACCGAGCCTTACAGCCAATGCTTCGCTGACGCACTCCACTGCTACCGGACTGGGCGAACTACGCACCAATATCCAGTATGTGTTCCGAGGCGAGTACTACCACCGAGTGTTCAACAACTCCATAACTGACCTTGTAGGCAGCTACTCGGTTTGGAATGTCTCAGTCACGCTGGTCTCGAACACGACCCCTTGGGTGCTGACTCTCTCCGCACTCAATATCACCGACGAAGCAGGAGTGAATTCTAAATTTACCGACGTGTTCGGTGTCGGTGCTACGTCCGTTGAGTTGATTCCACCACGGCAGCTGCTCCTGCGCATTCAACGCACTTTCAACTAGAGAAGGCAACTACGTAAAGTAGCATAGAATCGTCAAGACAAATCGGAAGCTATCGGGTCCCCGCGCCGCGATTGGCAGTACAAGACCACTATTCTGCTCACACTGTCTCGCCTCTAGCGCAATAGTTTCTCTCTACAGTGCTTCTCTTCCAAGATAAAGTGCTCGTACTCCCATTCCTAGTCGAACCAAGTACCAGACGACAAATGCCACGCTAAGTACTATAAGTATTACCATGAATGCAATCACGTCTGTTGTGAATGCGAAGGGGCTTTGGCCGTAAAGCTCGACACTATTGCCTAATACATTGAGAGTAAATTGATTTTGGGTTGATCCTGTTGATTCTAAAGAAAATAAGCTCTTAAAGGCCGGAAAGAACATAACTAAAGCTATAGCACAAATCCCAATATAGAATCCAAGCGCAATCCAAAAGGTACGAATCAAATACGTGAAGTGTGATTGCAGGTAGCCCTGTGAATCTCGTCGAAGAAAGTAGGCAAGTACTAAGCCAACTATTGGCAACACGACATGGAGAAGTCCAGCGAAAAACAGACCGTAAATGATGATTGGACCCGCGATGCCAAACTTTATTTTGTCTCCCAATGTAGTTGTTGAATCCGACGAATTCATGCTGAACTCTCCTCAGGCCCGCAAATAGACCAGTCACGTTGGGCTTGGGGCAATGGAGTGAACTTGCTTGAAGTGTGCTCCATGCCACAGTCAATTCTACGTCATTGAGCGTCTCAAATTCAGGGAATCTTTCCCTCTTCCGCTCGGCTAGCGCGGTTCGCTATGTGTGCCTGTGGAGCACCTTCGTAGTCTGTCGACAATGACCGCTTTATTTCGAAAATCAACACCCTCTTTTTGAAGATCGACCCCTTACAGACCTTTCTATTCGAAGCCACATACAGATTGTTAGGGTGTGCTGGATGTGCAGAAGCAGTGGCATACACAGAAATAGATTGAGAGTTCGGTTATATTGGCTCCACTGTGTATGCACGACTCTGAATGAGTCGGGTCTTCCTCATATCAGAGATGTTTAGCTGACCTTGAACGACCAAGACGAAAAACTCACCAATCCCTACGTCGCGCCGTCATCCAACCTGACCGGTGATTTCGACGCTGCTAAGGAATGGGATGAGTTCTACACCAACCTAGCAGATAGGTTTTGGCGTGATTACTGCTATGGCGTTTACCTTTCATTCTGCATTTGCATTTCAGCCATAGTTGCATGCGATTCCTACTTGCATGGGTGGAAACAGGCACTGTTTGGGCCCATTCCGAATGGCATGATCTTATTGATTGCCCTTTTCGTCACAAGCGCTTTCATAATTCCATCTACCAAGTCACTTACACGGTATTACAAACGCAAGTACGAGCTACACAGATTCATTTCTTTATTCGAAAAGAACTTGAGAAAATGGTACGAGTGGACGATTACCGTGACCATCCTAATCCTGATCGGAGTTGGCGCACTCTGGCTATTTTTTTCGTGGCGTCGATTCGGTTTTGACCTGTCATTGCTGGCTTTGTACGGTCGGGCCTTGATTGTCTTGCCGATAGTTGGGCCCGCCGTGTATTTCGTGATGCGAAGAGCCAAGCGCAAAGCACTAAGTGCGCTCAAGCAAATGCAAACAACAGGATAGTGTTGAAGCGGCTAACTGGTCGGTTCGCTTCAATTCTGTCTTCGGTATAGGTGCTCCCATAGGGTCTATTGACAATCCGATCCCGACACCGGCCACGCTACTTGAAGCCTAGGAGCGAGAACTCGAACCGATAGTCAGGTAACTTGCAAAACTTAGTGGCAAAGGGGCAGACCATTGGAACACTTCGTTTCCAACCAGTTAAGCCATTGTGGGGATTGCTCGTCCTGTCTGCAGCCCTAGCACTTAAGGAGGTTGTGTTCGTCTCAAAAAATATCTAACAAGTACCTGTAGACACTCCAAGTTCTAACAGCTATTGCACTCTCTACACGCTGAAAACGCTTGACTTTCAGGGTGACACTCGCTAACTTATGCCGACTTCCCCCTACGGTCGTTCCAAGTCCCGCATGCACGTTGTTGCCACCCGAGAAACGTCGAATGGCGAACACCGTGCGGCTCTCGTTCCTTTAAGTGTCAAACAGCTTGTTAGCGACGGTTTCGAGGTCAGCGTTGAGTCTGGAATCGGTACCAGTGCTGGGTTAGCGGATCAGGCATACGGCGACGCTGGTGCTTCGGTAATCGACGATAAGGCCTCCCTACTGGAAAGGGCAGACATTGCTTTGCGGGTTCGTCGCCCTGACCCTGATTCGATAGCGGCACTGAAAGAAGGTGCTATACATATCAGTTTCTTGGATCCCTTCCAGGAAACTGAGCTTGTCAACACCATGGCGAGCCAGGGAATCACTTCTGTTTCATTGGAAATGATCCCGCGATCTACACGTGCACAGAAAATGGACGCTCTTTCATCGCAGGCAAGTCTCGCAGGCTACGCAGCCGCGATTACTGCTGCCCACCATCTGCCACGCATTTTTCCCATGATGATGACACCTGCAGGTACGTTATCCCCAGCTAGAGTCTTTGTAATCGGTGCAGGAGTGGCAGGTCTGCAGGCCATTGCCACAGCCCATCGTCTTGGCGCCCGCATTGAGGCTTTCGACACGCGTCCAGTAGTTGCGGAGGAAGTCCGTTCCCTTGGTGCAAAGTTCGTCGAAATCGACATCGGCGAAACCGAACAGACGGAACAAGGCTATGCACGCGCTCTCACCCCCGAGCAAATTGAAATGCAGCAACGTGGAATGGCTGCTGTGATCGCTCGTTCAGACGTGGTGATAACCACAGCACAAGTTTTTGGCAGACCAGCTCCTCGCATTGTGACCCGAGACATGGTCAAGGCAATGGATGCTACGAGCGTGGTTGTAGACATGGCTGTGGAGACCGGGGGCAACGTCGAAGGTTCGGTTCCCAACGAAATTGTGGACATCGACGGCGTTCGCGTGATTGGGTTCGGGAATCTGCCTTCACATGTGGCTACCCACGCCAGCGAGATGTATTCATCCAACCTGCTCCATTTCCTTGGGGAGTTTCGAGTCCCTGAGACGAACACAATCCACCTTGATCCTGAAAACGATATCGTAAAGGCCTGCGTGATCACTCGCGACGGCCAAGTTCTTCACCAACCGCAATAGAGGAGTGCAGTTAGACAGTGGAAGCCATATTTCTCGCACTAATACTCGTTCTGTCCATATTCTTGGGGTTCGAACTGATCTCGAAGGTGCCTTCGACCCTTCACACTCCCTTGATGTCCGGAGCAAACGCAATTTCGGGCATTACTTTGGTGGGGGCTCTGCTCGCGGCTGGAGCTGGCGCAGCGTCGCCGCTGCTAGCTACATGCTTGGGCGTGGTAGCTGTTGCCTTCGCGACCACCAATGTAGTGGGCGGCTACCTTGTTACAGATCGAATGCTGGGAATGTTCAGGAAGAAAGGAGACCAGAAATAGGTACTGCTGATTCACAGAGAATTCTCGCCCTAACCGACAGGGACCAATGACTTGCTAGGTAACGCCTACATTAACGCCGCGTACATATTCGCTGCAGCGTTCTTTGTCTTCGGTCTCAAGCTGCTTGGCAAGCCGTCAACAGCGCGAAAAGGAAACCTGCTGTCTGCGATTGGCATGCTGATAGCAATCGTGGCCACGCTTCTTTCCTACGAAATTGTTTCGTGGAACTGGATTCTTGTTGGTGCTGCCATTGGAATTGTTGTAGGCGTAGCTGCTTCCAGGCTAATCGCCATGACCGCAATGCCGGAAATGGTTGCTGTGTTCAATGGATTGGGCGGAGGAGCAAGTCTCCTAGTCGGTTGGGTAGCCCTGTTCGGTGGGGTAGACCTTTTTATCTCAATCACAGCCATGATCTCTATGGTGATTGGGAGCGTAACGTTTTCGGGCAGTGCCATAGCGTGGGGCAAGCTATCGGAAACCATGACGAGCAGAGCGCTCGTATTTGCGGGTCAGCGCTTCGTAAACTCGGCAATCCTCATCGCCCTAGTCGCGTGCGTCGTAATGTTCGTGCTCGATCCAGCGAGCGACTCTCCCTACCTTTATGCGGTAATTGGTCTAGCACTCCTCTTGGGAATCATGGCCGTCATACCTATCGGCGGCGCTGACATGCCAGTCGTCATCTCGCTGCTCAATAGCTACTCGGGGCTTGCAGCATGCGCCGCGGGATTCGCCATCAACAATGTCATATTGATCGTTTCCGGCTCTCTGGTCGGGGCTGCGGGACTCATTCTTACGAACATCATGTGCAAGGCGATGAATCGTTCGCTGCCCAACGTGTTGTTCAGTGGATTCGGCGCAGCGAAATCGGCAACCGAGGTCGACGGTGAAGTCAACCCCATTTCGGCAGAAGACGCAACGCTGATTCTCGAAGCAGCCTCATCGGTTGCATTCGTTCCCGGTTACGGAATGGCTGTAGCTCAAGCGCAGCACGTCCTTTGCGAACTTGGAGAATTGCTCGAGGATCACGGTACGGAAGTGTCCTATGCCATTCATCCTGTCGCAGGACGCATGCCCGGGCACATGAATGTATTGCTTGCAGAAGCCAATGTCTCCTACGATCAACTCATTGAAATGGACGACATCAACCCGCGCCTGGAAGCCATCGACGTGGCCGTGGTGATCGGGGCCAACGACGTAGTCAATCCAGCGGCTCGAACCGACGAGAATAGTCCCATCTACGGAATGCCTATCATCAATGTCGATATGGCCAAGACCGTGTTCGTGCTCAAGAGATCCATGGCTTCAGGATTTGCAGGAATTGACAATCCACTCTTCTTTGGATCCAACACCCGCATGCTGTTTGGCGATGCCAAGGCATCGCTATCAGCCATGATCTCCGAGTTCAAAGGCTAAACGGCCTCAGCACATGATCGGGTCGCCGTCGGCGCAGGGAGGAATTAGTGTCTAAGCGGCTGCTTGAAGCTAATCCACTGCATTGGTTCTACGGTTCAGCGTCAATCGCATTCGGCATCAAGAACTATGCCTTCAGCTATTTGCTGCTCGTCTTTGCCACACGCGTTCTCGAAATACCCGCAGCCAGCGCAGCGATGGCCATTGGCATTGCGGTGCTGTGGGATGCTGTGTCGGACTTGGTGCTTGGGCACTGGTCGGACAAGACCAAATCACGTCTCGGCCGGCGACATCCCTTCATGTATGCGTCGCTGTTCATATTCCCGATATCGTTCTGGCTCATTTTCAACCCGCCTTTCGAGATCACCGATTCAAACGGTTTTTGGTTCCTGCTTGTATTGGCCATCGTGATACGTACAGGTACTACGTTGGTCGAAGTGCCTTCTGTTGCACAGCTTCCCGAGCTTGAAGCAGACTACGACCGCCGAAGCAGGTGGCTCGCACTGCGCCAAACGCTAGGCTGGTACGGCGGAAACGGCATTCACTTGCTCAATTTCATATTTTGGGTCGGCATTTACGGATTGGACTCGCACACTGGCTACAAGATCTTCTCCACCGTCGGCGCGGTGGCGATTGCACTGACCATCGTAATTTCTTCGCTAGGAACGCAGCGCTATGCAATGACTCTGCCTCAGCCTAGCGAGAGCTTTCGAATGTCCGAAATTGTGCGCGAATTCCAGCAAATGCTTCAGTCGCTGCGCAATCGAAACTTCGCCGTGCTGTTTGGCTATGGATTGATCAGCGGCATTGCCGGGGGACTGAGTACGGCTCTCTACATCTACAACACAACGTTTTTCTTTGGTTTCAACGAGTTTCAAATCGGAATTACAGCCATCGCAGTGCTGATCGCTCCGATTATTGCCTACATCGTTGGGCCAATGCTCGGCAAGAGGTTCGAGAAGAAACGCGCTGCCATCTACACGACTCTAACCTACATTACGCTGTTTCCCATTCCCTACGTTCTACTGCTCGCCGGATATTGGCCACCCCTTGGAAGCATAGAGTCACTCGCGATCTATACGACATTCATCGTGGTCGAGGTAACTTGCATCATCATTGGAGCCATGATGATGGACTCCATGATGGCCGACGTGGTCGAAGACAGCGAAATCAGCACCGCCCGCCGTTCGGAAGGACTCTTCTTTGCAACGCGAGCGTTCGGCTCCAAAGCCATTTCAGCAGGAGGAATTCTCTCCGCAGGATTGATCTTGAGCTTTGTGGGTATGGATACGATTGCAACGGCAGCAGACATGACCATGTCTCACCGCGTGAATCTCGCCGCACTCTTTCTACCGCTTTGGTGTGGACTGAACTTGGCGGCAATTGTGCTGGTATGGCTCTATCGCATAGGCCGAAGAGACCATTCGATCAACTTGGAGCAATTGGCTTTGCGCAAGCAGAAGAGCGCGGCTAGCGACTAGATCGTCCGTTACTGAGACTGCAATCCGACGAACTCTCGATAGGCTCCTTCTTGCCTAGACATTAGCTCGACGTGGGTACCGGACTCGACCACACTGCCCTGCTCCAGAAAGATGATCCGGTCGGCATTGCGAATTGTGCTTAGCCGATGGGCGATCACAATGACCAATCGGTTCTCTGCCGCTGACCTCAACGACTGCACCAGGGCATTCTCAGTCTCCGTGTCCAACGCTGCTGTGGGTTCATCAAGGATCAGGATCTTGGTGTTGCGAAGCAAACCCCTGGCAATCGACAGTCGCTGCTGCTGGCCAACCGAGAGCGTATCTCCGCCGCGACCTAGCCGAGTCTCGATTCCATTTGGCAGATTGTCGATGAATTCCATGCAGCCTGCAGTGGTCAATGCCGAGACTATTTCGTCGTCTCTTGCCTCCGGATTGGCAATCAGCATGTTCTCCCGAATCGTGGTCGGAAGGAACAGGTGCTCCTGGAAGACGTATGTCACCTGATTCCGAATGCTCGAGAGATCAATCCCATTCACGTCGACTCCGTCAAGAAGCACCTTGCCCGAAGAGGGTGTCAGCAAGGACGGGATCATGTAGGCAAGCGTCGTTTTCCCAGATCCTGTCGGACCAACGATCGCGACCATTTCTCCTAGCTCAAACTCGACACTTACGTTTTCTAAAGCCGGTGTTCCATTGGGATAGCTGAACGATACGTCGTCAAGCGCTATGCGGTTCTTGATTTCGTGGGCCGGCAAATCAATCGTTCGTTCCTCTTCTGTCTCGTAGTTCAAGAAGAAAAAGACCCGTCGCACTGCGGCGATGCCATCCTGCAACTTGATCCAATAAGCGCCGAAAAAACCAGCCGGGGTGACAATGCCGTAATAGACGCCTAGCAGCACAAAGTAGTCTCCAGCATCCATCGTTCCTTCGATTACTGAGTTTGTGAACAGAATGGTTACGTATATTGCTGCTATGCCCAGCACGCCGCCCGCAACAAGCGACGTAGCGCCGACTACTCCTATGGCAAATCGTTCTCGCAGAAACGTTTGAGCGCTTCGCCCAGCAAATTTCTCACTCTCGTTCTTGCTCGCACCGAGGCTTTGTACAGCTGCGACGTTATTGACAGATTCCTCCATGGCATTGGTAGTTGCCGCACCGGCGGCACGCTTGTTCTGATTGGTCCTTCGTAACGCTCCAGCGGCCGGAAAAGTGATCAGAAAAGCAATAGGAAACGTGAGCCACGCAATCCAAATCAGCTGAGGAGAGACTTCGCCATAGGAGTACTGAAGAATGTAGAAGTTGATGCCAGCACTCACCAGCATGAATAGAGGAACGGTCGTCAGGTTGTAGATCAGATCCGGCGTCATGGGAACGTCGTACAGAACACGGAAGATGCTGTCGCCCGTGCGTTGGTCGTCCAAGACTGTAGTTGGCAATCGAGTGAGTCGATCGAACAAACGTGTGCGAAGATTGTTGGCTAGTGTTTGGGTCAGTCGCACGCTGACCATGAACTGCAGCAGGCCGACAAGACCACTGCCCTTGCTTCCTCCTTGGCTAAGTTGGTTCTCAGCTTGCGTCGCTGCATCTTCTCCTTGCAGCAATCCCCCATACATTCCGCCTAGCCTTGCTCCGACCAGCACCAGCATGACAACGTAAATGATCGCAATCATGAGCATGATTTCCAGCGGATCCCTGCCAGCAAGCAGATTCAAAATGGGATCCATGAAGGGAGGGTATTCGACCTTGGCACTGCCGATCGGTTGTTGTCGTACCGCATTGTCGATGACGATCTTGCCGATTTGGGGGAGCAGAATTCCTGGAATGATCATCAGAAACTCGAGCCCAACTTTAGCCGAAAAGAGAGGTCTTACCGACCAGACTTGCCTGTAGCAGCGACCAAGGATTCCAATCACTTCCAGCGTATTGATGCTGGGCTGGATGTCGACGCGATCGTCGTACCTATTGACGCCAACAGCATCTCTAAGGAAGGAGACCAATGTCTTCTTTCCTGGTTGTTCCTGCTGATTGTCGGACGTCGTGCTCATGCTGCTGCCACCTGCCAAGCCACTTCAGCGCGTTGCTGTTCCGGTGGAGCTTTCCTCCAACTCGACCAGTCGACGATAGCGGCTATCGGGGATCGCCATGAGCTCTTCGTGGGTACCCGACTCCGCAATGCTCCCCTCGCCCAGAAGTGCAATCTGGTCGGCTAGTCGAATAGTTGAAAGGCGATGGGTTACCAGGAAAATCACACGATCCCGTCCCCACTCCTTAAGGTTGTCAATAACTCGCTTTTCAGTTCTTGCATCCAGCGATGCCGTAGGTTCATCCAAGATTAGTATGGGCGTATCCCTATACACGGCGCGAGCGATGGAAATGCGCTGACGCTGGCCTGCCGACAGCTTACCTCCACGTTCCCCTAGTTCCGTGTCATAGCCGCTCGGCAAATCCTCTATGAATTCATGGGCATCCGCCACCCTAGCGGCTTCGATGATGGTTCGTCTGTCATGCTTTGACGTACCGAATGAAATGTTTCCCGCGACAGTAGTTGCAAAGAGTACGTTCTTTTGCAGAGCTATAGACACCGACTGTCGCAGTTGGTCTATTTCCACATCTCGAAGATCTGTATGGTTTAGAAGGACTCGGCCCTGATCTGGATCGAACAGACGCAGCAACAACGAGACCATGGTTGACTTGCCGCATCCAGTGGGTCCCACGATAGCCGTGATGGTCCCCCTATTTGCAGCAAGATCGACTCCCTGCAAGACGGGGTGCTCGTCGTCGTAGCGAAAATGGACGTCTTCCCAGGAAACTGACTCGATTGAGTCGGGGACGGGCAATGGTTCTGCCGGATCTTCGACATCGGAGTCAGCGTCGAGAAGTTCAAAGGCTCGTTCCAAAGCAATGTACAAGTCCTGCAAGCGCATCCAAATGCCTAGGAATCCCCGAGCATAGGCGTTGCTTGCGCCCACCTGACCACTAGCAATACGAAACGCTCCAAGATTCCACACCGAAAATCCGATGAACGTGGCGACCAAAGCGCCGAGAAAAGTGGCTCGCTCTTCAATGATCCACTTGACCATCAGCAGTTCAGACCCAATGAGGACCAAACCACCTATCGCGGCCACAACAAACGTGATAAGCACCATGTCGAGCCGGAGGAAATATGCCGCGTTTAGGGCTCTGTTGGAATCCACATGAAAGGAGTTGAGAACGGTAGCTTCAGCACTGTTAGCCTTCACTAGCTTTACCGCATTGAAACTCTCCTGGGTTCGCGACACCAAGTCGCTATTGGCAAGTCGGTTGGCAAGGACGCTGCGCCGGATTCGCGGAGTCACCACAACGGCAAGCCAAGCAAGTGGAACAGCGATCACTACGACAAACAGCGCAAAAATGGGATCAAAGGCTGCAACTACGCACAGTGTCATCGCCAAGGTGAATAGCATGTTCAGCGGACTGTAGATGCCTTCTCGAATTAGATTGACAATCTGAGCGCTGTCCTGGTAGATGCGGAAAATCGCATCGCCAACCCTTGCGCGATTGTGGAATTTGAGCGACAGCGTTTCCGCCCGCTGAAACATCGCCTCGCGCAAATTTTGATTGATGCTTTGCCAGATCCACGTCGAGTAGTACCACAGAGCTATGCCAAAGATTGCTCCCGGCACGCCAAGGACGATTCCCCAGATCACGAGTCGATTGCGAACCGTCTTTCTCTGTTCCTGAGTCAATTCCGGCTTCGCGGCACCATCAGTCTTGCCATTTGAAGGACTGGCATCCTTAGTCAGCTTGGACTTGCCAGATCCCTTTAGCTCGAATTGGATTCCGCCCAGTTCGGCGGGATCTTTCGTTACATACTCATCACCAACGTTCAGAACCCATGCTTGAAACGGCTGCAGCTTTTGGCCTTCAAGCACTTTGTTGAACAGCAGATCGCCTCCGACCAAGATCCCACCAACCGTGGCTGCAATGACTCCCGAGAAAGTCAAAGGCAACAAAACGAGCAGGTGAATGAGCATGGGCTTGGTGAAGGGCCATGTGCGAATTGCTATCTGCGCCATCTTCTTCCAACCCCAACGAGTCGGTTCCGCCTCTTGGGATCGATTCAGGTAGGACTTGAGAAAGTCAAACCGTTCCGGTTTCATGGGCTCATGTCGCAGTGCAGAAGAACTCCGCTCCAATGCATGTAGCTCAGGGCGGAGGGGGTGTGCTTCGCATTGTACGAATTAGAAATCCGCTGGTTCTCGACTCAATTGCGAACCCAATATCGAACAAACACCGAGATTCAGGCTTCCGCCCGTATCGTGAAAGTTGACCCGAATTTCGAACTGAGCGGGGGTAGATTGTTCGCTTCAAGGTCACCGCAATTCCGTCGAATGGAGTTTGGAAGCCCACTGGGAACAGAGTACGGATTTGCTTTGGCCGTTTAATCTACTTCAGTTCTCTCCAGTTCTCGTCTGATCGAGTCAGCGAGCTGAGGAGGAAAACTGGCAGGATACCTGTAGGCAGCTAAATCCAGCAGCATCAGCAATTGCTCGATGTCGTCCTTGGTTCTGGCTCCAAAGCGCCTTCCATAGGATTCATTGCGCAGAATGCTCTGCACGGATTGAATCTGGGGTGCATCATCACAATGGCCCGGATGTTTCACCAATTCACCGAGGAACTGCGCCACAATCTCTCGCTCTTGCGGCGTCATGTTCACAATCTTTTCGGATTGACCGGAGTTTACCCTTCGCACAAACCAGTTCTCGAGCCTATCTACAAGATCATACGCATACCATTCTTCAGGAGTATGACCTGATCCCTTGGGGGAAGGCGCTTCTCTTGTGTATTGCACCCAGCTAGCAATGGAACCTGGGCGTGGCGTATGGCTATTACGAAGTGATGACAGAAGGCAATCTCCCAGATCGTTGCTCCGCCAGACGTCATCCATGAGCAGGGAAATAAATGAAGGCATGTAATAGAGATAACCTTCTACGGTCATAAGGTGACGCCTGTCACCCTGGCTCTTGAAGGGATGGGCTTCGAAAAATTCAAAGCCGAATGCACGTGGGTGAACGGGGTCGAATCCACTGGCGTACCATTCGTAGTCCCAATGGTCCCTGCTCCATATCTCCTTCGGCTCATCCCGCCACGAGAAGGTGTCGAAAACTCGATTCACAAACTGGTGTCGTTCTTCATCCTTCATCGATTCGCCCAACTTTTCTCTTGCTGCTGAGGTTCACGGGTCACAAGACCCATAGAAGCGTTATAAATCGTATGGGAACCATGTACTCATACATTTCCAAGCATCGAGACACGCGTGTAGCTAGTACTACTATCTGCTTGGTATGACTACGGATCCACGATTGTTGTTACGAACTGAGGCATCGACGGAACGAAGGTTGCTCTGACGACATTCACGAACTCTAGTACCGATGCGTGGATCTCCAAAATGTTGGCTGGCTGAGCCTCTTGTCCAAATTGGAGGTAATCCGAATGTTCCCTTGCCTGCTGTAGACGTGACATGGTCGCGCCCCACTTAGCATCTAATAGTCCAGGTTGCAGGACTTCCTTGTTAAGGAGAGCAATAGCGCCCTTGTGTGTGCGAGGCATTTCCTTGTCTAGATGCGATAGGATTGCTCTGGTAGCCTAGAGTGCGGCGTAGTAGAGTCGATTGATCGCATCCGCATCCAGACCTCCACTATGCATAGGCGCTTCAGCTGCCGATAGTCGTAGGTACGATCGTTCTAGGTAGAAGGTGGATTGGCTCAATCTAGAGGTCCCACACGATTCCGTCCCTAAGAACATTCTTGTAGAAGAAGGAATTCCTAGAACTGTTTGGCGTCGATAGAAATTGGGACCAAATCACAATTGGCGATATCAAAAAAGAATACTGTGCCTCGGCAGAATAGGTTCTAGCTCCTATATCCCACAATACCTGTCCTGAACTGTGGTTTTCTGTACGTTCTAGAACCAGTGCTACGTCCGCATCGCTATGGAGGGCGTAGTCTCCACGAGCGCGACTGCCGTAAAGCACCACCATCTCAAGCGTTGGCAATTGCAGTTCAGTTAGCGCACCTATTGCAGATTCAACGTAAGCGTCAACAGCCGAACGAGTGTACTCGTCCACATGATTCATGGTTCGTATGGACAGAAAAGTAGGACTTACCTGGCGTGAAGTCATACCTCATATTGTATTTTCACAAAGCATCTTGTCATCAGACACAAAAGTCCCCAAAGATGCAGCACTTCAAGCAAACGTGTCGAAAGTACTTTCCACGAAACTCTAGCGTTCGTCGTCGTTCACGGATCGTTTCGAATTCATGAGCTTGCCAAAGCAGCCAGGGGCGTTGTTAGTTCGAAGCCATTCCGGTAACTGTTCGTCAAAGTGGACAATCAGCGAGTTTGCAAAATAGCGAACTGTTAATTGACAATCTGCGACGCTTCTATTTGTAAATTAGCGAGAAGCTTATTGAGAATTAGCCGGAAGATGTCTTGTATTTTTGATCTGAACGTAATATGCTGTCAGACGATCTTCCACGATCCTACTATGCTCGAATTGCGGAACCAAACTCAGTTCGCAAGCTCGACTGGTCTCCCGTTGTACTCCTAACACGTCCCAGGCAAAGTGGCAAATCTATCTAGTGTAAAGCGACCCAATAAGGCTTCTCCATAGGTAGAGCGGGGCGCGAGTACTTCACATTCAACGACCTTTCTACATTGGCGTATACGACTAACGATCTTGGGGTTTCGCACACCAATCCACGCGATTTGAGGAAAGCCGAACCTTGGTCAGGTATCCAGATTCTTTGAAGAACATTCCATAAGGGGTATCAGCCCTTCATGTTCAGACCCTCAAACACTACCTGCCAATAGATATTGCAAGAGACGTCAAGTGACGTACACGAGCTCTCTTATTGCTACTGTTCACTCAAAGTGAATGTGCGCCCGCAAATGTAACTGCGAGCGCACATCAAGACTCGGTGTCTAAGCATTACAGCGGCGACAAGAACTCGCTGTAATGCGTGCGTGTAGAGAAATCTCTCTACGAGTAGAGATTAGCCTCCAACATCGTCCGCACCTGGGTCGGCCGATTCGTCGATCTCTTCAGGCTCTTCTTCCAATTCCGGTGCTTCGCCGTAGCGTGCCACGAGGACTTCCTTCAATTCAGGATGCATGAGATCCTTTTGGACAATGCAACCTTCTTGATCGAGCAAGTAGCCCTTGGGAATGAATCCCACACCGAAAGCGACGGGAGTATCAGTTCCGAATCCACCCAAGTCAGCAACGTCTATCCAAGGTAACTCATGCTTTTCGGAACCTTCGGCCCACGCTTCGTGGGTGTCATCGATTGAAACCGCGACAATTTCAAAGCCGTCGTCGTTGTAGGCAGAGTAGAGCTTCTTCAAATGTGGGAATGACGCTATGCATGGACCGCACCAGGAAGCCCAGAAATCCACAAGAACGATCTCTTTTTCTTGTAGAACATCGTACAGTGCTACTTCCTCACCCTCGAGATTGGCGAGTGTGAATGCTGGCGCTTTTTGTCCCGGCACAAGACTCTTGTCGTTTTCGTCTCGTTCCATCCTAAGTACGATCATGTCACGCGACGGAGTAACACGACGCTCTATGACGTCCGCATCTAGGTCCGATGCTGCGAGTTCGTCATAGTGGCGCAATACCTCGCTCTGGGTGTCCGCACCACGAAATGCTCCTAACTCCAGTGCAAGGAGCCTCGTGAACGAATCATCCGTGTTCGCCGCGAGTTCGTTCAACGCCTTTGTGCGGATTTCTCCCATTTCCTGGGATATATTGAAGTACTCGGGGTACTCGTAGTCAGAGGAACCATCCATGATTCCAGGCTTGACCTCGTCAAGCGCGACGTGCGCGCATTCTTCGATCGGAGGAATTCCGTCTTTGAGCGCAAGAATCGGCTCTTGCTCTGCATCGTCGGCTTCCGTTATAGCATCCGTCGACTCCTCGTCACTAGATTCCTCATTCTCTGCAGTGGGCTCCGCCCCTTCGCCGGCAGCCGCGGCGGCACGCATCGCTTCCTGTTCCGCTACATACTCTTCATAGGCTGCTGTGTAGGCATCGACCTTCGCAAGATACTCATCGGATTGTTGCCAACTCTCAACGAGTTCAGAATGTCGACCCGTTCCTGCAACGGCCATGAGATCCCTTGCCGTGCCGCGAACAGATAGCTCAATTTCAGAGTCTGCTTCAACAACGACACGTCCGTTGCCGTAGTATTCGGCACCTGCATTTACAGTCACCGACAAGACCAATGGCTCGTCGACTTCAGATTCAATGAGAAACTTCCCGTCGCGAATTAGCACTGAGCCATGGTTCAAATAGGATTGTTCGCCATCGTCATCCCAACTTGGGCCGCTGACACTAACGGTAGCTGTAGAAAGATCCTTTTCTTCACCCAGTGAGCTCAGGTCGCCGGATATGGCAAACTTCTTTGAGGCATCCTTGACTCTCCTAGATTCACCATACAAAGTCAGTTGGTCACCTCGAGGTTCCAAGTGATCAATGAGGGCAAAGGAAATGTCAGAACCGGGCGCCACTACCATGCTGAGAGTCATAGGCTCTTCCTCTCCCACGTCAATGGAAAGGGTTACGTCCGTTGGCTCATCAATCTCGCCAGTTAGGGTTACATTGCCATCGGCAAAGCTTCCTTGGATCAATTCAACAGTACTGGTCGTACCATCGTCGTTGGTGGTTTCATAGGTGACGTTAACTGCCACACTAGAAAGATCTATTGGGTCTACAGGTTCTGCTTCTGCAATCTCCGCAGATTCCGTGGGCACTAATGCAACTGGCTCGGTCGCTTCTGCACTGGTGTCCTCGGTCACCTCGGGCTCAATCACAATGAGTTCGCCGGAGATTGTGTACGTCTTTGAAGGACCGCTACTACAGGCGGCAAGCAAAAGCGTTGCAGCAAGCAGCCCAACAATACTAAGTGTCTTTGTCATTCGAATGTACCTCCATGAGGCATGAATCATCTAAATGCTGTCAGGCGCAATGCGTCCAACATGCAAGCTAGTCTGAAGAAAGAGTCCTTAATGTCCCGCTAGGGTCTGCCGATTGGTGTACTGAACCACACGTTGAAGGAATTTCAACATGAATGACGCACCACACGAGAATTGAATGAATCCCCAATCCTCGCACTCCCCCTTATGCGCTAGAGTTCGCAGAATCTGACTCCATTGTTGTATTTTGCACAAAATCAAAGGAATTTCGTAAATTAGTTGATGGCAGTCCACTCTTTGCGGTTCGTCAAAGTAAACATGCCAAACCTGCTCGCGTCCCGGAAACCCATCCCCCACAAGAAATGTGGGTACCGCAATCAAAGTCAAGCCAAATTGAATCGCTGCACTATTGCAAATGTTGCGGATGCCCAAGACTGCAGAGGAGAAAGATGCCACTTGCGTGCTGCCTCTTGACCTCTCTGTGAGCAAATTCCCATTCCTCCATTGGTTCGTGCACGCCTGTTGGTATGCTCATTGTCGCTTTCGACCAAAATTGAGACCAACCTAACGGGAAGTTGCCAGACATGGACCTATACCAAGTGATGCGAACCACGTTCGCAGCCCGACAATTCACAGCAGACGACGTGCCCGACGAGGTTCTCGCCCGCATCCTTGACAATGCGCGATTCGCACCCAGCGGAGGCAATCGACAGGGTTGGCGAGTCATAGTGATAAAGGATCAGGCCAAGAGAGAAGCGCTGGTTCCTTTCATTACATCCGTCATGACTCTCTATCGCGCCCAAGTCAATGCTGGCGAAAATCCCTACAACACTATCCATCAAAGCAGAGTGACCCAAGAGCAGATTGACGCTGCTGATCTGAGCCCAAGCTATGTAAGACAACTCGTCGAAGCGCCGGTTCTGTTGCTCGTCCTTGTGGATTTGGCCGTAGTTGCTTCCATGGACAGCGACCTTGATCGAGTTGGCGTGGTGTCAGGAGCGTCGATCTATCCCTTGGTATGGAACATCCTGCTCTCTGCAAGAAACGAAGGCTACGGAGGGACGCTGACAACATTCCTGGCGCCCCATGAACAGAAGGTCAAGGAGTTGTTCAACATTCCCGATCAATATGCCGTGAGCGCACTGCTTCCCATTGGCAAGCCAGTCAAGCAATTGACCAAACTGTCAAGGAATCCTGTGGCTAGTTTTTCCACGGTTGACAGCTTTGATGGCAGAACGTTTGGGTAGGCAACTGCAACAGTGTTGCTTGAGATTGCAAATCTCAACGTTGCAAAGGCTCAGATTCGTTAGCAAGGGTTATCATGGTAGAGAGACCACATGCTCTCTCCGCTGGCAGGGTCAATGTGGTCAGAGGACCGAGAATTTGGTACGCGAAAGCTACCAACTAGACTAGGGAAGGGGACCTCGTGGAACTCAAGGGCGAAGCTGATATTCCTGCGCCTCTAGAGGAGGTGTGGGACGCGTTGCAGGATCCGGACGTTCTCAAGGAATGCATAGATGGCTGCGAAGAAATGTCTCGCTCTGCAATGTCCGAGTACGTGGCTAAGATCAAAGCAAGGGTCGGTCCTGTTCGTGCAAATTTCTCCGCCAACATTCACATGGTGGATGTTGTCGAGCTAAGCGGCTACACCCTTGAAGTTAGTGCCACAGGCGGTGCTGCCGGTTTCGGCAAAGGCGTTGCGCACATCTCCTTGCAAGAACAGGATTCTGCAACGAGACTATCGTATGAAGTCTCCGGCATAGTAGGCGGCAAACTCGCACAAATCGGTTCGAGACTCATCACGGGGGTGACCAACAAGATGGCCACCCAATTCTTCACAAAATTCGTTGAGCGTTGGACTGCAAACGCATAGATCAATCCCAAGGAGAATCTTATGGTTGACCTAACACTAAGGGTTAACGGAAAGGAACACTCACTTTCCGTCGAGGACTCTTCGCTTCTATCCGACACCTTGCGGGAGCAATTGAATCTGACGGGAACCCACATCGGATGCGATACAAGCCAGTGTGGCTCCTGCACCATTCACATGGATGGCAAGGCGGTCAAGGCATGTACTGTGCTGACGGCTCAGGCAGATGGAAGCGACATAACCACAATCGAGGGAATCGGCGAACCCGACGACCTGCATCCCATGCAGGAAGCTTTCAGGGAACACCACGCTCTTCAATGCGGTTTCTGCACTCCTGGCATGATCATGGCAGCTATTGGACTGGTGAATGACAACGCCGAACTCGATGGCGAGCAAGTGCGAAAGGGGTTGGATGGCAATTTCTGCCGGTGCACCGGCTACCACAACATCGTCAAAGCCGTGCTTGACGCCAAGCAGAGGATGTAGGAGGGAACAATGGCAGCTGAAACTGGAATTGGGGCTTCTGTAAAGAGAAAGGAAGACGCTCGGTTCATTACCGGCACGGGTCGCTATACCGACGACATCAATCTTCCCGGTCAAACCTACTGTGCGTTTGTCCGATCTCCACACCCGCGAGCCACCATCAAGAGCATCGACACGTCCCACGCCATGCAAATAAACGGAGTGGTCGAAGTCTTCGTAGGAGCCGATCTTGCGAACGACGAAATCGGCGACCTTCCCTGCGGATGGCTGGTCAAATCGAAGGATGGATCGGACATGATTGCTCCGCCACATCCGCCCATAGCTACGAACAATGTCAACTACGTAGGAGAACCCTATGCGCTGGTAATTGCGGAGACCGCTGAAGCGGCAAAGAGCGGCGCGGAGCATGTTGTCGCCGACTTCGAGCTGCAATCGCCTGTGATGGACGTTGCGTCGGCCACTCAAAGCGAGCAAATCCATGAGAGTGTGCCTTTGAATCGTTCCTATGATTGGGAACTGGGCGACAAGGATGCCACTGACGCCGCTTTCGAGCAGGCAGCTCACATTACGAGCATCGACATCGTCAACAATAGGCTGATTCCTAACGCCATCGAACCTCGAGCTGCGCTGGGATCCTATGACGCAGCATCCGAGACTTACACTCTGTACACGACATCACAAAACCCTCATCTGGAACGTCTGGTACTTGCGGCTTTCGTGAACATCGCACCGGAAGCAAGACTTCACGTGATCTCTCCTGATGTGGGCGGTGGATTCGGCTCGAAGATCTTCGTATATGCCGAGGAAACAGCGGTGATTTGGGCGTCCGCCAAGGTTGGACGAGCAGTCAAATGGACCGCGGAGCGTTCCGAGTCCTTCTTGGCCGACGCGCATGGCCGCGATCACGTTACGCACGCCGAACTGGCGCTGTCGGAAGAAGGGGACTTTCTGGGACTCAGAGTCAAGACCCTCGCCAATATGGGTGCTTATCTCTCCACCTTTGCTTCGAGTGTCCCTACCTACCTTTATGGAACCTTGATGGCAGGTCAATACAAGACTCCAGCCATTTACGTCGAAGTCCAGGCGGTCTTCACCAACACAGCTCCGGTAGATGCGTATCGTGGCGCAGGAAGACCGGAAGCGACCTACGTCGTAGAGCGCATTGTGGAGACGGCGGCACGGGAACTGAACATGGATCCCAGCGAACTCCGCCGCAGGAACTTCATTAAGCCTGAAGACTTTCCGTATGAAACGCCGGTTGCCCTTACCTACGACACAGGCAACTACGAGGCAAGTCTCGACCGCGGGCTTGATTTGGCAGATTATGCCGGATTCGCCGCACGGAAAGCCCAATCGGAAGCTGCAGGAAAGCGACGCGGACTTGGGTTCTCTTGCTATATCGAAGCCTGCGGGTTGGCTCCATCCCAGGTGGCATTGTCGCTAGGAGCTGGAGTTGGCCTGTTCGAGTCCGCGGAAGTGAGGGTCGATGTTACGGGTTCTGTAACTGTCATGACCGGTGCACACAGCCATGGCCAAGGGCATGAGACAACTTTCGCGCAGCTCGTATCCGACAAGCTCGGTATTCCTTTTGAGAATGTCTCGGTTGTTCACGGAGACACGCGTCGGTCCGACTACGGACTGGGAACGTATGGATCCAGATCCATTGCAGTTGGCGGTTCCGCGATCGCCAATGCTACCGACAAGGTCATTACAAAGGCAACGAAGATCGCCGCACACATGTTGCAGACCGACGAAGAGCAAGTCTCCTTCGACGAAGGCGTATTCACTATTCCGGATTCCAATGAATCGCTGACTTTCGGCGAAGTGGCATTTTCGGCCTACGTTCCCGGTAACTTCCCACTCGACGAACTCGAACCGGGACTGTCCGAAAAAGCGTTCTACGACCCCGCGAACTTCACCTATCCTGCGGGAACGCACATTTGCGAGGTTGAAATCGATCCAGAAACGGGTTGTACGGAAATCGTCTCGTTTGTTGCCGTCGACGACTTCGGCAACATTATCAATCCCATGATCGTAGAAGGCCAAGTGCACGGCGGCCTGGCGCAGGGGATTGGTCAAGCTCTGCTGGAGCACGGGATTTACGATTCCGATGGCCAGTTGATTACGGGCTCGTATATGGACTATACGATGCCTCGAGCCGACGACTTGCCCGATTTCACAGTCGACACGACTACCACGCCATGCACCCACAACCCACTTGGCGTGAAAGGATGTGGTGAAGCCGGCGCGATCGGCGCAACCGCAGCCGTGATGAATGCAATCACCGATGCGCTTGGAGTGAGGGAGCTGGCGATGCCGGCAACACCAGAAACCGTTTGGCGAGCAGCTCAAGGAGAATAGAGAGATGTATTCATTCAACTATCACCGAGCCCAGTCCATCGACGAAGCAAGGGAACTGTTCGCCTCCGGAAAAGATCCCATGTATCTTGCGGGAGGCATGACGCTCATTCCATCAATAAAGCAACGGCTGTCTTGGCCAGATGACGTGATCGACCTCGGGCCAATCGAAAGCTTGAAGGGAACGTTGATGTCTGGTACGTCGATCACGATTGGCGGTATGGCGACACATAGCGAAGTTGCTTCGAACTCCACTATCGCAGCGCTTGCCAAGCTGGCGGGAGGAATCGGAGACCCGCAGGTTCGAAACCGAGGAACGATCGGCGGATCGATCGCCAACAACGATCCAGCCGCAGACTATCCTGCAGCAGTAGTGGGGTTGGGAGCGACGGTTCGTACGAACGACAGATCCATAGCCGCCGACGACTTCTTTACCGGCTTGTTTGAAACTGCTCTAAATGACGGAGAAATTGTCACATCGGTTGAATTCCCGATGCCGACACGGGCCGCCTACGTGAAGTTTCCAAATCCCGCATCGCGCTACGCTATAGTCGGGGTAATGGTTGCAGAGACCAACGGCTCGGTTCGAGTTGCAGTTACTGGCGCGGGGCCCTGCGTTTTTCGAGTACCGGAAATGGAATCCGCACTGTCCAGCAACTTCTCACCGGGCGCCATTGCCGGCATTGCAGTAGACCACTCAAACTTCAACGTGGACCTTCACGCATCCGGTGAATTTCGTGCCCATCTTGTCGGAACCATGGCTCGACGCGCGGTGGCTCAAATCTTGTAGCGGTGAAGATACGAACGTATCGGTGCCATGAGCTAAAGGACGACATAGGCAGCATTTCGCTCGACGAGATAGACCTGCCCGCACCTGGACCGTCGGAGGTTCAGGTGCGAGTCATGGCTTGTTCGGTCAACTTTCCCGATCTTCTCATGATCCAGGGAAAGTATCAGCACAGGCCAGAAATGCCATTTGCGCCGGGAGGCGAGGGAGCCGGCGACGTTGCTGCCGTTGGACGCGATGTAACCAACGTCAAGATCGGTGATGCTGTTGTCTTCGGGTGCCGGTCGGGAGGATTTGCGGAGGCTATCAATCTGCCTGCTGCCTCGGTCCGACCCATGCCGCCGACAATGAACTATGCCAAAGCAGCAAGCTATGGAACGGCGTACCAAACGGCTTGGGTGGCGTTATCGCACCGAGGCGAATTGAAAGCGGACGAATGGCTGCTTGTGCACGGGGCAACTGGCGGTGTGGGCATGGCGGCCGTCGATGTCGGCAAGCTGCTAGGAGCCAAAGTCATCGCAACAGGCGGCCGAGACGACAAGCTGGCAACAGTCAAAGCTCGTGGTGCTGATGAAGTGATCAACTACACGCTGCCAGACGGGTCGCTAGGCGGCTTCCGTCAGAAGGTAAAGGAAATTACAGGTACGGGTGGAGCAGATTTGATCTTGGATCCAGTCGGTGGTGACGTGTTCGACGAATCCATGCGCTGCATTAATCACGGCGGCAGACTTCTGACGGTCGGATTCACCAGCGGCCGATGGCCACAAGCGGCCGTGAATCTAATTCTCATCAAGGAGCTTTCGGTTCTCGGCGTCCGAGCAGGCGAGATTGGACGCCGAAATCCTGAACTTGGAAGGAAGCTAACGAGAGAATTGCGGGACCTCGCCTACTCGGGTGCTATCGATCCACATGTTTGCGCTGGTTTTCCGCTTGAACGGGCCGTTGAAGCATTGCGGATGCTCGAAGAAAGAAATGTCGTCGGCAAGTGCGTGGTTACCATGAACGGCTACGAATTTGAAGCCAATCCCTAGCGCATGAAGGGTATACCGGATTTCACTAGCTAGTCCGACGCATTGAACCGTTGACTTTGAAATTCCTCGATCAGCAACAACTACAGCAATTGGAGATTGAATCATGGAATATTCCGCAATCTTGACCGAAACTCACGAACGCGTAGGAATCATTCGTCTCAACCGCCCGCACAAGCTCAATGCGTGGAATTCCACGATGTCGGAAGAAATCGTGTCCCAGATGACTGAATGGAACGGTGATCCGGCTATCGGTGCAATCCTCATGACTGGCGTAGGACGTGCATTCTGTGCAGGAGCCGACATCGACGGATTCGCAGAACGTGCGAAAACCAACGAGCAGTCGGGAGGTGGCGAACCCTTACGGCGCGGTGGCGCTTCCCTCACGCACTTCATTCGAGAGTCCAAGCCCACTGTGGCGGCTATTAACGGCTATGCAGTCGGTGTTGGATTGACAATGATCTTGCCGTTCGATGTCCGAATTGCGTCGACAAACGCCATGCTGAGCATTCGATTCATCAAAATGGGTCTTATGCCAGAACTTGGATCTACCCGCTTGCTTGCGGACCTCATTGGGCTTGGTCCAGCGACCGACATGTGTCTAACTGGACGCATGGTCCCCTCAGAGGAGGCACTTGCGATGGGACTAGTAACCGCGGTCACCGAACCTGAAGAACTCGAAGAGGTTGCGTTGGCCAAGGCGATGGAAATCGCCAACAATCCAACGCAGGCCGTAATGATGATCAAGGAGCTGTTGCGACGAAATCCATCAGATCCTGATCTGGAAGCGGTTATGGAGCGAGAGAACATCCGCGATCAAATCGCGCGACGCCTGCCTGACCACAAGGAGGCGATTACGGCCTTCAAGGAGAAGCGACAACCGCATTTCAACGCTTAACGGCACATACAATGGCTGGCGTGCAGCTATCTACGGTTCAAGCGGGCGTCGTATAACGGTTATTACCCCAGCTTCCCAAGCTGGAGACGAGGGTTCGACACCCTTCGCCCGCTCCAAGCTGCTACTGATCAAACATGATCACGTTGCGTGCAACTTCGCCTGTTTCCAGCTGAGTGAAACCATCGTTGACGCCATGGAGTTGCATATGCCCGGAGATCATGTCATCCAGGTGTAGCTTGCCCGCCAAGTAGAAGTCAACCAAACGTGGCATATCGACGCGGAATCTGTTTGAGCCCATGTTCGAGCCTTGAATTTTCTTTTCTCTCAACAGTTCAGGGCCATGAATCTCGATTTGCGTTCCGACGGGAATCATTCCAATAACCGTTGCTGTCCCACCCGGTCGAAGCATCTTCCACGCTTGTTCTGTTGTTACTTTCAAGCCGATCGCCTCGAACGAATAGTGGACGCCGCCTTCCGTCAGGTCGCGTACAGCTTCAACAGGATCAACTTCACTCGCATCGACTACATCTGTCGCGCCGAATTTTCTGGCCAGTTCGAGCTTGCTGGCTAACGTATCGATAGCAATGATCCGTCCCGCTCCTGCCAATTCTGCGCCGTTGATGCATGACAGGCCAACTCCTCCACAGCCGATCACAGCCACTGTGGATCCCGGTTCCACTTTGGCGGTGTGTATTACAGCGCCAACTCCAGTTGTGACGCCGCACCCAATCAATGCAGCACGGTCCAAAGGCATGTCCTGGCGAATCTTCGCCAACGCATGTTCGTGGATCAGCATGTGCTCAGCAAAAGAGGAAAGATTCAGAAATTGAGCAATGGGCTTGCCGTTCTTCGACAGCCTCGGCTCTTGAGCCATTCCTCTTTGAAGCTCGGGCTCCTGACAGAGCGACATGTGTCCTGTCAAGCAAAACTCGCAGTGCCCGCAGAATGCCGAGAGACAGGTGATTACGTGGTCGCCAGGTTTGACATAGGTGACATCTGAACCGACGGCTTCCACTACCCCCGCGGACTCGTGCCCAAGTATCGTGGGAAGAAAGTACGGATATGAACCATTCTGAAAGTGCAAGTCGGAATGGCAGATCCCCGCCGCTACCGTTCGCACCAACACTTCCCTCGCAAGCGGTTTGCTTATCGATACATCTTCAATTTCTAGCGGCTTGGATACTTCATGCAGAACAGCGGCTTTCACGATAGGCTTCCCTTGATACTTCAATAGGAATTTTATTTGACCACACTCATTGTCTCTATAGCATGCCTAGCGCCTACAAATAGACAAAAGGTGCGAATCAACGATTGTCGATTTTGAGTCGGTTGAATACTGGGCTTCCTCATGCACAATTCCCAAAGAAACAGTAACTAAGCTGCTTCGATAGAGACAGTGAGCTGCTGTCCTAGACAATGTAGGGCTTTCTCGACATGTCCAATATGCGAACGATGATCGAGGTCTATAAGACGCCGCACTGCACCCTCGGTGACTCCGAGCCGTGCTGCCAGTGCAGTATTGCTAATCTCTTGGCTACGCATTGCAACGTAGAGTGCGACCTTGGCTGCGGTAAGTGCGGGAAGGGCAATGGATTCGCTCCCCTGTGCTGAAGACGCTTTGGGGATGTTGCGTCTCGCACCAATATATTCACCCAAGGCAGCAATCAAGCAATCTCCAGCCAACGACAACGCTTCATTTTCAGTCTCACCCTCTGTGAGGGCCTCGGGAATGTCTGGAAACGATACAAGAACGGAACCGTCGCTCTGTCTCTCCAAGTCCGCAGGCCATGCCAGCGGACGCGTCAAAATGCAGTTTTCCACAATCTTCTACTTCAAGCCTTCCTGCTGTAAGCCAAGCGGCGCAGCATCCCTGCTAAGAATCCAGGACCAAATTCGTTGTGCCAATCCTTTTATGTGGCAAAACAGTTTTTTCAACCGGCCCTTGCTAACACACCTCCAGTCTCACGGCACCTCTTCGGTCTTGTGGGACGGTCAAGAATGGCACATCGACTCGCCACCATCAACAATATTAGTACATAAACGTACGAACATTGCGGCAGAAATCTAGTGGAGAGGAAACTTCCTATGAATGGTTTTAGCAATGCATTGGAGTAGGTATGGGTCCGCTTTTAGCTTGAACAGTTACCCTCTTCGGTACGTGCCCTGAAAACAGCCCTGAGGTGGAACGCTCTTACTAGTTGGATGGACCAGTTACATTGCGAAAGGAAAAATTGACGCGAGGCCCGACTTCCTTCTTCGTTTTGGGAAGTTCATGTAGCCAGGAGTTCTGCATGGGTGCACCCATTAGCAGCAAGCTATTGTGTTCCAAACTCACTGAAGATCTCAGATCCCGTCGGAACCTGTGACGCATACGCAACTTTCGTGTGGCACCCAAGCTGAACGACGCAATGGTGACCGCCGATCCCAGCTCAATCTCGTTGTCCGCATGCCATCCTACGCTGTGCCGTCCGTTCTCATACAAATTGGCAAGTACCGAGTTGAAACTGTAACCGGTCTGATCTTCGATTTGCAGCCGAATGGCATCAACGAAATCCGGGAAGTCTTGCGGTTCATGAACGATGTTGGAATATGTGTAGGAATGACCGTCACGGCTGAACCAGGCCGACAGGCGCGGCACCTCTAGACTCTTGCCATAGAGAACGATGCGTTCCTGTCTCCATCGAATCTTCGCAATTGCGCGACGGAAGACTTCGTCCGAAAACGTCGAATTCAGGAAACTCGGGTAGTAGTCCGCATGTCCATCGGTATCGATTAGGCGTAACCGACTTCCTACGCAGCGTTGAGCGATTGCATCCAATGGCAGAGCCTCTCGAATGTCACCCGCTCAGAAGCCGCTCCCTGCGATTCCCGCGCAAGAAAGCCAAGCTGGCAATCATGAGTATTACCAGTGCCATGCCAATTCTGTTTTGCAGAGTCATGGCAAGTATCGCACGGAAACTCTCGTTGTCAATCGCGTATGGATTGAAGAAAGGTGTCCACACGTGCTGGGTTTGGCCAAATCCCGTAACCACTACATTGAGTCCAAGAACAAAAACCGCAACGATTGCACCGGCAACTTCGCTGCGGAACAATGCGGAGAACCCCAACGACAAAACCAGATAGAAGATGCCGATCTGGAGTGCACCATACATCGACTCGAGGGGAAACGGAGTGAACATGAACCACGAGTATAGGGCTATGACGATCTGGGTCGGTATTAGGATCATGACCGCTGCCAGAAGTTTGATGAGCCAGACCTTTTCTGCGCCACCAGGCACCGTATACACGATTTCGAGCGTACGAGCGTTGATCTCTCCCGCAATGATCCTCAATCCAAGGTAGATTCCAATGCAAGCCAACGGAAACCCCATCATGCGCACCTGAATGCCGCTGGGTTGTACCGGCTGGGTCCAGCCCATAGCGAGGAAAAATGATTGAGGCCCCAACCAGATTATTGGCACCAGTATGGGGATCAGCCAGAACCTGTGCCCAGCGTTGGCTATCGCAGCGTGCTTTAGCAGTTCGAGTTGTGTCTTGAAGCTAGCGAACGTCATGTTGTCGCCAACAGCCACAGGTAGCCATCCTCCGGGCGGGCCGCCAATTGCGTCGCCCCCTCGGCCGGTTCCTGGTCCCAAATGATTCGCTGCACCGTTGTTCCCTGAGGATCCGGGGCTTCCTCGGCGAGGATCGCACCTTCAGGCAACGACTTGTCATGCCCCTCTTCGATGCGACGTTCCCATACACGCCCCTCTGCATTGAGAGCGAGGTCCGCTGGACTGCCGTCGAATCGCAGACGACTTTGGGCAATTACCAGGACGCGTTCGCACGATATGGACACATCCTCAACGACGTGGGTTGAAAACAGCACGATTCTGGTTTCTGCGAGACGAGCCAGCAGATTGCGGAATCGGATTCTCTCTCGTGGGTCCAGACCCACCGTAGGCTCGTCCACAATGATGATCGCTGGAAGGCGCAGCAACGTTCGAGCCACGGCAACTCGCTGCTTCATTCCGCCAGACAATGAGCCAATTTTGTCGTCGATCTTTTCGGCCAACCCCACTTCCGCGATCAGATCCGTTACACGCTCCCGTCGCACCTCTGCTGGAATGTCATACAGTGCTGCGTAGTACTGCAAGTACTCCCGCGGGGTCAAACCTAAGGGAAGTCCGGAATCCTGCGGCAAATAGCCCACCCATCGGGCCAGAAACTTCTGAATCGACTTCAGCGGGACACCACCCAATGTTATCGTACCGTGAGTCGGATTGATGATTCCCGCAAGCTGCCTCAGCAACGTTGTCTTGCCAGCTCCATTGGGACCCAGAATGCCTATCATTCCACGCTTCGCTGTGAAGCTCACAGACCAGAGCGCACGTATTTCGTCCGTCGGTAGGTCGAATCCTGCTATGCGCTTGCTCATCCGTCTCCACCACGTACGAGGATATTTCATGAAGCCGCGGCTAACTCGAGCGGCCAACTCGCCGCTGTCCTGACGAACCGCACTTCGCCGCAAGGATTGACCAATAAACAGCAGAATCGTCGCCACGATGGGCCAAAACAGACTTGCGTCCGGCTCTTGCTGGTCTAGCAAGGGACGTGCAAACGTGAAGTACACGAATCCAGCGATAGTGACCCACGGCAAAAGCACCGCGGCCATGCCCTCAATACCTCCACGTTTGGTCCTTCCATCGTCGGTAACCATGCCGCGAAACTTTCTTGCTTCCAGGAACACTCGAGCGACAAAAGCCGAAGCGATAAGCCAGAAGATCAAACTCCAACCAAATTGTGGCGTGAGCCAACCTAGCCCAATCGCCCCCGCGGCAAGAATGAGAAACACAAGCGACTTCTCAAACGTGTCTCGACGCGTGAAAACCTTTCCTCCGGCCTCGACAACCTTTGCCGCAAATTCGCGGTGAGACGTCAAAGTCTTGCGTATGGGTCCCGGCAGTCCGTAGACCTTGCTCAAATAACTAACTTCAAGCTCCGGAGGTCCATCGTCAGTGTGCGGTTCGGGAATGGAAACTCGGCGAAACGCCAACACGACGATCGCCAGCAAGACTCCACCAACCAGGATTCCTGTAACAACCTGCCAGAACAGTCCGCTAAGTCCCGCAAAGGCGATCAAAACGAACATGATCGCGATGAGTGACACCATCCACGCGACAACAAGCCAAGGTCCCACTCGCCCAAAGAGCATGTCAAGTCTTCTCAACATCACGTAACCTACAGGGACGATGACCAGCGTAAGCAGCGCCGAACTGGCTAACCCCGACATAACGACAATTGCGAAGGGTGGCCACATTTCAAATTCGGCACCAGTAGCTATGGACAGAGGCCACAGAGCGGCTATGGTGGTAGCAGTTGTCAGGAGTATGGGTCGCGTTCGCTCCTTCACCGCTGCGTACGCCGCCGCTCCGGACGAGTAGCCAATGCGAACGAACTGCTGCATTCTGTCAATCAGCAGGATTGCCGGATTGACCAAGAGACCAATGAGAACAAGCACTCCAACCCAGACCATGTAGTCCAAGAGCGGAGTCCCTGTCAGCGCCACTCCCCATAGCGATCCAATCACTGCCAGTGGAACGGAAATTATGATCAGGAAAGGCAAGGTCAACGACTCAAAAATGATTGCCAATACTAGAATTAGCAGTCCCAGCGCAATGAGTGCCAATCGCTGACCAAAATTGGCATTTTCTTCCTGTTGGTCTGCCGGTATGTCGATGACGTAGCCAGCTGGGCGTGGAGTCTCTCGAATGTGATCCTCAATTTGCTTCTCGATGCTCTCGCGAGCTTCACCTGAATCCGGCACGGAATTAGAGAGGGAATAGGTCACTTTCATTTCCCGGCGTCCGTTCTTGTGAACTATGATCGAAGGAGGCGGCATTTCTGTTATTCGAGTGAAGGCGGAAACGGGTATCACCCCATTTTCAGTTTGGATTCTTAGGCGTTGTAGGTCTTGGCGCGAAGCGTTTCGCTCCCGTACTCCCTCGCGCTCCACAACCAGAGGAATCTCTCGACCTGTAGAAAGCTGGTAGTTGCCACGACCCAGAAGGGTTTGGCCCGAAGTGCCCGCAATATTCAAGAATGGAAACGTCTCGGCTGCCGTTATGCCAAAGGCTTGCATTGCTTCATCTATAGGCTGCACGTGCAACTCGCGACCTCTACTTTCGATCGTGACGCGTGCATTCCGAACGTACCCGATGCTATTCAACCTATTTGCGATGTCGTTGCCGATATCAATCAACTTGCGCGGGTCTGGACCCGTAATGACGACCTCGTGGCTAGCTGTACCTCCGAAGAGTGACGAATATCCGCCGTATGCCGGTCTTGGGCTCGCGCCATACTGCAACTCGCCCTCGCGTCCTGTGTCAACGCCCAATTGACGTGCTTCATTGGCCGCAATGTCGCGTACTCGTTCAATGCTGAAGTGTTTGGGCCGTAGCTCCGGTTCGACGAAGTGAATGGCGATGCTGCCCAAGCCTTGTTCGAGATCTTGAATCCCGGTTTGAACGTAATCGACCCCCTCAATCTGCTTGATTGCTTGCGAGAAGTACGACGCGGCGGCCATGGCACCCTCGATATCCACGCTAGCGGTGACGGGCAGCCGCATGTCGAGAACTATGGAATCCGACTGTTCTGCGTCCTGAGGAGACTGATTACCCAACGCCCAAGAACCCGCTACAGCTACCGTTACGACAATGGCAATGAGCGTACCGGCCAACCACGAGGGTGGGTGCCGCAAGGCGTTGGTTACAAATCCCTTAAGCAGCAGGCGAGCACGGTCAGGAATCAGCATTCCCGCTCGTTCGGCCCTTTTTCGTCGTTGTTCCAGCACTCGTTGACGAGCGGCAGGAGCAGCCAGACGATGCGCTAGCAAGGGCACCAACCCAATTGCCACGACTAGGGAAGCCAGCAAGGGCATGATTACGGCAATGCTCAATACCTCTAGTACCGACCGAATAGTCGCATTGTCAATGTCGATCAGAACTATTGGCAGGAACACCGTGGCAGTCGTAATGCTCGCCCCCACAATGGCTCTTGCAGTTTTCCTCAGCCCTTCTCGTGCCGCATTGGTGGGAGACATGCCTCGCTCGATGCCCCGCAGTATGGCTTCATAGACGACTACGCTGTTATCGACAAGCAATCCTACCGCCATCGCCAATCCGAACAGCGTTAAAACGTTAATCGAGTGACCCAGCAAATAGAGTGATGCCAATGCCGTCATCAAGCTTACAGGCACGGCAATGCCCACAACCGCAACCGCTCGCCACTGCCTGAGGAATAGAAACAACACCAGAAGTGCTAAAGCGAACCCCGTCGCACCCAATCGCACAAGACGGTCAATTTGTTCGTCCAGGGGCTCCGATACGTCCAAGCCAATCCTTAGATCCAAACCGAGCGGCCGAATCTCTTCTCTTAACTCGTCGATTCGTTTGCGAGCCACTGCACCAACTTCAACGATGTTGGTACCTTGCTCTTGGGTTAACAACACACTCACCACAGGCTGGCCATCTATCAAACTGAGACTTTGGCTGCGGGCATAGCCGATGTAGATGTCAGCTACATGCTCAAGTGTCAATGGACTGTCCTGTGAAATGCGCGTCCTCCGCAGAGTGCCCAGTGAATCAAGAGCTCCGTGTGTCAGAACGACAATCCGACCCTCTCCCGACTCAACACTGCCAACATATTGGACGCCGCCCATCCTGCTTTGTATAGCACTAGTGACCTGGTCGATGGTTGCCCCAAGGCTCGCCACCTTGTCGGGATCGACGGACACGATTACTTGTCGTCCGCCTCCACCAATTGGAGTCGCGCTGGCAACCCCAGGCACCGCCGCTAGACGCGGCACAACTCGATCTACGACCAAGTCATAGAGGATATCTGTATTGCGCCCCTCCCCTAGCACATTGATCTGCATGAACATCGCGGCCATTCCGCCTTCGCCAATCTCAGAGCTTGTTACGCTTACTGTCGTGTTCGCTACGGTCGATTCGCGCTGCATTCGAGACGCGATGCGCCTCAATTCGTACTCCCGCACCTTGAGATCGGTTCCCCGATCGAACGTGATGCGCAGCCATCCACTATCCCCGTTAGCTTGTCCAAGCGTCTCCTTTACACCCCCAAGTGCCCTTACTCGAGAAGTAAGAGGAATGAGAAGCTCACGTTCCACAAGGTCGGAGGTACTGCCAGGTCTGCTGAAACTGACGCTTAGAGTGTCCGCGGGGAGTGGTGGAAAGAGTTCGACCGGCATGCGGTCCACGCCAACTAGACCAAAAAGCACAACAGCCAGGAAAAGCATCGACACCGCCACTGGCCGTAAAACGGGCAAACTCAGCAATCCGCGAAATCGTGGTTTGCCTGCTTCAGCGATTTCAGCCAAAGTCGTCGAATCCTGGAAGACTATGCATAGCTGGTAAGAATATCGCATTCGCTCCTGGGTGTGCCTAATTCTGGATCAATTGCCAACCAATACTGTTGCTTGAGTCGGTTGCGAGAATTGACGCAACAAAGTCGCAGGATTGCGCTAATATTCCTGTAGGGGTGACAGCATCATGCTGTCCGCAAGTTTGTTTCGATAGTTGCGCGAGGGACACTATGGATTTTGATTTCATGCCATTCTTTGACTACCTGATGAGATGGGGACACATTGTCTTCGGCATCGCATGGATCGGTTTGCTCTACTACTTCAACTTCGTGCAGGGAGCTTTCATGGCCGCCGCGTCGAACGACACGAAAGTGGAAGCATTCACCATGCTTGTGCCAAAAGCTCTTTGGTGGTTTCGATGGGCTGCAGCGTTTACCTTCCTGACCGGTCTCTACTTGCTGTATGTGGTCATGAAGCAAGGAACCCTAACGGAGGACACACTCGTTGCTGGTTTGCTTGCGACTTTCATGGCCGCAAACGTCTGGTTCGTCATCTGGCCCAACCAAAAGGTTGTGATTGCATCGAACGAAGCCGTGAAAGCTGGTGGAGACGCCGATCCAAACCAAGGCTCCGCAGCAGCGGCCGCTCTGCTGGCCAGCCGCACCAACACTCTCTTCTCCTTGGCGATGGTGTTTACCATGGTCTCCAGCGCACATCACGTGCATGGAGGCGACGTGGCGTCGTCTGGTGCGTGGGCAAGCGCTTGGGGGTTCTATGCCGTGGCGGTGTTAGCCGTCCTGATCGAATTGAACGCGATCTTCGGCAAGATGAATCCACTCATCGAGAGTGTAAAGGCTGTAATAACCTCCAGCGTCGTGCTAACGATCATAGTTTGGGCGCTTCTATACTTCCTGTAGAAAACACCGAAATCAGCATTATTTCGTTGTACTCAAGGGGGCGGGTGTTCTGCCTCCTTGAGTAAAATTCGGTAGTTCCTCCTACTTGCTTGGCCTAGGTTCTTCATGAGCGACCGTCCCATCATAGTTTCCGATCCAGATGCAACCGCCAACGAAAGAACAACCCGTAGGGTCCGGAATCAATCTGGCGGTTCCCCGAATATAGTTGTCACCTTGCTCTTGATTGTTGCCGTAACGGCATCTGTAGTGCTGGGCTACTTTGTTTGGACTCTCTTTTCTCTATTGAACGAGACCAACTCAACACTGGTCGAAGCCGCGAATCGCATTGAGAACCTTGAAAATCAGCTGTCGTTAACTGCCAACAATCTGTCCGAAAGCGGCAGAGACACCGAGGAGTCTCTGAGCTACTGGGAGACGGAAACGCGCAAACTATGGGACAAGTCCTACAAGTTCGACGAAATGTTCAAAGACCAGAGCGCAGACATCACTGCTCTCGACCGCAAGTTCAGTGGATTTCAAGGCAGCGTGACGGACTTCGAAAATTCGATCACGACCCTCTCGAGGCAACAACAAGACTTGATCGACAGCATCAATCTCTCAAACCAGGTCTCTGCGTCGCTGACGCAAAAAGTGGAAGCACACATCCGCAAAACCGACGATGCCATAGAAGCTCACGATCAATCCCGACTTTCCAACAGTCGTCGTCTGGTGGACTTGGATCGACGCATTCGGACTCTCGAGACCGGCGATTAAGCAAAGAAGCAGGAAGTATTCACACAACACAGCGCGAGATTACCTATTGACATGACAGAAAAACAGATAGCCAACGGCAGATATACGTGGGAGCTCCGATACCGCCACCTTCGTGGAGACGAGGGCCTGTCGGTTCGACTCTTGGGTCCGGTTGAGAACCAAACCAAGGAATTGGCGCGATTCGACTGTTTCAAGGAAACCCCTCATTACCACACCGCCGTTCATGATCACAACACCATACGACCCATAGAAGAGTCAGATCCTGTAGCTTGGTTCTTGAGTCACGTTGGGCAGGACTTCACCGAATTGGTAGCCCGTTCAGGGGGCGACGCACCTACTGATCAAGAGTCGCGTAGACACAACGATATCGTGAGCGCTCTGGCAACCCAATCTAAGGAACTAGTAGCAGAAGCCACAGCCGCCTCTGCCTAGCATTGGCTTGGGAATCGGCTTTTTCCTTAGTCAGCCATTCCGGCAGACCTAAGGCAGCGAGTTCCTCAAGGAGCCGCTGCGCTAGAACATTCAGTCAGTTTGACTGCGGGACCTGACTCTCGCGATCTCGGCATCCTTTTGCTGCCACAGTTCAAACACGCTTGTCTTGAGTTCACCCTTGAATTCGTCGGTGATTTCTATGCACCGAATGGCAATGGTCACTCTTCTACAACGACCGCACAGCAACTCCCAAAATCCTGGTACGGCACCTTCGTAGTTCAAGGTCAGATCCACGATCCGAGTAGCTCTCGGTCCTAGGGCATCGAGCACAAATGCGAGTCCGCCGGTGCGAGGATTGAGCAGATGTTCAAACGGGGAGTCCTGCTCCCTGTGCTTTGCTTGCGTGAACCGCGTGCCTTCCAAGAACGTAAGAACTGAGATTGGGCGCTGAAGGAATTGCTTTGCAGCGCGTTCCATGGCCTGTCGGTTCTTTTCGATTAGCGATTGATCGCTTCGTGCCGCTTCGGCCGAGAATCGCCTGACGTAGGGGAATCTCAGCAGCCACATGGCCAAACCCACAAAGGGAACCCAGATCAGTTCACGCTTGGTGACAAACTTGATGGTCGGTGCCAGCCGCAGCAACGCGCATTGGATAGCAATGACATCGGACCAGCTTTGGTGATTGCTGACAACTACCCACCAATGCTCACGATCGCTTAGTGGTCCCTCAATACTCGTTTCGATCTCGATGAGTCCCAGAATGCCTAGCATCCACGCGTTGATGCCAATCCATACGGAAACTACACCATCCATGAATCCAGTAAGCGAGTCACGGACCTTGCGAAACGGCGTGACGGCTCGTACTAGTGCAGCGACGTAAATCGCAAGACAGCAGAACACTGTCGCGGGAATAATGATGCAAAGGGCTGTGCAGCCCTTAAGAACATGCCCTCGCGCACGGTTTACTTCCAGTTCTCCCATAGCATGCCCACAACACTTTCGAACACGATCCCAGTCGCCCTAGCGAAAGTAGAAATAGCAAAGCGTGGAAATTATTGCAACCCCTATGAGGTTCAGTACGAAACCTTCTCGTACCATTCTGCTCACAGGGAACTTCCCTGTGGAAAACACTACGACATTGGGGGGAGTCGCAACCGGCAGCATGAACGCGCAACTTGCGCTCATCGCGGCCGCAACCATGAAAAGCCGGGGGTCCAAAGCCAGCCCAGCGGCAACTGCGGCCAAAATCGGCATGAGAAGATTAGTCGTCGCCGTGTTGCTGGTAGTCTCGGTGAGAAAGGTCACACCAAAGCAAATTACGGCAATCATGACAAACGTCGGAAGGGTCGCCAAACCCGTCATCTGGTCAGCAAGTGCATCGCTGAGTCCCGAGTCAGTGAAAGCAATCGCAATCGACAATCCGGCACCGAACAATATCAGCATCCCCCACGGAATTTTCGTTGCCGATTCCCAATCGAGCAGTCGCTTGCCCTCGCCGTCAGGGATCAGAAACAGCAGCATGACTCCTGCAAACGCAACGATGTAGTCGTTCGAGTACGGCACGTTGAACCACGCTTCCCAACCGCCAAAGGGCGCCGTCCTGAAAACCCACGCTAAAGCAGTCAGTGCAAAAACCAGCAATACGCGGAATTCGGCCTTTGTCCACCGGCCCACTTCGGGTAGCTGGATGTTCGTCTTGTAGTTCAAGTTACGAGTCAACCAAAGTGCCATGAGAGGAATGAAAATAAAAACTACCGGAAGGCCCCAGAGCATCCATTGAAAGAAACCGACGTCGACTCCTGTGGTCTGCTCGTATACAGCTCGGAAGACGATGTTCGGCGGAGTCCCTATGGGAGTTCCAATTCCTCCGACGCTTGCCGCGTGAGCAACACCCAAAAGCAACGGAACCGCAATTCGATCATCCTTTGCTTGGTCTATAAGTGCGATCGCCACGGGCAAGAGCATCAGTGTTGTCGCGGTATTGCTGATCCACATCGAGAGGATTGCAGCGGTTGCCATGAACCCAAGCACGAGGCGTCGAGGGCTTGTTCCTCCAAAGAATCGCAACATAGTGAAAGCTAGTCGACGATGTGCGCCGCTCTTTTCCATTGCAGTCGACAGAATGAACCCGCCTAGCAACAGCAAGATCAGCGGGTGTCCATAAGCTCCCGAGACCTTCGTAATTGGCAATACATCCAACATCGGGAATAATGCAAGGGGAATCAGAGAGGTAACGGGAATGGGGATTGGCTCGAACATCCACCAAACCACCACTAGCGTGGTTATTCCACCGGTTAGGATTGCGGACTCGCCAAATCCTCCTTGATAGAGAAGCAATCCAACGACGAGGCCTAAGACCGGCCCCAAGATCAATCCCACTACGCGAACGTTTACTGTCATTGTGACTCTGTGAAGCCTTCCAGCCCAAGAACCCCGAACTCCCAAGCTTCATTCTATTGGTACGACCTCGAAACGACCGGGACAGACCCCAAGCGTGATCGCATAGTTCAGTTCGCCTGCCAGCGTACCAACGAGAGTCTCGAACCCATCGGAGAGCCTTGGTCTAGATTTGTGAAGGTGCCTCCAGAAGTGCTCATCAAGCCCGATGCAGCTCTGGTAACCGGATTGGGTCCCAAGTTCTTGGAGCAGAAGGGAATCGAAGAATGGGAGCTGTTCCGAGACCTTTCTGAGCAGTTCCAGCAACCTAGAACTTGCTTGATTGGCTTCAACAACATCTCGTTCGACGACGAGTTCCTGCGCTATGGGATGTACCGAAACCTTCGTCCTGCCTACGACCACGAGTGGCGAAGTGGCAACAGTCGCCTGGACCTGTTGGGCATCGCTCAGCTTACCTGTGCGCTGCGTCCAGCCGGAGTCAATTGGCCAATCAATGATGGTGTGCCTTCATTCAAGCTGGAAGAGCTGGCGAAGGCGAACGAACTGGACGCATCCCATGCGCACGATGCCCTTACGGACGTCGAATTGACGCTTGGTCTAGCACGAGCAATTAAGCAAGCACAACCAAAGCTTTGGGACTTCGCATGTTCACTGCGGTCCAAGGAAAGGCTGCGCGGCTACGTATCCACTAGACACAACAAACCCATTCTCCACGTCTCGAAGAACTACTCCAACAAACGTTTCTGCATAGCTCCGGTTCTTCCAATAGCACAACATCCACGCAATCGAAATCAGATTATCGTCGTGGATCTTCTGAGCGACCTCTCGATGGTTCTCGAAAGCTCGGCTCAGGACCTGCGTTCAGCACTTTTCAGTCGAAACAATGACGACGAATCGGCTACTCAAAGGCCTGGAATCCATACCATCGCACTCAACAGAGTCCCGATAGTGGCTCCAATGAGCGTTTTGGGGGACAAGGAGGCAAAGCGCTTGAATATTGAGAAAGGTGCGATTGACTCAGCGGGAACGGCAATTGCAGGCTGTCAAGACCTGTCTCAACGACTGCAGGACGTTTACCGAGCCGCTCCGGAATACGATAAGCCTGTTGTTGCAGAGGAAGCGCTTTACGAGGGCCTCGTACCCGACGACGATGCCATCAAGTGCCGCACGTTTTGGCGCAAGCATTCTCAGGGACCCTTGTGGCAAGACACTAAATTTGGCGATTCTCGGCTCAACGAGTTGTCGGATCGTCTCAAGACGCGGATGGCTCCCCACATGATGTCGGAGAGCGAGAAGTGCAATTATTTCAACTTCGTACGAGATCGGCTTACTCAGGGTGAGAGCAATCTGCCTGCACTGCGTCAGAAAGTGCAAGAGTTGCTTTCGCAAACCCAGGAATCTTCGAAATGTCGAGTCCTATCCGAGCTTGAACTTCACATGAAGGAATTGGCAAACAATTATGGAATCTAAAACCGTCGTTTCGTTCCAAGATGCCGGCAAACGCTTTGACGACAATTGGGTGTTTCGCAACGTAAACCTCGATTTGCCCACTTCTCAAATTGTCGCAATCGTAGGCGAGAGCGGCAGCGGCAAAACCACGCTGTTGCAGTTGATCAACGGAGTGCAGCGCACGGACGAAGGAACGGTTCAGGTAATGGGATCGCCCGTGCCAAGCAGCGGACTTCACAGCTTCCGGCGCGGCATAGGCTATGCGGTTCAAGGAGGTGGGCTTTTTCCGCACATGACTGTCTATCGCAACGTTACGATCCTGGCCCGACTGGAAGGGTGGGAGACCGCACGTTGTCGAAGTCGGTACGAAGAACTGCTCTCTATGATGGGATTGGACCATGGGGAACTGCAAGATAGGTACCCCTACCAGATTTCGGGGGGACAGCAGCACAGGGTCAGTCTCTGCCGCGCCTTGATGCTCAAGCCACAAATCTTGTTGTTGGACGAGCCGTTTTCAGCGATTGACCCAATGAGTCGTGGAGATATCCATCGCGAATTCCTCGCTCTCCAGGAAAAGGAAAAAGTCAGTGCGCTCTTGGTCACCCACGACCTACGCGAGGCCGTGGCGTTGAGCAAGTATCTCGTTGTAATGGCCAACGGGACCATCGTGCAGCACGGTGCAACGGAACAGGTACTGAAGGAACCAGAAAAAGAATATGTGGCCAAGCTTCTGGAGACCTACCTATGAAAGTGTTTTTCCAGAAGCTCCTAGCCTCGCTCTGTGTAGTGTGTGGGTTCTTGTCCATTGCTGTCGCAGCCAGCGACGGCACCGAGTCGGATCCCGTTGTTGTCGCCTCCAAATCGTTTCCCGAATCCTACATTCTTGCGGAAATCCTTTCCCAGCTACTCGAGGGAGACGGCTATGTCGTGGAGCGCAATTTTGGAATGGATACGCATGTCGTGTACGGAGCGTTGCTCAACGACGAGGTCGATGTCTATCCCGAGTACACCGGGACCATCGCGCAAGCCATACTCAAACTGGAGGAACGGCTCGAGGTCGACCAAATCAATGCCCTACTCGAGGAGCTGGACATTGAGTGTCTTGAGCCTTTTGGATTCAACAATACCTACGCCATGGCCCTTCGCAGGGAACTGTCCACCGAACTCAACCTAACCAAGGTCTCGCAGTTGATCGACCACCCAGATTTGAGGGTCGCAGTAACTCATGATTTTCTGGAACGTGAGGATGGGTGGCCAAACTTGCAACGCATATATGGTCTGACTTCGCTGCCTCAGGGAATCGAGCACGCTCTGGCGTTGAGAGCGATCGCAGATGGTTCCATAGACATTACCGATGGGTACTCCACCGACGCGGAATTGGACGAGTACGATTTGGTCGTCCTTGACGACGACAAAAACGCTTTCCCGATATATTTGGCGCTGCCGCTGATTCGGTCCGATCTGTCGCCTGAAATCCGTCAAGCACTCAACAGAGTTGGCTCCCGTATCGATGAGCCAACCATGATCCAGCTAAATCGCGAAGTGGCTATCGAAGGCAAGACATTTGCTGAGGTTGCTCACTCGTTTCTACAGAGCATCAATATGGCGAGCGACGTTCCGTTGACGACTACGGGTCGTGGCGGGAGACTCGCAGCAAATGTCGTCCGCCATTTGCAGCTGACCGGTATCGCGTTGCTGGCAGCTACAGTGCTTGGACTACTGGTCTCCCTCTTGGCGTATCGCATAGCGTGGCTTTCTCGAGGAGTTGTCTATGTTTGCGGGCTGATGCAGACGGTTCCTTCTATCGCGCTCTTTGCACTCATGATCCCATTGTTTGGAATCGGCATGAAACCCGCGATCGTAGCCCTATTTCTTTACTCACTGCTGCCGATTGTTCGGAACACCGTTACTTCGCTGTCTACCACGGATCCCATGCTGGTCCGAGTTTCGGAGGCAATGGGGATGTCGGAACTCGAAAGATTGCGCTATGTATTGGTACCGTTGGCCATGCCCTCCGTGTTCGCGGGGATTCGAACATCGGCCGTGATCTGCATAGGAACCGCAACGCTTGCTGCATTCATTGGCGCCGGCGGACTGGGCGACCCAATTGTTACGGGACTCGCCTTGAACGACACGGGATTGATTCTTCAGGGAGCCATCCCCGCTGCGTCGCTCGCCATTGCCACAGAGCTGATTTTCGAAGGATTGGAACGCCTTGTAATTCCTGGCCACCTCAAGATTTTCGGACCCAAGCAAGCGGAACAGGGAACATAGGCTAGCCAGTGCCAGATTCCAACGCCAAACCGGTCAGAAAGGCCGCAACGGTGATGCTCATTCGCCCTGCAGAGGTTGGCTTTGAAGTATTCATGCTCCAGCGTCCGGGGCGGGGCGCTTTTCCGGACCTGCACGTCTTCCCTGGCGGAAAGGTGGAAACCTACGACGAGAATTTCGACAGACATTGCGATTCCCTGACGGACGCCGGCGCATCGAGAATTCTCTCCGTTTGCAGCAATGGTTTGAGCTATTGGATTGCTGCCATACGCGAGTGCTTTGAAGAGTGCGGCGTGTTGCTTGCTAACCAGGGCAACGAAGAGTTCGAGTATCGGAACTCGGAGCAGGTCGAAGAGTTCGACAATGTGCGTCACGCACTAGCCACCGACGAACTGAATTTCGCGGAGTTCCTAACAGAGAATGGATTGACGCTGGCAACGTCGCGGGTCCACTACTTCAGTCACTGGATCACTCCGAAATTCGCACCTGCGCGATTCAACACACGCTTCTTTCTTGCCGAAATGCCTGCAAATCAGATGGCGGTCAAACATGCTACGGAGCTAGTATCCGGCACATGGATTGAGCCCAAGCAAGCTCTGAGGCATCACGCCACGGGCGAGTGGCAAATGATCGTCCCTACCCTGACTAGCCTTCGCATGCTTTGTGGTTATGAATCCGCCCGATCTCTCATCGATACCGTCCTCGCAGGCGGTCATAAAATTCCCGTTACGCCATCCTTGCATGCGCAAGGCATTCAATACGACCCCAATCTGTGGTTATCAGACTCGACAAGGTAGGGAAACGCTTTAGAGACGGCAATTCGGAGCGTTGGGCACTCGAAAATCTGTCGTTCTCCATTGACCAAGCCGAATCGGTGGCAATCAAGGGTCCAAGTGGGTGTGGCAAGACCACATTGCTGAATTTGCTCTCCGGGCAGCTTGAGATAGATGCTGGAACAGTCGAAGTCAGCTGTCCCGGCAAACCCGCTTTCCGACTGAACGAAATGAACCGAAAAGAGTTGCTTCACTATCGTCGTTCTGACATCGGCTTCGTGTACCAATTCTTCAACTTGATTCCAACTCTGACGGTTCGCGAAAACGTTCTGTTTCCGCTTGAACTCACCGGCAGGAACCACCTGCGCAAACAAGCATTGAGCCGCATATCCGCGTTGGGTCTAGATGACCGTATCGATACCTTTCCCGAAAAGCTGTCGGGAGGAGAGCAGCAACGCGCAGCGATTGCACGCGCGTTGGCACACGAACCTACTCTCATCTTTGCCGATGAGCCCACTGGCAATCTTGACACAGAAAACTCGACCAGCGTGGCGGACCTTCTGTGGCAGGAAGTAGAACAATCAAATGCCACTCTGGTTGTCGCCACGCACAGTGACGCAATACTTAGTCGCGCGCAAAGAGTGATTGATCTCTAGTTGAAATACCTGTTCCTGAGCCAATTGCGCGACCTGCGACGGCATTGGTTGGTGACGCTATGCGTCGTGACCAGCCTTGCTCTCGCAGCGATGGGCATCGCCGTCGTCCATGTTGCAAGTGTGGAGACCATCCGCACGATGGAAAACATGGGAATTCGAACAGACTTTCAGTACGTCGTTCCCATCGAGTCAAGTGAAGAGAGCCGCTATTTCGAACTGCGCAGGATTTGGCGCGCCGGAGCCCTACCGACCATCGAAGCCACGGTTCCAGTACTGGAGGGAACTACGGAATCTGGCGGAAGGCTTGTACCCGTAATTGGTATCGACCTGCTAGCGGATCTAGGTGGAAATCCCGTTGCGGACGCCAACATTCAAGACACCAGTTTGCTGACAACTAACTCGCTTGTCGCGCTCGGTTCCGGCTGGAAGGTCGGCGACGACGTCAATGGTTCTACGGTAATCGCCGTAGTTCCATCGCAAAACAGCCTCCTCATCGCCGACCTGGCTACGGCACAAAGCTTATTGAACCGTCCCGGTCAGATTGATGCCGTATGGATGCGCAGGAAGGGAGCTGATGGATTCTCATTCATTGAACAGATCTGGCCGGGTTTGATAACCGGGCTTGGCCATCGAGCTCCGTCTCTCAAAGTCGAGGGCTTCCGTGTTCAAAGCATGTCAAATTGGAACCCCACACACTCGTTTTCGGGATCCATCGCCTTCAACCTAAGTCTGCTGGGAGCTCTTGCGATTCTGGTCTCAGGGATTATCGCCTATGAAGCCTGTTCGAGCAGTGTGCGAAGGAGGCAGTTAGAAATGCAGCGACTAGATGCACTCGGAGTTAGTCAGTGGCAAATCCGCAGCGCATTCTTCATCGGAGCCCTGTTGATTGGTGTGATTGGTTCAGTTCTGGGCATCGGCATTGCGATAGCATTCGTCCAGCTGCTCGAGCTCGTCGACATCACAAGCATTCTCGATGCCGTAGTTCTTGGCTCGCTCAAAGCCGTGACTGTCTGCATAGGGACGCTCGTAGTCGCCGTCTACCTGGCAACTTCGCAATCTGAAAGGCGTATTCGCAAATCTGTCTATGGATTCCTGGTTGCCGTTTGCGCGGGGTTGTTGGTTTGGGGAGCCTTTCCGCGATCAGGTCTCCTTGGCGCGTTCCTAGTGGTCGTGGGCTTGTGCATGGTTCAGGTGCTAGTCGTAGTCCCTGCGTTCGTCGCACTCGTCAACCGTGTCGGCTCGGCGATTTCACTTACCAAACTGACTTGGCTGATGGTTCTACGGCAGGCAATCAAGCAATTTCAAGCTTTCCGCATACCAGTCAGTGCTTTTTCCATTGCCATTGCAACCGCGATAGGAATTAGTTTGATGGTTTCGTCATTCAGATTGAACTTCGAGGATCTGCTGGATCTACGACTTCGACCGGGCTTGCAACTCGCAAACGCATCAGAAGTAGAACTAGGCGAGCTACGCGGCTGGGATGATGTCGTCAAGGTACGCCCTTACTATCGAACCATCGGACGATTGACCGGCGGACCCGCAAATCTCAGGGCGACTGATCTCGACATATGGGAGACTTTCCGGTATGGCTACGACTCACCCATTGAACAGGGTGCGATGATCAATCGACAGCTAGCCATACAGCACAATCTCAGGATCGGGGATAGGCTCCAGGTCGATTTGCCGCAAGGGAGACAGGTATCTGTACCGATTTTCCATGTGTTCAATTCCTATGGGAGCAACGAAGGACAAGCCATTGTTGACATTGCTGCAATCGATGCCTCTGGGTGGATTCGAGATCGAATGACAATACAGGTCGTCGATGGTAGACAGGACGAAGTTCGGCGAAGAATTACAGAGACCTTTCCAAATGTCATAGTCTCGGACAACTCGGAGGTGCGCTCGGTTGCATTGAGAGTGTTCGATCAGACCTTCCTGCTAACCAATGCCATCGCACTAGTTGCTGTAGTGGTCGCTGTCGTGGGTCTGTTTTCTGCTGCATTGGCATTGCACGGAGGTCAGCAGCAGGAATACAAACTCCTGCGCACCGTCGGTATTGGAGATCGAACGCTAGTAGTATCCACAGTGCTGCAATCTGGATTGTTTGGATTTTTGGCTAGCGCCATTGCGTTGCCGCTCGGGCTCGGTATCGCCTGGGTACTCTGCGAGATGGTCAATCCGCGCGCTTTCCAATGGGTAATCGACTTGCACTTGGATCCCTGGGTTGTTCTCCGCCCCGCTTTGCTCGCCTTCGGCGCTGCGTCGCTGGCTTGCCTAGTTCCCTTTCTACTGCAAAGAGAGCGCACGTGAATTCCGTACGAGACAGGCAATCATTGCGAGCCAAAGGACTCGCGACCATTGCCACGTTCCTCTGCGCCGGGCAAATTTGGCTCTTGATGGGCTGCGACTCTCAGAAAGGTGAGCTGAATGAAGACTTTGGTGCATGGCTTGGCGAATCAGCAAATGCAGACAGCCATGCACAAGTTGATGGTTCTCACACATTGGAATTTCCTCGTGATCATTGGCCGCATAAGGAGTTCCTGACGGAATGGTGGTACGTCACCTCGACGCTGGCCACTTCCGACGGGCGTAAATTCGGGGTGCAATTCACTTTGTTTCGCCGCTCACTGTCTGCGAACATTGAGGAACCAACCTCTTGGCGCACTGGACAGGTCTATATGGCGCACGCTGCACTGTCGGATGTAAAGCACAGGAAGCACTATGACTTTGAGCGCATCAGCCGCGAGCATACTGAGCTGGCCGGGGTTGACTCAGGTACATTTCGTGCATTCTTGGAAGACTGGTCTCTCGAATCGAAAACCGACAGCTTCTTTCCCTTAACACTCCGGATCAATACTGAGGCCTTTGAGGTGGACCTTCAATTGGTTCAGACCAAACCCATCGTCCTTCAGGGCGACGATGGCTTCTCAAGGAAGAGCTCCGACCATGCCTCGTATTACTACTCGATACCAAGAATGGCTACAACCGGCAAACTCTCTATTGGATCAAGAATCTTCGATGTGAGCGGAACGACTTGGATGGACCGGGAGTGGAGCAGCGGCCTGCTGGGACGTCAATACGAAGGGTGGTATTGGTTTTCGATTTCTTTAGATGACAACCGTGATCTCGTAGTTTTTTCGCTGCGCGACCGGGAGACAGGTCTCGACGGCGACAGAGTTGCAACTTGGATCTTTTCGGACGGTTCTACTGCTGCAGTATCTAACGATCTGTGGTCCATTGAACCGTTGAGAAAATGGAAGCAGTGGCCGGTGGAATGGAGTCTGTCTATCGAGAATGAGCAGTTCCTAATTTCCGCATTGTTTGACAATCAGGAAATGAACACCTCGATTCCCTATTGGGAAGGCATGGTCGAGATTCTGCAGGGCGAAAGGCCCATTGGATCAGGCTATATGGAACTGACCGGCTATTCCCCTAGGAATTGATTCCGGCCCATTCGGCAGAAGTCCAACTGAACATTGGGTAAGGAGACACATGACCATCGAACGTCTAAAGTGGAATCGTAGTCGTTCCGAGTACGGCGAGAATTTGGCGATTCTCCAAGTCCGCCACGACTGGCTGCAGCATCCCCGCACTGGAAAAATTCTGAAAAGGCTGGTTCTTGAGTCCGTCGATTGGGTGAACGTCGTTGCGATTACTCCCAATGGGTTGTCCGTGATGATTCGTCAATATCGGTTTGGTGTCGAAGAGTGCACACTTGAACCCGCGGGCGGCATGGTGGATCCGGGAGAGACACCATTGCAAGCTGGCCAGAGGGAGCTTCTTGAAGAAACTGGCTATGGGGGCGGTAAGTGGTCATCGCTAGGAGCAGTTCAACCGAATCCTGCATTCCATCCGAATCTGTGCCACCACTTTCTCGCAGAGGAAGTCCAACGGTTGAGCGATCCAACTCCAGGGGAAGGCGAAGAAATCGAGGTCGAACTATGTACTCTTGAAGAAATCAAGCAGGAAATTCAAGAGGGCAATTTGTTACATTCCTTGGCACTGTCCGCATTGTCTCGAGTGTTTCAGCTTTGGGACCTTCCGATAGCCCACAAATCGCTCACGCTTTAGATACCAGTCCGGTTTTGATTTACCAGCAACTGCTTCAGCCACTTAACTCAACTATGATTAGTGCGGTTAGTTTTCTCTTATGCGTCTCCCGCAGAGCCAAACGCAATCTTTAGGAACATCAAGAATGACAGGTTTTACAACCAAGATCGTTCACTCTGATCGCGACGATCCAATCGAACATGGCTCACTGCACAAACCGGTCCACGCCAACGTCGCCTTCGAATACGAAGACGCAAACGATCTAGTAAACGTCTTTCAAGGCAAGCAATCCGGTTTCTCCTACAGCCGCCAGATCAATCCGACTGTCACCGCTCTTGAACGAAAAATCTCGAAGATGGAAGGTGGGTCGGAAACCATCTGCCTCTCTACCGGCATGGCCGCCATCGGTACGCTGATCTTTGCATTGCTGCGCGAAGGAGATCATTTGGTATCCAGTTCGTTTCTGTTCGGGAACACCAACAGCCTGTTCAATACCTTTTCAACCAATGGAATAGATGTCTCCTTCGTCGATGCGACCGCTGTGCAGCATGTGGAAGATGCTCTGCAAGAAAACACTAGGATGGTGTTCGTAGAGACTATCGCCAATCCAAGAACGCAGGTGTCTGATCTCGATCGGATCGGCAAGCTCTGCAGCGACAGAAACCTGATCTATGTCGTCGACAACACCATGACGTCGCCGTACCTCTACCAACCGCTTGCCTCAGATGCCAGCCTAGTCGTAAATAGCCTTACCAAGTACATTGGAGGGCATGGAAATGTGCTGGGTGGCGCTATTTCCGACACGGGAATTTTTGACTGGTCCACCTTTCCAAACATCGACGAGGCCTATAAGAAGTTCGACTCGACTCGCTGGGGAGCCCTGCAGATTCGCAAGAAGGGTTTGCGCGATTTTGGTGCATCCTTGGCACCCGAGGCGGCTCACCATATTGCTATGGGAGCAGAAACTTTGGCCCTGAGAATGGAACGAGAATGTGACTCGGCACAGCGACTGACGGAGTTCCTGAATGAACATCCGCAGGTGTCGCGCGTGTACTATCCCGGCCTCTCTAGCCACCCTCAGTTCGAACGGGCACAATCGCTGTTTCGACAACCTGGAGCCTTGTTCTCTTTTGAACTTGCGGAGGGGATGGATGCCATTGAATTTGTCAATAAGCTTGAAATCGTCGTCAGCTCGACCAATCTGGGAGACAATCGAACCCTTGCGATTCCGGTAGCTCACACCATCTACCACGAGATGGGACCAGATCGGCGCAAGAGCATGGGCATAGCCGATTCCTTGCTCCGAATTTCAGTTGGAATAGAGGATTGCGAGGACCTAATTCAAGATTTTCGCAACGCGCTCGAGCACTAGTCTGTAAACTTCCTACCTTTTCGCATCCAGCACAGTGGAGTTTCACTAAATGGACAGCTATCGACTTGGTGACAAAACCGCCATCGTTACGGGAGCTGCGGGAGGGATAGGCTTTGCCGTCGCAAAGCTATTTGTTGGCAACGGGTGCAATGTATTAGCGGTAGATCTGAACGAGTCCTCGCTGCGAGAACAGGTCGAATCCAGTGGATCCAACCAACTCAGCTATTGCGCTGCCGATGTGACAGTTGCCGAAGACAACGCACGAATGGTGCAACTTGCTACCGAGCGCTATGGAGGGGTCGACATTCTTGTGGCCAACGCCGGGATCGAGGGGCAGATCAAGTCCATCATGGATTACGACGACGAAGTGTTCGACCAGGTAATTGCAGTAAACGTCAAGGGCGTTTGGAATGGCATTCGAGCTGTTGTGCCCTCAATGATCCAACGTGGCGGCGGAAGCATAGTCGTCACTTCGAGTGTGGCAGGATTGCGTGGTGGTGCAATGCTTGCGCCATACTGCACTAGCAAGCACGCAATAATCGGGCTAGTGCGGTCCGCAGCCAAAGAGTTCGCTGGTGCCGGCATTCGTGTGAACACCGTCAATCCATCTCCCGTGGAGACACGAATGATGCGTAGTCTCGAACGAGGTATGAATCCACAGGATGCGAATGCAGCAAAGGAGCGCATCACCGCTACAGTGCCGCTGCAACGCTACGCTGAACCGGAAGAAGTAGCCAACTTGATGCTGTTTCTTGCAAGCGACGAATCATCCTTCATTACAGGAGCCGTCCACGCTGTGGACGGCGGGAACACCGCATAACCAATACCATGACCAAGACCGTTACCGAAACCCATCTAAACCTCCCCAATCGACGTCAGGGAAAGGTCCGCGATCTCTACGACACAACGCTACCGGATGGAGAACCCGGCCTTCTAATCGTAGCGACCGATCGAATCAGCGCCTTCGATGTGGTGCTTGACACGGGTCTCCCCGGCAAAGGGGTAGTTCTCACGCAGATCTCTGGGTTCTGGTTCGACTATTTCAGCGACCAGGTTCAACACCATTTGATTAGCACCGATGTTGCAGACGTACCTGGTTTGAACGACCAGGAGCGCGAGCAACTGCGAGGTCGGATAATGCTCTGTCGACGTACATCGGTATTGCCCGTCGAGTGCATTGTGCGGGGGTACATAACTGGCAGTGGCTACAAGGATTACATGCGATCGGGAATGGTGTGCGGAATTGAGCTGCCTGAAGGTCTGCAGAACAGCGACAGGCTGAGCAAGCCCCTCTTCACTCCGTCAACAAAAGCAGAAGCGGGAAGTCATGACGAGAACATTAGATTCGAACAAGGAGTAGATATCGTAGGCTTGGAAACCATGTCGTGGCTGCGAGACACCACTTTGGAGCTCTACTCCCGGGCAAGCGAACACGCGAGATCGAAAGGAATCATTCTTGCGGATACAAAGTTCGAGTTTGGCGTTATCGATGGGAATCCTCACCCGTTGCTGATCGATGAGATATTCACGCCGGACAGCTCCCGTTTTTGGCCAGCTAGCGAATGGGAGCCAGGTCGCGAACAAAACAGTTTCGACAAGCAGATCGTTCGTAACTATTTGGAAACCGTAGTTGCGGCAGGCGATTGGGACAAGACTCCACCAGGACCTGAACTTCCCGACCATGTAGTTGAGGCAGCGTCAAACCGCTATCTGGAGGCGTACGAATTGCTTACGGGATCCACTCTGTCGTTAACTTCGTAACCCTTCCTCGACGACGATGGAGTGGGATGAGTACAAGAAGATCTGTGATAGACCCAACGTACTCTCTCGATGGATGCTCGAGCAAACCGCGGCAGTGTGCAACTCCACGACATGCGAGCGGCTGGAAGCAGTTCGTGACACCAAACCAATAGCAAGGCCAGCCGACCACAGAGGCGGAAGCGCCGTTGACATGTTCGTTACGGACTTTGCTCCAGACCAAGTGAGAGAAATCATTCAACACGTTGCCCAGGCTGAAGCCAATGGAGTCAAGACGTCCGGCTTGCTTGTACGGAACTACTCGGGAATATTGAAAGCTTGGCAGGAATACCAACGATCGCTTTCTGAAGCTAGTTGACGAACCCAAGCTATCGTTTGCGGACTACGTAGAGAATATTGTCGCCAAGATCCAGAGTGCCCGGTAACTTCGACCATGCGAGTTCTCTTTCAACAATGAGCTTCCATAGGTCTTGATCGGCCTTCACGGCATTCAGCGCTTCCTCGCCAGCCATTCCCAACAACCCTGCAGCTCGCTTTTCGACGATTTCAACAGCACTCAAATCCAGGAGAGCATCAACGTCGGCGCTGGTCATCATGTGGCAATAATGCTCGGACTCAGGATTGTGCTCCTGATCTTGCTTTCCAGTCTCAAGCAACCATCGTGTGTTGTCCAGTCCTCGGTTTCTCTTGGTTGGAGGTAAGTTGTGCATCAGTCGAACTACAGAATTGATCAGTGACATGACACCTAGTATTAGGAAACCTCCTGACTTCAGAGCGCGGAGCATTTGCTGTATTCCTACAGGTTCCTTGTCCAATAGATAACTCAACGGGCCACCGACACAGACAATTGCATCGAAAGACGCGGGTTTGAGTGAATTCAGGTCTACTAGATCTAGTTGTCTATATTCGTCTACAAGATCCAGTACTCCCAGCTCACGCATTTTCGTTCTATTCAGATCGAGTTGCACGTCGGAGATGTCTGCTACGACCAATCGCTTACACATGTGGACGAGTTCCTTCGTAAAGAAACCTGCGCCTGCACCAATTTCCAACACACCCATGCCGCCCTTGACGTATTGGCGTAGAACGTCCATGTGAACAAGAAAACTGAGTTCGCTATGACGTGTGCGAGTCAGGCGTGTCCATTCGTGTATTTCGACGTTGTCGTAGTAGGCTCGTGGGTATTTTGGGTCGTAAACCACCTGGATGCTCCTATCGAATTGGCCGAGCAGGGCGTACCAACACCGTGCATGTTCGCATCTGGGCAAAGAAAATCGTTAGTACATCGTCTGCAGCGAAAGTTTCGTAGTAAATCAGCAAAGTGTTCAGTTTGGAGATATGAGAAGTTTGCACCACTCGGCGTTGCAATGGTAGATCTACTGAACACTCGCCTCCATTCTCGCTAAGCTCCCATCCTAGAGGTATGCGAAAATGCTGGCGATTTCGACGCGATGACCAAATACGAACTGTTGACTAGTCGGTTAGGAGTCGCACTGAAAAAACTAAGCCGCCTCTGTTGTCTTGCGTGGATCTTCGAATCAAACCGTACATGTAGCAGCTGCGATTTGCACTATATCGCCCTTGCAAAATGAAAGTCGTGTTCAGTCGAAAGGGATTTGACAGCTCAAGCGGCGGAAGTCCGTCGCCCGTGGTTGCCGATAGACCAGTGAGCATCCCCATTCCAACCAATCACAGATCGGAGACAACCTACGGAGATTTGGGGATAGGAGAACTCGTGAGGACCGCATCGAAGGGCAAATACACTGAGGAAAGCCTCTGCCACTACGACCCAATGTTCTGCGGCACTCGCTGCGCTTTCGGCCAAACTGGGTCCGCCCAGGGACATCTGAGAAACGAAGACGTAGGTGTCGGAGACGTCTTCCTTTTCTTCGGCTTGTTCGCCAGTGACGATGGAAGCGATCCTCACCATCGAATATTTGGGTACTTGACCATTGAGGAAGTCGTCAGTCTAGGACCCAGTCCGCAATTGAGCGACCAACCCGAAGGCTTCTCGCATCGACACCCGCATACGATTGGCGAGTGGAACGCCAATAACACTCTGTATCTGGGTGTAGGTCAAACCGCACAGTGTGCCTACAAGGAATTGCGGCTCACTGCTGGCGGGCAATCGGCCAGTACCTGGAAAGTGCCCTCGTGGCTTAGAGAAAGGGGACTCACATTTCACAGCGACCAGGATCGCTGGAGAGAGCGCGACGTTCTGCAAACAGTGGGCAGGGGACAGGAGTTTGTCACCGATATCTCCGGAGACTGCGAGGCGTACCGGTGGCTTTCGAATGTATTGGCAATGATCTCGACCAATGGGTCACACGTGCGATGAACACAGGGTTGTACCCAATACCATCTTCCGTATAGGGCAACAAACGCAGAAAATTGCATGCTCCGTAGAGTCCTAATTGCTAATCGCGGCGCCATTGCGCGCAGGATCGTCCGCGCATGCAGAGAATTGAATATCGAAAGCGTATGCTGCCATTCGGACATAGATGCCCAAACGCCCGCAGTCGTCGAAGCCGATGATGCAGCGCGACTGCCTGGCTATCGAGCAAAGGATACCTACCTTAACGCACAGGCGATTCTAGAAGCTGCAACAAGGTGTAGAGCCGACTCGATTCATCCTGGCTATGGCTTTCTCGCCGAGTCGAGCAGCTTTGCGAATCAGGTCGAACAAGCGGGATTGGTGTTTGTTGGCCCGTCGCCTAGTTGGATCGAACGAATGAGCGAAAAAACTCAGGCCAGAACGGAAATGCGCGATTGCGGCGTTCCCACCCACGAAGGCAGTGGGACAATCAAGAAGATTAGCGAGCTGCTAGATTTTGTCGAAAAGGCCGGATTGCCTGTCGTTCTCAAGCCGGCTGCAGGCGGAGGCGGAATTGGCATGTTCGTCGTAGAAGACATCGAACAGCTTGAAACAAGGTACAGTCAGGCGCGAGCGCTGGCGAAAGCAAGCTTTTCGGATGATTCCCTTTATGCGGAAAAGTACCTCTCTCGGCCGCGCCATATCGAGTTTCAACTCGTGGGAGATGGAACCGAGAGCTTCATCGTTGGCGAGCGAGAGTGTTCCGTCCAGCGTCGACACCAGAAGCTGATCGAAGAAACACCTGCACCGGGAATTCATCGGAATCAGCTAGAGGAGATTCAAGACTGTCTCATTGGTGCTGTGGCTGGATATGACAGCGTCGGAACCGTAGAGTGCCTCTATGCAAACGAGAGATTTGGGTTTCTGGAAATGAACACGCGGCTTCAGGTCGAACACGGAGTCACCGAAGAAGCCACAGGCCTTGACCTGGTTGCACTTCAATTGCGGATTGCTGGTGGAGAATCACTAAGGTCTAG
>CAZNFX010000002.1:0-140932 GCA_964572845.1 uncultured Pseudomonadales bacterium | reverse complement strand
GGTCTAGGGATTGCACACCGACTCTGCAAGATCGATTTGCGGTGGAGGCTCGCCTATATGCCGAGGACTCTACGACAATGCTTCCATCGGCAGGCAAATTGAACACGTTCCGACCCGTTCAGTTCGAAGGTGTTCGAATCGAAACTGCGTATCGAACCGGAAACTACGTCACTCCATACTATGACCCCCTGCTGGCTAAAATCATTGGTTCCGGTACTTCCCGAGAACAGGCAATCGCCCGCACAGCACTGGCTCTCAAAGCGTTTGACATAGAGGGAGTAGCCACGAATTCGGCATTGCTCCAGAACATACTTGGCAGCGAAGCTTTCATACTGGGAAGAATCCACACCCAAATGGTTTCGGATCTCTTCTACAACTAATGTGCAAGTACTGAGAATGACAAAAAATGGCACTTGTCAAGGTTGAAAGCGAAGTAACCGGAAAGATCTGGAAAATCGAAACCAACGTCGGCGACGCGGTAGCAGAGGGCGAAGTACTGATGATCGTGGAGTCCATGAAAATGGAAATTCCCATCGAGAGTCCCGCTTCTGGCACACTTAAGGAACTGCTAGTGCGCAAGGACGACAAGGTCGATGAAGATCAAGTGATTGCGTTGATTGAGGAATAGAGCACTTCCACTCAATCCGCATTGCACAGTCCCCATCTGCAAATGAGAAATCACTACGTTCAACTTGGAAACCAACAATGGAATCTCTAGTTTCAACTGAAATCGTCAACGACTGCATTGCAGACGTTCGTTTGAACCGTCCTGAAAAGTACAACGCGTTGTCTCCAGCAATGTTTCAATCTCTCGTCGAAGCCGGAGAGAGTCTGATGGGTCGCACGGATATACGTGCGGTTGTCCTATCGGGCAACGGACGCGGATTCTGCGCGGGTCTCGACATGGGAAGCTTCAGCAATATGGCGGAGGGTCCGCGCAGTAGCGGCGAGACGGAGGCTGGATTTGCGTCTCGGGACGACAGGCCAGAAAATGCGGCGCAACGTGCAGCATACATTTGGAAGAAACTGCCGATGCCAGTAATTGCTGCGCTGCATGGTGTGGCCTACGGTGGCGGTTGCCAGATTGCTCTTGCTGCGGACATCAGATTCGCTGCGCCGGAGGCCAAACTCTCGGTATTGGAGATCAAGTGGGGACTGATACCCGATATGTCCCTCACACAGACGCTACGCGACCTAGTACCAATGGATGTTGCGAAGGAACTGACATTCACAGGCAGGATCCTGTCAGCTGAACAAGCACATCGGCTGGGATTGGTTACCCACGTCTCGGACGATCCCTATGCGGCTGCGCTCGAACTTGCCCAGGAGATATCCTCCAAAAGCCCAGATGCAATTCGCGCAGGCAAGCAACTTTGGGAACGCGCATGGCACGGCGACGAGAGAACCGGTTTGGGCTTGGAAGCTAGATTGCAGTCGAAATTGATTGGATCTCCGAATCAGGTTGAGGCAATCAAAGCGAACATGGAACAACGCGATCCCACATTCAAGGACGGAACCGCAGGATCGTGAAATGAGCTGGACCGATGAGGTCAGGGAGCTGCGTCGGCGGCGAAAGCTTGCCAAGATTCAAGGCGGAGACGACGGCGTTGCGAAACAGCATGCCCGGGGTCGACTCACCATTCGGGAGCGCATTGACAAGCTAGTAGACCCTGGATCATTCCAGGAACAAGGACTTGCGACAGCCGTTCCCGACTACGACGACGAAGACAAGTTCATTGGATTCGTCCCGGCCAACTACGTTCTCGGCTTTGGACGCATCGAAAATCGCAGGGTCGTCGTCGGTGGTGAAGACTTCACTCTCAAAGGCGGATCGCCAAATTCGGCTGGGTTGAGAAAGAGCATCTACGCCGAACATCTTGCGGTGCAGTACAAAATTCCATTGGTTCGCATGCTCGAAGGCGGCGGCGGGAGCGTCAAGGGCAGCGGCAAGCGACGCGGGGGTGGAGGCGGCGATTCCGTCTTTTCAGAACCTCGATTCAAGATCATCGCCGATGCGATGGGTGAGGTCCCCGTGTTGTCCATGGCGGGAGGCGCAGTGGCTGGATTTCCAGCTGGGCGAATGGCCGCGTCTCATTTCTCCGTCATGACAAAGTACACAGCGCAAATTCTCATTGGTGGGCCGAAATTGGTGGAGCGCGCTTTAGGCGTGTCTCTCACTAAGGACGAACTCGGCGGCGCACACATTCATGCGCGTAGCGGCTTAGTCGACAATGTCGCGGACGACGAGGAAGCGGCGCTATTGCAGTGCAGGCGTTTCTTGAGCTATCTGCCAAGCAGCGTGCATGAACGTGCGCCCCGATTGCAATCGAACGATGATCCCGGTCGCACTGAAGAGGAGCTGCTCTCCATCGTGCCCCGCGACTCCAATGCGGCTTTCGATGCACGGGAGATGATTTCCATGATCATGGACATCGACTCGTTCTTCGAGATCGGCAAAGACTATGGTTCCAGCCAAGTCGTTGGACTTGCGCGTCTGAATGGACAGCCAGTGGGAGTGCTTGCCAACGACTGTCAAGTGTACGCGGGTGCCATGACAGCGGAAGCGGCGCAGAAGTACCGTCGATTTGTCGAATTGTGTGATACCTTCCATATTCCCATTGTGAATTTCATTGATCAGCCGGGATTCATGATTGGACCTGAAGCTGAACGAAAAGGAACCATACGTTATGGCATGGCCGCTGTCGCCGCTGCGGCACAGGCGACGATTCCATGGGCCGCTGTGCAGGTTCACAAGGGATTCGGCGTTGCAACTGCGGCGCACTATGCTCCTAATTCCTATGTCCTCGCTTGGCCTTCCGTGGAGACCGGTGCGTTGCCTTTGGAGGGTGGTGTCGCTGTGGCGTACCATAGAGAGATTGAGTCGGCAGACGACCCTATCGCCAAGCGACGTGAAATTGAAGAGCGTTTGCGCGACGCCCGATCTCCGTTTCCGCGGGCGGAGTCGTTCTCTGTACATGAACTGATCGATCCTAGAGAAACGCGACCAATGTTGTGCAATTGGATCGAGTGGATTCAACCTCAACTAGATACGCTTACTGGCCCAGTCAAGTTTTCCATGAGGCCGTAGGTCCTGAACTTCTAACAACCGTGAGGTAATTTACATGCCTGCTTTGGTTCTCTCGCTGACCGGTGCGCTCGTCCTTGGGGGCATTCTTTGGGTTGTTATCGGTACTCGGATCAAGTTCGCCAAAGATTCGACCCAAAATGACATTCTGAACTTTTTGATGTATTTCGTTATAGCGTTCGTGATCATGTTTCCAGTAGTGATATTCGTAATAGCTTAAGCGCGGTCTGACAACGGTCACGGCAATCAACCAATTCATCGAGGAATAGTCCTCGTTTAGTCCACTCCGAAGGCAACTAGATTCGCTCAATGTTGTCATAGAATAAGACACGGTATGAATTTGATTCACGGGTTTTATCTCTTCGGTTGAATTATGCTCACAAACAAAATTGAAATGAGACACCTGCGCACGCTCCGTGCGCTACGTGACACGGGAACTCTTCTCGACGCATCTGAACGCGTGTGCCTCACGCAATCTGCTCTTTCGCACCAGATCAAGAATCTGGAAGATCGAATCGGCAGTCCCATCCTTTCGCGTCGCAATCGGCCAGTTCAGTTCACAGCAGTGGGCAACCGCTTGCTTGAACTTGCCGATGAGGTGATGCCGCTGGTTCGCAACGCCATGATTGACGTAGCGCGGCTCGCGAAGGGCAATACTGGTCGGCTCAACCTCGCGGTGGAATGCCACAGTTGCTTCGATTGGTTGCTTCCGACAATTTCCGCTTACCGCGAAGAATGGGCCGATGTCGACTTGGACGTTTCCAGCGGTTTTCACTTCCAACCATTGCCCGCGCTGGCGAGAGGCGATCTGGATCTAGTCATCACGTCCGATCCCATTGAGGACTTGGGGTTGATCTACGAACCCTTGTTCAGGTACGAAGCCAAATTGGGAATTTCCACATCCCACGAACTCACCAAGAGCAAGCGTCGCTACATCGAACCAGGTGAGCTCGAAAGCGAAACGATCGTCACCTATCCCATCGAACGCAATCGACTTGACATATTCAAGAACTTCCTCGACCCTGCGGGAATCGAACCCGAGCAGACCCGGCACTGCGAGCTCACCACCATGATCATTCATGTAGTGGCGAGTGGTCGTGGCGTTACATCTCTGCCAAATTGGGCGCTCGAGGAGTACTTGGAAAAGAACTACCTGGCAACCAAATCTCTTGGAAAGAAGGGACTCTGGTCGACCTTGTACGCTGCGATGCGGGAAGATCGGGCGCATTTGAGCTACATGCAGGCGTTTTGCGATGTCGCTCGCACCACATGCTTCAAGACTCTATCTGGGATAAAGCCAGTGCTCGAACTGTCTGCAGCGTAAATCGCACAAGGAAATCAGCGTAGTCGATGTTGCCGCTGGTGTCTGCTATGGCACCAGCTCGTAGACCTGCCACGAGTCGTTGTCATGAACAAACTTTCTTCGTTCATGCACGTCATCGGGTCCTCGAAGAGCTAGGCGTTCAATGGAGAGTATCGGATCAAAATGGAACCCAGTTGCCGATCCAGGAGCTTCGCTAGGTCCCTCAAGCTTGGAAAGTTGACTTAGCAAAGCGCGACGACTTTCCACAACTGAGCTTTGTGGATTGCTCGAATACAGCCAATCCAATTTCTTTGATGTTTGAGGTCGATTTGCCCAGTACTTTTGTACGGTCTCAGCATCCATCTGCCTCAATTCAGTCTGCATTCGGTATTGAACAGCTACCGAAGGAAAGTGCATCAGAATGGCAACAGCCGAGGAATTGCCAATCTCCCGAAACTTCGGACTTGACGCATTCATAAAGACGCCGAGAGTGTCGCCAACATCACGAAGCACAAGCGCTCGGACGGACGGATTGCCGAATTCATCGACCGTCGCTAGATAGCACAGGTTTGCGAGCGGATCTTCCTTAGACGACGCGCGGGAACGATCATGCGCGAACAGTCGAATTGGGTCTGTAGCCCGGGAATTCACAACCAATTTCGATTCTGCGACCGTAGTGCCCTGCGAGGCCCTGTTAACGAAATGAACGTGGAATCATGAAGTCTCGAACTTCCGTGGATCTGAAGTTGAAGCTGCGCCAGGGACCAATGTACTCCAGACAGGCCATGCCAAGCGTAGGGAAAAGATCAACCTGCTTGCGATTCTTGCTAGCCCAGAGGCACCTCTCTATCGTGGGTAGATGAGTAACAATCGCGACGCTGCACAGAGCGTCGTCCATTCTCCACATCAAACTCTCCACATCGGAGGAATTCGCAGAATAGAGTTCTGGAATTAGCTCTATTTCGACCTGCAACTCGGCATTCACCAACTCTGCGGTCCGCGTAGTTCGGTGCGCGTTGCTGACAAGCAATTTTTCTGGCGGATGTTCAGCGTTGGCAAGTTGCTTGGCCATCACAACCCCATCTCGCTCTCCACGAGCGTTAAGCGGACGTTGCATGTCATCAACGCCAAACGGTCGTGCCGATTTGGCGTGGCGAATAATCCAGAGAAATTTCTCTTGCGTAGTCATGAACTAAGTTCAATCCAGCGAGTTTTCGATCCACTATTCGTCATGGGCCAGTAGGCGACAATGGTAGCCTTATAGCCCGACTCCGAGGTAGTAGAGTACATGGGATTGAAGGGGAACGCCGCAATCGTCGGCTTTGCCGAGTGGCCACACATACGCCGTTACACAGACGAAAAGCAATTCACCATCGATCAATGGGCGGACTTGACTCGTCTCGCCCTGGAAGATGCAGGATTGTCAATCCATGACATCAACGGCATCGTTTGCAGTGAAATTCGCGAAGCAGATATGTTCACTCCGGCTACCATCGTGGAGTACCTCGGTCGCCCGGTGAACTTTGCGGAGCGTGTGGACCTGGGCGGAGCCAATCCGGTGGGAATGGTCTGGCGGGCGGCAGCTGCCATTGAGCTTGGCATAGCGGATGTGGTCGCATGTACAACTCCAGGTCGCCCAATCCCATCCAATCCCAATCGAGGTCCTGTCGACCCAAGACGATATTTTCAATCTTCAAGCCACAAATGGGGATCGCCACAAGCCGAGTTTGAAATCCCCTATGGGAACCTAGCGCAGAACTGCGGCTACGCAATGATTGCGCAACGCTACGCGGCGGAGTTCGACTACAAGCCGGAAGCGTTGGCGAAGCTTGTTGTTCACCAGCGAAACAGCGCGGCGTTGAACCCGTTGGCCGCGTTCTACCAAAAGCCAGTCTCAATCGAAGATGTATTGAACAGCCGCATGATCGCCGATCCGTTGCGCATGCTCGAAATCGTTATGCCCGTCGCTGGTGGCGGCGCAATAATCGTAGCTAGCAGGGACGTCGCAAACCGCTGCAAAAACTCTCCAGCAAGGATTACGGGATTTGGAGAGCATCTGACGATGAAGACTCCCACCTACGCCAAGGATCTGTGCCGATCGCCAGTTGGACCGGCCTCCGATATGGCATTCGACATGGCGGGAATTGCACGTAGCGAAATCGATGCCTGCGAAATCTATGATTGCTATTCGATCACCGTCCTAATGACGCTCGAGGACGCTGGGTTCTGCGAAAAGGGCAAAGGCATGGACTTCCTCTTGGATCACGATCTTGGATTCGATGGCGACTTTCCGGTCAATACACACGGAGGGCAGCTGGGAATGGGTCAGGCTGGAGCCGCTGGGGGCATGACGCAAGTCATCGAGGCCGCGCGCCAGATCATGGGTAGAGCTGACGAACGGCAATTGCCAACGTGCAAGAACGTCTACGTTTCAGGAACGGGTGGAATCATGAGCGAACAAGCTGCAGTGATCATGCAGGGAAGTTGAAATGGACTTCGAGAAACCTCTTCCACTTCAAACTCCAGCAGCGCAACCCTTTTGGAACGGTCTCAGGAAGGGCAAGGTCTGCCTACAACGCTGCAACGACTGTGGCACGTGGATCTTCTATCCACGCAACCACTGCACGGCATGTTTCAGCAAATCGCTTGGTTGGAAGGAAGTATCGGGAGAAGCAACACTATACAGCTACACCGTAGCCCGACAACCCACGGCGCCGCACTTTGCTGACGAAGTTCCTCAGTTGCTTGCCATTGTCGAGTTGGATCAAGGCGTTCGTATGACATCGACTTTGGTCGACGCTGATCCCAACGAATTGCGCGTCGGCATGCGCCTACGCCCGCATTTCGATCACCAGACTGACGAGGTCACCCTTTTGAGATTTGCGCCCCTAGATGGCGTTGGTTGATAGGGAAGATCTAAAGATCGACTCAGCGACGAAACGTAAAGACCTGCGTCTTGGGTTTGAGCAGGAAAATCAGGCCCGCTCCCGCAACGAAGCCTCCGATGTGAGCCCAGAACGCGACGCCACCGTCGCTCATCCCTCCAAGTTGCGGCAATCCTGAGAGAAGCTGGGACAGGAACCAAATACCCAGAATTATCATGGCAGGCACTTCGATAACCGTAATGAAAAACAGCAGGAACAACAGTGATTTAACTCGTGCTCTGGGATGCAGCACTATGTAGGCCCCCATAATGCCTCCAATGGCACCAGAGGCCCCAACCATGGGAACTATGCTCTGCGTGTCAATCGCAATCTGCGCTGCTGCAGCAGCGAGACCGCACACCAAGTAGAAAACCAGGAACTTGACGCGCCCAATCGCATTCTCGACGTTGTCGCCAAAAATCCACAAAAACCACATGTTGCCGATCAGGTGAAGCCAGCTACCATGCATGAACATGGACGTTATCAAGGTGTGAATGTCCGGCGAGCCATCGAAGCGACACACCTGCGTTGCAGACAACATAATCCCGGAACCCGCGGGAATGCTTCCCAGCAAATCGCCGCTGACCAATCCAAACCTGCAGATCGACTCCACGAACAATGGGTTGATGCCCATTCCTTGAAGTCCTACCCACGTTAGGACGTTCAATCCTATGAGGGCATAGGTGACCACAGGAGTCTTGTCCACGGGGTTGTGGTCATACAAGGGTATTAGCATGCGAGCCTAATGATCCCTCACTTCAATGGGTCTAGGATACAGCCTATGGCCGCCAACGCAACGGTTGCAGACTGTATGGCAATTCAACAAACCCGCTTAGAACGGATTCGTTGAATCTCTGACGCTACTTGTCCGCTTTGATTTGATTGTTGCGCGGAACTCCTGGTTCGAGCAAGTGTGCAATCCACTCCGTGGATTGAGAGGTGCCGAAAGCAATTTTCGCCGTCATAGTTAGCGGAACCGACAGCAGCATGCCTATTGGTCCAAACATCCAACCCCAGAATATCAACGAGAGAAACACAATCAATGTCGATATTCCCAATGTTCGACCTAGAAAACGCGGTTCAATCCCCGCTCCAATTCCAACATTGATTACTACATAGCCAACGAGCACTATGAATGCGGAACCGTAGCCGAGTTGGACCAAAGAAATCAGGACCGCCGGAGTGGCCGCAATGAAACTGCCTATGTTGGGTATGTAGTTGAGAAGGAATGCGAGCAATCCCCACAAGATCGCAAAGTCGACACCGACAATGGACAAGAAAATCGTAACGAGCGTCCCTGTAAGGAGGCTAGTACTGGTCTTTATGGCAATGTAGCGATTCAACGTGGAACCAAACTGATTAATCCATTCAATTTCCATATCGCGGTCAGACAAGAAAGTCTTGAGCTTCTTGGGCCATTCAGTTGCTTCGGCCAGAATGAAGATCACCGTGAGCAGAACGAGAAAGCCTGATGCCACTAGAGACGCAACCCTTTGCACCACATCGCCGGCCAATCCAAATGCTTTGGCGGGATCGAGGAGTTGGGATGCCCAGTCTTCTGCAATCGGCACTCCAAGGCTTTGCAATCCAGCTATCACGCCGTCTCTCATGGCGACAAGCCTCTCAATGTAAACGCCTCGTTCAGCGTTGAGCTCCCTTACCGTTTGCAAGACGACCAAACCCAGTCCGGTTACCGCAACGACCAAAACTACCAACACTATCGTTACGGCCAACCAAGTTGGTACACGATGTTTGGCTAGCCACTGTATAGGTGTGCTGGCAATCGTTGCTATGAATACTGCGAGCAGGAACGGCACTAATACAGTCTGTCCCGCCTTCAAGCCGGCCAAAACGATTACGACCGCGGCAAGTGCGAACAACATGCTGGTCGGTCTGCGGGTAGATTGGCTATCGTTCATTGCCACGATCCTCTGTTTTGCAGGCTTGGGAGTTCGCTCCTGATTCTGTTCACTTCGCTGGGGTTTATGTCAGCAACAATGACATCATTTTTGTCAGTCTCACACTCAACTGCAATCTTGCCCCACGGATCTACAACTAGTGAATGGCCGAACGATTTTCTTCCCCGATGATTGTGGTCGCCATACTGCGCAGCTGCGATTACATAAGACTGGCACTCTATCGCACGTGCACGCATCAATACATGCCAATGGGCTCGACCGGTGGACTTCATGAATGCTGCAGGAATCGCTAGAGCAACAGCGCCTTCATCTACCAGCGCTTGGTACAACGATGGAAACCGTACGTCGTAGCATACGCTGAGCCCCAATCCCCCAAATGGCATATCCGTCGTGACTACGCGATCGCCAGGCGAAGTGCCTCGGGATTCCATCATGCGAGTGCCATCTGACAAATCGACGTCAAAGAGGTGAATTTTTCGATAGCGGGCAACAATGTCGCCGGATGGGTTGACATGAAAGCAGGTATTGTGCGCTCTGCCGTCTTCGGCAGCCTCAGGGAAACCACCTGCGACCAAATGTAGATTGCCTTGACGCGCCATTTCGATGCAGGTCGTCAGAATGGGACCAGGGCTGGCGAACGATTCCACATGGCTCTTCAATTCCCGATCCGACCCGATGAACGCGAAGGATTCCGGTAGAAACACAACCTCTGCACCCATCCCTGCAGCGCGTTCAACCAATTCTCGGCACGCGGCAAGATTAGAGGGCACGTCCTGATTGGCACACATTTGCACTAGCCCTACGCGTGTAGGTTTCGGCATTCGCTCTCTACTCCATCGGCGTGGTAGTTGGGTACAACATATCTATTCTGTTAGTCAGCCCAGCCCAACTATGGTTCTGCATGCACAGTCAGCGTTCCACTCGTGTATATGAAAGGCCGAGAGGCAACAAGAGATCTGGCTATCGAACTAAGATTCAAGTGCACGAGCTGTTGCCAAGCGTACGCAAACACCCAATATTTCGATAGCGGACTCCACCTCCTCTAATTTGGCAAAAGTAGGCGCAATTCGAATGTTGGAATCGTTGGGATCGTCGCCGTAGGGGAATGTTGCTCCTGCGGGTGTCAGAGACAGTCCGGCTTGCTGAGCCAATTCAACGATTTTAGATGCGCAGCCTGGCTTTACATCAAGCGACACGAAGTAGCCTCCCGTAGGCTGGGTCCATTCGGCAATGCCCCGATTGCCCAATTCTCTTGTCAAGCCCTTCTGCACGGCATCAAACTTGGGCTTCAATATGCAAGCATGGTTCGACATGTGCTCCCGTAGACCTGCTTCATCGCGAAAGAAGTGGGCATGTCGGAGCTGGTTCACCTTGTCGAAACCGACAGTTGCCGCTGAAAGATACTGCTCAAATCCATCAAGTATGGCGTCAGATCCTCCCAGGAACGCGACCCCGCCGCCGGCAAATGTCATCTTGGACGTGGACCCGAACTGCACAATGCGGTCTTGCGTGCCATGCTGTCGGCTGCACTCATAGATAGAAGCAAGCTCTACGGGCGGATGCTCAAAGTCATGAAGTGCATACGCGTTGTCCCAAAGAACATAGAACGGCGAGTCGGGTTCACGATCACGCAGCGCCGGCAATGCGGCGATCCGGTCCACAGTAGACGGACTATAGGTATACCCGGTGGGGTTCGAGTGCTTGGGCACACACCACAGGAAACTCGTTGAGAGGTCGGTCCGTACCAAGTCTTCAACTTCGTCCATGTCGGGACCATCGGCAGTCATCGGCACGTTTACCATGCGGGCGCCCAATCTCTCCGAGAGCGTAAAGTGTCGGTCGTAGCCTGGGACTGGACAAATCGCCGTGATGCTGGACTTAGAACGCAGTGGCGGGCCTGCCAGACCCTGGCTAGTCAATTGATCCACCACGAAGTACATTAGCTGAAGGCTTGAATTTCCCGCTGCAATTACGTTGCTTGGGTCGATACCTAGGATATGTCCGCCAATTTCCCGAATTTCAGGAATGCCTCTTATTCCGCCATAGTTTCGAGTGTCTCCGCCGTCAACTGATCGATAGTTGCCCTTCAGGATCCCGTCAAGGTCGTTGCTTAGGTCTAGTTGCTCCGCGCCAGGTTTGCCGCGAGTCAGATTCAAAGACAAACCCTGTGCTTGCAAGTCTTCGTAACGCTGCTGCAATTGCTCTACTTCACTCATGGTTCAAGTCCCGTTTCTTCCGGTAGTCCTAGCATTAGGTTCAAGTTTTGGACGGCTGCCAACGCTGCTCCTTTGCCAAGATTGTCCAAACGCGCGGTAACAGTAACCTGATGGTCGTGACCAAACGCGAACAACTCTACATGATTGGTGCCATTGCAATCTTGTGGAGAAAGAAAACCACTGTCAAGCAGATCCTTGTTCTCTGATGAGCAAACTTTGACGAAGAGTTCCTTCTCGTACTTTCTTCGAAAGGCATCCAAAACGCTTTCAGGTCCATCATAGCCCTCCAATTCCTTTGCAAACAGCGGCGTCTGAACCAACATGCCCCGGTAGAACCCACCCACCATTGGCTCAAACAGTGGTGATTGGTCCAAGTCGGCATAGTGTTGCATCTCAGATACATGTTTGTGTTGAAGAGTTAGTGCGTAGGGTCGGCCTTCCTCCTGATGTCTGCCTTGCTCCTGATATCTACCGATCAATTTCTTGCCGCCCCCTGAATAACCAGATATCGCATGAGTTCGAACTAGCGCGCTGCGAGGTAGCAATCCCTCGTCAATCAATGGTTTCATGGTCAAGAGAAAACCTGTTGAATAGCAACCCGGATTGCTAACACGTTGAGCCCCAGCGATTTTCTCTCTTTGGCCTTCTGCCAACTCGGGTAGTCCGTAGACCCAGTCTCGGTTGACTCGATGTGCTGTGCTCGCGTCCAGAAACCTAGTCTCGTTGCACAATGAAACCGCTTCCGTTGCAGCTGCGTCTGGCAAGCACAGGACAACGACATCGGCTTGTCGGAAAATTTCTCTCTTAGCGTCTGGATCCTTGCGCAAAGCTGGATCGATCGACAAAATCTCGATGTCACTCCGACTTGCTAGTTCTTTGTGCAGCAAAAGACCCGTAGTGCCTTCCTTACCATCGATGTAAACTTGGGCAGACATGTTGGATTCGGTTGCTTGCAAGAGGAACGGGATTTTAAGCGACGCACCAGGTCAATTTAAGCAATCCTGCAAGCCCAAAGCCTGACTTTCCTTCTCTTGCGCCAAAGCGGGCATCCATGGACATGACCCAGACTCGCACAAGAGCGCATACCTCTCGAATGTTCAAGCACTATGCTAGGCGTTTGAGCCTCACGCCCCTATGCTATTCCTGTCAACCCCGAACGACTATGCTGCTGCTACTCTTGAAAAACTAAGTTCCGACACGTTTGCTCGATGAGTCCTGCTCCAGCAAAATTTGCATTTGCCCAGTATCGGTGTAAAATCGCCGCCCCACGCAAGAGGTTGCCGAATGCCTTCGGTCAAAGTTAGAGACAACGAGCCCTTCGATCTGGCGCTTCGTCGCTTCAAGCGCGCCTGCGAGAAAGCAGGCGTGTTGTCTGAAGCGCGGCGTCGCGAATACTACGAGAAACCCACTACCGTACGCAAGCGCAAAAATGCGGCGGCCGTCAAGCGTCACCTAAAGAAATTGCAACGAGAAGCTCGTCGCTTCGAACGACTTCACTGAACTAACACTGTCTCGACTCCCGTAGTCAGACAGCAACACAAAGCATTCCATGGCATCTAGTCTGCAGGATCGCATTACAGAATCTACCCGTGCAGCCATGCGCTCGCGCGACCGCAAATTGCTGGCCGCTCTGCGTCTGATCAATGCGGAAATCAAGCAAGCGGAAATCGACAGCACGGAAAGTTTGACGGACGCAGATGTCCTGACTTTGTTGAACCGGATGATAAAGCAGCGACGATCCTCGGCCGAGCAATATGCAGATGCGAACCGCAATGATCTGGCTCAGCAGGAGGAGTTCGAAATTGGCGTGATCGAGGCATTTACCCCGCAACAAATGAACGAAAGCGAGGTGACAGAGCAAATTGAAGCGGTTTGTCGCGAATTAGGGGCAAGTGACATGAAACAAATGGGGCAAATCATGCGAAAATTACGAGAGACATTGGCTGGTCGCGCTGACATGTCTCGAGTCAGCGCACTGGTTCGCGAGAAACTGACCGGCTGATTTAAACGCGTCTGCAATTCAGCATGGTCCAATTCACCCAGCAATTCCTCGATGATCTAAGAGTGCGTGTCGATGCCGTGCATTTGGTCGGCGATCGAATATCGTTGGAGCGTTCAGGTAAGTCTTACAAAGGGAAGTGTCCCTTCCATCAGGAAAAAACTGCCTCGTTCCACGTCTATCCGGACAACGGTACCTATCACTGCTTCGGCTGCAAAGCCCACGGATCCATGATCGATTTCGTCATGAACACGAGGAACATGACGTTTCCTGAAGCGGTGGAGGAACTCGCTCGAATCACTGGAATGAAGATGCCCACCGATCGAGGCAGCAGAATGTCAGACGAGCAATTGGCCCGCTACAACGCTATGTATTCCGCAATGGAGCAGGCTGAGACGTTCTTCCGTGAGTCGTTGCGCGCCAGTCAATCGACCAAGGAATATCTGAAGTCCAGAGGACTTCAGGACAAGACCATTGATCTCTATCGCATTGGGTTCGCGCCGGACTCGTTCAGCGCGTTGAAGTCCAATCTGTCCCATATCAAAGATGATGTTCTTGTCGAGTGCGGCTTGCTAGTGAAGAAAGTCGAGAAGCCTCCGTTCGACTTGTTTCGGAATCGAGTAGTGTTCCCGATCCGAAACACTCGGGGACGAGTCATAGGATTCGGAGGTCGAGTTCTTGATCGCGACTCCATTCCAAAGTACATCAATTCTCCCCAATCGCCCCTGTACAAGAAGGGACGCGAACTCTACGGACTGCATGAAGCCAGAAAGGCGAATCAACGTCTCGACAAGCTGCTTGTTGTGGAAGGCTACATGGACGTGGTCACACTTGCACAGCATGGATTTCCCGTTGCTGTTGCGCCGCTCGGTACGGCGCTAACGGAAGAGCAATTCCTAGTCGCAAGACGATATGCGCCGGAAATCGTTTGCTGCTTTGATGGAGACGAGGCGGGCAGAAAGGCCGCGTGGCGAGCCGTGACTACAGGATTCTCTTGCCTCAAAGAGAAAATGACCATTCGAGTAGTCCTGCTTCCTGACAACCACGATCCCGATTCCTTTGTTCGCGAGCATGGGACAGAGGAATTTCAGGCACTGTTGGACGCCGCCGAACCCGCCTCCGACTACTTTTTCCGAGAATTGACCGAAGGTGTGGATTTGAGCAGTGTCGAAGCACGAGTCCAAGTCGTAGAAAAAGCGCTGCCGCATATTCGATCCATCTCTTACGAGACGTATCAGCAAGCAATGTTCAGCCGACTATCCGACATTGTCAAGATGTCAATCAAGGACATCCACGGAGTCGGCTACTCGAAACAATTCAACAATAGAAGAACGGATGGCAGAAGTCGAGAGCGTACTCGACGGAATGACATCAGATTGACTAGAGGTGAACGGAACGTTCTCAAGGTTCTCGCTCACGATTTTGCATTTGTCCGCAGAGTTCCAGACGACTTGCTTGCCACGTGTCGAGCGTGGCGAAACGAGTCGTTTTTGTGCGAAGTCATATGCAGAATTCGAGACGATGATTTGGGGAACTTTTCGGAGGTTTTGGCATCATACTCTGGTTCGAGAGAGCAAGATGTCCTCTCCAAGTTCGCGGCCGAGCCGCGACCGGATATTCGAGGGGAAGCATTGGGAGACGGACCTATCGACGCTCTCGCAGCCATTGTGTACAGGCTCGAAACCAACGAACGTCGCAAACGCGTGCCTACGGAAACTACGCCCGAGGCTGGCAAAGTCTTCTTAGACATACTCAACGAAGGCCACGAGTCCGACGACGACGACTCCCGACCAAGACCGGAGTGAAATGGCCGCTTGGCGGTCGAGACATGAAATTTCCATGGCGGCACATTGATTCGCCGCGATGGCTAGCAACAACTGAGCATGGGGTGTTATGCAGACTGCAACCACTGAAATTCAACAGACTCGCGTTACTGAACTCATTGACAAAGGGAGAGAACAGGGATACTTGACCTTTGCCGAAATCATCGACCACCTGCCCGATGATTCAGCTGAGGACGAGCGCATTGAGGAGATCATCTCCTACCTTCTAGATCTCGGGATCCGAGTGGGAGACACTCCTCCCGAAGCGGAAGACCTGCTTACTAGCAGCGAGAGCACCACCGACGACCTAGAAGCCGATGAAGCTGCGGCAGCACTGGCTGCGGTTGAGTCGGAAGCTGGTCGTACGACAGATCCCGCACGCATCTACATGCGTGAAATGGGAAGCGTGGAGCTCCTGAACCGCGAGCAGGAAATCGAGATCGCCAAGAAGATCGAAGAAGGAATGAGAGATGTCCTGTCTGCCGTTGCCTATTTTCCAGGGACTGTCGACCAACTGCTAGAGGCCTATGACAAGGCTACGGAAATTGGCCGTCTTGAGACACTCCTCGTTGGATATCTCGACCCCACCGAGCAAGTTCCAAGGGCACCCGTGATCGACGCCACCAAGACCAATGGCACGACCACCACCAAGAGCAAAGGTCCCGATCCAGTTCAAGCCAAAAAACGATTCAATGCGCTGAAGCGGGCCAGAAATAAGTATCGTCGCGTTGTGAAAGAAGAAGGCAATCGCCGCACGCGAGGTAGTCAGGTACAACTTGAGACCCTTGCTGACGTGTTTTCACGCTTCAAGCTCGTTCCGACCCACCATGAGCAGTTGGTAGCTAAGCCGCGCGAGGCAATGGACATAGTCGGAACCCAGGAGAGACTGATTGTCAGACACTGTCGACAAGTCGGTATGCCATTGGAAGAACTCGACAAGGACTTCGAGCGAAAGCGAACCTCGATCGCTTGGATTGACCGCCTGATCAAGGGAAATCGACCCTATAGCCGAAGGCTCCTTCGACGACGACCTGAAATCCTCCGAGCTCAGAGAAAAATCAAGGCTATCTTGAGCTCAACAGGCATGACGGTTGCCGAATTGAAGGACATCGACCGAAGGATCACTTTGGGCGAAGCGAAGACCAGGCATGCAAAGAAGGAGATGGTCGAAGCGAACCTGCGCTTGGTCATATCCATTGCCAAGAAATACAACAACCGAGGCCTGCAGTTTCTCGATCTCATCCAAGAGGGGAATATTGGGTTGATGAAAGCCGTCGACAAATTCGAGTACCGTCGCGGCTACAAGTTCTCAACCTACGCAACTTGGTGGATTCGGCAAGCCATCACCCGTTCAATTTCCGACCAATCGCGCACCATTCGAATTCCAGTGCATATGTTCGATCTGGTCAACAAGCTCAACCGAATCTACCGTCAAATGCTCCAAGAGCTCGGACGCGACCCAACACCTGAAGAGCTGGCCGTTCGCATGAGCATCACCAGCGACAAGGTACGCCACATTCAGGGAATCAGCATCCAACCCGTCTCGACGGACTCCCCAATCGGTGAAGACGAAGACAGCAATATTGGCGACTTCCTCAAAGACCAAGACAAAGCATCACCAATGGATTCGACCGAAGACGACAAGTTGAAGGAAGACATCGATGCCAAATTGGGGATTCTCACCGTTCGAGAGGCCAAGGTGCTTCGAATGCGATTCGGAATCGGGCAAAACAGCGAGTTCACCTTAGAAGAGGTAGGTCGTGTGCTCAATGTAACGCGAGAACGAATACGCCAGATCGAAGCCAAAGCGCTCCGCAAGCTGCGGGTTCACCTCAAGGTGTGGGACTCGTAACGCTGTAGTCCCTGCTAGCAAGAACCAATCAAGGAAAGAAAGTGCCGACGCTTCACAGCGTCGGCATTTTTCGTTTGGTGGGCCCACCAGGACTCGAACCTGGGACCTATGGATTCACGATCCAATTTGCATTGGACTATCCGATGGTTTCCCATCGGCGCGGACTATCTCACCACCCGCGGAACGACCTACAGCAGCCGATGCGGGTGCGGGACGCTCAAGCCTGTCATTAAGAGCGCTTAGATTGCCTAGAAGACATTCCAGCTCTCAGGTAGTCTCTGCACCTTTCAGCGGTGTACCGCTGACTTGGCTCAGGGTTGCCGTGGCAGCTCGTAGCTGCGGCAGGTTCCCCTGAATTCATCCCGTTCATCTTCGCGATTTCGCACGAAGCGCACCATTTGATGAGTCCACTGCTCTAACCAACTGAGCTATGGGCCCTGTCTACAAATTCTATCGCACGAACGGCAGGGGATTGGATTGCGTATCCGCGAATTGGTTCGCCAGTTTTGCCGTCTCGCTCGTGCCCAATCTCGCAATTTCCTTTGTGCTAAGATACCGAAACAGTGGTAATACCACTCTAACGAGCGTGACCGCATGCACACAACGGATTACAACATCCATCAGGCGCGCATCAAGGAACTGATCGCCAAGGGTCGCACTCAAGGTTTTCTGTCGTTCGAAGATATCAACGACCACCTACCCACCGAAAGCGTCGACCAGGATCAATTCATGGAGATCGTCGGCATTTTGGACAGCAACGGGATCGTTGTCAGCGACCTAGCTCCCGAGACTGACGATTTGCTCTCCGCATCCGATCAGTCAGCTGAAGATCTCGATCCGGATGAACTGGCTGCTGCTCTCGCGGCTGTGGATTCAGATGTCGGGGGTACCACGGATCCTGCACGTCTCTATATGAGTGCAATGGGGCATTTCGGTCTGTTGACTCGAAACGCCGAGGTCGAGATAGCAAAACGCCTCGAGGAAGGATTGCAGGATGTGCTTCGTGCCGTGGCCTGCTTTCCGGGTACCGTCGACTTTGTCATAGACGAGTTCGATCGACTGTACGAAGATGACCGATTGGAAAAGCTGCTAGCGGGCTATTTGGAACCGGTTGAGAACGTCGTACCGGGCAAACAGGTCAATGTTGGCGAACCGAACCCCAACCCCTCGCCAATCACAAGAAAGAGAATCGATAGAGCATTGGCAAAGAAGAAATTTGCGGTCTTGAAGCGTGCTCGGACGCGATATCAGAACTTGATCAAGAAGGGTGCCAGGCCACGCTCCAAGGAATGTCAAGACGCATTGGCTCTTTTGGCGGATACTCTTGCTCGTTTCAAGCTCACCCCCGACTACCAGGAAGCCGTAGTCGATATTCCCAGAGATGCACTGGAAACAATCCGCCACCAAGAGAAGGTCATCCGCGACCTTTGTCTCCATGCAGGCCTTTCCAGATCACTTTTTCTGCAGGAGTTCCCTCGCCACGAAACGTCGATGGCATGGATCAATCGGCAGATCAAAGCGCATCACAACTACAGCAAGCGGCTTGAACGAGCCAAACCCGATTTGGAGCGAGCGCAAAGGAAACTTAAGCTGATCCTTGCCAAGACAAACCTTACCGTCGACGAGATTAGAAAACTGAACCATCGCATCGACGAAGGCAAGGAAAAGATCCGAGTCGCCAAGAACGCGATGGTGCAGGCGAATTTGCGCCTCGTGATATCCATTGCGAAGAAGTACAGCAATCGCGGACTGCAGTTTCTGGATCTGATTCAGGAAGGAAACATCGGATTGATGAAGGCGGTCGACAAGTTCGAATATCGTCGAGGGTACAAGTTCTCGACCTACGCAACATGGTGGATTCGTCAAGCCATAACTCGTTCGATAGCGGATCAGGCAAGAACCATTCGCATCCCGGTCCACATGATTGAGACGATCAACAAGCTCAATCGCATGGAAAGGCAGATGCGGCAAGAATTGGGGCGAGAGCCGACAGCTACCGAACTCGGGGAACGCATGGAGATCCCCGAGTACAAGGTGCTACGCGTGCAGAAAATCGCCAAGCAACCTGTTTCCACCGAGGACTCGGTCGGCAGTGACGACGAAGCTCATGTCGGTGACTTCATCAAGGATCAAGTTGAAGCGCCACCAAATGAACTGGCTGAAAGGGATGCCCTGAAGGCCGCTGTTGGCGAAGTTCTTGCCGAACTGACAGTGCGTGAGGCTAAAGTTCTAAGAATGCGCTTCGGAATCGGAATGAACAGCGACCATACCTTGGAGGAAGTTGGACAAAGATTCGATGTCACGCGCGAACGAATTCGTCAAATCGAAGCCAAAGCGCTGCGAAAACTGCGCAAGAAGCCAACCAGACACTTGCGCGAGTACCTTCAAGACGATACGGAGCCCAGCTAGAACCTACATCCGTATCGCGGATAGCACGTATTGAGGCAGGTCTGTCCGGGCGATCCGCACTTGATCCATGGAGTCTCGATCTCGTACCGTAACGGTATCGTCTTCCAGTGATTGAAAATCTACGGTCGCGCACAATGGTGTTCCCGCCTCGTCGTGCTTGCGATAGCTCTTGCCGATATTTCCCGTGTTCTCAAGCGTCATGCGTCCCAAACCGAGAGATTGAAGCTCGGAAACAATTTCTCGCGCCGTAGCAACGATTTCTGCGTGGTTGCGTTTGAGAGGCATGACCGCAACCTTGATAGGCGCCAAATGAGGCGGGAGACGTAGCAGAGTTCTTTCTGTGCCGTTGTCGAGTTCCTCGATTTCATAGGCTTCATTGAGAACTGCCAGCACTCCGCGATCGACACCAGCCGAAGGCTCAATTACAAAAGGTACAAACCACTTGTTGGTTGCAAGATTTTGCATCGCCAAGCGAGCTGTGGACTCGCGGTTCTGCATAACGGTCGCTGTGAGGTTCAGCTTGTCCTGCTGCTTGGTGTGCGAACCCAGATCAAAGTCAGTTCGGTTTGCAATGCCTTCCAATTCGTCAAGGCCATGGGGAAATCGATACATCAAGTCGCAGGTAGCTTTTGAATAGTGAGCAAGCTCATTCGGAGGAACGTGATGGAGCTTCATGGCGTTCCTGTTCACCCCTTGAAGTTCCCACCAATCGAGACGCATGTCGATCCACTTCTGGTGCCACTGCTCGTCGGTTCCAGGTTCGACGAAGAATTCCAGCTCCATGTGCTCGAATTCGCGAACCCGGAAAATGAAGTTGCGCGGAGTAATTTCATTTCGAAACGCCTTGCCAATCTGGGCAATGCCGAAGGGAACGGTTCGTGCCGTCGAGTCCAGCACATTCTTGAAGTTGATGAATATGTGCTGTGCGGATTCAGGCCGTAGGTACGCGAAGTTCTCAGCATCCTCCACTGGCCCGACACCCGTTTTGAACATCAGGTTGAAGGGTCGAGGTTCCGTGAGATCCGATGAGCCGCAATAAGGACACTTGCCATCCACTAGATGATCCGCGCGGCTTCGTCTCTTGCATGAACGGCAATCCACCAACGGATCCGTGAAGGTCTCTTCATGTCCCGAGTAGTGGAGAACTTTAGGATGAGTCAAGATGGCGGCATCGAGGCCTTCGACATCGTCACGCTCATATACCATCGAACGCCACCATGCGGCTTTCAGGTTGTTCTTGAGCTCGACTCCAAGCGGACCGTAGTCGTAGACCCCTTGAAGTCCCCCGTATATCTCACTCGATTGGAAGACGAACCCGCGACGCTTGCACAGGCTCGTAAGGTCTTCCATGCTCTTTGCAGCCATTACCTTTCTCTATTGGCCAATCCAGATCGACGAGAACAGCCGCTGGATCAAGACTGTACCGTGATCGAGGGCGCGTATTATGCATCAGCTTCCCAGGTGGGCTCCGCGTATTTGCGCTCAGGCGAATCTCATGTAAGCCGAGCAGCAGGGGTGTCTCTACGGCTCTCGCTATCATACATGCGCTTTGGGAAATTCTGTGTTGTGATCGGACTTCCCTGCAGTCCAGATCCAACCTCTAGGAATGCATCACTTTGAGCGCGTTGGACACACACATTTCTGATTTGCGTTCGCTCGTTGGAGAGAACGGCGTGCTGGTCGGCGAGGATGTCTCAGGTCGTTCAGCTCGCATTTGGACCGACGAGACTGTTCAGGCAGCTGCGATCGTACGACCACGCAACACTACGGAAGTCAGCGAAATTCTGAGATATTGCCACGACGCCAACCAACCCGTCGTGGTTCACGGCGGATTGACTGGGTTGGTGGATGGAGCCCGCACGACATCGTCCGATATCGTTCTTTCAACAGAGTTAATGAACCAGATCGAGTCCGTCGACTCGACTGGACGAACTATGACCGTTCAAGCCGGAGTAAAGCTACAGGAGCTGCACGAGGCCGCCGAAAGTGAGGGATTGTTGTTCCCCCTTGACCTGGGTGCCCGTGGGTCCTGCACCATCGGCGGCAACATTGCGACCAACGCCGGAGGAAATCGCGTAATACGGTATGGCATGACCCGAGACATGGTTCTTGGAGCCGAAGTTGTCCTTGCAGATGGAACCGTCGTGTCGTCCATGAATGACATGATCAAGAACAACGCTGGATACGACCTGAAGCAGATCTTCATAGGAACAGAAGGAAGTCTTGGAGTTGTTACGCGTGCAGTGCTTCGACTTAGAGAACAACCCGTGACTGACGAGTCAGTCTTCATGGGTGTCGACGACTTCTCCAAGCTCCCCGCCATTCTCAAGAAAATGGACCAGAAACTTGGAGGAACGCTCACCTCTTTCGAAGTGATGTGGAACGACTTCTACTCCCACATTTGTGGACCTGGTTCAAATCACCAACCTCCAATCCCTCCGGATTTCCCTTACTACGTTCTCCTTGAAGCTTGGGGAGGAGACGCCGATACTGACCATCAAAGAATGGAATCCGCTGTAGAGTCACTGTACGAGAACGGACTGATCGCAAATGCAGCAATCGCGCAAAGCCTTGCTCAACGCAACGCGTTTTGGGCCATTCGAGACGACGTTGAACAGTGCATGACTATACATCCAACGTTTGTGTTTGACGTGAGCCTGCGCATAGGTGATATGGAAAGTTATGTGCGCGAGGTCAATCAGCGTCTGACGAAGGAATTTGGAACCTACCGCATCTTCACGTTCGGTCACCTAGGCGACGGAAATCTGCACTTCGCCATCAACACCGGTACGGACCTTGGCGACCAACACCCGGTCGAGCGTTGCGTCTACGAGCCGCTTCGCGCAATCAACGGTTCAATTTCTGCAGAACATGGCATCGGACTGGAAAAGAGGCAGTACCTCGACATATCACGCAACCATATTGAAGTCGACCTCATGCGGACTCTCAAGAGATCGCTCGACCCCAAGGGCATTCTCAATCCCGGGAAGATATTCGAGCTCAACCGCTAGCTGGGGACTCCTCGACGGGCCACAGCCGGTCCATGGATTCATTCATTCCGCGGACTCTGCTTTGAATCATTTCTCTCGACGAGGTTCCGTCGGTGAATATGTAGAGCTCGTTGGACTCAATAGCGCTTAGAACCTTTTCGCCGACGAAAGTTGGCGGCAGGGCATGACGCATCAAACCTATTTGCTTTTTGCGTTGTTCGATTCCCGCTTTGTCCAAGTCGTCAAGATCCGGATAGAAGATCGGCGTATCGACAATGAATGGACACAGTACCGACACGCCAATCGACGAATCTTGCAGTTCTGCTCTCATGCATTCACTGATGGCAACAACAGCGAACTTGGTGGCGCAGTACGGACCCGACCCGCGTGATGTGTATAGACCCATGATCGAGGCTGTGTTGACGATGTGTCCGCCTTCGCCGTGTTTCTGGATTCTAGGGGTGAAGACCTGGCAACCATGGACGACTCCCCACAGGTTCACGTTGACAATCCTGTGCCATTGCTCCATTGCAAACGAATGAACCATGCCCCCAATGCCGATTCCGGCGTTGTTGCATACGATGTGCACCTTGCCAAAGTGAGCTTCCACGTCGTCTGCCGCCTTCGTCAGCGACTCTAGGTCGGTTACGTCTGCCTCTAATACCAGGAGACTGGATTCCGAAGCCGCCAGTGTCGTTTGGGCTCGTTCAAGCCGGTCCTTTCGCACATCCGCTATGGCAACCTTCAACCCAGCCGCCAGAAAGGCTGTTGCCATCCCTAACCCTATTCCGCTTCCGCCACCAGTAACAAAGGCAACCTTTCCTTTAGTGTCCACGACACCTCCCGAGTCCGAATGTTCAACCCTCAACATTGAAGCACAAGGTGCGAATCAAGCAATCGTAAAATTCTCTGGGGCACGGTTTAGGCTACTTCGAATGCAGGTTGTAACTGGAATAGGCGGCAATCCCGAATCTGTCGCCATTCAAGCAGAGCGGGCGGAAAAGACTGGATTTGACATCGTAACCTGCGGCGAATTGGCCCACGATTCCATCGTGACCATGACGCTTGCAGCTGCTGCGACAACCCACATTGGGTTGCAAACTTCCGTAACCATCGCGTTTCCTCGCAGTCCCATGGTGCTGGCAATGGAGGCCTGGGACCTTCAAAGGCTATCCAAAGGTCGGTTCACCATTGGGTTGGGCAGCCAAGTCAAGGGACACAATGAGCGACGGTTCGGCGGAACATGGTCCGCGCCCGCCCCGCGCATGAGCGAGTACATCCAAATGATGCGAGCGGTTTGGGATTCCTGGCAGGACGGTGCCAAGGCAGAGTTCCTTGGTAAACACTATAGGTACACACTCATGACGCCTGCTTTCAATCCAGGCCCCATCCAACACTCACGTCCCAAAATCGGTCTGGCAATGGTTGGCACCGGAATGGCAGCAGTCGCTGGTGAACACGCCGACGTCGCAATGCCGCACGGCGGCATCATGTCGGACAAATTCATGCGCGAAGCCTTGCTGCCTGCAATTCGCAAGGGCTTGGTCCGAGCTGGTCGTTCCTGGTCAGACATCGAAATCGCCGAAAGTGGCTATCTCGTGCTTGCCGACTCGGACGAAGAATTGGAACGCAAGCTCGATGCTTTGCGACAGCCGCTCTCGTTCTACGGTTCAACACGTACCTATCACAAGGTACTAGCAATGCACGGTTTGGAGGAGCTCGGTCAGAAACTACACGCCTTGTCGGTGCAGGGGAAGTGGGAGGAAATGCGTGCCACCGTCAAGATCGACCACATTCTCGAATTGGCAGATACGTGTCGGTACGATGAATATCCTAAATTTCTGCAGGAAAGGCGCGAGTACGCCAGCCGAACATCTCTTCCGATGCCGAGAAATACCCCGGCTCAGGAGGAACACTTTCAGCATCTACTCAAAGAGGTCCAACGAATCAAAACCCGTGCGGTGCCAACCGGATTGGAGATTTGAATCCCCGTCTGTTTGCGTAATCTGGACTCTACTCCTCGGACTCTTCCGGTTCCTCAGATCCTTCTGCGGACTTCAGCATTTCTCCAATTGCTTCCCGACCTGCTGTTAGTTCTTCTTCACTCTTGAGATCGATCTCAAGCAAGGAGGCGACGTATTCGGTTTCTTGGTAGCTCAAGGACAGCATGTCCACCGCACTCGATCCCTGATAGTCCGCGATAGTTGGATCGGCACCAGCATCGACAAGTACCTTCGCAACGTCTTCCAAACCGAAAAATGCAGCGGCTTGCAATGCCGTGGCTCCTGTCGTCTGGTTGCGCGCATCCAATTCTGCACCAGCGTCCACCAAAGCTTGGACGATGGCCGTGTTACCTGTAACAGTCGCTGCAAGCAATAGCGATGTGCCTCCTGCCGCATCAACAGCATTTACATCTGCTCCCTTCTTGATGTGCTCGGCAACCAAGTCGGTATTGCCCATTTGAACAGCAACGAAAATGTTCGTCTTGGCCAGCCCTTGACGAATCTCCATACGTCCTGCCTCGACATCTTCCTGTTCTAAGCCGACACTAAGCATCTCATTGGCAATGTAGTTCGTAATTTCCCATGAGACGTTCAACATGTCGATAGCGCTTTGACCTTCGTAGTTTTGAATAGATGCATCCCCACCTGCCTCCACCAATGTTTGAAACATCTTTGGAAAACCAAAGAACGCTGCAGAGATTGTGGCTGTGTTCCCGTTGATATCGCGTTTGTTTACATCAGCACCATTGTCAACCAGGAATTTGATGGCCTCAGCGTGTCGTCCCCGCACGGCAAGCATTAAAGGCAGGTCAGTTTCAACGGCGGAGCGCGCAGAATTCAGATCCGCACCTGCCTCGACCAACTCCTTCAGAGTCTCGATGTCGCCTTCTGAAGCTGCGGTCCAAACATCTGCCTCTGCCGACTCTTCCTCGGCGGCTTCTTGGGCAGCAAGGCCTGCGCAAAATAGAAGACTGGCACAAAGTACGCCAATTCGGCATTCAGTTTTCATTGCGTTCCTCCCAAACGTAATTCGCAGATTATTACATCAATTGATCTCGTTACGCATCGAATCGACAAATCCCCTGGTCGAGAACGGTGTCTCCTCTTTCGTTTTGCGTACTGAACAATGCTTGGTCGCCATCTACCCACATTGAGACAGTCAAGCTGTCACCGGGTATCACGGGTCGCGAGAAACGGCCAGACATACTGCGGAATCTCGAAGGATCGCTCCCACAAAGTGTGTGCAATAGTGCTCTTCCCGTAAATCCGTAAGTGCAAAGACCATGCAAGATGGGTTGCTCGAAGCCTCCCAATGCTGCAAATTTGGGATCGGTATGCAAAGGATTGCGGTCGCCTGACAGCCGATAGGTCAACGCTTGATCCGCACGGGTAGCATACGTGACCTTGTGGGTCGGTTCGGCATCGGGAAACTCCACCTTTTGTCCCGATCCACGATCTCCGCCCCATCCACCTTCTCCACGAAGGAACATGGCAGACCTGGTCTTGAACAACGGTTCTCCCGTTGCCTTGTTGACAGATTGAGACTCCGTCTCGACGACCGCCGCATTGCCCTTGTCCCAAATCGCGGCAATCGTTCCAAGGCTTTCCACTTCGCCGTCCGCGGGGATTTCGTCGAACAATTCAATGCTCTGTTCGCCGTGAACCATCAGCGCGGGGTTGAAGCTGCCCACAGCATTCATCGGAACACCTCCGCCGCCAATAATCACTGCGAAGGTGGGCAGCACACGCTGCGCCAAATCGCGGGTGTTCTCAGTAGTGAATTGGAGTTCGTCGGTACCGGCACCTACTCCGACCGCATACAACAATGCGTCTTTGGAACTCCAGCTTCGAGTAGCCGGACTGCCCTTCGCACCTACTGCGTTGGGATTTATTGGCATGGCAATCAATTCCGTAAAATCGTCAATTCTAGCCAGATTGCGTGGACTAGTGTTGCGCAGATCCGCCCACGAACAACAATCTGCATAGAAGGGAGGCGAAATACGATGGAGAGAACCGTTCGCGGCAAAGTGGCTGTCGTTGGAGTAGGCGAAACTCCTTACTACAAGAGGGGACAATCACCCGACGCAGAATTCAAACTAGCTCTCAAAGCCGTGATTTCCGCCTGCAAGGATGCTGGAATCTCACCAAAGAAAGTCGATGGATTCGCGTCCTTCTCCAATGACCGCAGCGATCCCTCTCGACTTGCAAACGCATTGGGATGCGACGACTTGCGATTCTCCAACATGCAGTGGGGAGGCGGTGGTGGCGGTGGTTCCGGCGCGATAGCGAACGCGGCTGCCGCGATCGCCACCGGCATGGCGGAATGTGTTGTCGTGTTCCGAGCTCTAGCCCAGGGCCAGTTCGGACGCTTTGGCCAGGGACCTCGCAGCAACGTAGTTGCTGGTGGCGGCGCATTGACAGTTCCCTACGGATTGATGTCTCCCGCGCAATCGTTCGCCATGAAGGTCAATCGTTTCATGTATGAGCACGGCGTCAAGCAGGAAGCTCTGCGCGCGATTTCGCTCGCCTCCTACCATCATGCGCAAAACAATCCCCGTGCGGTCATGCATGGTCGGCCGCTGGACGAGGAAAAGTACGATTCGTCGCGTTGGATCGTAGAACCGTTTCACCTCTTCGACTGTTGCCAAGAGAACGACGGCGCAGCCGCCATGGTGCTAGTTCCGGCTGAACGCGCAAGGGATTTTCCACATACGCCCACTTATGTTCTAAGCGCTGTCTCCGGTTCGCATTACCGCGCCGGTGCTAGCGTGCACAACACTCCCGATTACGCAACGTCAACCTTCAAGACCACGGTACCTAGACTCTATGACATGGCCAAAGTAGGACCGAACGATGTCAACGTAGCTCAGGTGTACGAGAACTTCACGGGTGGCGTACTTATGAGCATAGTCGAGCACAATTTCTGCGAACCGGACGAGTGCAACACCTTTTGCACCAAGGAGAACCTGATCGCTCCGAGCGGACGGATGCCGATCAACACGAGTGGCGGGAACCTAGCTGAATGCTATATGCACGGCCTGGGCTTGAACATTGAAGCTGTCCGTCAACTCCGGGGAGAATCGACCAACCAAGTGCCGAATGTCGATGTTTCGCTTGTGGCGTCTGGACCCATGGTCACACCGGTAAGTTCTTCCATATTTGGATCCGAGGCGACACTATGAGCTATTTGAATCCCGGTCTCCCCAGGCCAGTGCCGTCGCCCGACGGACTCGATGCGGATTATTGGAACGCTGCCAAAGAGGAAAAGCTGGTAATTCAACGGTGCTCCGATTGCGGTGCTTATCAGTGGGGACCAGAATGGACTTGCCACCGCTGCTGCAGCGAAAACCTCGTATTTGAAGAAATCCCTCCTCTCGGTTTCATATACAGTTATGAACGAGTGTGGCACCCTGTGCATCCAGCACTTGCCGAGCAGGGCCCCTACATTGTCGTATTGGTCGAACTTCCCAATTGCAATGGAGCGCGTATGGTCGGCAATCTCCTAGGCGATCCAATGCAGGAAGTGAGAATTGGGAGTTCTGTCGAAGCGGTGTTTGAGCACCATGCCGACGACGAAAATCCGTATACGTTGGTGCAATGGAAGGCCGCCAACCAGCCCTAGACAAGAACGAAAGAAATGCCGAACGAAGAGCAATTTGCCGAAAAGGTTACAAAATTCGAAGAGCCGGAACGATTCTTCAGTTACCTGGAGTTTGAAGATGGTGCGTATTTAGCCGTCAATGACAGTGGTGAGTTGTGCATTTCCTGCGTCGGCGACGATCAAATTGTTTGGGAATCCTTAAACGGCGGAACTGAGTTTCGCCACGTGGCGAGTGGTGAGACAGTCGTTGTAGCTTCGTCTGAATCCGGAAAAGTCAATGCAACCCATCGCGGCGAGCTGGTAAAGAACGACGACGACCCAAGCGGCAAGGCTTGTGAATTGAGTATTGTCAGAGGCCCCGCTCAACTCCCGTCTACCTATCTAAGTCACATGCACGAGCACGGCTGGGTGTGCATGACGTCAATTCTCCGACCAGAAGTGGTCGATGGTCTCGAGAAGGTGTCAGGGACAGGCATGTACGAAGGGCAGGATGTACCCAATAGACACAATCCTATTGCACAGCATGTTGCTGTCGGTCAAACCGCCGCGGAACCAGTGTCGCTATGGGTCACGCGCGAATACATGGGTACGAATCAAATCAGATTCGCCCATTCTCCCAGTCTGGCGATCTTGAGTCCTGACGATGGCGAGCGCGATGTGCAGGGCTGGCACTCGGACTTCCCTTATCTCTGGGGTATCGCTCGAGAAGGGACCAGCGGTCGAGTGCCGATACATAGTGCGCAAGAGCTAGTTCTTGGAGTTCAGCGCAACATATGCATTTCTCCCTTCACCAAAGAGGGAGGTGCAACCGCCTTCAAGCTGGGTTCTAGCAAACTGCACCGGGGACCTCCATCAGAGTGGGGAACAGGAACCATGTACTTCCCGCGCGGATATAGAAAGGAACACGGACTGCCTTACAACGGTCCGGACGCAGATATTGTGGACGCGCCTGCTGGGAGCATCATTCTCTACGATGCCAGAACCTGGCATCGTGCGGGCGTGAATCGTACAAACCGGCTGCGTGGCGCTATGTTGCAAGCCATCATTCCGCACTTCATGATGCCGTTTTTCGACACTACCGGATCCTATCGACAATACCTGAAGAGCGATGTCGTCAATCAACTGACTATGCGCGAGTTCTACGAAGTCGAAAGCTTGATGCTGAACCGCATAGGGAATACCGTGATTGCAGCAGACAAGGAACTGACCGAAACGGTCAATCCCCAAGGCGGTCAACAGTCCTCAGGCTACTAGGTTCCATTGGCCAACCAACAATTGAAGCGTCTCGTTAATCTTGAGGCGTTGCCCTTCATTCTTCTCGGATGCAAGAATAAAGCAGTTGACAAGAGACGGTTTTTGATGTGCAAGTCATAATCTGACTATCGCCATCTCTCGGTTAGAACGTTTCGCTGTTTTAGATCAATCAGTTTGACGATTCACGCTCTGTTCTTCGATCATGTCCGCAAGGTTTCGATACTCCTCTGCAAGTCTGCTTTTGGGCCGGTCAATTGCAAAAACGGCTTGACTCAACAATGAAATGCTGTGGTATCTATGGATAGTGATCAAAGGTTCGGTGGCGTGCATGAGGTCTTGAAATTGCTTTAGGGTCTTGTTCAGTGTTGAGGAGTCTTCGTCCAGGTCCGGAATGTTGGACATTGCAAAGGAAAGTCGTATCGCATTGCTGTTTTGTTCCTGCGATTGCAACCTGATGTTGTCAACCGTCCGCTTGATGCCAGCCAAGTTCTCGCCGTTCGGAAGGTAAAACAATACGACCAGCTCAGGGAGCTGGCGAGTACAAATGCTCCCTATGTCCGAATGACCCGATTGACAGTCGACGAGCACAAAGTCCGGTTCGATCACTCTTCGCCATTGTTCCTTGAGATCCTCGAGGAGGAGGAAACCATGTCTATGGCTATAGAGTTCGTTCCAGTCAACTTCAACGGACTGCTTCTTAGATTTGCATGCTCCTGACCCTGCAGACATGACCGCCACTTCTCCACCACGGAAACGGGTGGCCGGGCAATGCGAAATGTAGCTTGCGACATCAGGTGACTGGTTGGTGTTCAAGAAATCGCGTACGAAGTCGGTGACTCCTCGTGCACTCGCACTCACTCCTAGCACTGAGAAGGAACTCAGTCCAGGTGCCCGGAGATCAAAATCGACCAATAAGACCTTCTTGCCTCGCCGCGCGAGTTCTACTCCACAGTTGACAAGTGCCATCGTGCGACCGACACCACCCTTATAGGAATAGAAGGTAGCGACGATCACTAAATCGATAGCCTAAGTTGAAACTCTCGTTGCCTGTCCATAACTGCTGAGTTCAACGACAAACAACGAAACGCGGGCGTTTGAGTACCTGTATTGTTCCTCTGGCCTGCGACCAGCTTCTTGAGTCGGGCCATTGTGTTGGGATCTTGCAAGAGGCGAAGATAGCGATCGTTCGCATAGTTTTGAATGTTGATGCCTTTTTCCCATCGATTGAGTGATGCTTCACCAACACCCAATATTCGAGCGAACTCAGCTCTGGACATTCCGTAGGATTTGCGCAGCTGGACGATGTCGGCTGGATTGAGGACACCGAAGTGCGCACACAGCGTGTTGTGTTTGATTTCCTCTGCTTTGTAGTCAAGAATGTGAATATCGCAGATTGCACAGTAGTAAATGGGAACTTCGGCATTGAGTAGAACCGCTGAGTCGCCGCTGCCATATTCAAACTCGATGTGCTGTATCGAACAGGTTAGTTCACATGCTTCACAGCTTGGGCATGTGTTGTAGCCGCCCGATGTTATTAGCTCTGACGAGTCGTGCGAGTGTGTTGAATTCAAGGTAAAGACTCCCTAGTGTCTTGTCGAGTAATGGAAACTCCTACCAAATATCTTGCCTGCTCCTAATTGAACTTTTGCATACACCGGCCTATCGCTAGGATCGATTTGCAACAACATGACGTACGCCTTCGACCCTCTTGGTCTGAACATGAGGACTTCCTCTACGCAGCAACCTTCCTCCAATCTCGATGCAATGAGTTCCCATGCACTGGCATCATTGAAGTACCGGTACAGTTCGCCGTGGGGATTTCGAACTGTGTGAGGTCTTCAGTCGATTGGTGCTGAAGCAGACCAAAGAACTTCTCTAGCTCGCGAGCGCCGCGCAAGGGTGATCAATTGACGACGAATCGATTTCCTAATGCTCATATTCAATACTTGGATGTCAATACGCTTCATGGAGCAGTCATCATTTGATAATGACATTCCATTCAGCTCTTTGAATCATGAAGTATACCCTATCATATGATTGTCTTTTCAAGACTACTCCAACAACATTGTCGACACCGATTGAATCGTATTGAACCCAGGGGAGGAGGGAGATTGGGTTAGCGTGCCCATTCGCTTAGCCAGTGCTGAGAGCGTAGTCGCGTGAATCAGGAACTTGTGACTAGAAACTAATCGACACTGACGGAGTCTTAGGAAGTAGTTTCAATCCAATTGGGGCAAGACAGCATTTATTGCAGATTGTTGCTGCAACTCACATCCAACGTGAGCGCGCGAAAGACACGATGAGTCGGCTGTTCTCAACTTGGCTATATAGATCAAGAATGGTAACATTCTTGACATATCGGTAGGGGCTGGAGCCTGTCTGAAACGGATTCAGAGCATGGATATTTTGAACGTGAAGAAGAGTTTATCGAGCAATGCCTCACTGGCTTGCAGTGTGTTACTACTACTTTTTGCTCTCAGTTCATGGGCACGATGTGCAATTCCAACAGTAGAAGAGGATTTTCAGGCAAACGATGTTGTGTTCGCAGGAACAGTCTCGGCAGTTGATGACAAAGAGGAGGAACAAAGTAAAGAATCCGTCCAGTCGAGCGAAGACGCAACACTGACTGTCCATTTCAAACTGGATAGGAAATGGAAAGGAGTAGACGGCGACACGATTGCGATTACTACTCCTTCCAGCGATTATGGGTTTATTTGTGCAATCATGCGATTTTCTGTTGGAGACCGCTATGTGATATTCGCCAATACACAGCAAGACACTTCAGGTAGCGACGTCTCTGAGCACTATTACACAGACGGATGTTCCGCAAACAAGAAGCTCGACGACTCATCGGTAACCGAGGGTCTCTTCAAGCAACTCGACGCTCTCAAGTCGAACATGCAAATGGAGAATGAAGAAGTTCGCGACCAAGACGTCGCTGATCAAGAGGCTTAACCCAACCAATGCAATCGGATTCAATCGCCGATTCGCCCTACTTGTTAAACCTCCGCTTAATTCCAACCACTTGCCTGTGTTAACTCGAACGACTCGAAACTCTTGGCATGTTTAAAGAGTCTAACGACAGTTTCTATCGAGGTTGATCTGCAAGTATGTATCGCTCTACAAACCAATTGAAATCAACCTCAATCCTACTCAATCCCAACATGACAAATCAGCATACGACTAACAGGCACGCAAGGCTTGTTTCTGCAATTCTCAGTTTGCTGCTACTGCTATGTGCATTTAGCGCATGGTCCTGCAAGTGCGATTTTCCAACGGTAGAGGCAGACTTTCAGAATTCTGATGTGGTATTTTCCGGAGAAGTCTTGCGAGTTGATCAAATAGAGGATGAACGACGCATCAAATGGGGCGAGCAAGACTATCTTTCAACCGTGGAAGTTGAGCTCGATTTGGATAAAGTGTGGAAAGGTACAGACGCAACCAAGAAGACCGTTTTGACCGCATTAGATGTGCCAACTTGTGGTTATCCATTTGTCGTCGGCAACCGCTTCGTGGTATTTGCAAAAGCTCGCAAGATCGAAAGAGACGAAAAGGACGTTGAAGTACTTTACACCCATCTCTGCTCTGCCAACCACGAACGCGACTACGATAGAGCAACACAAGCTCTTCTTGAGCAGCTTGACGAGCTCAAGTCAAAGATGGAGCAGGTTGATGAGCTAAATTCAGCGATGGATCAAGAATCCAAAGTAGGAACCCATGAGGAGTCTAACGAACGAGAGGAATAAAACCGAGATTGCTGTTAAGACTGTAATCCGATTGGATCGAGTTGCATGAAGGTTGCCGATCTGCTGACGATTGACTCGATCGAAGTGCTTGCTTGTACACGTGCTATATCGAGCCAACGCATTAGGCACCGCAATATTGCTAGCAGCGTTCTGAAGCACCCGATGCTCTACTCAGTTGTCTCTAAAGTCGCAATTCACTCTTCTCAGCAAGGACTCCTAACGGGGCTCTTATTGCTTACATGTCTCATCTCTGACAAATCCAAGGAGTGGATTTCAACCTCCCGAATCGCCTAAGGGAAACGATTTGTGAGACAGCCGGGAAGGCGTTGCCGCGTGGCATGAGATAGGCGAAATCGAAATGACAATTGACGCTAGATGGATGAGATTCTCAAAAATGGGATCACATAGGCCTGTTCACAGCGGCAAGTTCATTGCGGAGCTGCGCTGCAAGCTGGTGAGCCGGCTACTGGACGACGAGACATTTCAGCCTCGCCCGTGTCAGATCGAAAAGCCAGACTCCCACTCTTGACTTCGTAATTCAAAATGAACGCCCTATGATTTCACAAATTTGAAAGCATTTGCACGCACTGCTTTCACGGATCGTCGGAGACCGATATGGTGAGTGATAGCCAATCGAAGACCTACCTGACTGGCGGCAATATCGCTATCACGCGTACCGCCCGGCTCGAATCTCAGCCGGACGCCACCGATGCGCTCGCGGCAAAGCTAGACGAGCGACTGGGCGTGCTGCTCACCTCGTCGTTCGAGTACCCCGGACGCTACACCCACCGGGACATCGGCTTCTGCGATCCCGCGCTGTGTCTCACCGGACGCCAACGTGGGTTCGAAATCCGGGCATGTAACGATCGCGGCACAGTGCTTATTCCCGCCGTAACTTCGGCATTGCGAGCCTGCGATGCCATCGAATCATTTGAGGCAGACGAAGACACAGTAATGGGAAGAGTGCGTTTCTCGGAAGAGTTGCTTCCAGAGGAGATGCGCGGCAAGCACCCTACGATTTTCTCGGTGGTGCGAGCGATCATCAATCTCTTCCGCAGCCCCGAGGACGATCATCTCGGACTCTATGGCGCTCTTGGCTATGAACTCGCGTTCCAGTTCGATCCTATCCGACTCTCAATGCCTCGCGACGAGAGCGAGCGCAATCTGGTGCTGTTTCTGCCCGACAACCTCCTGGTCGTTGACCATCAGGGTGGAGGAGGAACCCGATATCGGTACGAATTCGAGGTAAATGGAAAGCGCACGGATGGACTTGAGCGTTCTGGCAAACGAACGCCATACATGGCGGCAAGTACGCGTGTACGAGAGTGCGATCATGCTCCTGGAGAGTATGCAGCTACCGTGCGAGACGCCACCGAGGCGTTCCGCCGCAGCGATCTCTTCGGAGTCACGCCAAGCCAGACTTTCTTCGAGCCCTGTGCCACACCACCATCGGAACTTTACCGGCGGCTGCGGAAACGAAACCCCGCCCCCTATGGCGCGCTGATGCACCTCGGTGAGAAGGAGTACTTAGTCGCAGCGTCGCCAGAAATGTACATGCGTGCCAAGGGCCGGCGTATCGAAAGTTGTCCCATCGCGGGTACGGTCGCGCGCGGCAACGACGCGACCGAGGATGCACGCCAGATTCAGGCTCTACTGAACTCGGAGAAGGCTGAGTCCGAGCTCACCATGTGTACGGACGTCGACCGCGCAGACAAGTACCGGGTGTGCGAAGCGGAAAGTGTCAGAGTTATCGGACATCGCCAAATCGAGATGTACTCACGAGTGATCCACACGGTCGAACATGTCAAAGGGCGCTTGCGCAAAGGATACGACGCACTCGACGGCTTCCTCGCCCACACGTGGGCAGTCACCGTCACCGGGTCTCCGAAGCGCCATGCCATCCAGTTCATCGAGGACCATGAGCGTTTGCCGCGGCGATGGTATGGTGGGGCCATCGGCTTTTTCGGGTTCGACGGCTCCATTGATACGGGGCTGACGTTGCGCACCGTACAGATCAAGCACGGAGTCGCCGAAGTGAGGGCTGGCGCGGCGTTGGTATATGGCTCCGACCCTGACGAGGAGGAGGCGGAGACACGACTGAAGGCATCGGCCTTGCTCGATGCAATTCGCCTTGGTGACGACACTAGCAGTCCACGTATCGAAACAACCACAGATCAACCCGGTGTCGGGAAGCGAGTGATTGTGGTCGACCACGAAGATTCGTTCGTGCACGCTTTGGCCGGCTACTTCCGACGTACCGGCGCTGAGGTGAAGACGTACCGTTCGGATTTTCTGCGCCAGCGGATCAGCGACGAGAATCCGGATCTTGTCGTGCTCTCTCCAGGTCCCGGGCGTCCGGGGGACTTCGGCATGTCCGAGACAATCGACGCGGCCATTCGGGCCGGAATTCCCCTGTTCGGAGTGTGTCTCGGGTTGCAAGGTATTGTCGAGTTCTACGGCGGCGGGTTATCGGTGCTGCCGACACCAACTCACGGCGAGTCGTCCATGGTCAAAGTGCAGGGAGGTCGACTCTTTGAAGGTTTGAGTGAAGAGTTCAGGGCAGGGCGGTATGACCTGCTTTATGCTGATATCGGCACGTTCCCCGATGCACTTACGATCACAGCCGAAAGCGACGAAGGCATCGTAATGGCGGTCGAGCACCCCGAACTGCCAATATCCGCCGTACAATTCCACCCCCATTCGATCATGACGCCAGACAATGACGTGGGAATGGCTGTGGTCAAGAACGTGATGCGAGGTCTTGACTCGACGAGAAACGCTCTTGACTCAAATAACTCGCACTAACAGACACCGCAGGAGTCGAATTGCGGAAGTCGGGCAACAATACGTTAACAAACACGCATCATTCAAGAAACTCTAACTTTCCGTCCTTGACGACCACCAAAATCTGGTCATAGAGAGCGTCACCTTCAAGATTAAAGGAGTAAGAGCCTAACCTGCCCAAAATCGTTGGAAAATCCTTAGTCTGCGCGAGTGTGTCACGGATGGCAATCGGGTCCGAAGATCTTGCAGTCATGATCGCATTAGCTAGAACGCGAAGAGTCGCATACGATTGTGCTGCCCACGGTTCAGGATCAATGCCGTATTTGGCACGGTAGTTCCGTACAAAGGCTTGGTTTCCAGGGGCGTTCGACCTTTCGGACCAACCAATAAAACCTATTGTTCCTTCGGCTCCACCACCCGCCGCTTGAACTTCGGTCATGGTTAAATCCGGAGCTATTACCTGAATGGAATCAGGAAAGTCTAGCTTGCCAGTATTCGAGAGAATCCCAGCTATTTCCTGTGAAAGTGCCGAAATAAACAGTGCGTCGGGCCTCATCGCCGCTATACGCGACAACTGTTGAGAGAAGTCCGTATCACCAGTTTCGAAAGCTTCTTCAATCAGAATCTCGACCTGATTTGCCTTAAGCACTTCCCTCAAGACGTCATTGCTACTTCTGGAGTACACATCAATCCTGTCGTATATCGTTGCGACTTTTTCATAGGCGAGTAACTCTCTTGTCGCCATTACGCCGCTAGGAATGCTTATATTGGTAGCGAGGCTGCTGCGGAAGACAAAACCCCCTATCGCACTCAATCCTTCAGCGGAGGAAACGGAACTGAACGCAATGACTTCATTCTCATTCGCAATGGGAGCGGCCTCCTTCAGGTGCGTCGAAATAGCAAGCCCGACAATGGCGGGTACCTCTTGATTCACTAAGCGCTGAACGGCAGCCTTCGCTCCGTCCGCGGTGCTCTTATCATCCTCGGTTACAAACGCGAGCTTTAGTTCGCCAAGGTTGTTGATCTCTTCTCGTGCCAACTCAAAGCCACGTTGCATTGGAAGTCCATAGGGTTCGGCGTGGTGACCTGTCAGAGCTACGACTACGCCTATGTGAATTTCTTTTCCTACAATCGGAAGCGCTTCGTCACTGGATATTTCTGTAACGGCCTTATCGCAACTCGAAAGCCCAATGGGCAAGGCAACAACTATCAACAGAGTCGCAATTGTTAAACTTCCTCTTGCATTCATTTGAAAACCCCCTTTGTCGATTGGCATTGAGCTTCGCGGACTCCTGCGCTGTTCCCGTCTTCTCTGCCAAAGGACCCGTCAAAGCGTGCATGAAGTTATTCTTTGGTAGACACGATTTTCCGTGGTAACGTCCGGCTTTTCAAGGTAGTCGATAGGACTGGATGAGTATATTGTCAGCGACGGTATTTATGCTCCGGGTTCCGTCGCGGAGGGACGATCCATCACCAGGCCGGTCGGCGGCTTGGAATAAATCGTCTGACGTTGTAAAGATGCTGAGCAATTCAGTATCACCGGGCTACCCGCGGATCAAGCCGGCCAGAACATCGAAGAGGATCAACGAGAAATTATTCGTCGAATGCATGGGAATTCTGCAAAGGGAGAATTGAAATGAACACGACTAGCGCGATTCGCCTACACGACCTGGGCGGTCCAGAAACGCTCCGTTGGGAAGAAATTCCGGTAGCTGATCCCGGACTAGGTGAGGTTCTGATCCGGCAAGAGGCCATCGGGTTGAACTACGGCGACATTTACCGCAGACGCGGAATTCGTGCCACGGCCTCACTACCAGCTGTTATAGGTGTGGAGGCTGCGGGAGTAGTAGAGGCGGTGGGGCCAACGGCCGAAGATGCGGAGTCCGATCACTCAGGCTCGTCCTTTCAAATCGGCGATCGAGTCGGCTATTGCACAGAGCTGGGCGCGTACTGCAAACGCAGGGTGGTGCCGGCGCGTCGCCTGATCCAGATTCCCAACGGACTCGACTTTGAGTATGCCGCGGCAGCGATGTTGAGCGGCATGACTGCGTGGTATCTCTGTCGTCGCACCTACCACGTAATGGCCGGCGAACCCGTGCTCGTGCATGCGGCAGCAGGCAGTGTGGGGACGATCCTATCCCAGTGGTGCAAAGCGCTGAACGCAACTGTCATCGGTACTGTGGGCAGCGAAGCAAAGGCTCGCATGGCACGGGAGAACGGGTGCGACCACGTCATCCTCTATGACGAAGAGGACTTCGTGAAACGCGTGGAAGAGATCACGGGCGGCGAGGGTGTACCGGTAGTTTTTGACGGCGTCGGCGCGGCTACATTCGATGACTCGCTGAGGTGCCTACGCACCTTCGGCACGATGATTGCTTTCGGCAACACCTCCGGAGCAGTAATGCCGCTCAATCTGCAGCGTCTCATGGACAAGAGCCTAAATTTGACGTACCCGTCCGCAATGACTCACTTGGCACAGCGAACTGATCTGATAGAAGCCGCGGCGGCACTTTTTGGGTACGTGGTGACCGGCCGCATCCGCATAGCCATCGGTCAACGCTTTCAGCTTGCGGACGCAGCTGCGGCCCATCAAGCGCTTGAATCGAGGCAGACGGTTGGAAGTACGGTTCTGATACCGTGACATTTCGACCATCAGACGAAGGGGAGATCCTCTAAAGCGTCCGTTCACCTCAAAGCACTTCCAGCACTACGTTCAACTCTCGTGGAAACCCACGTCGCTGGCTGCTAATCGCAATTCCTCAATCACACGGTGGAGTGCACGTTAGCAACCTCGAAGACTGTTTGGGACAACCTCATAGGCCCGGCACCATCAGGTCTCTGGCTCCACCGGAAGAGGTTTAATCCGGACAGTGACGATATCAACGTCGTGGTATTGTTGGTGTCGCACCGAGGACGCGAGGTGCCGCAAAAGCCGTAGCGAGAATTCGGGTTCGATCGTGGTTTCGTCTCCATGGTCCCCGAGCACCGCAAGCCTGTCTTCAATATTCTGTCCCGTCGGCGCGACGACGAATTCCAGCATGGCACCGCCCTCGACACGGGCGGCGACCAGTCTGAAGCGCCGTCCCGCTAAGGCATCGCTCTCCTCTGGTCTCGAGAGACTCAACAACGCCTCCTCGCCGACCGCTTCAAGACGGGCGGTCATCCTGTCATCCCAACCGTTGCGAGAGGCGAACCCGCGGAGAAACTCCCAGATTTTCGAGAGTGCGGCAAGGTCTAGCTCGGCCTCCATCCGGCTGCGGCGTGGCTGGATCAACTCCACGAACAGGGTCATTAAGATTGCTGTCAGGCCGCCGGAGATCACGCCGTTGGCGAACATGCCGCCAGCGAAGGTTGAGACGTACTCCGGAAATATCATGTCGATCTGGAAGCCGACACCAATCCAAAAAGCAATTCCGGCAATTAGGCTCTTGCGATAATCGAGTCCGTCTTGAAGCAGGACCTTAATGCCGATCAAGAAAAGCATCGCCAACAATACGGTGAGAAAGCCGCCACTGACAGCACCGGGCAGTGCCAAGACCACGGCCAGCACTTTGGGCATGAAAGCAAGGATGAGGAATAGTGCGCCTGCTACGATCCCAACACTGCGGGCGGCGACGCCCGTGAGTTCGGTGAGCGAAGCGCTGATCGAATAGCTGTTATTGGGCACCGTTCCCGCAAGACCACATAACAGGTTGCTCACGCCGTCTACGTTCACTGCTCCCTGCGCTTCCCGGTAATCGACGGCGCGTGGCCTGCGCCACGAGACGCTCTGGACGGCGACACAACTACTGATCGTACGCAATGTGACAATCGGGGTCAGCAGCAGGAATACAGGCAACAGCGACCAGAACGCGGCTCCAAACTCAAGGTCGATGCCCGGCCACTCGACACTTGGAAGGCCGATCCACGGAGCGGCAAGGACACGATCAATATCGTAGAGGCCGACGATGCTAGCCATCACCGAGCCGCACAAAATCCCAATGACCGGCGCCCACAGGCGCAGGCTTCCGGTGGACTTGAGCGCGATACCGGCAATCACGCCAATCGTGATGGTTGCACACAGTGGCGCGGCGTAGCCTGGACTGCCGTCCGGAACCTCATTCAGCATCCCGAAAACAGCCGGGACAGCGCTCACCGGCAACAGCATCAGCATAGTGCCCGAAACCGTTGGCGTCAGGATGCGGCGAAACCAGACGATTCGGGCTGACAGCACAAACTGTAACAGTGCAGAAATGACCACAAGTGTCACGACGAGTCCAGGGCCGCTTCGTTCTAGCGCGGCAATACAAGGCCAAATGAAGGCCGTTGAGGTGCTCAGGGGCAATATATGACCTGAGCCAATCCGTCCGTAACGAACCGCTTGTAACGCTGTGGTGGCACCGCACACAGCGACCGATGCGAACACGGCCCATGAAAGGTATGCGTCAGTAGTGCCAGCAGCCCGCATCACCACTGTCGGAATCAATATGGGGAATGCCACGAGCAACAATGCGAGTTGCACACCCAAACCGATCGCGAGCGCGAACGGAGGCTTTTCATCGGGCTCGTAACGCAGCCTCCTTCCGCTCTCTGACACATGCTTGGTCATGCTGTCCCACCTTTGTTCATGTGCCGTCCGAACAACCCGAACGGCTAGTAGATATCGACAATCGAATTGTTATGAAGTGCTGTACTTTGAAATTCTTGCCAATGTCCTTCCCTTCAGGTTGCGATCTGTATCGTAACACTCTGATCTAGATTCCCCGTGAAGCATTGCCGAAGTGGAAATCATGGATATTGGTTATGTTTTTCGCTGTAGCTACTAGGACAGACGCATTTGCGACATTGAGGCCTGTGCACTGCGATCGTTCAAACGAGATCTGACACTTCGATTGGCTACGGCACGAACCGCGGCAGGACTCAGTTCAAATGGCGATCGGTACCGCAAATAGGGTGTCTACGCACAACACTTCGTGAATTCTTCGGTCTTCGACAAGGGAATCGCCAATTCCATTCCAGAGGTCATGATCGAAGCGACAACCAACCAAGCAAGTTTGAGGGCAACTTCGTAACCAAACCACTACGATCCATTCAACTAGCCACACCTACCCCGTAAAATCGCCATGTGCTAAAGTCTTAGCCTTTCACCATTCAACACCAGGTCTCAATCATGCCCACAACAAACAGCTCTGATGGTCCTGTCGCGGTAACCGGCGCAGCCGGCTACATCGGTTGCCACACGGTTCATTCATTCATGGAGCGAGGCTACACGGTACGTGCTTGCGTTACCGATCCCAATGTTCCAGAGAAGGTCGACCACCTTCTTGCCATGAACGAAGAGGGACTGCCCGGAGTAGTCGAGGTTGTCAAGGGCAACATTCTGGAAGTAGGGAGCTACGACGACCCGTTTGCCGAGTGCTGTGCAGTGTTGCATGTTGGTACGCCAATGATGTATGGCGGGAAAATCACGCCAAGAGAGTGTTACGACGGAATGGTCGAGGGCATCAAGAACGTACTTGGCTCAGCCACCAAAGCTAGTACGGTCAAACGATTTGTCTATACCAGTTCCTTTGCGGCAATTGGACACCCTGCACCCTCCGGCTACGTCTACACCGAGGACGATTGGGCTGATTCTCATCGTGAACGTGACCGCTCTTGGAACCCCGACAGCATCGACACGAATGGAGGAATCGCCTACGCGTGGGCAAAAGTCAACACTGAGCGATTCATCAACGACTATGCCGCTGGAGACTCAAGCTTCGATGCGGTTTCGATCTGTCCTTGCGTAGTCCTCGGGCCTCTGTTAAGCACAGCGCACGAGGGCCTGGGATCGTGGCAGTGGGCGCTGGCCCGGATGCTGGAAAGCAAACCCTGTCCGAGGGGATGGCAGGCTTTGTGGAACATCGTCGACGTGCGTGACGTTGCAGAAGCACATGCGTTAGTGTGCGAAAGTGACAACGTGCAGCCCGGAAGCCGCTATCAGCTGACCGCAACTGATCGGCAAGGCGAATTGAATGTGGATCAGCTTCAACAGCACTTGCAGACTCTTTTCCCAGACCTGACCGTGGGTGGCCGACCGCCGGAAATGGCAGCCTTTCTTGAAAAGCGATCCATTCACGATGGTCCAAGAGCTTATTGCACCAAAGCCATCAACGATTTGGGGCTTGAAACGCGTGCGATCGAGGACACCTTGCAGACCACCGGATCCACTATGATGGATTTGGGGTTGTGCAGCCCCTAGTTAGCTTGCGGTCGACAATGTCTCAGCAAGGAAGACCCGCGTTCTCCCGATAGTTTCGCTACAAGTCCTTGTATGTCTTCATGCCGTGGGAACCTGGCACTGTTACATCGTAGGTTTCACGCAGTGCATAGCGTGGAGGAAGGCAGTCGGCAAAGTAGTTGAGCGCTCCGGCTGGTTGACTGTAGCCAATTAGCCGACGCATGTCGTCCGAAAGCGTCCGTGCGATGTCGGGCGGGCACGCCAGAAATTGATTTTCCTCCTGCGAGAGAAACGACAAGCTGTAGTCAATATTCATCCCAACTCGGCGCGAATCGGTCGTGTTGGCACCAGCTCCGTGCAGTGTCCACCCCGTCCACACGAGAACGCTGCCTTTCTTCATCGTGGCTCGAGCGGTTTGAAACGTGGATTTTTCGTACCAGGTCATGGTGCGCTCAGCGTTCCTGTCTGTCACATCGGGCCATCGATGGCTACCAGGCACTACATGCGTGGCTCCGTTCTCTTCGGTAAATTCGGTAAGCGCCCACATGGTCTCGATCTGCAGGTCGAGCTGGTGTCCTGCAAAGTTGTGAACCCATAGTCCGTTTCCTCGATGCAATCCCTGACGCACCTGCCCCGGACCCACATCGATTATTTGTGTCAACCCCAGTCGCCAGGGGTACTTGCCCTGCCCACGCTCTCTTTGAATGATGCTGACTTCGTTTCCGTGGCGATACTGAGTGCCCAACGCCGCCTCGCAAACCGCGAGCACAGCAGGGTGGGCAATGGCTTTGTGTGAAGATTCCGATCTCGCGACGAGAGCCCCCACTCGCCGAGACTTCTCCAACCCGTGCAAACCTTGTGGAGTTGCAACGATAAAGGGCTCCATCTCCTCAACGATGCGGTCAGATTCGTCGTCAGTCAGAGCATTCTCAAGAACAATGACCCCATCTCGATCGAACGCCGCAAGAAGCCGCTCGAGCAAATCTCCGTCGGGACTAAAGTTCGCGCAATCGAATCTATGCAAGCGACATTGGTTCGCTTGATCTGGATTCAAAGTGCTATCGGTGCCCATCTGTGCACTCATGCTACACCTAGGAATGGCGGAATTGATCCAAAGCAAGCTCCCACACGGACTATAGATCGACAAGATCAGCAACTACAGGCACATGGTCCGATGGCGTCATGTCTTCTTTCTTCTCTCTGAATGAACGGTCAATGCTGACCGATTGGGTTCGAGCGCGTATCTGAGGCGTACCGTAGATCATGTCTATTCGAAGCCCCTGACTGCGTTCGAACGCGCCCCCGCGATAATCCCACCAGCTCTGCTGAGCCGAACCGGGATTGAGCTCTCTGAAGAGATCATGCAAATTCAAGTCCACGAACTTTCTCAATCGATCGCGTTCGCTTGCCGTATGGAACATTTCGCCGTCGCCTTCCTTGCCTCGCCATGAGTCCCTAGGAGCGGGAACTATGTTGAAATCGCCTCCTATCGCCGATGCGGGATATTTCTCGATCAATTTCAACCAGTATTCACCGAGCGAGTCGAACCATTCAAGCTTCATCTGAAAGTCGTCATGCTCGGGATTCTTGCCGTTGGGGCAATACACGGACGTATAGGTGATGCCGTCAAGGAGCGCAGTAATGAGTCTTGCGCCGTTCTGTTCCTGACCGGGCAAGCCTCTCTGAAGTATTTCCACGTTCAGCTCCCGACGCGCTGCAATCGCCACGCCATTCCAGCTCTTCTGGCCGTGGGTGTGCACTTCGTATCCAAGATCTGCAAAAAACTCATGGGGGAAGTTTTGGTCTTCGGACTTCAGTTCCTGAAAACCTACAACATCCGGTTCGCGTTCCTTCATCCAGAGCGAGACGAAGTTCAGCCTCGCTCGAACTCCGTTGATGTTCCATGTGGCTAGACGCATGCCAATATCCCTCTGCAGCTAGTTGATGGTAAAGGAGAAAGACTGGTAATCAGCAATTTGCTTGGCTTCAATTGATTCATGTGAATTCATCTAATCAGCGACGCTAACTTTTGAAACGATGCTTCGCTGCTCCAAAGTTGAAGAAACATGGTAGCGTCGGATTACGACGCTGATTCGACCGTGACGCCTTGTTGTACCAAAGATGTTTCAATGACGGGGAGACCCATGCGTTCACCGTCAACGACAAGCCTTTCTAGAACCTCCTTGTCGACCGAAAATGCCAAGCCTATGTCGCCTCCACCTGCACCTGATGGCTTGTAGAGTACTCCTTCTCGGTTTGCCAGCGACTTCATTGCACGATGTTGCGGACCCCAGATTCCCAGTCCCGATCCGTTGTCGATAAGCTCTTGAATTCCCACAAAGTACCGAAGCGCATCCAGAAAACCTTCGGCGCTCTTGGTTGATTCGACGACTCCGATCGCCGCTGTGCAAAACCTATCTGCCGTACTCTCCGGCTGGGACGCAATCCAGCGTTGGAAGGATTCCACCCGATCCTTGGTAGAGGTGCTCGCTCCCGCGTAGAAAACTTTGAAATGCAAACCATCGGGAAGACTTAGAGGTGCAACTTGCCTCTCCCGATACTCGATAACGCCTCCGTGATATGAAGCTGCGACATCCAAGCCACTACCGGACCCATGAACCTTCGAATGCAGGTCGAGAGCTTCGTCGAGCGAGTGCTCCACTTTGCCCATGGTGCAAATAGCCACATAGAGCGAGACGAGCGATGCAGCGCTCGACCCCATTCCAATTTTCTTTCCGAAGTGGAACAGCGACCGCGTGTCCATGATTAGTTGAGCATGGCAGGGCAACTCGACTAACCGGCTCAAGCATCGAAGCGCGTAGGCAACCCTATCTCTAGGACTGGCGTCTTGCAAGTCTTGCAAAGTGAGATCGGCGTTCCAGAAAGGAGGTTGCGAGCGAATCGACCAGTTGCCAGTTGAATTTGTCTCCAACGAGCATTTTGCGGACCGATCAACAGCTGCGACTATGGCTGGGGCTCCCAGCAGAACCGCATACTCTCCGGACAAGACCACCTTTCCGGAAGCGGAAGTCCGCACGACGTCAGTGGACGTAGGGACCATCGCCAATTCCACAATTGATCGTAAATTCCACTCCGGGCGTTTTTTGCAGGCGTTCCTGCACAACATCGGCCACCTCGGCAATGCAAAACGCCTTCACCTGAGGACCGGCGTCAATGGTGAAGAAGACATCCATTCCTGCTTCCTGTAGATTTCCGACTGTCTCAATGGCTGCCATAGTTCCTGGCTTCCAATACAGCAACGGGGGCTTGCTCGACAGCATCAGAGCATGCATCTTGCAGCAGCTGCTTTCGGCAACTGCTCGCAAACGAGCAAAATCCCTATCCGCCAATGCCGCTATGCACTCACCATAGTCCGACGTGGAATCGGATCGCCAGGCGTTGTAATACGAAGAAGTGGACGCGCTGCGTTCCATGCCGGATGTGGAAGAGACACGCTTTTGCCGTGGATCGACCACCGCCACCACGACGCGCAGCTTCCAGTAGTTTGCACTGTGCAGCTGAGCGACTGCACATTCGTTAGAAGAGGGATCCAGTTTCACGAACCCGCCCAGCATTGAACGAGCCGCTGAAATCGATCCCATGCGCGCTAGCTCGCTCAGTGCAACGAAGTCGAGCTCGAGGCCAAATGCCTCGTTTGCAGCAACTACAAGCGCTGCGAATCCGGATGCCGATGATGCCAAACCGCTGCTGGTCGGAAAATTGTTCTCCGAAGTGATTGAAATCCTAGGAATGCGGTACTTTCTTCGAGCCTGATCGAGCCAACCCGCAATCTTGGAATCGACGACGATCTTGCCATTCAACGAAACGCAATCCTCGCTTGCTTCGCGGACGGTCGTCGTTGTCGTGAGGGTATCCAACGTGGCAGACACCGATGGCGTCATGGGCAACCAGGGGTCGCTGGGGTCCTTTCCCCAATACTTCACCAAGGCAATATTGGGGTGTGCGCTTGCAGTGGCTTCGGTCAACGATACTTTGGCGGAGCTTCGAAAGAGTAGCCCTCGCGCTCAAGAACCTTGGCTACTTCTATGGTGATCAGGTCACCAAATTCTGGACCTATGACTTGAATGCCGATCGGCAGTCCATTCGAGTCCGGTCCCGTGGGGAGCACAGTCGATGGCAGATAGGCGTTTACGGCAAGACCCGCCCAGAACAACTGGGTGAAGTACCCCTGTTCAGCCCCATTGACCATGATGGTCCGTTCCCACATTGGACGGTGGTCGTGCTCGAACGCCGAAGTGGCCATGATCGGCGCAACCACTACATCGTAGCTCTTGAAGAATTCGTGCCACACCCACCTAAGATGAGTGCGTTCTTCGTTGTAGCGCGTCCAATCCTTGAATCGAGCCACCTGCGAACGACGAACCTGATTCGAACGTGAATCTTCTTCGTCTGACTCTTGAGACTCTACGCGATCTATCAACTGCTGAAATTCATCATCGGGCAGACGACAAGACATGGTTGCATTCAATAGACACTGATAGGTTGCATGCACCTCATCAGAGGCAAATGCAGGACGACCTTCAAAGTTGACGTTCGCTCCTAAGCCTCTTAGTGTTTCTGCGACCGCAACCACTCGCGACTCTACGGCGCTGTCCACAGGAGCTTGCTTATCGTTCTGCCAAACCGCGACGTTCCATTGGTTCGGTGCCTTGCCGGATGCTTGCAAGTCCAAGCTGAGGCCCCTCGATTGAATCTCGTCCGGCCCGGCCATGACTTTGACCGCCAACTCGAGATCTTCTGCAGATCGCGCCATGGGGCCGATAACTGAAAGGTCTGACGGTGAGAGAATTCCAGGCGTGGCGTGTCCTCGTGGAGGCAGCAAGTTCCAGGTTGGCTTGTGCCCGAATATGCCGCAAAAATGAGCTGGGTTCCTAATCGACCCGCCAATGTCGGACCCCGAATCGATTCCCGTCAAGCCCGCAGCCAGCGACGCGGCCGAGCCTCCCGACGAGCCACCAGGTATGCGCGAAACGTCCCATGGATTGTTCGTCGTTCCATAAATGTCGTTGTAGCTTTGGAAGTCAGAGAGTCTCAGCGGCACGTTGGTCTTTCCAAACAGTACTGCACCGGCTCTCTTCAACCTTTCAACGGACAAAGCGTCTACATTAGGAAAATTGTCCTTGAGCTCTGGAATGCCCCATGTGCTTGGCGTACCAACGACGTCGTAGGATTCCTTGATCGTCATGGGAACGCCGTGCAGTGGTCCGATTGAGCTTTCGGATGCCAGTGCTTCATCGGCTCGTTGAGCTGCGTCCATGGCTTCGTCCTGCATCTGCCAGATGATCGCGTTGAGACCGGGGTTGTACTCGTCCACACGGTGCAGGTAGAACTCCAGCAATTCGACGCTTGAAATCTCCTTTTCACGAATCATTTGCGCCAGCTTGGTCGCCGACGCGAAAGCCAATTCACTCATCTCTAGATAATTTCCCTGCCATAGGTTGCGTATATTAGTTGGGTTCCCATTTCGTGTCGTCTCCGTGTCAAGTCACACTAATTTCGAGAGCGTTCAATACCTGCTCATGCAGTCTCATGTTGCTTGTGGCCACTACGCGGCCGCCGTTGCTTGGGTCGTTCCCCGCCCACGTTGTTATGCATCCTCCTGCACCCTTGACAATCGGGATCAATGCTTGAATATCCCAAGGGTTTAGCTTGTTCTCAATGACTATGTCGATGAAACCCATCGCCACGAGGCCGTATTGGTAGCAATCGCCGCCGTATCGACAGAGACGCACCTGGCCTTGCACGTTTTCAAAAGCCTGAAATTCCTCTTGCTCCTCAAACAGGCGAGGATCTGTTGTCGACAAAATCGCTTTCGAAATGTCAGCACAATCACTAGCCTGCAATATCCAAGCCCGCTCGCGACGTGAACAATGGGATCCCGCTGCAGTTCCCCAATAGAGTTCGTCGACATAAGGTTGGTACATGACGCCTAGCAGGACATCCTGACCGTCGAAGAGCGAGAGCAAGACACCCCAATGGAGCAATCCACTCACGAATGCACGCGTGCCATCTATTGGGTCCATAACCCAAGTGAGGCCGTTTCCAGGAGTGTAGCCAAATTCCTCACCTAGCATTCCGTGGTCTGGCCAACGATCTGCGATGGCATTCCTGATCAAGTTCTCGCCTTCTCGATCCGATGCGGTTACCGGATCAAAATCTGAACCATCGGATTTGTCGACAAACTCGCGACGGGTCCTGAACCCCTGAAGAATGCTTCGTCCAGCTCGGACTACCGACGCCTTGGCAAACTCAAGGAGCGTTTCCAGCTCCTCACCCGTCACCTTTCCGTCAAATGTCGGCAGTTGCATAGTCGGTGCTAAACAAAGTTCGATTACTCTTTAATTGGATGCATCAAATCGTCATTCGGCGCAGTTCACAGAGTTCAAGGAGCTAGCTTGTTCGATCGAATAACTTCTCGCGACGAATGGCAATACATGATGCTGTTGCATCGGGCTCACTTGCCGCTTGCCGTCGCTTGGTGGCTGCTTCTGATTGGTCGCGGCCTGCTACCGGCGTTGCTGGCTGTTGCCATGGGAACGCTGATAGGCGCTGTCGAGAGACAATCCGATCTGCTTGCGCCGCTGATTCTACTTGGATCGTTCTTTGTACTGGTTCAAGTTCTGCCGCCGCTCCACTTGGTGGTTAGCAAGAACCTGGGCGACCACGTTGCATGTCTGCTCTATGATCGACTGAGCGAAACATGCGTTCGACCCGAAGGAATGGCACACCTTGAGAACGCAGAAGTCACCAGCGATCTCGCGATGGCACGCGACTTCGACCTCGGCATTTCTGGTCCGCCCCTGTCGATATCGATGGATTTCATCGCATCGGGTCTCGTCGAATTATGCGCCGGGCTAGTGGCATGCTTGATTCTGTCGGCCTATGCGTGGTGGGCTCCTCTTGTGCTTGGGGGCGCTTGGATATCCACACACTACTTGCTTCGCGAGAGCGGCGTTTGGAGAGACCGCAACACTGATACGGTTCGCAACGCACAGCGGCATGCCGACTACGCATACAAGATTGCGGTGAATCCGCCCGCGTCCAAGGAGATTCGTCTTTTTGGCTTGGCCGAGTGGATTGTGGATCGTTTTCGATCCCATAGACGAGTTCTTCATGATCTTCGATGGGAAGCCACGCGCTTGCGCGAGCGACCAGTGATCTGGAGTCTCATCTTGGTATTGGCGGCCAACGCCATCGTGTTCACGGTCATGGCCATCGATGTGGCATCCAATGAACTTGGCTTGGATCGAATGGTCACGTTTGCCAGCCTTGCTTTCACCACCAGCATGATCGCCTTTGGCGGTCTGTCCTGGGCATTGGACAGCGCTTCCGCTCCCGCTGGTGCGACCATGCGATTGCGCAGCTCGATGTATGACGTTGGCTCGCTGAAGAGCGGGACCCATGCTTCCGAATCGCAGCCCAAACAAGACATAAGCTTTCGTAACGTCAGCTTCAAGTATCCCACCGGGGAGAAGACCATACTTCAAGACCTTGACCTCACCATCCCCGCTGGCTCGTCGATCGCAATAGTTGGGCAAAACGGCGCGGGAAAGACTACGTTGGCGAAACTGCTGTGCAGGCTCTACGACCCTACCGATGGATCCATCGAGATTGACGGCGTGAACCTATGCGAGTGGGACTTGACCAATTGGCGAAGCCGAATAACCGCTGTCTTTCAGGACTTTGTGCGGTACGAATTGACATTGCGTGAAAATGTCGATCCTGGCGGACAAGCTACCGACGAGATCGTCCATCGAGCATTGGAGAGTGCGGGCGCAAGCGGCCTCGCCGATCTCGACACTACGCTGAGCAAGGCATATGCGTACGGAATCGACTTGTCGGGAGGGCAATGGCAAAGAATCGCACTTGCTCGAGCACTGTGCGCTGCATATTGCGGAGCAGGAATCGTACTCCTCGACGAACCTACAGCGCAACTGGATGTGAGAGGCGAGCGAGAGATCTTTCGGCGAATACTGCAGGAAACTCGCGACATCACAACCGTTTTGATTTCTCACCGGTTCTCAACGGTGCGCCAAGTCGACCGCATATGCGTTCTCGAACACGGCCGCGTCATTGAGGAAGGATCTCATGAGACGTTAATGCAACAAAATGGGCGCTACCAAACGATGTTCAATCTCCAAGCGTCACGATTCACAGAGGAGGAAGGAGGGCTAGCGCTTGATATCCTCGATTGATGCAATGCCGGCGGCATTGCCCTCCATGTGGCGAGCTGTCAAGCGAGGTTACACAGCAGAACCGTGGCTCTTGCTCATCGCCTTTGTGTTGACAATTTGTGCTGCGATGCCGGATGCGCTTTTCGCATTGTGGCTAATGCTGCTCGCCAACGGATTGCTACAGGACAATCCGGTCTACATATGGATAGGAGCTTTGGGGCTTGGACTGTCGGCCACCCTGACGTGGGCGCTGCGTGTCGTCAGCGATCGCACGCAGCGCAGGTTCCGGGATCGTGTGTCGATAGCTCTCGAGTCGCACGTGGCGCAGCTTCAAGCCGGCGTGGCAACAATTGCTCACCACGAACGTCCAGAGTACTTGGATCGATTGACGGTATTGCGTGATCAGGTGTTTACTTTGGATCACATGTACCACTCAATGTTTGCGACCGCAGGATGGTTCATACGATTGGGAATAACCGGCGCGTTGCTCGGTTCTGTACACCCCTCTCTATTACTTCTGGCTGTAGCCGCTCTACCAACAGTTGTCTCCTCAACTACGCGCCCAGGCGTGGAACGACGGATCGAAGAGGAAAACGCACCGGCATCGCGCCTGTCCAAGCATCTTTTTGACATCGCGACAACTGCCTCGCCCGGCAAGGAAGTGCGCTTGTCCAACATCGGTGATCGGATAGTTCGAGACCGACATCAGGCATGGAGTCGATGGTACAAACCCATCGCGCGAGCGCGATGGCATACGGCAAGCATTTCTGTGGTTGCGTGGGCCATCTTTGGTGCTGGATACGTTGGCGCCGTCGTGTTCACAGTGTACGTTCTTGCCGCACCACCCGGCGCTGCTCTACTGGTTCTCGCCGCAGGATCACGCCTTGCGGCGTACATCAGCGCGACAGTTGGCGAACTAGGATTTTTGCGAGGCATATGGATGGACGGGGCCAAGCGGCTTGCATGGCTCGAAGACTATGCCGATGCAATGACACAGCAACGCAACGATCCAGTTCCGACAAACTTGAAGCACGGAATAACCTTCGAAGACGTAACGTTTTGCTACCCAGGAACAGAAAAGCCTGCGCTGGAGAGCGTCAGCTTCCACATCGATGCGGGGTCGGTAGTCGCGCTCGTCGGAGAGAATGGCGCCGGAAAGACAACGCTAGTGAAGCTGCTGGCTGGACTGTACGAACCCACATCGGGACGCATCCTGATCGACGGCAACGATCTCAGCAAGATGGATCCTATTGCGTGGCGAGAACGACTATCCGGTGCATTCCAGGACTTCTTTCGTTTCGAGTTGGTCGCCGATCAAACTGTCGGTCTCGGCGATCAGCCTCGCATCAATAACCGACCTGCTGTCGAAACAGCGGTGAGTAGAGCGGGCGCAGAGGACGTAACTGAGCAACTTCCGTCAGGCTTGGATACGCAACTCGGACCCACCTGGCAGAACGGCGTGGAAGTGAGTTTTGGCCAATGGCAGAAACTGTCGTTGGCACGTAGCTTCATGCGGGACGAACCTTTGCTTCTCATGCTGGATGAGCCGACTGCCGCTCTGGACGCTGAAACAGAACATGCGCTTTTTGAACGCTATGCAAGTGCTGCGCAACATATGGACAACTCAAGTGTGAAGTCTCAATCCGGTCGAATTACTATGCTAGTGTCGCACCGTTTCAGCACTGTGAGAATGGCGGACCAAATCGTCGTGATGGAAGGCTCCCGTATCGTCGAATGCGGATCGCATGAAGAACTCATGGCGTCAGGCGACCAATACGCTGAACTCTACGAGATCCAAGCTAGTTCATACCGCTAGCGATTGCACTCACCGACTAGTCATTGAGTGTTGCAATTACTTCACAATGACCACGCACCCGAATGTCCTCCACAGTAGCCAATTCTCGCTGTGCCAAATGTCGGCAAGCATGTTGTTCTTGCATGTAGGCTACGATCCAGACTACGTTGGAAATCGCTTATAGAATGGGAAGGCGCGCCCGAAATTAAGCATGCGAAGTTTTGAATGTCGTAGTTGAACAACTGTAACGATTAAAAAGAGGAAACGCAGAGACGATGAAGAAAGGTGGCGGAGTTCTCACAATCATCGGAGGCACAATTGGAATAGTAGAGTCAGTGGGACTAATTCTCGTATCAGCTGTCGGACTACGCTTTGGTTCTGAGTTTTCAGCCCTCTCCTTCATCATGGGGTGGGTAGGAATGGTGTTTTCGCTTGCACTTGTCTTGTTGGGTTCTCTTGTGCTTAGATCAGCAGGAAGAGTGTATGCACTGCTTTGCCTTGGTTGCGCAAGTCTTGGCGTCTTGCTAGCAACCTGCGTATTTGTGCCAATGTTGATATTTGGCCCATTGGCGGAACGAGGATCAGCGACCGCGTTGACAAGGTATACACCGGAAGCATTCGGTGTGTTGTGGTCGTCGGGTTGGTATATCGGCATATTCCTTGTCTTGGGCGTTGTCGGAGGGGTGCTGGCAACCCTTGGAACTTCGACACCCGAACGAACTCCCGATGAATCCCAAGATGAGTGACATTCCGTTGTGGATGTGTCGTTGTCGAGAATGTGCACCACCTCGACGATTCTCAAGCGCGCCCTCCGGAACCGTCCGCCAAGAGTTCTCCCAAGCAAAATAGTGACCAACGAGCGGACCCACTTCAACAACTGACGGCTGTGCACAGAGGTTCTCTTGCGCCTAATGTGCATGTAGTCCCACCAATTCCTAGTGCTGGCAAAAGGTCAATGCCGTAGAAATTGTCTTGGTCAACTAGATGGGTATATAAGATAGATTCGAAATCGCACCCGCAACGCATAACCATGGCCCACATCCGTAAATCGTCTCGAACGTTTCTCATAGGAATTGGCATTCTGGCGACGACAAGCATTTCCGCTACCGAGATCGCTGGAGTCATCGAATCCGTGGAGGGGAAACCTCTGCCTGGGGTCATGGTGCGACTGACCGATACTGAATCCGGTATTTCGGAATCGGTCTTTACTGGATCCGAGGGTACCTACTCTCTTTCCACGCGGCTTGAAGGTCAACTGCAACTTCGGACACGACTGCCCTACTACCGTGACAGGAACATTACTCTGTCGGACGTCTCCTCCGACTCCACCCAGACAGTCTCCCTGAAAATCGAAGCCATGGTAGGCAATCTGGAAATATCCGAAAGCCTTCCTGCAGCCTATCACTTTGGCAATTTGCCCTATGAGGAAGGCGAGGATGCTGTGTTCAACCGGCACCAATTCCAAAGAGACTGCTTGACGTGTCATCAGATGGGCAATCCTTTGACGCGTGTCCCTCGAACAGCCGAGGGGTGGGTAGACATAATCGCGCGGATGCACGCCTATCTCGGCAACTTCGACGCCGAGCTTCGAGATCGACGTTCCGTGCTGCTTGCTAAGGGATTTGATGGATCTCCTCTCAAGGTGCGACCGGAATTCCCTATTGATCCTTCTCTCTTCACGACCAAGATTACCGAGTACCGCATGGAGCGCGGCATCGTACCGCACGACGCGATCGTGCATCCCGAATCCGGCTTGATCTTCACAGTCGACCAAGGAGCCGACCACATGGCTGTTACCGATCCGACAACAGGACAGACACAATACATCTCTCAGTCAAAAGGGGGAACCGAGTACTACGAGTTTGGGTCCGTGGCCGGAGAAATCGCCGTCTTCAATGGACGCAATGGACCTCACTCTCTAGCATTGCACCAAGACGGCAAGTACTACGTCACCAACACAAGCACTAACAGCATTGGAGTCTTCAATCCCGATACGTTGGAGTGGGAACCCGTGTTCTTCATCGGACACGGAGCAGTGTATCCGCACACAATTCGCGTTGACTCCAAAGGAATGGTCTGGTTCACACTTGCCGGATCGGAGCAAGTTGGCAAATTGGATCCCTCAACGGGGAAGACGGAAGTCGTCAGCCTACCTCGTGTGAAGCCCGGAGGGATATCCGGCGGAACTACCCCTTATGGAATTGACATCGATCCCATTCATGGAGATGTCTGGTATACGCGCTTGTTTGGCAACAAGATCGGACGCATCGATCCCAAGACAATGAAGGTCACCGAATACGACTCTCCGGTTCGCGGGCCAAGGCGCATGCGCTTCGACAACAAGGGAGTGCTTTGGGTAACCGGTTACTCGGAGGGAACACTGGCGAGAGTTGAGACAGATGGTTACAAGACTACGGTGTACGAAATGCCCGAGTACGTGCCGAATCACAGACCTGCACCCTATGCCTTGGGTATTCATCCCGAAACCCAAGACATTTGGATCAACGAAAACATGACGGATCGAGTCTACCGATTCATACAGGATGAAGAAAGGTTCGTCGCCTATCCAATCCCGCTATCCGGGACCTACACGCGCGATACCGACTTTACCAATGACGGAGCCGCCTGCATGTCCAACAACCCCGTGCCGGCAAGCGCATTGGAGGGCGGAGTTCTCCAGGTGATCTGCATCGACATCAACGGGAACAAGGAAAGCTAGCTAGTCGACCATTGATCTATCGAATGCACAGAGATTGGCGATTAGACTGGATGCCCTACTAACTTCCCGTGAGAATCTGTAATGACCGTTGTCTTGCAGAGTCTACTTCGGCAGACCCACCAATGTATCGATTGAATTCCGACCAATCCCAAAGACACCATCTATAGTAGGCGGCCATGGGTGGACCGTTCTTGAGCTGGATTGGGCTGTCAATTAGATCCTCCTCCTCGGCACCTTTCGTCTCTAATCGATCGAGCCGCTCCAGCTCTACAGGCTCTTCCGGTACAGTAGTTTCCACCCTGTAGATAATCCCTTCAGCAGTTTCCTCTATTGTGAATCGTTCAATCTTTACGATTTCGTGAGTTTCGATGTCATCAGTTAGCCTGATGCGTTTGTCAGAGAAGATGAGGTGCCCACCTTTTACGTCCGCACCGTAGTGATCGTGTGGTGGGTAGAATCGCATAAACTTGCCGTAGGCTTTCTCCAAGTCGAGTCCTCGTTTGACATGGTCATAGTGATTGATCGATTGGTTCAACTTGTCCGAAAGTTCACTTCCCTCCTCATGAAGCAAATGAAATTCTAGAGTGTGGTCTTCAGGCTTTTTTACTTCGACACGAAAGCACTTGTACGAGTTGGCGCCATCGCCATGATCGTGTCGGAGAAGTAGCCTCATGTTTTCTTTGTCGATCTGGATCCCTCTATTGCCGTAGGACTCGTAGAAGTCCATGTATTCCAAAGCGTCAGCTTCAGTGAACTTTGGATAGTAGCCATCCGACTGTTGTGCGTGGATTGTTGGGAACATCGCAATTAAGGAAATTGCGAGAATCAATTTTGACAGTGTATTAAAGAGTTCCTTGTTTTGATTCCCACTACTTGCGAGCAACACACCGTCGCATAAACGAGAAAACATACGCTTTGATTCAAGCCGAGGGGTCTCGTTCTTGCTGAATCTTTGAGACCAAGTAGTCCACAATGTCGAACATTCTGCTCGGCTCGCCATCCGACATTTCCGCATCAACGAGATACTTGCCACCAACTACGACGCAAGGTACGCCTGTAATGCGCCAATCCCGCAGAGTCTTCTTCCCTTCTTTGACTCTCTCGTGAACCTCGCTGGACCAGAACTTGTCACCGAATGTCTCACTGTCCACATCGGCAAGACGCTTGAATATTCGTTGCAGGTCGTCTTCGCCGTAAGGCTGTAGCTCGTATACGTGAATCGCCCTGAACAATGCATCATGAGTCTTTGGAAGGATCTTGAGGTCCTCAGCGACATAGTAGGCGCGCGCAAGATTTTCCGTTGCCCGTGAGCTCGCCATGTGTTCGCGTCTGAAATCGATCGATTCATCCTTGGTCTTCAACCATTCTGCAACAGCTGGCTCATACCTGAAGCAGTGGGGACAGGAATACGAAAAGACCGATATGACCTCCACTGATTCGCCGTCCGCTTTCTGCGGTTCTTCATCTCCAACCTGAATTCTCGTAGGCAGCAGGGAATAGTCCTTGCCTTCAGAGTAGGTCGCGGTCTCGTTCCCGGCATCTTGGATTTGCGCCCCGATGTTCAAAGCACCAAGTAGAAGCACGGAGGTGACTAGACCGAGTGAAAGCTTGATGGGTGACATCACAATCTCCACTGTTGAGGTAGGGGCACGCTCAAATGATAGTTATGATTCGTGCAATTCTCTAGGTTAGTTTGACATTTCTGATTGAAATTCGTGCGCTAACACCAACTAGTCGTGTCAATCAGATACCGATGCGTGAGACTCCTATTGCGTAAATGTGTCATGCGGAGTCATCTTTAGGTGTACTTGTGGACTCTTCTCTTTCCGTTCTGATTTTGTTGACGAGATAGTCCACTATCGGAAACATTCCGCTGTGTCCACCAGCCATTTCAGTATCGATCAGGTACTTGCCGCCAACCACCAGCGAAGGTGTGCCAGCTGCAGCAATACGCCATACACGCATCTTGGTAGTACAGTCTTGCAGACGTTCGTTTACAGTGGCGGAACCATAGGCTTCGTCAAATGTATCGGGCTCAATTTCAGCACCGTTGACAAACAACATTGACAATCTGTCCTTACGAGACATGCTCAACTTGTGGTCATGAATTGCCTTGAACATTGCAATGTGAACTTTAGGCAAAACATCCAGCTCAACAGCGGTATAGTAGGCTCGCGCCAATGCCGTAGGGTTAGCAGACCACCACACGTGCTCTCGTGCAAACGACACGTCATTCGCTTTGTTCTTCAGCCAGTCTGCGATGTGCGCCTCAAATTGATAGCAAAACTTGCAGTTGTACGCAAAAAATTCGATCACCTCGATACGGTCGTCTTGAGCGTCCGATCGCTCTTCTGTCGATGTCTCAAACTGCGTGGGAAGGACCGCATAGTGCTCTCCCTCCACATACTCGTCGCTTTGAGCGTTAACTAGGCATTGAGCCAAAAGAAGACAGAGGAGTCCTACCGTAAATTGAAGCTTGCAGAGACGCATAGATATTTCACCTTAGAAGGGTAGCTGTTCGGGCAACTGCCGTGGCATGGACCAAAGTTGGCGTAGACCGAGAGGTCGCGATTCGACCTGGTGCGTGTACACCGAATTCGACCAGATCCGGCTCGTATTGTTTCCATTGCTATAGCGGGAGGTTAGCAATGTAGCGGCAAGCTAACAATCAAAGCACTAGAACAATGCGCGCTGTCCAGGATTGACTAGAAGTTAGCTCTTTGTACCTCTGGGTGTCTCTTCCTGGCGAATCTGTTCGACTAGAAAGTCAATGATCCGGAAAATTCGCTTTGGGTTCCCGTTCGCTGTTCTAGTGTTCACAAGATACTTGCCGCCGACAATTAGAGTTGGAGTGCTCGTGACTCGCCAATCGCTGGCCTTCCTAACGGCCGACTTGATCTTTTCTTTTGTCTCCGTGGACCAATATTTCTCTTCGAACGTGGCTTCATCAACATCAGCCGCACCCTTAAAGAATCGCTTTAGCAGTTCATCACGACTCAAGCTTATATTCCTGTCATGAATGTATTGAAACATGCGGTCGTGAACTTTCGGGAGGACCTTTAATTCTTCTGCAACGTAATATGCTCGAGCCAAAGGCACCCAGCTTGCTTCGTAGATGAGATGTTCCCGCTTGAAGGTGACATCGTCGCCCTTTTTCTTCAGCCAGTTCTTGATGTACGGCTCGAGTCTGTAGCAGTGAATGCAGTTGTATGCAAAAAACTCAATGACCTCGACGGTGTCTTCTTTGGTTTCGGATGACTCTTCGGTCTCTGCATCAACCTGAGTCTCAACGAGCAGGTAGTCCTTGCCGGCTTCATACTTGTCTTGTGCATTTATGAAGGAAGAGATTGCAAGCAATAAGATAACGCCGAGCCAAGCTTGCAGTTTAGTTTGATTCATGTCAACTCCGATTCGTAGCTAGAACCGACAGCGTCGATCAATAGAGCCCTGTCATGTAATTTGCGACGGCGTCTATTTCAGAGTCCGTAAGCTTAGCGGCTATGTCTCGCATCATGCCGCGATAGTCCTCGTCAGTCGTGCGTTCCTCTTCCCTGTAGGCCTTCAGTTGGGCAACGGTGTACTCCACCGTCTGACCAGAAACCCGAGGAAATCCAGCGAGCATGTTCCCATTGCCGTTGGGGGCATGGCATGCCGTGCAAGCTGCAACCTTCTTATCTAGGATGCCTCCGCGGTATATGGCTTCGCCTAGCTCCAGTCCCTCCGGATCGGATTGACCGATTTTCCCTGGGAGAGATGCGTAGTACGCTGCAATGTTGCGGAGATCTCCGTCATCGAAATCATCGAGAAGAGTGGCCATCACAATGATTTCGCGTTCTCCAGACTGAATCAGCTGCAGTTGCCGAAACAGGTACTTTTCATTCTGTCCCGCTAGGTTGGAGTTCTCGGCTTGCAATGCGTTGCCGTCAGTCCCATGGCATGCAGTACAGGAAACTGAAAGAGTTCTGCCGACTTCCGTATCGATAACGTCAGCCGCTGTAACGGGAGGAGCCTCTTCGGCAACCTGAGTGGTCTCGTCAATTTCGACAAGGATCGTTTCGTCGACTTCAAGCTGCTCCGTATCTGCCTGCATCGTCCATACTGTCAAGGTCAGGATTGCCGCAATCACAAGAAAAGCCAGTCTTGTGTGCGACCTCGAAAGCAAACGAAGCATCAAATTTCCTAGATTGGTCTTAAATGTGCGCGAAGGGCACAAGGAACGAAACAGGCATTACTAGGGCGTCAATTATAGCAACCGCTAACCGGGCGGCGCGAGTGCCACCGTGAGCTTGCCGACCTCTCAGCGGCACACAGGGTCTGTACTTCGTAAACTGTTCTCCGACATTCCCACATCGACTTTCTGTGACTGTTAGCACCGCACCCATCGAAGCAGTTTTCCTCAAAAGCGCACTCCACTTGCGGAACTGTCCGCGAGACGACATTCCTGAAGTTGCTTTTGCCGGGCGATCGAATGCAGGAAAATCAAGCGCAATAAACAGCATAACGGGTTCAACAACACTTGCCCGAGTCAGCAAGACGCCCGGACGGACTCAACTCATAAACTTCTTCGAGTCCGGCGAGGGACGTCTCGTGGACCTTCCCGGTTTTGGCTATGCCAAGGTAAGTCGCACCAAGCAATTGGAGTGGCAAGAAGCAGTAAACCGCTACCTAATGCGTCGCGAGAATCTCGTCGGCGTGATCCTCATCATGGATTCGCGCCATCCACTGCGTCCGTTCGATGTGGAAATGATCCAATGGAGCATGCAGCGCGAACTAGGGTTGGTCGCACTGCTTAGCAAGTCGGACAAATTGAAACAGGGCGAGCGAAGTGCTTGCATGAAAAAAGTGAAAGAGGCGATGGGAGACCACAACTCCGCCCAGTCCCTCTTATTCTCTTCGCTCAAGGGAACCGGTGTGGACCAGGCGCGGCAATCGATCCGTGAGATGTGGCACCAAGCTGGCGCTTCAATTCAGTGAGCCAAGCTCCAATTAGTGCCAATACCTACATCTACAACCATTGCAACAGATAGGTCAGCTGCACTCTCCATTGCAGGTACTACACCCCTCTGCAATTCCTCAACATCGTCTTCGCCAACCTCAAAGACAATCTCGTCGTGAACATGCAAAACCATCTTGGCATCGATCCCGCTACTGTCCAGGAATTCAGCAGCGCTTGTTGTCGCTAGCTTGATGATGTCTGCGGCAGTTCCCTGCATGGGTGCATTGATGGCTTGTCGTTCAGCGCCCTGGCGACGTGGAACGTGTCTACTGTTGATCTCATCGAGATAAATGCGCCGTCCGTACAGCGTCTCGACGTAGCCGTAGTCGTGCGCTTTCGCCTTTATCGTATCCATGTATTCGCGAACACCTGGGTAATGGTCGAAATAGGTTTCGATAAAGTCTCGCGCCTCACTGCGGGGAATCGCAAGACGTCTCGCGAGCCCGAAGGCGCCCATGCCGTAGATCAGGCCAAAATTGATGGTTTTCGCCTTGTCCCTCATCGAGGCGTCAACCAAGTCGTATTCAGTAGAGAAAATGTCGCTCGCAGTAGCTCTGTGGATATCAAGCCCATCATTGAATGCCTTTAGCAACGAACTGTCTCCAGACAGGTGCGCCATGATGCGGAGCTCAATCTGCGAGTAGTCGGCGGACATGAAGACATGGCCTGGCGGAGCAACAAAGGCTTCGCGTATCCTACGCCCATCTCCGGTTCGAATCGGAATGTTCTGCAGGTTGGGACCTACCGACGAGAGCCGTCCTGTCGCGGCGTTGGCTTGATCGTAGGTGGTGTGTACTCGACCTGTAACGGGACTAATGTAGTTTGCCAGCTGATCCGTGTACGTAGACTTGAGCTTGGTTGCGCCACGATAACCCAGCACGATGTTCGGCAAGGGATGGAGCTCCGCTAGCTCCTTCAGAACATCCTCTGAAGTGGATCGCCCGCCGGTGCGCGTCTTGCGCGGCGAGGGGAGTTCCAGCTTGTCGTACAAGACTTCGGCCAATTGCTTAGGCGACCCCAATCCGAAACTCTCTCCTGCAGATTCGAAGGCATCGCGTGTAAGTCGGCCGATCCTTTCTTCAAGTTCACGACTAAGTTCTTGAAGAACAACCGGATCGACGGTAACTCCGTCGAGTTCCATTCTTGCCAAGACTTTCGTGACCGGCTCTTCAATATCCTCGTAGACCTTCAACATTCTCTCGTCAGACTGCAGTTCCTTCAGAAGCGCCGGTACCACCCGTGCGTTGACAAGTGCCAGCTCCGCCATGGGAAACGCGAGTTCCGGTATGCCGATTTGGTCAAGTGAGACGCGATTTGCGCCCGACCCAGTCAATGTCTGAAAGTCAAACGTGGTGTATTCCAGATGGCGGGAGGCCAGAGCCGCAGTGTGATGGCCACCGGAAGCTTGACTGTTCAGCACATACGACATCAACCTTGTATCCAATAGAGGTCCGCGTATTGTTATTCCGTGCTGCTTAAAGAACTTGAATGCTTGCTTCAGGTCATTGCCAATCGTCGAAATGGATTCGTCCTCAAGAACACCCTTGAGGCAGTCGCAAACCACTTCAATTGTCAGTTGCCTAAACTGGTCGTCCTGGTGCCCAATCGGAACATAAGCAGCCCGATCTGTACCTGAACACAGTGCAATACCCAAACAACCTGAGGCATGACCGCCCGTTGTTCGTAGTGCAAGCGACATTTGTCTCGTCGAACGAACTTCATCCACCCGAGCCTGAAGCGTAATTGGGTCGCCAATGAACTCGCAATCGGCTTTCTCCTCCTGCTTAGGAACAGGATCGTGGTCTTCGGAAATCTGCCGCAGCAATGTTCGAAATTCAAATCGATTGAACCAGTCTGTAAGCGCTTCCATGTCCATTTCATCGACATGCAAGTCATCTAGATTCCATTCGAGTTCCACATCGCATTTGATCGTCGCTAGCTGCCTAGACAATGGCAGCATGTCCGCGCTAGCTACCAGATTCTCTCCAACCTTGCCGCGAATCTCTCCTTTGTGCTCCAACACAGCGTCCAAATTGCCAAACTGGTTGAGCCACTTCGCCGCAGTCTTTGGTCCTACCTTTGGCACACCTGGAATGTTGTCAGACGTATCGCCCATTAGAGCCAAGTAGTCGATGATCAGATTTGGGGAGACGCCAAACTTCTCCTTGACGCCTTCCGCATCCATGGTCTGATCCTTCATGGTGTCCAGTAACGTCACATGCTCGTTGACAAGTTGCGCCATGTCCTTGTCGGAAGTTGAAATGATCGTCTGTCGACCCGCGGCCGTTGCTTGAGTCGCCAACGTCCCTATGATGTCGTCTGCTTCGAATCCGTCCTTCTTGAGCAAAGGCAGGCCCAAACACTCGATAATCTGGTGCAAAGGTTCGATCTGCTGCGCCATTTCATCCTGCATAGGCGGCCGATTTGCCTTGTAATCGGAGAAAATCTCGTGACGAAATGTCAAAGAAGCAGTGTCGAAGACAACGGCAATGGTGCTGTCGGGGTAGTCATTCATGAGTTTCAGAAGCATGGAGACTACACCGCGAATAGCGCCGGTGTACTGTCCGTTCGACGTTCTTAGGTCAGGAAGCGCATAGAACGCTCTGAACAGGTACGTCGAACCGTCGACGAGAATTAGGGGTTTTGTGGTTTGCATGGTAAATTCTCCCATATGCAAAGTAACACATTGACTGCATGGCACGAAGATTCAATATGATTCAGGCTCGGATCTTGGCATTCTGCATTGGAACGTGCTGCATTCTTGCCATACCAGCAATGGCGGCCGAAAGCACCAAGAAGAAAAAGGAAAAAGTCAAGGGTCCAGATGTTGTGCTCATCGAGTCGAAGAATCGTTCGATTCAGGAATACCGACAGAATGGGCGTCTAACCTCCATTAAGGTCGTGCCGAAAAAGGGCAAACCATACTACATGGTCCCCGAGGACCCGACGAAACACTTCGGCGACTTGGAACGAGCAGAACGACTAGTGCCCAAATGGACGATTAAAGAGTTCTAACTCGCCGCATGGCAGTTATCACTCACCTGCGCCGCTCTGTAATCGAGTCTGTGCTCCAGGAGTATGAAGTAGGGAACCTTCACGACTACTTCCCAGCTTCACAAGGCATCGAAAACACCAACTACATTCTCCAGACAACCAAGGCGTCGACTAACGAGTCGTCAAGCTCAGAGTTTGTGCTCACGGTAATCGAGGACGATCGATTGTCGCAACGCGATCTCATGGTAGAGATCTTGGATAGATGCTACGAGTACGGATTGCCTGTGGCTCCCACAGTACGGTCTCGTAGCGGCGCTGCCATGACCAAAGTGCAGGCCAAGCCCGTTGTCCTGTGCCCCCGCCTCAAGGGCAAGCATGTTGTCGCGCCGATACGAGAGCAATGTGGAGCAATTGGAAGATTCTTGGCACGAATGCACCTGGCCACCCAAACATTGGATGGGAGCGCGTTTCGCTACATAAGGGATTCGCACTGGTTGGACAAACACTCATCCAAAGTCGCGGAGCACCTCGATTCGCATGCGCGCTATCTTCTCGACAGGTCTGTCACGTCGATCACGTCCGCTTTGAACCGATCCGATGTTCAAGCTCTGCCCCAAGGAATCATTCACGGGGACCTATTTCGGGACAATGCGCTATTCAACGAATATGGTCTTACTGGAGTCGTAGACTTTCACCATGCGTCCCATGGCTATTGGCTGTATGACTTGGCCGTGACTGTAAACGACTGGTGTAGAACAAGGGATGCGCTAGACAAGGAACGTGTCTTCTCCTTGCTCCGGGAATACAACGCTATACGCCCACTGCAAAGCGAGGAATACTGGTTCTTTCCCATGTTTCTGCTGTACGCTGCGACGGCGTTCTGGCTTTCGCGACTAGATGTCGCCGTTCAATCCAGTCTTCCGCAGGATCGTCCAGCGAAGGATCCCTCCGAAATGGCTCGAGTTGTGCAGCGCCATATTTCCCGACCGTTTCGGTTGCATGAATTGGCGATCGCCAATTGACTGCTGTCGGTACCAGATTCAGAAGGAAAACTCCTAATCCAACTACGTACTGTAGTGGTCGGTACACGCTGCTACACAAAAATCTCGACGCAAATGTGTCTGCAGATAGCCCTGCCTGTGCATTTTCTAAGGAGAAAAAATGAAGAATTCAGATCTACACCTTTACGAAGCGGAGTTCGAGGTGCGTGCAGGACCATTGCGTGCCCCTACCTACGAGAGGATCTATGCCACTAGCGAATCGAATGCGGAGTTCCTGATTCGAGCTAGATACGGAGATTTCAGAGTGACGTTCAAGAAAGAACCAACAAAGGTGAAAGTCGATAAAGAACATTAGCCGGATTCCAAACCCTACGTGCGAATGAATTGAGTGATGTCGACCGAGACGCCGGTCGCATCAGATTCCAAGTGGCATCCGCGCCAACCCAAAGCGGTGATTGTTGCCGGCGCAGACCGACCCTTTGACTGGCCAATCAACTGGTACCGCTTAGAAAGTTGATGATTCCAACGCCCTAGTATGCAAGAGTACTGCGACGGGCGACGTACTAAACGGCTATGGGCAATTCCGCAAGAATGCAACCATAAACCATTCCTTTCGATCGGTCCAAATGGCCTCGCAGGTAAATCCCGCTTGAGAGGCGACTTCCTCTAGCTCATTGGCCGAGTACTTGAACGAATTTTCCGTGTGTATGGTCTCTCCCTCACGAAAGGTGAAGGAGTCTGCGCCAATTGAGACTTCATGCTCCGAATTGCAAACCAAGTGCATCTGCAAGCAGCCTTCCTGCTCGTCGTAGAAGGCACGATGGTCAAAGTAATTCAGCTGAAAGTCCGATCCGATTTCGTTGTTGAGGTGCTGCAATATGTTCTTGTTGAACATTGCCGTCACGCATCTCGAGTCGTTGTACGCAGGTTCGATTACATTTGCCGATTTGCGAGTATCTACACCCAAGACAATAGCACCGTTCTCGCCCACGACATCAGCTGCTGTCTTGAGAAAGTTTCTAGCTTCGTCACGACCGAAATTGCCGATGCTGGACCCAGGAAAGAATACAGCGCGATTGTCGCTCGAAATCACTTCCGGCATTTCGAAGGCTTGCGTGTAGTCCGCACAGATTGGATAGACAGAGAGTCCTATGAATTCACGATGAATCTGCTGGGCAGACTCAACCAGGTGAGCCGATGAAATATCAACGGGAATGTAGGCTGCCGGATTGATGGTTTCCAACATGATGCGGGATTTGCGCCCGCTTCCCGCCCCATATTCCAGCAACCAGGATCCCCGCTCGATCATGTGCGACATTTCGCGTCGTCGCTCGTGGAGAATTCCGATCTCCACCCGTGTTAGGTAGTACTCCGGCAACCCCGTGATCGTATCGAAGAGCAAGGATCCTCGACTATCGTAGAGATACTTGGGTGATATAGTTTTTTGCTCGAGACCCAATCCTGCACAAATCTCAGTTCGGATATCTGGTGTGGATGGCTTGAGATCGAAGAAAACGAACTCGCCACGGCTCGAGTCGCTAGCCATTCTTAGCCAACCGAATTCCCGTGAACTGCCAACGGTCGCGGGCATAGAAGAAGTTTCGATAGGAAGGCCGAATGTGTTCAGGAGGAGTCGCACAGGAGCCTCCGCGAAGCACGAATTGATTGGCCATGAACTTTCCGTTGTATTCGCCCAGCGCTCCGTTGAGAGGCCGGTAGCCAGGGTAAGGGGCATAGCTCGAAGAGGTCCATTCCCAGCAATCCCCGAGCATTTGAGACCTAGGTTCGAGACTTGACGCCACGGAAGGGTGAAACCTGTCGCGCTGAGCCAAATTTGGACTGGTGGGAGGAATCCAGTCGCGGGCGGCATGCTCCCATTCGAACTCCGTCGCAAGCCGAGCACCCGACCATCGAGCAAAGGCATCGGCCTCGTACAAACTGATGTGCGTAACTGGACTCAACGGATCCAAGTCAGCTAGACCGCCCAAGGTGTACTCCATCCACTGTCCGTCTCGCCATTCCCAATACTCAGGTCCGCGCCAGTTGTTCCTGTTCTTCTCGGACCAACCATCGGACAACCAAAGACTTGGTTGGTCGTAGCCTCCGTCCTGAATGAACTCTCTAAACTCTCCGTTCGTTGTGAGACGATTGGCCAGCAGGTACGGAGAAAGAAACACCTTGTGTCGGGGCGACTCGTTGTCAAAGAGAAACTCTGCTTCCTCCCAGTTTGCGCCGATGTCCACCACGCCGCCAGGAAATGTCGAATAGCTCAGTGTGTCTATTGCCGTGCTCATGGGTGATCCCGAGGAGTCAAGGTATTGCGGACGCAATGGGTTCTTTCCCAGTATGTATTTGAGATCCGTGACCAGCAGTTCTTGATGCTGCTGCTCGTGGTTCAGACCTAGCTGCAGACGGGATGCAAGATCGTTAGACATCCGACCCGCCATGACCTCGACCATTGCTTCATCTACGTACGACCGATACGAGTAGACTTCCTGGACCAAGGGTCTTGTCAGCGACCCCCGATCTGCGCGCGGGAAGTAAGGGCCAACCGTGTCATAGTAGGAATTGAACAGATAGTTGTACCGACTATCAAAGACACGGTAGTTGCGTAGGTATGGCTGCAGTATGAAGGTCTCAAAGAACCATGTGGTATGCGCCAAATGCCATTTTGGAGGGCTTACACTGGGAATTGGCTGGGCGCAATAGTCCTCAATTTCCAACGGAGCGCAAAGATCTTCGCTTCGTTTTCGGATGGCGGAGTAAGCCTCAAGGACATCTGCGGATGCGCTTCGGCTACTTTCTGCTACGAGTTCCTGCAACTAGGCTTCATCGATATGCAACGAGACCTAGCATACCCCATACGCTAGACTCTGTCGAACTGAGCGACATTGACTGCGCTGCTTGCCTTCTTCTCCAAATGTAGAAAAATGCGGACAAGTTGAGTTGTGTCATGCTCAGGTTTTATGAACCCATAGCAGCGCCCCTCAGGCGAAAACACCACTATGTGACCTTGATGCTCCACTAAGTACTCTATCTTCGAGTCGTCAGATCCTATACGCCTGTAGCCAACGGCAACGTTGCTTGCAAGACTGCGAATATTCTCTTCCGTGCCCGTAACTCCGAGAAAATTCGGCGAAAAACTAGCTACGAATTCCCTTACTGTTTCTGGACTGTCTCGTGCAGGATCTACAGTAACGAAGATTCCTTGAAATTTCGCGGCAACATCGGGTGAAGCCGTCTCATGCAGACGTTGTTCTACTTGTTTCAACAGAGACATCGTTATAGGGCAGATGTCCGGGCAGTTCGTATAGCCGAAGAACGCATAGCTCCATTTCCCTTGCAAGACGGAACCATCGAAGGGTCTTCCATCTTGGTCGACCAATGTCAACTCCCCGATTTCCGTAGGTTCCGGAAGCTCGACCAGTCCAAGAGCTTTTAGCTGTTCAGCTGTCATGCCAACTTTGTCGGCGTGAGTCGAGTACCAGTAGAGAACTCCTACGAGCGCAATAAGCGCAACCAATATCCCGATTTTGAGTTTCACGGCTTGCTACGAGTCATCTTCATGTCTTCTCAACGCGAAATACCAATATCCAAGCACAATGAGCGCACCTATTACCAACCATTGAAAAGCATAGCTCCAGTGAGTACTTGCACCTTGCTCAAATGTCAGATGTATTGGAACCAGCACCGTTTCGCTAGCGGGAAGCAATCGTACTTCGTCGCCAAATGCTGAGGTCATTTCGGCCATTTTTGCAATATTCAATCGATTTACTCGCTTGGGCCAAGTTTCTCCTTCGTAGCCGACTGTTGATCGCTGTGTCGTGCTGGGCCATATGACGCCGCTGAGATGCACTTCCTCGGGTGGCGTTTCCACATGCGGCGTATGAAACCATGTCTTGTCCATGGCAACCCATCCGCGATTCACAAGAAATGTTCCGACTTCCGTCTCAAAAGGCGTAATCACCCAGAACCCCGGTACTCCCAAATGCCGTTTGTAGGCAACTATGAAGCTTCGCTGCTGGTCGAATCGACCCACCAATTCGATCTTTCTGTAGAAGCTCCCTGCCTCGACATATTCCTGTACCGTGATCGGTTCCGTGGCCAAACGGTCAACATATAGGTCACGCAATTCTCCTTTCTCAAATCCGCGTGTCACCTGCCATGCGCTAAGACTCAATGCTGTGATAACGGCGATTGCCACTTGAACTGCTAATGCCCATCCTCCGCGCGGCCGGCGCAACGGAGACTTGAACGTGTTCTTGGTGTCTGACATGATTGAGTTCATTACACAATGAATCTACGATCAGGCAAAGCGTCGGTACACTCGACCTTGCTCAACTGCCGGCTCAATAGTCTCATTGTCCGCGAAGATGTTCTAGTACGCTAACGGCATCAGGATCAATACCGCGCCACACTTTGAAGGCACAAGCGGCTTGGAACACTAGCATCCCGAGTCCATCATGGACTTCCTTAGCGTCGCATTGGCGTGTTAAGGCAGTAAACGGCGTGGTTCCATTTCGACTATAGGCCAAGTCGTAGCAACGTGCGCCTATGAATGCCTGTGGATCGACGGGAAGCTCCGCCGACTGCAGATGAGCCGAAGTTGCGTTTATGACGATATCCCAATCAGAGCGAACGTCAGCCATTGGCATCGTTGAGATGTTGGGAAACAGACTCTCAATTCCAGCTAGCTTCTGCACTGTTCGGTTTGCTACGGTAACGAAGCCCCCGTCCCGCAATATCGGTCCAACGATACCTCTCGCCGCTCCTCCAGCGCCCAGCACAAGCACACGTAGGCCTTTTGTCTTCCAATTCATCCGAGAAAAGTCTCGCAGCAACCCAATTCCATCTGTGTTGAATCCTTTGATCGTATTGCCATTCATCGAGATGCAATTCACGGCACCGGACTCAGCAGCGTATTCGTCAATCTCTTGTACCCACCGGCAAGCATCCCCTTTGAACGGCGCGGTCACGCTTAGTCCACATCCCCCTTGACACATGAAGTTGCGGGCGGCGGACTCGAATCCATCGTACGGAGCTTCGATCCGAACGTACTGCAAATCCTGGTTGGTCTGACGAGCAAATTCTGAGTGAATTTCCGGTGAGAGGCTGTGTGACACCGGATTGCCAATCACGGCGTATCGATCAACACTCATCGCAACCGCTTGTTGTCGAATGCACTTCTGATTTCACTTGGTCCTTTAGCATCGCCAATTGAACCAGGAAGGACAAAATCCACATGGGAGCCGATCGATTCTTGAACTTCCTCTTCACTCCTAGCTGGAGGTTCCGAACTGAAGTTGGCAGATGTCGATACAAGTGCACAGCCGTACAGCTCGCAGAGCTTCCTCGCTTGTTCGTGGTCAGGAACTCTAACTGCGATCGTGGTGCGACCTCCTGTTACAGAGCGAGGAAAGCGCCGGGTTGGAACAATCCAGGTCGTGTGACTAGGCCAGCTATGTGTTATGAGGTCCCTTTGTGCCTTCTCGACCAAAGCAAGTTCGGACTCGAAAACGGCCGCATTGTGACCGATCACTATCAATCCCTTGGATGGGCCGCGGCCTTTGATCTCCAGTATTCGAGAAACGGCCGACTCGCACCAAGGATCGCAAGCCAATCCCCATACTCCTTCGCATGCGTGTGCGATCACGCCCCCTTGCTGCAGGATTTGAACGGCTTGTTCAAGCTGACCCCTATTCAAGTAGCAACCCGCATGTCAACCTTGGATGGACTGATTCTGCTCCTCTACATTGCGCACGCTAGCCGAGCGATCCTCTGCCAGTCGGTCCGACAAATCGCTGTTCGACAGCGCTAGGACCTGTATGGCCAAATAGGCTGCATTCTTGGCTCCTGCTTTGCCGATCGCCACAGTAGCCACAGGTACTCCTCCCGGCATTTGCACAGTGGACAACAATGCATCGAAGCCGGATAGCGGTCCGCCGTCCATGGGCACGCCGATTACGGGTTTGGTTGTCTTGGCAGCGACGGCGCCGGCCAAGTGCGCGGCGAGACCCGCGGCGCAAATGAAGACTTCGCATCCGCGTTCAACGGCATCGCTTACGTAGTCCGCCGTCTGGCTCGGAGTGCGATGAGCGGAAGTCACCTTGGCTTCGAACTCAACCCCAAAATCTGCCAAGACTTCGGTTGTACTTTGCATTGTGGGCCAATCGGACTTGGAACCCATCAATACTGCCACCCAACTCATACGCTTACTCCTTCTTGATTACCAGTCGATCGGGATGAGTCTCCTCAACGAATGGCTATTACTGACCTATTGACATGCCGTTGACCGCAAACTCAACGCTCGACTGTGCTGCGCGTTGTTGACAACGACATTGCGAGCGGTGCTGTTCGTTGATGAAAGCAGCAATTTCGCTACATGCCGCCCGCTGCAAAATTCTACTAGCCCACGAGCTTGGGATCCAAGAGAGTGTCAACGAGACAGTGCCGCTGCCGTCTGTGCTTCGGCTACTTCCTGAGCCGCATGTTCAGCAGGCGCCCCTCCTCCTAGCGAACGCCTAGGATCGAACGCGTCCCGCACACCTTCGCTGATGAAGATCAAGAGGACCAGCATGATCGCCATCGTGAAGAATCCTGTCAGACCGAGCCATGGCGACTGGATGTTGGCTTTGCCCTGGGCAAGTAACTCGCCAATGGAGGGCGAACCGTCCGGCAAACCAAACCCTAGAAAATCTAGTGCGGTGAGCATAGTCACGGCACCGCACAGTATGAACGGGACATTGGTTAGCGTTGCAACCATGGCATTCGGCAAGACATGCCGCCGCATGATGGTGCGATTCGATACGCCAAGCGCACGTGCCGCCCTGACAAAGTCGAAATTTCTTGTACGCAGGAATTCTGCGCGAACAACAGCAACGAGCGTCATCCAACTGAAGCAGGTCAGAAGAATCAACAGCCAGATCACGTTGGGTTCGATCACACTAGCCAATATGATTAGGATCAGCAAGACGGGCAAGCCCGACCAAATCTCCACCAAACGCTGTCCCAATAAGTCGACTAAACCACCGAAGTAGCCCTGCACAGCACCTATGCCTACGCCAATGAGAGAACTAAACAGCGTCAGCGTGATACCAAAGACGACGGACAATCGAAATCCGTAGATCAGGCGCGCAAGAGTGTCCTTTGCGCGATCATCGGTGCCCAGCCAATGCTGACCTGATGGCGGGGCCGGCGTCGATTGCTCAACCCAAAAATCAACTGTGTCGTAGCTGTACGGTATGGGTGGGAAAATCGCCCAGCCGTTTGCTTCCTCGATCAAGTCCTTAACGTATGGGTCGGTGTAGTCGGCTTCGATTTCCAACTCTCCCCCTAAATCCGTCTCTGCCACGAAGGTGAACGCGGGAAAGAAGAGCTTGCCATTCATGAAGAGAACGATGGGCTTATCGTTGGCTACGAGCTCGGCCATCAGAGAGATGGCAAACAGGATGCCGAATATCCACAGCGAGTAGTAACCTCGCCTGTTTGCTTTGAAATTCGCGATTCCGCGTCGAACTAACGGGCTCACTGTCGCGTCTCAAAGTCAATTCGAGGATCTACAAATACATAGCACAAGTCCCCAATCAAGTGCATGATCAGCGAGATCAATGTGAACACGTAGAGAGTTCCAAACAATATGGGGTAGTCTCGCTTGACGACTGCCTCGTAGCTCAGCAAGCCAATGCCTTCCAGCGAGAAGATCACCTCGATCAACACTGATCCTGTGAAGAGAATTCCAACAAATGCGGCAGGAAATCCTGCAATTACGATCAGCATCGCATTACGAAACACATGCCCAAACAAGACCCTTCGTTCCGACAAGCCTTTTGCTCGCGCAGTTAGAACAAATTGCTTGCTGATTTCCTCGAGAAAGGAATTCTTGGTGAGCATCGACAGATAGGCAAAACCCCCGATCGTCAGAGATAGGACTGGAAGAGCTATGTGCCAGAAATAGTCCTTGATCTGTCCGAACCATCCCATCTCCTCGAAACCTTCGGAGTGGAATCCCCGCATGGGAAACACTTCCCAGTAGCTGCCTCCGGCGAACAGCACGATAAGCAGTATCGCGAACAGAAATCCCGGTATGGCGTAGCCAATGAAAATGACGGAGCTTGTCCAGAAGTCGAATCGTGTGCCGTCCTTTACCGCCTTGCGAACTCCCAAGGGTATCGATATCGCATAGATCAGAAGCAAGGACCAGAGACCCAATGAGATCGAGACCGGTAGGCGTTCAATTACTAGCTCCCTAACCGGACGGTCTTGAAAATAGCTTGTTCCAAAATCGAAAACCAGATAGTTCTTGATCATGTCCCAAAACCTAGCGTAGACAGGCTTGTCGAATCCAAACTCCTCGTTCAAGTGGTCTACTAGATCTGGATCCAGCCCATACGACGAGAGATTGTGGGAACTGCCAGAGGCTTGGATTGCTTCCGACGACATCCCCGTGTCGCCGCCCCCGCTGATCCTTTGGGTCGACGAGACCTGTCCAATCGTCACTTGGGCAATGATCTGTTCGACCGGTCCCCCGGGCGCAAATTGCACGATCACGAAGTTGATCAGAATGATCCCGAACAACGTGGGAGGTATGAGCAACAGTCGTTTGAGTATGTACCTAAGCACGACTTCGTCCTAGTGAACCTATTGCGAATCCGCGTCGTCAGATGCGTCGATTTCCGACCCCGAGTCCTGGTCACCCAAGGCCGCGATGCCAGCTTCGACTCTTTGTGCTTTCTCTTCGTCCCACCACCAGGCGTCAATGGCGGGAACTCGCGAAAGCGGGCCCGAGACCGATGGATCGACTTCTCCGAACTTGTCCCATGCCACCAGCCGAAATCCTGGTTGCCCCATGCCTGGAACCATGTAGAAGTTCCACAGCAGGACGCGGTCCAAGGCTCGAGTCGCCGCGTACAAGTCTCGCGCAGTACGCGCTTTGATTACATGCTCAATGAGGTAGTCGATCACGGGGCTCTTGATGCCTGCCCAATTCAACCCATAGTCCTGATCGGCCGCTTCGCTGCCAAAACGGTTGCGAAGGTCGAATCCGGGCATGTTGCCAGGTATCCATATGTATCCACCGCCATCAAACTTTCCCGTGCGCATTCGATGTTGCCAATTCGAAACTTCCGGAGCTACCGCAGAAGTGGTAATGCCAGCCTGGTTAAGCCTTCGTATGTATGGAGACTTGGCTCGTAGCAACATCGCGGAGACGAACACGAAGTCGATGTGGAATTGCTCATTCGTCTCCTTGTGCCGCAGCTTCCCTCGCTTCAGTTGCCAACCAGCCTCGTCGAACAATTCAAGCGCTCGTTTCATGCTCTCCCGATTCGAGCCATACCCCGTCGATGGGGGATGCTTGAACTCATGAGTAAAAATCCTTGGCGGCACCTGGTCTCGAAACGGTTCCAACAGTCGTATCTCGTCGTCGGAGGGCAGACCGCTCTGTGCCATCGGAGAGTTGTAGAAATAGCTGTCTCCGTAGTCGTAGAAACCAAACAGTATCACCCTGTTGATCCATTTGAAGTCGTAGAGAAGCCATAGCGCTTCCCGAATTCGTACATCCTGAAACTTGAGATTGCGCACATTCCAAAATGCCGGCCACCACATGCCCCAAGCTCGCTTTAGGTAGCGAAGTTCCTTGCGGAACAGTCCTGCGTGCAGAGCGTCGAAGTCGTATCCCGTAGTCCAATTTTTGGAAACGGTCTCTTCGCGCATGTCGTAGACATGTGCCTTGTGCGCTTCAAGCATCACAGTTTCGTCGAGAAAGTAGTCGAACTTGACCTTCTCAAAGTTGTAGCGGCCCCTGTTGACAGGAAGTTCGCGACCCCAGTAGTCGGGAACTCGCTCGTAGTAAATGTTCTTGCCGAAAGCTAAATCTCCAGCCTTGTAGGGTCCGCTGCCAAGGGGAGGGATCTGCGTTGTCTGGGTTATGTCGTGGTCCTGCCAGTAGTGTTCCGGAAGAATGGCCAATCCCCCGTAGGTGAACGGAATGTTCGGACTGACCTCCACATCTGTCTTCGTGACGAAGCAGACTTCCTGATCCCCAAACTCAAAGACCCGATCAAGCTCCTGCAATCCGGTCTTCAATGTGAGAGAACCTTCCGTCAAATAAGTGTTGAAAGTCCAGACGACATCGCTGGCGTCGAGTGGCGTACCGTCGTGCCACAACGCATTCTTGCGCAGCTTGAAAGCAACCCAGGCAAAGTTCTCTTCCACGGCAACGCCTTCCGCTAGGCGTCCATACGCGCTTGCGTTTTCGTCTGCAGAACCCTCAAGCAAACGATCGTAGACAAGCGTGTTCGCTCCACCGAGGTCGTAGCCCGCAACCAACCGCCCTTTGTTGAGAATGCCATTGAAGTTGTCCCAGGTGCCTAATGCAGGAAAGCGAATCATGCCCCCTTTAGGTGCCTCAGGATTTGCGTAGGAGAAGTGCTGGAATTCCGCGTCGTACTTGAGAGGCTCTACGTAGCTGATGCCATGCTTGTAGTCTGGATCACTGCACGGCGGTTCGGTTTGATCCTGTCCGATTGCGCATGTTGCCGACAGGATCAGAAAGATCGAAAGAGGTCTCACAAGAGATTAACGGAACAATTCAACGACATATCGTAATCGCTAACTCAATTGGTAGTTGCATTACGATAAGCAGCTTGTCGAAGTCATAACCCTTTTGAGGAACGACTATGAGTGTAAAAACGGACCTGTTCGATCTCTCCGATCGCGTAGCGTTGCTGACCGGAGCATCCAAGGGAATGGGACTTAGCATGGCCGAAGGGCTCGCGCAACACGGCGCGCGCGTCGTTGTGTCCAGCCGAAAATTGGATCAGTGCGAGCAGGCATGCGAGCACATCAACAATGTGTGCGGCGAAGAACGCGCAATTGCGGTTGCCTGCAACATTGGCTACAAGGAGCAATTGCAGAACCTTGTGGACGAAACGCGCAACAGATTGGGTCCAATCGACATTCTAGTCAGCAACGCAGGCGTAAACCCTTTTTACGGTCCCATGTCTGAAATTCCAGATTCTGCGTACGACAAAATCATGAATTCAAACGTCCGATCCAATCACTGGCTGTGTCAGATGGTCGCGCCCGACATGGTGGCGAAGAAAAAAGGAAGCATGATGATCACCGCTAGCACCGGTGCTTTCGCAGGTTCTCTCACGCTGGGCACGTACAACATTTCGAAGCTGGCTGACATAGCGCTTGTACGCAATGTGGCGTTGGAATATGGTCCGCACGGAATACGCGTCAATGCAATATGCCCGGGGCTGATCAAGACGGACTTCGCGAAAGCTCTTTGGGACAACGAGCTTGCCAAGAGAAACGCGGAAACCAACACTCCTTTGCGACGACTCGGCGAATCTGACGATCTCAAGGGCATTGCTGTATTCCTGGCCTCCGATGCCAGCGAGTACATCACAGGGCAGGCGATCGCCGTCTGCGGCGGCACCAATATGTGGAGATAGTTGAACGCCAAAAACCCCATGACAACGCACCGCCATCTGGGATTTCTCTATCAGACCGGCTATAGGGCGGAAGATGGCGTTCCAGTAATCCACATCAGCGGCCGGCTCGAGGATGGACGATCATTCCTTATAAGGGAGACTCGCCAAGTTCCGTTCTTCTACGTCAGAGACAAGGACGTAGGCCATCCAGCACTACGAAAATTCAATATCGTCGAGTCCGACTGCGACACGCTGGATGGGTTTCCAGCGGCCAAAGTACTGTGTGATTTGCCTGCCGACATGCTTCCCGTCCGCGATCGGCTGCATGCGGAAAACATCCCGACGTATGAAGCTGATCTGAGATTTCCAGTTTCCTTTCTCATCAACCAAGATGTTCGGGGCGGAATTGCGATCGAAGGCGAACCGGATTTCGACGCAACGGATGCGGACCTCGTGTTCACCAATCCCAGCATCTCGCCCGCTCAAGTTTCCTTTACACCAAGCGTTCTCTCGTTTGACATAGAAACCGATCCCAAAGCTCGGCAATTGCTGGCAATCGCTCTTTACAGCCCCTCCGTCAACGAAGTGCTTGTCGTCGACCCTCGCAAGCGAAAGCTACCAGCCGATTCAATTGCGTTCGCGACGGCAAAGGATGCGATCAACGCCTTCAAGCAACGAGTCGCGGAATTGGACCCCGACGTACTCACTGGGTGGAACGTAATCGATTTCGATCTTGCCGTACTTTCGCGCATAGCACGTCACTGCAAGATTAGCTTGGCTCTAGGGCGTACCCAATCTGGGGTGCAGTTGCGCGAAGCCAGAGGATTCTTCGGAAGCAGCCAAGCCGTCGTACATGGAAGGACGGTATTGGACGGAATCGCATTGGTCAGAGGTGCGTTTGTCACATTCGACGACTACTCCCTTGATGCGGTCGCGCAAGAGGTATTGGGGGAAGGTAAAGCCGTGGAAGGCAATGTCAAGGATCGCGCCGGGGAGATACTTGAGCGCTACAACAACGATCTGCCAGGATTTATCCACTACGCACGCACAGATGCTCGTTTGGCATTCGAGATTGTCGAGAAACTGAAGCTGCTGCCCTTGGCTGCGAAAAGGAGCACTCTGACGGGTATGACTATGGATCGCGTCGCTGCAAGTGTCGCTTCTTTCGATTTCGTCTATATCTCACAGCTTCGGAAGAAGAAGGTAGTTGCGCCGTCCGTCAGTGCCAGTCCGGTCCATGCACGAGAACGGCACTCGGGAGGACTCGTGCTGGAGCCTGTCCCGGGAATGTATAGCAACGTGTGGTCGTTCGACTACAAGAGCTTGTACCCAAGCGTCATACGAACTTTCAATATCGACCCTGTAAGCCATATTCAAGCAGAAGACGCCAATGATCCTATTGAGACAATAAATGGTGCACGGTTCTCTCGAGATCCCTCTATACTTCCCTCGATACTCGACCAGTTGTTCAGCGAACGCGAGGACGCAAAGCGACTGGGCGATCCGGTCGCATCCCAAGCGATAAAAATCCTGATGAACTCCTTCTACGGAGTTTTGGCCACCCCAGTCTGTCGCTTTCACAATGCGAAACTCGCCAACGCAGTGACCTCTCTCGGACGACATTTTCTGAGATATGCCAAGGACTGGTTTGAGGGCCGTGGGTATGTGGTTCTCTACGGCGATACAGACAGCGTCTTCGTCAAATCAGGTTTGGCATCACAAGATGAGACGTTCAAGCTTGGTACTGAATTGGCCGCTGAGTTCAATGATGCTATAGCCCAATACGTAGACAAAGAGTGGGGTGTATCCAGCAAACTGATTCTTGAGTTTGAGCATCTCTATGCAAAGTTCTTCTTGCCGGCAATGCGACGTTCTCGAACCGGAGCGCGGAAGAGATACGCTGGACTAGAGTACCCTTCAGGCGAGCTTGAATTCACTGGCATGGAGGTCGTTCGTCGCGACTGGACAGAACTGGCTAAGGAAGTTCAACGCGAGCTGTTCAGAAGATTGTTCTCAGAGGAATCTGTGGACGAATATCTACGCGACTACGTGCGCGCTCTGCGGGAAGGGGAATTGGATGCAAAGCTCGTCTACCGCAAGGGACTGCGTAAGCCGTTGTCCCAATACACCAGAGTTGTGCCGCCGCATGTAGCAGCAGGTCGAAAAATGTCGCGACCGGGCCGAATCATCGAATACATGATTACCACCGAGGGTCCGGAACCCTTGCAAGAGCTTGAACATCCCCCGGATCGAGAGCACTATCTTCAACGGCAGATTAGGCCTGTGGCTGAGCCAGTTCTCGCCGCGTTGGGATTGAATTTCGACGAAATAGCTGAGAAGTACCATCAGCAGGATTTGTTTGCGCAAATCGATGACTAGAATCCTCGTCAACGTGACTGGGCATAATCTACGCGTCGATTTTGTTGCTCGCTGGACCTAACCGCATGCCCCCCGACACAGCGTTACACGCCTATCGGAATTTCTTTTCCAGCTTCAATACACGTGATCCGCACGAATTCTCGATGGCGCTGCACTATCCCCACGTCCGCATTACGTGGAGAAGTCAACCTCGGGTGATCGCAGATGCAGAAGCGCATGCGCTGAACATCACATGGCAACCATTTATCGATCAAGGATGGGACCACACGAACGGGCATGAGCCGCAGGTTGTCCACACATCGACTGACAAATGGCACATCGCCGGCGGGTGGACTCGGGTACGAAGCGACGATTCGCCTATTTTGACCAACCGCGTTACTTATATCGTCACACGCATCGATGACTATTGGGGAATTCAATGCCGCTACGGCATCGACCCAGAACCCAACAGCAAAACAGCAGATACCGATGTGCCTTGGCGTGTTGTCGATTCGTTCCGCAGAGCAATAGGGCGACGAACGCTTGATGACGCTTGGAACGCTTGCGGGTCCACCGTGTATGCCATTGATGTTGGTTCGGTTAAGAAGGTCACAACCGCGGAGGAGCTCCCGCTTCGCGAAATAACCGGAGGCAATGTAGAACCCGTTCAAATTGGTCTTCACTCTGCAACTTTCGCTGTCACGGGAAACCTCAACAGCGCTCTGCTCTATCTCACAGACGAAAATGGTTGGCGAATTCGAGCGGTCTCATGGGTCTGAGAAAACGAAGTCTGGGCAATACCAGCGTTGAAGTAACCGAACTTGGGTTCGGAGGTGCACCTATTGGCGCAGTCGGCTCTCGCATTAGCGATGAACTTGCTGACAACATTGTTGCGTCGGCATGGAAAGGCGGCATTCGTTACTTCGACAGCGCACCTCTCTACGGCCATGGACTTTCCGAAAAAAGGCTTGGAAACAGTCTCTCTTCGTATCCCCGAAGCGAATTCGCCTTGTCTACGAAAATTGGTCGCTTGCTTGTTGCCAAAGATCGCGGCACCCGCTTCGCTGGCATGCTCGACGACGAGCCTGTCTCGATTCAGTACGACTATTCCAGCGATGGTGTTCTCAAGTCCATCGAATCCAGCCTCGAGCGTCTTGGACTTGATCGCATAGACATACTCCTTTGCCATGACATTGATGCATGGACGCATGGCGACCAACAGCCACAAATTTATGAGACTGCGGCCAACGGAGCATTGCCAGCGCTGCATCGCTTGCGTGAAGAGGGTGTAGTGCAGGCTATTGGACTCGGCGTCAACGAGTCGGCGGTTTGCACTCGTGTCATGCGCGAATTCGACCCCAATTGCTTTTTGCTAGCAGGAAGGTTTACGCTGCTTGAACAGGAACCTCTGGATGAAATGCTTCCGCAGTGTCTTGCCAAGAACGTATCGGTGGTGATTGGCGGACCCTACAATTCCGGTCTTCTGGCGAATGTGGAGCGTCGGCGCGCAACCTATGACTACAAGCCCGCTCCTGACGACCTGTGGGAAAAAGCACAACGCATTCGCCGCGTGTGCGAATCTCACGGCGTCGATATGCGTGCGGCCGCACTGCAATATCCATTGCGACACAAGGCTGTGGCATCCGTCATACCTGGCATGTGGTCGCTTGACGAAGTAGCCATGAATCTGGATTTTGTGCAACAGGACCTTCCCGATTCGTTGTGGACGGACTTGGCTTCGGAAGGGCTATCCCGCTCGTGGTAGGGCGCACGCACCACGACCTGAATTTAGCCGCACAAAAATTCCAGGATTGTCTAGCTGCTCCATGACACCGCACAAGTTGTAGGCAAGTTTGAGTATTGATGTTGCAGCGACGAACTAGCTACGACCTAGACTTCTGGTACATGGCCTCGCCTGTGTCGCTGCTCTTCTTTCTTGGCAAGACCGTTCGTGCGACGTTCAATCGTTTCAAGGACGTAGTACTGCCCAATACCTTTATTTTGGCGTGGTTCGCCGCCAGCGAAAACTGGATCTTCATATTTGCGCTCGTAGGGATTTGGGTCGTCGCCATCGTGGCGATTGCGATTGTTCGCTACCGTCGATTCAGATTTCGACTTTCGGAAACCGGAATATCTGTGCGAGAAGGTGTGCTCAGGGAGCAGCACATAGACTTGCAATTCGACCGAATTCGTGCTGTAAACCTGGAACGCGGTATTGTGGACCGGCTCCTCGGTCTTACAGGAATCAGTTTCGACACCGCTGGGAGCGGAACGGCCGAAGCAACCATCCCTGCAGTACCTTTGGAATTTGCAACTTCTCTTAGAGCCACAATCGATGAGCGTCGTAAAGACTCTCGCGATGATGGTGTAGATGAGGGCGTTGACAGCGCAATGCCGAATTCGCACTCCGAAGAAGCGGCTATTGTCACCTATCGCTGGCCACAGGTGGTTCGTATTGGGATTAGCTCTGGCAATCTAGCGCTCGCAATTCCTTTCCTCGCGGGAATTCTTGGATTTACCCTGCAATACACCCAGCAACTCTGGGAAGACGAAGGAAACGGAAATCGAGCAGTTCTATTCTTTGATTCTATTGTCACTTTCCACACCCAGTTCATGCCGGATGTGAACTACTGGCTCATGGTGATCCTTATAGTCGTTGAAGCAATGGTTTTGCTTCTACTGGGTTGGCTACTCATTAAAGTCTTGTCAGCCTTCTTCAAATGGCACAACTTTCGTCTGACTCCAATCGAGGAGTCCATCAAGTCGGTCGCGGGACTCAAGACGATTCATGAAGTAAGGCTCGATATACCAAAAATTCAATCGGTTAGTGTGGGCCAAAATTTGCGAAGCCGCTGGTTTTCCTTCTTCACAATCAACGCTTTTCAATCAACCAGCGACGAACGACACCGCCTGACGATTCCTTACTCAACAGCAAGCATGACCACGAAACTATGCAGACGTTTGCTGCCAGAAGCTGTCAACGACTTGCTGTTCGACCCGCGATCCAAGAGATTTCTACCCATATCGAGTGCGTACTTTTGGGTTCCCTTCACAAAAAGTGGCTTGATTCCAGCGGTAATCGGAACGATCGTGGCACTTTTGCTATTTAGGAGCGTAATTGGGCTTGCCGTGCTAGGGTGGTTGATTCCGGTTGGCGTCGTTCGCTTCTTTGTGTGGCGCAAAGCTGGCTACATGTTCAACGAGAACGCGATCATATATCGACGCGGGACACTTAGCTACACAATGATCTGCATGAAATACTCCAAAATTCAGTCAGTAGAAGTCACCAAGAGTTTCGTTCAAGAGTGGACTCACAAGGCATCTCTGACTATTAAGGCAAACACGGTGCAAGTAACGATTCCCTACCTGGACTTGGGCCGTGCCCAGGCGTTCAGAGACTACATACTGTATGCAATTGAATCCAGCAATGAGGAATGGCAATGACCGATCTCTTTGAGAATCCAACCGTTCCCATGGAACAGATACCCAAAGCCACCGAAATCTCTTGGGTTAGGGTCGAGATCCAATTGAGGTCGCTAATCTTGGTCAGGAATCTCATTTCCTCACTATTGATAATTCCACTCGCTCTTGGGTTTGTCTTGATCAACTTGATCGAGCAAGAATTAACTTCTGAGTACGTTTATTGGATGTGGGGTGCCCTCAGTCTGATGGGCAAGATAGTTCTGGCCTTGCTGATCGTGTACCTTCTGGTTTCGTGGTTTGTGTTTCCGTTTTTCGAAGTGCCGCGCCGTCGGTATGCAGTACGCCAGGAGGATATCAACTATCGTCGCGGTCTGTTTCGCACAACGATGTCAAGCGCACCGTTCAGGCGCATGCAACATGCGACAACCGTACGAGGAGTATTCGAACGTATGTTCGATCTTGCGACTCTGAACATCTTCACCGCAGCTGGACTAGCTTTCAGCATACAGGGTCTGCGTCCCGACACAGCAGAAGACCTTCGCAACCACATTCTTCAGCAAATCTCACGATATCAGCAAACTGAGCCACCGACTGAACAGGTCGAGACCGTGTCCGATTCGGAAGACTGACATCGCAAATGACCTCGTGCCCAGTCTCGTTAGCTGTCGACAAACAATCTGTACTAAGCATCGATTAATTTCCGTAGCCTGAGGCTTGCTCCATTGAGTTCAAAACCAAGAAATCCGTTGATTTGGGAGTGGCCTCTCAGACTATGGCATTGGCTGATTGCGCTTTGCGCGTCGACCGCACTACTCACCGGTCTGATCAAGGAGTGGGATGCGATGGACCTCCACCGGTGGGCGGGGATGGCCGTGGTAGCACTATTGGTGTTCCGTCTCCTGTGGGGATTGTGGGGAGGAACCTATGCGCGCTTCAATCATTACATGACTACGCCATCTCGAATATTCCTCTATTTCACTGGAAAGTTGGGATCCCAAGCGCATACACCGCCTGGGATTGCGCTGGCGATCTGCATGTTTGCCGCATTAGGATTTCAGGCTGGGGCAGGACTCTTTACAACTGACGACGTGTTCATTGAAGGACCCCTCGTTCAATTCGCCTCGGACGAGCTCGTTGAAACGGCTACAGATCTTCACCACAAAGTGTGGTGGTTCATTGTGGCTCTAATTGCGACCCATCTAGCCGCTCATGCGGTCTACGGGATCTTCCTGCGTAGCACGATTCCACTCTCGATGTTCACCGGACGCAAGCCGGTACATGCGGACTCAACGGAGTTTTCCGTGTGGAGAGCTGTCGTCAGCTTGGTCGCCGCAATCGCAGTCTTCTGGATTTTGCTCAGCTACTCGCGATAGGAGTCGTGGCAGCCTTTGCAGGTTCCACCCACAGCTCGGAATGCCGATGCGACCTCACCTTCGTCTCCACCGTTGTCCACAACATCCTTGAACTCTGCAGTGGCAGTCTTGAATTTCTCCACTGCCTCACTGAATTCTTCGGGCTCGTCCCAAATCTTGTCGAGCGCTTCGCCTCCTTCGGATCCTTCCTCGAACAGGGAGGCCATGACCTCCCCATAGTCTGCAAGAGCGTCGGCGTGCATGGATAGGTGGGACTGGAAGGGCACATCTCCTCTAACAATTTTCAAGACGGATTGGAAATGGCCCCCAATTGCCTCCATCGATTCGTGTCGGTAGTCGGCGATCTCCTCGTTCGCGGCCAAACTGGCGACTACCAAGACGGCGAAGGCGACGTGCAGCAATCTACTAGGTCTACTGGACATGGTGGACTCTTAGCTCAATCATTGGGCAGGAATTATAGGAGAAACAAATTGCAAGATTCTCTCTTCTCCGTGTGCCTCGAAGTACATTTCAAACACAACCAAATTCCGTGGAAAATCAGCCCTAGCTGAAGTTCTCTACCAACCCTTCACGACAAACGTGTGCCGCATCCCTACGTCGGTGGACTCGACGTTGATCCCGTCGAATCCAAGCTTGAACTATGCCCTCAATGCAGGTCCTCGATTTAATTGGCCAATGTCGCCAACATGAGCCCAGCTCCCGTTTGATTCTGGGCGAGGTCCATTAAGTTTGCAACAACAATAGAAATTTAGTATCCGTTAGCACCTGATTGATGCCCATGAACGCCGAGTGTGCTAACCAGATTACAAATATAATAGAAATGCAAAAATTCACTAATTCAGTGAAAAATTACATGTGGATACATGTCGTCAGGCACGCAAAACTCTGTGTATAATCAATTATCACAAATTCTTTAAATATGAGAATTTTCGCATCTATATTATACGTAGGTAGCAGTTTTGGGTAACGAATTGGTCATCCCCGAGGGAAGACGCAAACTGGCCTTGGTGGTTCGCGGTGCGGGTGACATTGTTCATATTGCCGATGCGGAACGAATGTTGGATACGAGCCGTGTGGCGGCCGCCAAACTATTGTCCCGTTGGACCAGACAAGGCTGGTTGCGACGGGTCGGTCCCGGAGCATACGTACCGGTAAATCTCGATTCACTAGTCAGTGAGCGAGTTCTTGACGATCCTTGGGTGCTTGTTCCATCGCTTTATGACCCCTCATATATCGGTGGCCGAACTGCCGCAGAACATTGGGGTCTGACGGAGCAGATCTTTCGAGACACAGTAGTCATGACGGAGCGCGCCGTGCGAGTCCGGATTCAAGAACGCGCGGGCGCAATTTTTACCTTGCGTCACATTCAGCCGAAAAGGATCTTTGGAACCAAAAACATCTGGCGAGGCCGCACACGAATCGCCATGTCGGACGTTCATCGAACGATTGTCGACATGCTGGACGAGCCCTCTTTGGGAAGCGGCATCCAACATGTCGACGACTGTTTCGGTTCATATATGTGTCGCCCGGACAGGGATGACGAAACGTTGCTAGGCTATGCGGACCAGATCAACAATGGGGCAGTCTTCAAGCGGTTGGGCTTTCTAGCCGAAAGGCGACCCTCAGGAGAGCGTCTTGTCAAAGTGGCGCAGGAGCGCTTGACCCAAGGAAACGCAAAGTTGGACCCTGCACTTCCGTGCCGGAGGCTCATCAGCCGATGGCGTCTTCAAGTTCCAGAAAGTTGGACTGTGGCATCCCCTGCATGATCGACCGCCGAGAAATTCTCGACATTGCACACGCACTCAGTCTAAGACCACAGATCGTTGAGAAGGACTACGTGCTGGGGTGGGTGCTTGCTGGAATCTATCAGCACAAGGAACTTGCTAACACTTGGATTTTCAAAGGTGGAACCAGCCTCAAGAAGTGCTACTTCGAAACGTACCGCTTTTCCGAAGACCTAGATTTCACACTCACAACGCCGCCTCACTTCGACTGCAATGGTCTGACCACGGCGTTCCACAACATCTCAGATTGGATCTATGACCACACAGGTATAGAGCTGCCCAAGGAACTACAGGAATTTGAAGCCTTGCAAAATCCACGTGGAACCACGTCCTATCAAGGAAAGTTGAGCTACAGAGGGCCGATCGCTCCACGATCCGGTACGCTTCCGCGCCTCAAACTCGATCTTACGACCGATGAACTACTTGTGATGATGCCAGTCGAGCGAACAATCTTTCACGACTACAGCGACGTGCCGGACGATGGAATCAGCGTTCAGTGCTACACATACGAAGAAGCGTTCGCGGAAAAAGTACGAGCCTTGGGACAACGAGCACGGCCCCGTGACCTGTACGACGTGATTAGTCTGTACCGCAACATAGACGCACGACCCAAACCCGCCAACTTACTCGAAATCTTGAAGCGAAAGTGTGCACACCGCGCACTTCCTGTACCGATGCTTGAGACACTTGAGCCCAACAGGGACGATCTCGAAGGTTCATGGAAACAAGTGCTGAGTCACCAGCTTCAGGCGTTACCGCCGCTAGAATCCTTTTGGAACACTCTCTCGGAATTCTTTGACTGGCTCCGTAAGGGAACAATACACCCCACTCTCACTCCCTATTCGATGGCCTCGGGTGAATTCCTACTTAGGGACCGCACACTTCATTTGCGAGTTAACAACTCAATTCAGTCGTATTTGGAGACCATCCGTTTTGCGGCTTCAAACTTGCTGTGCGTCGACCTAGCGTATAACGGCACTATCCGTCGTATTGAGCCATACTCCCTCCGACGCACCCAATCCGGAAATATCGTCCTGCACGCGGAAAGACTCCCTGATGGTGTGCACCGGAGCTATCGCGTCGACCGCATTCAGGGTGCAGCAGTAAGTGACCAGAGCTTTGTTCCTCGGTATAGAGTGGAACTACGTCCGAAAGATGCGCCCCTAATCCTGCAAAGGACAACTGAACGAAAGGTTTCTCGACGTCTCAGATAACTAGAACTCGAAACTATGCGGATGTATACGCAGGCAATTCGCGTATTGAGACCGCTGTGCCACCAACATCTCGTGCTATGTCGACCAAGTGACGATGGTGCGTGAAAAACAAAACTTGACATTTAAGAGAGAGCTCATTCAGAACTCTCAATCCAGCAGTAGCTCGTTCGTCGTCGAAATTGGTGAAGAGATCGTCAACCACAAGCGGCAACGAGGAGCTTGTGTCGTCAATGTGCTTCTCAATGGCCGCAATCCGCAAAGCCAAATAGAGCTGATCGACTGTTCCTTCACTGAGTCCCCCCAGCGAGACGGCGTCGCCACTGCCTCGGTAGGCAACAAGAGTTGGTCCTTTGTTCCCCATTTGCGTCTCAAGCTGCACAAATGAACCAAGAGTAAGAGTCTTGAAAATCTCCGCTGCACGTTTGACCAACGGTCCCTGACGTTCCTTGCGAAATCGATCAATCGCCCAATCAAGAGCCACCGCTGCGGCACGAATCGGAATGTAATCCTCGATTGCGTTCCTCATATCTGTCAAGGCGCACTGCCTATCAGTTTCAGCTTGTGCTGCACTATCTGAACCTATGGTTTCATCTAGTCGTTGCTTCGCCGCAACACAATCTTTCAAAACCGTCTGCTGTTGCTCGCGTAAGTCTGCAAGTTTGCTCTCCAATTCAGTTTCCTCGCTGCGGGCCGCGTCGAGGTCGTGCACGGTATCGCACTCATCCAGCAGCTCCTGCACCGACTGTCCGTCTCCGTCCTGTTCTAGTTCTTCCCTGAGGCGAACGCGCTCCCTGAGAAGCTCCCGTTGATCGTCAGACTTCCTGATGCTCTCCCTCAACTGATCGATGTCGTCAGCACCAGCCACGCTTCGCATTTCATCAATTCGTGAAGTTATTTCATTGAGAGATACGGTTGCTTCCTCTTGTTTTTCCTTGAGTTCCTCAGCTCGCTTGTTCAGGTTGTCTCGTCTTGCCCTTTGTACTTGTGAATAGCGCAAACTTTCGACTAGACGTTGTACTTTCTTAATGGTTGGCTCTTCCCCATCCATGCCGTTTGAGCCCGTAATCTGACTCTCGACCCGGTCGTTGAATTCGGCGATGTCTCGCTCTATGGGTTGAATTTCGTTTCTCACTAGAGTGTCGATGCTGCTAACTGCCTCGCGAAGGTCATCAAAGGTATCCAACATTTCAGAAACTCTTTCTGGTGTATGCTCCTGGGACAGTACGGTGCCGTCGAGAGCAGCTCGCCACTGTGTCTCCCACTCGGCCTTCTGCAACTCCAACTCGTTCAATTTGCCACTTTGCCTGTCGACTTCAAAAGTTGCTTCCTTTAGCCTCTCCTCCAATCCTTTGCGCTGAACATTGATCTCGCTGGTTTTTGCGTCGGTACTTCGTGCGTAGGCAATCGCTTCGGGCAATGACGAAAACGTCAAAGGACGTTCAGATTCCAACAGCCCTGACAGAACCGATTGAAGCCGTGATTGAGCGTCGCGGCCTCGCTGAGACAGCTGTTCGACCTCGCGTTGCATGTCGTTCTTTTGATCCGCTGCTGTACGCAATGATTGAAAATTCTCGTACCAAGCGAGCATGGTTTCCGGGTCTGCAACGTCGAATGGTGCGTCAGACCATTGCTCTCGCCAGCGTTGATTGAACTCCTTTATTTCGTTCTCAGCTTCGCGCAACAAGCTTTCTTGAAGGTCTCTTTGTCTTCGCAATTTCTCGCAGTTCAGGCGCATTTCGTTGTAACGAGCCAAAGATTCAGCAGTCTCGAATCTCTTGTCTGCTTTGTCGTCCGCAGCTTTGACCTTTTGTTCGTAGTCCGCTATATGGGAGCCAATGTCTTGCCCCTCATTCTCGGTGGGCTTTCTTCCGCTGGATTGCCACTCAAAGTACTGTTCCTTCAGAGATGTCCATTGCAGTTCGCGATCGCGACGCAAATCCGCTAGGTCCTCAGCTGTCACGAATTCCTTGCTCCGCTCAAAGCTTTCAAGCTCTCCAAGTGAGAGAGCTATACGAGAATCAAGCTCCCGCACCCCATTCCTGCGAGACCGGAATTCTTCGTCAAGTCCACGTAATTCATCCTGTGCACTCTGAATCGTCTTGCGAGACGGAGTCTTCACCAAGTCTACGGCTTCCTCCGCAACTGCAGGAAATAGGGAGCGATTGATCTGATTGACCTTCTCGATTTGCGACTCGAGCTGCCTATGTAGCCTCGGTAGGTGGGCTACTTCGTCGGACTCTTTTTGCGCGTATTCAATTGCAGCTTGGAGTGTCGCGAGTTCAACAACTGGCCCTGCACTGTCAACGTCCCGGAGCAATTCTCGTTTCCTTTCTGTAGCACTGCGCTGTTCATCGCGCGCGCTTTCTAGTTCGTTGCCCAAAATGCGGTGCTTCTCCAGCAAATCTCGAAGTGTGCGGTTTCGTTGTCTGGACGGAACGCGCTGCGAGATCACGTCGGCCGATTCCCAGCCGAGAATCCCCGCTAGCGAACTTTGCCTTTGTCGCAGTTCCTGCAGTTCCTGCTGTCTTCGTGCCAGTTCGCGTTCGGATCGTTCGACTTTGGCCCTAAGGTCATTGAGCTCCTCAATTTCTTCCGCTTTCTCTAAGACCCCTTCATCGAATGTCGTTTCTTTCGCTTCGACATCCAATTGCTTTGCCTCGCCTGCATAGAGTTTTGTTCTTTGGCTAGCAGACTGTTGATTCGCCACAAGGTCGCTCAATCGGTCTGCGGCGTTCTCGGGTAACTGGGGACAATCCTTCAATCCCTCCAGTTGATCGGCAATTTCAAAGTAGCGGGAAACCTTCGCTTTGACTCGTCGTATTCGCGCCAGCTTTCTGCGACGCGGTTCCAACTGATGAATCTGATCCTCCACATTCTTCAGCGCGCTTTCCAGTTGTTCCACAGCCTCCCGCTTGCTCTCCCAATCGGAAGCTTTAATCGAGAATTCCACCACTCTCTTGCGAGCTTCGTCAAATTGGTCACGTGCGACGTAATACTTGCGGCGCGCGCTTTTCCTTGGAGCCCAGAGCTGGTCTGCTTCGCCCATCCATGCGTCGAGTCGATCCTGTAGGCCTATCAATCCTGCCGTTGCCGAAAACAACGCTCGTCCAACATCGTCATTTGCATCAAGTATGGTCTGTGCGCCTCGACGTAGGCGTTCGTGATCGAGGCTAAACATTGCTTTGAAGAATTCCAAGCTATTGTTGTTCAAGGCGCGACGCAAGGTGGACTCGCCCTGTTCTAGCGCTTCGTTCGTATCGCGGTGTCGAAGTGTGTTTGTATCGCCTTTGCGCCTAATGGCTTCAAAGCTACCGTGTTCGGTTTCCAACTGCGCACCAATCTGCAGATTGGCATTGCCATGCTTGAAACCAAGTGACGATTGCCTTGGGACGCCAAACAGGAAGTCTTCCAATGCAAGTCGTGCTGTCGACTTACCTGCTTCATTGGGGCCAAATACTAGATGGAAATCAGGTGCTTGGTCTTCTAACGGGAAATTCAGTTCGGTTCCCTCCAAATGCCCATAGCGCAACAATTCAAGCTTCTTAACTCTCATTGCTACTGTCTCCCGCGATTTCATAGCTCGCACGCTCAAGCACACGCGCGAGGAGCTCGTCATGCCGCTCTTCCATGATCAATTGGGAAAAGCTACCCTCACTTGCCTCCATGTCTGACTTGAGTGCGATGGGTAACTTTGACACCATGTCTGAGAACTCAGTCGCCATGAGTTCTAAGAGCTCCGGATCATTCGCGCTCGTACCCAGTAGCTGCCTTAAGTCGGCAAAGGCCTCGTCCGCGGAGAAGTCTGCTGCATCAGAGGCTATAGGACGGGTTTGAACATCTACTTTCTCCACCCACAGATCGTCTCCTCCAACATCCAACGACAGCGCTTGGATGTTTTCCGTGTGGGCATCGGTCGAGGCAATGAGCCTTCCGTGCAAGGGGGTGGCACCGGTTAGTTGGAGACGAACTGCAGTCATGCGGTTCGTGTCGCTAGCAGCTACCACATCTGTCAAACACTCTCCAACTGCAGCTGTGACTTGATCGTAGGATTCAAGACCTTCCACGGACACGTCGAGCCTTTGCCACCTGACAACATCACATTCCCATGCTTCGATGCTATCGACCTTGCCATGCTCGACGGTCACCAGAGACGCACCCCGTGGCCCACTTTCGTTGATGTGCCGTCCTTGCAGATTGCCCGGAAACACAACGTGGGGATGCTCGTGCAGGATCTGACGAGTGTGAACGTGTCCAAGCGCCCAGTAGTCATAGCCTTTATTGACCAATTCGTCCAGGCTGCAAGGGGCATAGTTGGCATGTCCGCCCATGCCTCCCAACCCGGTATGGAGGACACCAATGTTGAAATTGCCACTGCTGGGATCCGGATAATCCCGACTCAGATTTTCGTTGACGTCACGCTGGGGATAGCTTCGCCCATGCAGGGCGACCTCATGCTCCTCAACTATGTGCGTCTGTGCCTTCTTGTGACTAAACTCATAGACGTTGTCTGGCAGAATTAGCCGTTTCGTAATCTGGCTATGTGCGTCATGATTACCGTACAGCACGTAGACTCGAATACCCTGCAGCCGCAACTTTCGCATTTGATCGACGAAGAATAGTCCAGTATTGAAGTCATTCCAGTCTCCGTCGTACAAGTCCCCAGCAATGATCGCAAAGCCAGGGCGGGCGTCAACGATTCTGTCGACCATAGCCACAAAAGCATCCCGGGTTGCCGAGCGTATGCGATCGACGGTTACGCCTTCATATTGGGCTAAACCCCTCATGGGGCTGTCTAGATGGATATCGGCGGTATGGAGAAATTGAAACGTGCTATTTATTGAATTTGCCAATTGACTTAAAAACTCCTTTTCAACCAGTTTCATAAATGGAGGTTAGGTTTTGCTTCTGACGATCGTCAATCCTCCGCCATCATAATTGCCAGGACGAGTCTGAGTGTTCTTCTAGCTGTCACGTTACTGGTCCACACTAGCGCCATAGCTTTCAAAGAGCGCACGGCTGCCATAAAAGGTCCGCGCCATCAATCGAGGAGTCGATCCAACATTTTCCGTTATCGAGTGAAGTATGCGGCCGTCAAGGAATACAACATCGCCAATTCGTCCTGTCAGCTCCATTGCCTCGACCTCGATTCCTTCCACATTTGCCTTTGCCCCTCGCAATTCAGCTGGACGATCCGATGACTTTGAGTACAGAGTCCGAAAGAACTCATGGTGCTTCAGTTTCTTCTTGAATTGCCGCGAACTCATCCGCGCATTTCCTGTGCAAAACAATTTGTGCGACCCTGCAACTACAGCGGTGCCTCCGCTTTCAGGTTTGACGTTGGATAAGTAGTTCAGGACAACGACACCGGGTGCTTGAGCACCGGGCAATCGGGGACAATCCGTATGCCACATGGTCCTCGGCATTTCCCATACTTTGTTTCGGTGTGAACGTAGATGCGGAAATGTGATCAGCCACATCGCAGACGTTTCGACCAAATCGTCGGTCCCAACCAGCGCTTGCGCCGTTTGCCTCAGAGTATTTGAATACAGAACATTCAAACTGACCCGTTTGAGCTCACGCTTCAGAGAAGGGTACTCGAGGACCGGATTGCCTACGCAGGTCCACGTTGTTTGATCGTCCCTTTCAACACCATAGCGACCGATGACGTCCCAAAATGAATCGACAAGCCTATTGCACAGTTTCTCTTCGTGGAATTCATTCAACCGCAGAACTCCCCTTGCGCGAAATTCACTAATCTGTGCAGTACTGAGGAAGTCCTTGGATTTTGGGACGGTTTCTGTACGCAATCCCACGCCGGGTGCGGACGCTAACATGACATACTTCTAAATGCAATGAATACTGTACATTTTACCATAAGCAGCAAAACTCCGCGACTACTATTCGATACTCCGGCAACTGCTCCAATTGCTGGGCATTCTCATTGTGCGTTCGTGGTTCAAATCCAGCGGTTTCACCGAACGTAGCAAGCCGAATCCGCAGATCTTCGCTTGCAAGAAAAGCTACGTTTCCTCGCGGTTCCCAGTCCAGGAATTGGACTTCTGCAATTCATGCAGGCAGGCCAACCGAACGACCCTCCTCGAATGTCTGAGACACCCCATCCGCAGATGCAATCTGAGAATCCGCGTCCGCTTGACTATTGAGTCCCAGGGTTGGTCTAGGTTCTGATCACGAGACCAAGAACATCATCGCACAGTAGAGTCCCGTGCGGACAACGACTGCCGCTAGGTCGTCTTCAGTCAAAAATCTCGTCGCACAACGACTCAAAATGAGAAACACGCGGTTCAAGCGCAGCAACCGTGGAACGCCAGAATTCTCGTTGCGATATGTCTGCGTCCAAGTGCTTGCTGGCCAGTTCTTCCGCACTGATTCGTCCCGTGTCCCGCAACAATCCCTTGTACCGGACAAAGAACTCGTCTCCCATGCTCTCGCGCCTCTGATACACGCTTTGACTGAAGAGGTAGCCAAACAAGTAGGGAAAGTTATAGAAGCTTGTGCCTGATATGTAGAAATGCAGCTTGTTGATCCAAAACAGGTCATCGGGTTCCGACAGCGAATCTCCGTACCACTCCTGCCAAGCGTTCGCCATCAGGGACCGCAATTCCCGAGGAAGCAAGGGTTTTTCTGCACGAGCTTCGTAGAATTTCCTCTCGAACTCAAAACGTGTTGGAATGTTCAGGAGAAATGCGGCGATGGCTGACAGCTCCTCCCAGGCTACAGCCAGGCTCAATTGAGGGCTTTCCGATCTACTCAATAAGGAATCTCGCACCAAAGTTTCGCCAAACGTGCTCGCTGTTTCGGCAAGGGACATTCCATACGACCTCTGAGAGTCGGGAAGGTCGCGCATCGCCCAGTGGTGGAAAGCATGGCCCAGTTCGTGGGCAAGGATTGTGACATCAGTCATGGATCCCGAATAGGTCATGTAGACCCGAGGCGTCCTGCTCTTCGAGAACGAAGTGCAGTATGCTCCCGGTCGCTTGCTTGGACCTACCGTTCCTTCGATCCATCGGTTCTGAGCCATCATGCGGACGAAATCACCCATCGACTCATCAACTTGCCCATAGGCATCAGCCACGATATTCAATCCTTCATCAAACGGAATCGATGCGTCCTGACCGGGCAATTCCGGAGCTGGTGCACGCTGATCCCAAGGTCCGATCTTGCTCTTGCGATATGCACGTGCGAGAGCTGTAGCAGCACGCCTGGACAGTTCCTTGGACTCCTTTGCGACGCCGATTACCGAGTCCAGAGTCTCTCGCGCAATGTGACTGGAATGAGCAGGGGCGTCCAGAAAATGAACGGGTTTACCGTTTGAACGTCGCTTGCACATCTCCAATCGCCATCCCGCGAGTGCGTTGATAGCCGCCGCACATGTTTCCTCGTGCGATGACCACGCTACGTTGATCGCCCTCCAGGCATCTTCGCGTGTTCGGTCGTCCGTTGATTGCATGAGTGACGCAGCTTCCGCCACACCCACCTCGCGTTGCTCGTTGCCATCGGCGACTTGGCACTTCAATTGCCCTGCCAAACGGTCATAGAGTCTGCTCCAAGCATGAGGACCGTTCTGACCAAGTGCGCCAACGAGGTTTTCCTCCTGCAGGCTGAGCAGTTCATGTCGTCGAGCTCGCGCATGTCGAACCTGAAATTCCGAAGCGGAGACGCGTTCATCCTTCAAATACTCGTCGACGACATCGTCCGGTGCCAGATTCAGAAACTGAGTTGAAGGTTGAGCCAGTTCATTGAATCGAAGCCTATATTGAATGAGACTTCCTTCAAGGATTTTCGCCTGCTCGTCGTCGCCGTCGACGGAGAGCAGGCAGTTGGCAAACGTCGATGGATTGCGAAGGAGCTTGGCGGCATCTTCAATGAGATTGTGCAAGTCGCGTGCGGCATCGATGGCCCTGCTTCGTTCTGCGTCCGATATGTCGTCGATGCGATCCAACACAGCGGTAAGACTTTGGTTCTCCACTTCAATGCGATCCAACATAGATGTCAATTCGTCCAAGTCGGCTTGAATCTGAGGATCGGTGGGGGACTCGTACTCTTCAGAGAGGTCCCACGAAGGGCCAGTCAGTTCCGTCATTTTGCGTAGTCCATTGGCGTAGCGACGTACAGATTCTACAAATGGGTGCGGCGTGCTTAGTTGCCCGCGAGTCTTCCTCTTACAACCCGTGTGTGAATTCGTCGAAGTGGGCAATTAGATCGCTTCTCACCTACTGACTGACTAAGCCTATGGACTTGAAAAGCTACCGCATCGAACAGCCAATCTTCAAAGGCGGATACTAGCCATGATTCCCAACAGGCTACTTCAATTCGCCATCCTGGCCTGTCCCCTAATACAAGACCCTAGAACCTGCTTCAGATGTACGGTTGCCTATTGCACTGTGGCGTTCATGTCAACGCCGACGGATCACGACCAAACAAGGTTTCCGATTGCTGACCGACCCACGGGCTTGAATTGATTCGTGAAAGCGCCAGCTACCAACGAATTCGCATGCCAACGCCTACGGTTGTAGAGTCGAAACTGTCACCAAGTCCAAAGAAGTTTGCGCTGAGATGTTCCTTGACCGAAAACGTCAGGTCGTATTTGTCTCCTACTGGAACTGCAACTCCCAATGAAATTACCACGTTGGTTTCGGTCAGCGTTGCAGAGTCCGGAACTGAACCAGTTTCCAATGCACGGTAGTCAACCGTTCCACGTGCCACGCCAAATTTGGAAAAGAGGGAAAAATTGGGATTTGCAAGCCATTCGGCCGTGCCGAGAATACTGATCATGTGAATATTGTCAAAACTAGCGGGTCCGTCAACTTCACGCCAAAAGTTGTCTCCATCTGTGCCGCCCACACTGTATTCATATGCGGCTTCGAGTCCAAGATTGCGAGTGAACCTGTATCCCGCCGCTGCACGCAATGAGGGTCCGTCGAACACTTCTGTATATTTGTTGAGGACCTGTCCGAACTCTAGGGCACAGTGTGATTTGCTCTCGACAGCCTGCAGACTTAGACCGGTTACGAGGACAAATAGAGCCGCTGTCAGCTTAGTTGCATTTGGCATTCAAGTTATCTCCTTGGTTGATATAGCAGACGCATCGTGGCCAACAATGCCTTCAACTAAAGAGACATTACGGTAGCCAAACCGTTACCAGAATACACTTGAAATAAAAGACTAAACATTTGAGTTTTCTGCAATTCATACTTTGATGTGAATCTCCAGCATCACATCGCGGGGGGCATATGGGCGTAAGACCACGTTAACTTCAAATGTGCTTGAATGTAGGAGAACTCGATAGTAAGTCGTTGAAAATCGCACGCCATCTCGGTTTAGTATGGCCGTCCCGGAGGTCTTAGAGGGACTTCACCAGCAAGAGGCGTTCGACGTCACTCTTGCCAAACTTGCGGGCAACATCAAACGGCGTCCTACCCTCGTCGTCTTGCGTGAGTCGATCAGCACCCGCTTTGCAAAGAAGCTCGCAAAGCTCTACATTGCCGCCGCGAGCGGCATAGTGCAATGCTGTTCGACCTTGAGGGCCTACGGCGTTCACCTCGGCTCCAAGATCAATCAAGAGTTGAGCCTTCGGAACGTCAAGTGTTTTATCCGCTCGACACGCGTACATGAGCGGGTGCAATCCATGGTAGGGCTTCTGGTTTGGCGACAATCCAAATTTCACCAGCAAACGTAGGTTATCCAGGTGAGTAGTTGCCATCCACAAGGTGGCGTCGGACGATGCGGGAGAAACTTCCTGGCTCAGCAGGTAGTTCAAGACATTTTTGTCCCCCATGTGTGCGGCAATGAAGAGAAGTTGCGCATCGTAGTTACGAAGACTCGCGCCTCGGTCGACGAGCTTTCTCAACAGCTCTAGTTGTCCGCCCGCTACGCAAAAGCTAATCAGCGGCGTGTAGTAGATGTCGTCGTTGGGATCTTCCGCTTCGAGCAGGTTGGGGTCGTCGTCAAGGTATTCGTCCACAGCATCAGTATCCCCAAAAAATGCCGACCGGAACACGTCCCTCTCAGCGCCGTATCGGGTAAGAAGCTCTACAAAATGCTCGCGTCCGTAGAACGAGGCTGCAGTGAGCGTGTCGAGTTGGACTATCGATTCGGAGTTGTAGCTGCCGGTCAGCTGGACATCGGCACCTTGGTCCAGCAGCCACGATACAACCTCTTGTCGATTCTTGCGCACAGCTTCAAACAGGAACGTTCGCCCATGGCTACCTCTCTTGTTCAAGAGGGAAGGATCATTCGCAAGTAGTCGTTTGAGTTGATCAAGCTTTCCCTTGATTGCCAAATCGCGCAGCTTCCCAGGTAGCTGCTTTTTCCAATGGCCTGGCGGCACCTCCAATGGGCGAACCCATCGGCGTCCCTGATTGGGGTCAGTTGCAGTGAGTCGGTGTTGATTCAATTGGCCGTGTGGAAGCGCGGACACTCCCTCCCATTACCTACTCCAAATTTTAGTAGCGGTCGTTCAGACCAATCGCAATCGAAGCAGTCTTGAATTGCGATGCCGTAGAGATTCTCATGCAAGATCATTGAAACCGTGGCAAGAGTCGCAGATTCAATAATCGCGAGGGCAATTACGAAGGATCAGGGCCAGGAGTCGCGACTGCTCCTGACGCTATCAACTTTTCGACAGTGTTCGAGTCGTACCCTAATTCCTCGAGAATCTCTTTAGAGTGTTCTCCCAAACCCGGAGCTGCAACAATCGGTACGTGGTCAACGCCGCTCACTTGAAGGGGGTGGTTGACGAGCAGCGGAACTCCCACGGAGTCTTCGTCCGGCACCATGGCGATTCGATTTTGCAGAACTTGAGCGTCGGTTGCGGACTCCTCTACGACAGCCATCAGATTTACCGGAAGTTCCGCTTCGTCAAAGAGCTCCATCCATTCTGCGGATGTACGAGTTTCAATAATGGCTTGGATTGCTTCTCCAGCCTCGCGACGGTTCATGTACATGTCTCGCATAGAAGCAAATCTCGGATCCACTAGAAGATCCTCTGCACCCATGACTGTGAAAAGCACAGAGAGCAATTGTTCGGTCCGGATCATGTTGAGTTGCAACCAACGCCCGTCTTTTGCTTGGTAGCCTTGCATCGTGACTCCCGGTACCTCTGTTGCCTCCCGGTATCGTTCCATGTCCGCACCAGCCATTGCCCCTTGAGCAATCGCCGCGTTCGACCAGAGTCCGTTGGCTAGCAGCGACGTTTGAACAAACGACCCCTCTCCCGTCCGTTCACGTTTTAGGAGCGCCGTCACGATTCCTGCGTATATGGCGACGGCCGTGGGGTGGTCGCCCATGCCTGGCAGACCCTGTGTCGGTTTAGTGCCAGGTTCGCGCATCAAGTCCATGAGACCGCTTCGCGCCCAGTATGCCAATTGATCGAAAGCCTTCCGGTCACGCTCCTCTCCTAACTCGCCATATGCAGTCAATGAAGCGTAGATGATGGTTGGATTGGTAGCTTTGAGATCTTCGTAGGTTGCCTTGAATTCTGTACGAGAGGGATACGGCATGTTGGTAATGAAGACATCGCACCAATCGGCTAGTTGGTGCAGGATCTTTTCACCTTCTGGTGTCTTGAGATTGAGCGCGATGCTCCGCTTGTTGCGACCATCCATGTCCCACATATAGTTGCGACTTTCCTCAGGAGTCCCGGGCATATTGGACAGAATTCTGAGCATGTCTCCGCGCCCTGGTTTTTCAATCTTGATGACTTCAGCGCCGAAGTCCGCCAACATCATGGCGGCGGCAGGCGCAGCGATAACCGAAGCAGCATCGACGACCTTTAGTCCTGCGAATAGAGGTTCGGGCATTGCACTAGACTTGCAAAATTCCACACAATGTTAATTAACACGGATTTTGGGCATTCTCGATCTACCCATCTACTTTCGAGTGTTACCATCGAACTGAACCGTGTGGAGTATGAACAAACAAAATCCTCGCATGGCGCTGTGAAGGAGCAAATCTATGACAGACAAAGCAAAATTCGAAGCTGCATACCCATTCCAAGACGACGTTCTTGCCCTTCCTGTTGCCGACAGCAACGTCGCTGCCTCCTGGTACGGCGAGAAATTTGACATGAGAGAAGTAGAACGAAGGGAAGACCCGCATCCCACAGTAATCATGGAGCGAGACGGAACCCGAATGGGGTTTTCAGAGAATGGTGGGGACTCCTCCAATGACGGCGGGGCCGTCTTGGTCGACGACGCGGCTCGGATGAAGGAGGAACTCGACGGTCGAGGCGTGGAGACCGGCAACTGGAGAATCGACGAACGAGACGGAGAAAAGTACCAGGTCTTCTTCGTGGTAGCTCCTGACGGACTCTGCTTCTACTTTCATCAGTTAATCAAGTCCGAGTAAAACGACTGGTTTACTGCATTGTTTGAAGCCAATGTGGTCGAAATGGGCCTTGTTTAGCGCCAAAGAGCGATTGCTCAGCAAGTTCTGAGTGGCGCGAACCAATAGGAGCGCTCGCTAGTCTGGGAACTACTGTGGCAATGCCCGCATAGAGGAATGGATCAAGACACTCTTGCGGCGTAAGGTGTAAGGGATGTTGGCTACAATTTCGAAGCTGTAGGATGTTGTCGCATCGGTCAGCTAATCTAGCTGACCTGCCAATGGTGTTCTACTGATCGAGTGGCGATTCGCCTAGTCGGCTAGCGTATTGTCCGCAAGGCTACAGTTTTCAAAAATTGATGTGGAGTGCGGTAGTCGAGGACGGCCAATTGTAGAAGAGATACATGCGAAAGGAAGAACGACAGAGAATTCTCTCGATCTTGAGACAGGGTTGGGAGAACGACGAATCTCACGATGCGGGCGGAATCATGCGCTGCCCTGTGTCAGATTTCACGTGCACCGATTTGCTTGCTCAAGAGCAACGGATTTTCTTTCGCGAGACTCCCTTGCTAATGGGATTGTCGAGCGACTTGCCAGAACCAAACAGCTATTGGGCAGACAATGCTTCAGGCGTCTCGATCCTCATGGTTCGCGATGCGGAAGGGGAGTTTCGAGCGTTCGGCAACGTCTGCCGACACCGCGGTGCGCGCGTTGTAGCTGAAGGAAGAGGAACAGCCACGCAATTTGCGTGTCCCTTCCACGCTTGGACCTACAGCAATCATGGGAACTTGATCGCCATCAATCGGGAGCGCAAGTTTGGATCGATCTGCAAGGAGAGTCATTCTCTCATCGAGCTTCCCTGCGAAGAGAAGTTCGGAATGCTCTGGGTCAAGCCCAGTCCCGGAGGGACGGTCAATGTAGAAAACTGCCTGGGCGGGATGGAAGACGACATGTCGCATTGGGACCTAGCGACGAAAAGCCACGGGGCGTCCCAAGTGATTCCGGCAGCTGCAAACTGGAAAATGGCGATCGACACGTTTGGCGAGAACTACCACTTCGATGTGCTGCATCGAGACTCGTTGGCGCCAGAGATAAAGGGCAACCTGCAAACGCACGATATCTATGGACTCAACTATCGCATGGTTTTCGCTCGCCGAAACCTTCTCGAAGCGTATCAATCCGCTGAAAGTCCGAACGAGGCTCCCTTTCGTTATGTGACACTCTGCGTCTACTTCATCTACCCGAACACGATCCTGCTCATTGATCACTATGCAGTCGATATCCTGCGGATTTTCCCTGCAGAAAACTCGACGGCCAAGTCAAACACCTACCACAGCTGGTACGTGTTCGGCGATGCCAAGCACTACTTCGAAGAAGGTCCACACAGCTACGAAGAGCGCTTCGTCGGTTTCAATAGCGTGATAGTCAATGAGGACTACAACGTAGCCTCGCAATCTCAGGCTGGAGCAGAGTCCGAGCTGTACTCACATATAGTCTTTGGACGCAATGAACCTGCGTTGCATCACTATCACAATGCCCACCGAATCGGATTGGGCCGCGACCAGCTTGAACTAGAAACCGCTTAGCTCACAAACCCCTTTAGATCGAACGTGTCGCTACTGGGCTACGTTGGGATTGCGCAAGACTCGTCCAGCACGCTTGCCTGTGTGCTCATTGTTCTCTAGAATCACAGAACCGTTGCAGACCGTAGCTCGATAGCCCTTGGCTCGCTGAATCAGCCTTGGCGCCGAATCGGGAAAGTCGTGAACCAACTGAGGCTGTCTTTCGGCAACTTCATCCAAATCGATGACGTTCACGTCTGCTTTCATGCCTTTCGCCAGAGTCCCGCGATCGTGGAAGCCGATTACGCGCGCCTGAGCACTGGTCAATTTGCGAATGGCAGCCTGAATCGAGAATGTCCCCTTGTCTCGCACCCAATGCGAAAGCATGAACGAGGTCCACCCGGAGTCCATGATTTGACTGACGTGCGCCCCTGCATCCCCAATTCCAGGCAATACCCAATCCTCTTTCAGGAATGGTTCCAAAGCTTCGAGATCCTGATTGAAGAATCGAACATGGAAGAAGCCCGTTCCGTTGGATTCGTCCATATACCTTAGCCATGTCTCGGCCGGAAGTTCGCCAGCTTTCTCAGCGACACTCGCCAAGCTCTCGGAGCTTTGTTTCACATAGTCTGGTTGATCTCCGTCGCTGATCCAGTACCAACCACGCGAAGCAGCTGGCAGTTGTGGATTCTGCTTGGACTCCTCGATCAGCATGGCTCGAAACTCGGGATTTCGGATTGCATGCAGACGTTGCTCAAACTTGAAGCCTCGTAGTTTGTCCCAATTTTCGCCTCGGAACATAATCATGGTCTTCAGTCCCGAGAGAAATCCTCCGCTACGTGGAAGGGTCAAGCCGTTGATATCCAAGCCTTCCTCTTGCATGTCCCTGATGTAGGAGTCGTAGGCCGACACTCCGCCATTTGAATCAGGAGTGTGCGGAGCACTGAACAGCAATCGAGTGCCCGACTGTCGCATTTGCTCTCGCAAAATTTCCAGCTCCTCGGGGAGTTTGCTGTAGTTGAGAACGCTCTGCAGAATGCCACCGTTCTTTGCAACCGCTTTGGAAATTTCGACCAGTTCCTTCGGTTCAGCAAACGTGCCCGGTATCGATCGACCGTCCGGCAACGTGTGTGCGGGCAATCGATTTGTGGAGAAACCGACTGCGCCTTCCTTTACGGACCTTCCAACCAATGCCGCAATCTGTTCGATCTCGTCGTCGGTCGCACTGTCCGTTATTGAACGTTCTCCCATCACATAGAACCGAGAAGCGCAATGGCCCACGAGACCGGTTATGTTGATTGCAGGATTCAAGGACTCGATTGAGTCGAGATATTCACCATAGGACTCCCAATTCCATGGCAACCCCGTGAGGATTGCATTTTTCGGGATGTCTTCGACGGTCTCCATCATGCCGGCGAGAAACTCTCGATCTTGTTCCTTACAAGGTGCGAAGGTAACACCGCAGTTCCCAAAGAGTGCAGTTGTGACCCCGTGCCACGAAACAGGCGTGAGAAGCGGGTCCCAGCCTGCCTGGGCATCGAAATGAGTATGAAGGTCCACAAATCCGGGAGTTACGTAGTGACCCTCAGCATCAATAGTTCTCTGTGCTTTCTCCTCTACAGGTCCAACCTCGCTTATCGTGTCACCGTCGATGGCGACATCCGCTTCGAACGGTTCTGCTCCCGTTCCGTCAACCACTAGTCCGTTCTTGATTACGATATCGTGTGCCATGTGTTCTGGTTCTCCTCTATTCCTAGGTGCCTACTTCAACCCTAGGCTTTCGCGCTTGGACGACTGCTTACTTCGTCGTACCACCGCTTGATGTTGTTGCATTGATCGGGAAACGGTATTCGAGCCGCGGTTGTCGCAAAGTCAATGGTGCATAACGCAGTGATGTCGGCAACGCTGAAGTCGTCTCCCGCGACATAGCGGGATTCCCCCAACTCCTCGTCCAAACGGTGAAAAAAGCGGTCGACCATGGCCTTCCCACGTTCTGCCAATTCGGGAATCGCATCGACTTCACCTACATTTCCGCCCACTCCTCGTTTCTTGAATCCTGGGTACGCATTGCGAAATGCTTCGGATGTTGGGATCAACCCATCGAACTCCATGTGTCGCTGTCTGGCTTCGATTCTCGCTTTGCTCAGTGCATCAGTGCCAAATAGTGCGGGCTTGGGTTGGATTTCCTCTAAGTATCTACAGATTGCGACCGACTCGTCGAGCACGGTTCCGTCATCGAGCACAAGAGTCGGCAAACGCCCTCGCGGATTGACTTCCAGAAAATCGCTGCTGAGATTTTCGCCCGCGACGATATTGACTTGGACGACTTCGCACTCGATGCCTTTCTCCGCCATGAATATGCGTAGACGTCGTGGATTGGGTGCAAATTGCTGATCGTAGAGTTTCATTTGAATTTCCCGTAGCGCTTGTCCTAATTGTAGAGAGTTCGAACGCACCGAATGCAAATGGCCAAGCAGGCGAACTAGGCTGGTTCTAGATATGTCTTGCTAGAACTAGAATCCCACTTCTCCACACTGTCGATTGATCTCATCGATGATCTCAGACACTCGAACGGATTCTGCTCGAGTGAATTGAGGCATCTCCTTCAATCCTGCTGCCATGCATCTATGCACTGCCTGCGCCTGGTACAGAAAACCGTGCTGGTTACCGCCGCTCCAAGTCCAGCCCTTGTAGCGAATCAAACGTTCTCCGTTCCAGCGGGCGCCCGCAGGTTGCCCTCGAGTGATCGGTGCGGGAGTTGGCATCGGATATTCGAACCGTTCCACATGATTGAACGGTCCGTTGCTGGGATTCCTGTCCTGATTCCAATGGGTCTCCAGCCAATCTCCAGTCCAGCCTTTGGAGGGATCCAGCTCTAGAGTGGGCTTGCCTTCCTGTTTACGCGTTCCGTAACGAGTGGGACGGCCCGTTCGAATTGTGACTGCGGTCGGGTGGTGCGACGGAGTCTCGATAGTGATTCGACCCTTCGTTCCTATGAACTGCGTTTCTTCCTGAAACCTGCCAGATGCAAAGGTAATAACAGCGATTCCTCGCTGCTCGGAGTATTGCAATACCGCAGCACTCGGTGGCGCGCCATGAGCCGAAGGAATGTCGTTTGCATAGGGCTGCCCTCTGGACTTCCTGCCGGCCGCCACAATCAATGGCATTTCGTCTCCTCCGAATCCCAAAACTGCAGGATTGAGCGCGTAGACGCGATCCGGATAGTCGGCTTGCACGATCTGCAAGTCTCCAATGTCTCCACGTTCAAGCACCGCCCGGGCATGCTCAACGGCGGGAAAGAATCGCAGCCACATGGCTTCCTGACAGAACACGCCGGCCTCGTCTGCCGCTGCGTAGACCTCCTTTGCTTGGTCTGCCGTATCAGTGAATGGCTTCTCGCATAGAACATGCTTGCCCGCAGAAATAGCAGTCATGAGATCGCGATGGTGGTCCCATGTTTTTGATGCGATGTAGACGATGTCCACATTGGGATCGTTGCACAGCTCTTCGTAGGAGCTATACGCGGCAGGAATGTCATGCACCTTGGCGTACAACTCGGCTCGCGTCTTGTCTCGAGCTGCGACTGCAGCTATTCGCGCGCCGGGCACTTCTTGGAGAGACTTTATCCAGTCGGATGCTATCGCCGATGCACTGATGATTCCCCACCGCATCGGGAAACGTATGCCGTCTTCCGCCGTGAGACCCTGACGAACGTCCAATGGCGTGTTAAGCGGCCATCCGTCAATTTGAGTGGGGTCTTCCATGTATCCATCGCTCATCTGATTCTCCTCAATTGTCAGGGGGCTTGCTGATGCTGACGCGCCTACCATACATCAATTGAAAAATCGCTCGCTCAGCAATTGCCTTAATCAGTTCAGTCTTCAGAGTTCACCGTGATGTTGCAGCAACCGCTGAACAAGTGGGGGTTCACGACGAAATCTGTGCTACATTCAATAACACAAAGACTGGTCCCCGCAGCTATCCCATGAAACCATGACTACAACGATCAGATATTTGGCGATCCTAGCAATCGTTCTCTTCAGCGTGCCTGCATTTGGGCAGGTACGAAGCGATCCGTTGCAGGTTGTCAGCGTTACGCCATCCGGCGATGAAGTGCCCACCACTCGAGGCAAAATCATCATCGAGTTCAACAAGAAGATGGTTGCATTTGGGCAAACCGACAAGGACTTGTCAACCGTACCCGTAGAGATCAAACCAGAACTCCAGTGCACGTGGCGCTGGACCGGCCTCAGTCAACTTACCTGCGCGCATAGCGACCGCCTGCTTTACACAACTTCGTACGTCATTTCTATTGGAATATCGCTGGAAGCGCTCGATGGCTCAAGGCTTGAGTCGCAACGTGAATTCTCCTTTCGAACAGCATCGTTGGGCGCCTATGGCAGGACTTCATTCTGGCGCAGTCCAACACGCCCGGTCTACAAATTGACCTTCTCGCAACCCATGTCCTTGGGCACGATAGTGCAAAACGTTCAAATCCGAGATTTAACGTCATCTGAATTACAAGAAATCAAGGTTGTGCACTTTGCCGGACTGTCGAGAATCCACAGGCTCGTATCTCCTCACTATCGTCAAAACAAAGAGGGCGTTTGGACTCGAGTCAGTGAGACCGAGAGGGCGGCACAGTTGCAATCGCTAGAAGACGGAGGAATTGATCGCGCGAGCTACGCCAAAGAAAAGCCTGAATTCGCAACGAGAACTTGGTTCGTGGAGCCACTGTCGTCGCTAAAGCCCAATACGCCATACGACCTCGAAGTTGCTTCAAACGTCACGTCGGTCTTTGCTACCGAACCGACTACTCTCCCCATGCACATTTCTCGATTTGAGGTCTATCCAGCTTTTGAATTTCTAGGTTTGGAGTGTCAAGACAACAATGGAACGTTCCTACAGAAGCTACTCAGGTCTACTGCTTCAAGCAGCGGCCGTCTGGAAGGCTGCAACCCCGACATGGGCATCACGTTGCTTTTCTCTTCCCCCGTGGCTGCTTATGACGCCAAATACAGGTCTACCATATCTCCTAAGCCGGAAGGTGACAGGAATCACGCTAGAGCTCGGTTCTTTACGATTAGAACGGGGGCTCTAGTTGACATTCCCGACTTTGAGAATCAGGGTACAAGCAGTACGTTTGCAACTGACGATGACTTGAACAAGGTCAAGATAGGGTACGAACTCAAGGGGAACAGCACCTATGAGATGAGAGTGGGCTTTGCACCGCTTACTGATGTGTTTGGTAGGAGACTGCGACAACCCACAACCATCAAATTCCATACCGGACACCTGAAGCCGCGGCTAGATTACGAGGTGCGTTCTCTAGTGTTTGCTCCAGAGTCGGACGTGAGCGTACCAGTCGAAGCGGCGAACCTGAAGGAACTTCGCGTTAGGATGGCAACCGAAACGTTCCCAAGGAGACGATGGTCAGCACGAACCCACCGGCAACGACTTTCTCTGCCAGCTGACCGGATTGCTACAACCCAGCTGGACTTCCACGATTGGGTGCCAGAAGGAACTCGACGTTTCGCGGCATCCATCGAGCCAATTGCGGGGCGCGAGTTTGGCGAAAATCCTGAAACCTCATGCATCTACGGGCAAATTGCTCACTACGACGTGCAAGCTCGCATTGGACATGCGTCGTCCATCGTGTGGGTAACGGATCTTCAAACAGGGCGCGTAGTTCCGAATGCTTCGGTTCTTCTGCTGCAATCGAAGGATTTCGATAGTTCGATCCTAGTTGGAGCCAACACGAACAAGCAGGGAGTCGCATCCTTGCCTGGAAGTTCTTTGTTCTCTGCTAGCGTTCCTATGAAAACCTTTCAGACACCCGCAGGTCCATTCAAAGACACGGATTGTCAAATTCCATTCCACTCAGGACATGCCGTGTGGATCGATGGTCCCGATGGAAGCTCCGTTCTGCCACTAGACCGGTCGTTTTCGAACAGCGGAGGATATTCCAATTCTCGACAGGACACACACTTGTCCGTGTGGGGACATACAGCTCAAGGAATGTATCGACCCGGCCAAACCGTTCAATACAAGATTTATGTACGCGAGCAGACGGACAAGGGATTACGAATCGGCGAAGACCATCGCTACCGCCTTGTCGTTACAAAGGGCTATGGAGATTTGGTATATCACGAAAACGGTATCGAACTCAATGAGTTTGGATCGTTTCATGGCGAGTTCCCGGTTACCAAGCCAACCTTTGGAAACGAGGGCACTCTACGCTTTCTTGTAATGATTGACAACGGAGAGAGCTTTTCGTCCATTTGGAATGCTGAGGACAACTCACTGAATTACTCCGAGGTCGAATACTGGAAAGCGTTCGAGGTGGAGGTCCTCGATTTCGATCCTGCAACGATTCGTGTGGAGAGTTCGCTCGACAGGAACCAGTACCAGCTAGAAGACACGTTGGTTGTCAGTTCCACAGCCGACCTCATATCGGGCGGGCCGTTTTCCAATGCTCCAATCGCCATTCAGTCATTCTTGAATTCCGAGCGCTTTGTGTCAGAACACCCAGAGGCTAAGGATTTCAACTTTGTTTCTGCTTCCAATCTACCCCACGAATGGAAATTGGAGGACTTTCAAACAGACAGTTCCGCGACGGATAGTGAGGGTGGATTCAGCGCATCGCTCAAGCTTGATGTTGAAGACATTCATTACGGTTCGTTGACTGTGTCGCTGGGGGTTCAGGAAGACAGTGGAAACGTCATCTGGGAAAACATGCGCGCTACATATCGAAGCGCTGAAAGGTTTGTCGGCGTACGCCTGAGAGAAAAGCATGCCCGAGTTGGCGAGACTTTGAACATCGACACTGTTGTCGTGGATCCGAGCGGCGCACCGCAAAATGACCTACCCGTAACAGTCAAGGTCATTCGAATAGATTCGCGGTATACCCAGCGTGGAAGGCAGGAGACTATCGTCCACACGTGTGAACTGGCTGCCGACCAGACACCCAAAGCTTGTGCCATGACGCCCTCGCGAACTGGCTCGTTGCGAGCAGTGGCCACAATCCATTTGCCTGATGGACGTACCCAGAAAGCAGTCGAAAACGTTTACGTACAAGGACCCGTTCAGGAAGTTGAGCGAGAGGAACACGACTATGTACGAATACAGAATGTAAGGTTCTTGCAGGATCGTCAGTTCAATGCTGGAGAGTATGCATCGCTGGTAGTTGAACATTCCGTACCGGGGTCCATGGCTCTAGTTACGGTTGAACGACTTGGCATCCTTGATCACTGGGTTACTGAATTGGAAGGCTCACACGATGTCATTGACATTCCTATACGACCAGCTTACGCACCAATAGTCAGAGCAACTGTGACGGTTACAACGGCAAACTCTGTAAACAAACCGCGCACTTTCGTTGCAGCGAGCAACCAACAGAGGTTTCCGAATTCTTGGACCCGACATGTCAAGCTTCGAGTTGCTGATCCTGAACGACAACTCGCATTGCAAATCACAACAGACAAGGAGGTCTACAAGCCTGGCGACAAAGTCAAGGTTTCGGTTGCGGTCAATGAGAGTTCACTTGGGGCCAACCCACCCGCTACAGAATTGGCTGTCGCCGTCTTAGATCAAGGTGTACTCGAAGTGTCTGCAGAAGGGATTGGGCACTTTGATCCTGTCACGGGCCTTCTGGAGAAGATGGATATCGACGTGGGGAGCTATTGGCTGCTGCAGGACCCCATTACGGTTGTTGGGAGTTGGATGGCCCGAGACGAATTTGACACTCCAGCTCCTCGATCAAACGAAGACCTTACAAGTCTATGGATGCCAAACCTCGAGACTGCTGAAGACGGCACGGCGAGCTTCGAGTTCGAGATTGGAGATCGCCTAACTGAATGGACGATCATTGTTGTAGCAGCATCTTCTACCCAGCACTTCGGCTTCGGACAAGAGTCGATCAGGACCAACCTAGGAATTGAATTACGTCCCGTGTTGCCAAACCACGTTACGGATGGAGATGCATTCGACGCAAGTTTTTCCGTGTTGAACCGTACAGAGTTGGAACGCAATGTCGAATTAGAAATTGTGGCTGATGGAGATGTAAGACCCTACCAATACTCGCAGTCCATTGTTCTGGAACCATTTGAGCGAAAACTCGTTGACGCAAGAATTCACGCCAAGTTGGCCAACGACAGAAACCTCACGGTCGGATCGATTAGGCTTCTCGCAAGTGCCGCCTCCGAGGATCACTCCGATGCTCTAGTGCAGAACATTCCCGTACATCCCAACAAGCAGCATTTTGTCAGTTCGATCTACGGCACATCTACCCACGTAAAGGTTGCGGAGCCAATTGAATTCCCATCAGACATTTCTGATGGAACTGGTAGTCTTGAAATCCAAGTTACTCCTTCACTAGTCAATGCGATTGAAGGACATGTAGCTCAAGTGCGCGACTATCCGTATCGGTGTTGGGAGCAACGACTCAGCTCCGCGATAGTTGCGGCGCAGTATTTCAGGCTCAGCGAGCGATTGAATGTAGATTGGAAGGATGCTAGTCAATACATCCAGGACGTACTGCAGTCGGCCGTCGAATATCAGTCTGCAAGTTCTGGTGGATTCGGCTATTGGAGCGGGGAAGTAATTCATGCGGACCTGTACCTTTCCGCTTACACAGCATTGGCATTTCGCTGGCTGTCGGATGCTGGCTATCAAGTACCGGAGGACGTTCTAGAGGATTTGCTTGACTATCTGGAGGACTACACCGTATATCGGCTACCCAACTACCTGAGCCAAAACAACTCAGCTGCAGCGTCTGTGAAGCTGATGCTGACCAATGCTCTTGTTCAGCATGGCCGAGGGGATTTGAATCTTGTAGAAAAGCTATACGAAGAGGGCAGCAAACCCAACTTGTTTTCGATAGCCCAGACTCTCGAAGCGACGCTGGCGTTGGATACGACGAGTGAGCTCATCGAGCCCTTGACAACAAGGCTTACAAACGGCATCGGAGTCACAGGTGATCGAGCGCTAATACATCACGGTACTGCGAGAGGTCGAAACTTCATGCTTTCGAGCAAGCTAAAGACCACCTGTAGCACCATATCCGCATTTGTTCGAGCAAGCAATCTTGGAAGAGAACTGGTACCCCAGGAAAAACTCGCTGAGCTGGTTCGTGGTGTGCTGTTCGAATGGAATCAGCAGAATTTGAGAGCCAACACTCACGAGTCTTCTTTCTGCTTGACCGCGGTCCTTGCCTATGCCGAAAATATGGAGAACGTTGCCGAAGACTTCATGGTTGATGTAAAGCTTGTCGTGGACGACAGTTTGGAGGGGCTTCAGTCCGAGAAGCCAGCTAAGGGTACTGCAGGCGAGAGCTATTTCGCCTATTCGACTCCGTTGAGACCTCACCATGTCGGTACGCCTGCTGAATTGCAGTTGAGTCAAAGTGGCAATTCAAGGTTCTACTACAAGGCGACTCTTCAGTACGAACCCACTAAAGTGCAGACTGACCGAGAAAACTATGGGATCGACATTAGAAGAACTTACTGGGTCCAGAGGGATGATCAATGGGTGGAGTTGAGCGACTCTCATGTATTGAAGAGAGGCGACGTAGTTCACGTCGGACTCTATCTCGACATTCGCGATCAACGCGATTTCGTAATAGTCGACGACCCAGTTCCAGGGTTCCTGCAACCAATCAATGCGCGGTTGGCAAAGACCAATGTGCATGAGATGCAAGCGTCATCGTTCCAATCCTCCACTCTTGCCGCAAATGTTCTTCTTGCTAGCGCATTTGGTGGGTCACAACAGACTAGTGATAGCTACAGCGCCCTAGTCCCTGCTGATATCGAGGGAGATTGGAGAGTTCTAGGATCGTCCCGATGGGGATTCTACGATCGAGAATTAAGCAACGAAAGCGTTAGGTTCGCTAGTGATTTCCTGCCATCAGGTCGCTACCGACTACATTGGACCGGACGTGTGATTTCAAAAGGCGAATTCCTAGCGCGTCCGGCGCATGCTGAAGCGATGTACTCGCCTGAAATCTACGGAAACTCAGCTCCTCGACGGATATCGACAGACGCGGATTAACTCTTGTGTAAGAGCGTCACGCTACAGATATTGGAACAAGTAGGATAAACCTGAGCAATTGCGTGCTCGGCTGCAAACCAATGGCTACTGTGCAACGGGTCGCCCTTGAATGAACTGCCCTACACGAGCCGCAAATAAGCTCCAGGGAGTCACTTGCGAGTTAGAGTGCAACGCCTGCCGTTCTCGGACTACTTTCTCGCGGACTCTAGCTCTGCGAGCAGTACACGAACCACCTGTCGCAACCCAGTCAATTGATTGGAGGCATAGCTCCAAACCCTCTCAGGCATCACGCTTGAGTATCCGTGAATCAATAGGTTGCGAAAGTTGATGATTTGACGGTAAGAAGGAATCCGTTGAGCGAGTTCTGGATGAGACTTCAGCAAGCTGTTTACCGCCTCGCCAATAATCTCGAATTTTCGTTCTACCGCGGCTTGCGTTCGTGAGTCGTTCGTGTAGCCTTCTGCGTCCAGGTCTACCGTAAATTCCATGATGTCAGCACAAGCGTGATCAATGTCCGAGAGCAAAACCCGAGGGTCAGGCAGCATAGACAAGTTCACGTGATTGGTCGATTGCCTCTCGCAGATAACGATTGCGAACCGTGCCAGCTTCCACGAGATCGACTGGTCGTCCTAGCATTTGCCGCAACGCGTCAGCAAAATCGAAAAACTGCTCGAATGGGTCCAGATCACCAATCGACCTGAACTTCACTATGAAATCGGCATCGCTGGACTGAGGATCAAAGTCTATTCCGCGTGCTGCCGATCCGAAAATTTCGAGACGAACAACCCCGAACCGGCGACATAGGTGCGCCAATTCTTCTCTTTTCTCTTCGATGGCACCATGCATGATCGATCCTCTCAAAGCCACTCCGAAAGTGCCCTTGTCTCGTAGTCATCTTAGCAAAGGACCCTTGAAACACAACAACTCTCGTCCTGCGCATGACTGTTTCGCCTCAACGTCTGGAATCCGACCCAGCCCATAGACTGTTAGCCAGTTGGAGCCCAGACTTAGCTACTACTGTAGTCTCTCTACAACTGTGCAATGTGGTTCGCAATTAGCGCTAAGTCGTTGTGGGTTGGTTCGTTGCACTTGGCTCCGAACGTATACGACACAATTACGCCTAATCCATGTGAGAGACTGTACTTCGACTTAGTCAACAGCACAAGGTTCGCCACTACGCCACTAAATGAGCGCTGTGTTGTTAGTAGACGTGCTACCTTCCAAATACTCAGCTAGTCTTAAATAGTCTCTTCTTTCTGAAGTAATTGCAACGACAGAAGATCACGACCACTTCTTCAAGAATACTTCAAGCTGCACAGTACGGCAGAGCTTGTTGGCTCCTGCCAGGTCGATGGCTCGTGAGCGATGAGCGTGTCAAATTTGAACTCGGAAATTGGCCTCGTGAGTGAGCCAAAAACCGGCGTAGTTCCATGCTAGCCGTGGTCCACACATGGCGCAGATACAGTACGCGAAAGCAGCTGAGAGATATCACCCTACAATTGCACGCTCTTTTCCCGCCATGGAACAAAAATGTCCTCAATCAACGTCTATCTAACTTTCGACGGCAATTGTCGCGAGGCAATGGAGTTTTATAGTTCGGTATTCGGAACGAGCATCGATTCCATTCAAACGTTTGCAGAGGGTCCCGAATCGAGTTCTGATGTCGATGGGCAGCGCATCATGCACGCATCGATGTCGTTCGAAAATGGAACGCTCATGGCAAGTGATACGCCCCAGGACTCCTCGGGCTTAGTTATTGGTGACAACTTCTCGCTCAGTCTCGAAACCAAGAATCCCGAACAAACGGATGATTGGTTGGAGAAGCTGTCCAGCGACGGAGGGACGCTTACGATGCCCGCCGAGAAGACGTTTTGGGGTGCTTACTTTGGGATGTGCCGCGACAGATTCGGGATCAATTGGATGCTTCTCTGTGAGCAATAGCGTAGAGTTCGTGAAGCACTAACTAGAGTACTAGTGCAGCTAGAAAGCACTAGTACTAGGGGCGACATGTCCTCACGTAGGTCGCTGTGCAGCGCTCTTGTGAGGGCGGATGAGCAAAGTTTGCAGACTTGAGAATGATGGTTGTTTACTAGCTCTTCCTTAGATGTCTAGTTCCCGTTTATTTCATAGACTCGGTCGACTCCATCGTCCCAGTTGGAATTAAGCTCCAGCTCAAGTATTCGTTCGTCGTAGTCTTCGTCGCTCTCGCCGTTCGCGGGCGAAAATGCAGTGGCAACCAATGTCACGGTGTGACCTCCTGTATCGATAATACCTTGCAGGTCCTCAATTTCGTCGGTGCTGAACACACTATTCCCCCTATTCGTTGCCAAGAGGTTGTAGGCCGCTTGCGATTTTGCAAGAGAAGACGGCAATTGATCGAGGGATTCGAACAAGAGGCCTGGATCAGTCCGTGCCCAGCGACTGAATACTGCACAGTAGTAGTTCGACTGCTGTTCGTCGGGCAAATCTGATCCTAGCTCGACTGCTCGATCAAAGTGTCCATGCTCAGCAAGAGCTCTGCCCACCGATCTGTATGAGGCGGCTTTTGTTGAACCCTCCCGCACCTGCGACAGCATAGAGATTGCTTTTTCCGTATTCATCTGGGCAACCTTTGAGACGACATAGGGTTCTAGGCCATGTCTAAACCTACCCATGGGATCATTCAACGCTGACTGCAGCGCCAGATCGGGATCCTCGATAGATAGATTTTTCAGCACCTTGGTAAGCAGCTTGCGTTGGGAACGTTGGTTGTCTTCGCCAGGGAAAGGAACTGAAGACACCCAATCTAGTGCCGCATTGGCATCGATCCTTGACCAATGTTCAGCAATCTCGTAAGCCAAGTCATAGCGTCGGTCGTCATTTGGGTCGTATTTGGGAAGCATGGAAAGGAACTCGACTGCGTCCGGCGGCGCAACTCGAGCAACTCCAAGCATCGCCTCGTGTTCAGCTCTTCGCCGTAGTCGTTCCGGAATGGTCGTGAGGTTGTCGAGTAGACCCTTGGGATCGCTCTCGGTCCATGCAGCGATTAGAGACTTATGCAATTCTTCCCGAAATCCACCTATGTCGGCTGAGTTCAAGGCTTCCAAAGCAGCCACGGGGCTCGATTCCGCCCACATGCTCACAATAGAGGATAGAGCATCGTTGCGCGCATGCAAAGACAATGACAACGCACTTTGAAATGCGTCATGTGGATCCGATTGGACGGCGCTGTGCAATATAGAGAGTACAACCACATTGGCGACCGCGCTGAAGTCCAAGGATTCACGGATTTGATCCACTACCGCCAATCCTTCCTGATTCGCCCAATCCGAAGCAACGCTTAAGAATTGCTCGACTTGGGAAATGTCTGCCTGGCCGTCGTCCACGAGAGCGGCCCAGGCTTGAGCAGGATCGTCTAGATCTGACGCATCAATCCCTTCGTTCTGCTGTCCAATCGGTGCAGGCTGATCCAGCCGCGAATTTGTTGAATCGGATGAACCGCTGGATCTTTCCTCAACTATGGGCTCTTTATCATTGCTTGACTGGACCGTTTGGGTTGATTCGCTCGATGGGAGATTTGATTGGAATCTCCCACCCAAAGAGTGAATTAGCCACGCGCCAATAATGACTGAGACCAGCAAACAGATTCCAAGAACTAATCCAAGATTGGCTCTTCGGTTCATCGCGCTCACCGCCTAGAGAGTGGCACCGATTGTATTTGGTCTTGACCCTCGTGTGAGCAGTCGAAGAAATGCCAGAAATCGATCAAGCCACTTCAATCCAATGTTGCGAACTCAACATTTCTTAGACAGGCTGATGGTCTACCACACATCGACTAGGGGTGTTCGCAGCTGAGATTCGTGAGATAGCGGCGCGCCAGCTTTCATCCCGGCAACAACCCACATTCGCGTGTCTGCTGGATCGATCACATCGTCGATTTCAAACACATGACCCGCATTCAACCCCTTGCCTCGATCATAGGCCGCTTGCACCATTCTCTCGTAGGCCTCCTGTCGTTCCTTCAGGTTGTCTATTTCTTCAAGGCGGGCCCGTTGTCCAAGCTTCACCTGCCCCTCCAAGCCCATTCCTCCGAACTCGCTCGTGGGCCACGCGACGACGAATGCGGGCAACCGATGATTGCCTCCGCCCATAGCCTGTCCACCAAGACCGTAAGACTTCCGCAGGATAACCATGTAGCTGGGTACGCGTATGTTCGATCCAATAACGAACATACGGGCCGAATGACGCACCAGACCCGTCTTCTCCACCTCTGGGCCCACCATGATCCCGGGACAGTCGCATAGCAGCAGCAACGGAATCTGAAACGCATCGCATAGCTTCATGAACCGCGCGGCCTTGTCGGCGGCTGGACTGTCTATAGCACCAGAGATCACTGCGGGATTATTGGCGATCACACCCATGGGTCTGCCCTCGATTCGTATGAGGGACGTGACCATTGCTGTACCAAATTGCGGTCGCAGCTCCAAGACCGAATCCTTGTCAGCAAGAATGCGAATGAGTTCGCGAATGTCATAGACGCGAAGGCGATTCTCGGGAATCACATGGCGCAACAATCTCTGATCGTTCGCCTCCCATTTGTCGAGTGGACCCTGAAAGTAGGAGAGGTACTTTTTGGTAGCCGCGACAGCCTCCCGCTCGTCCTTCACCGCTATGTCCACGACCCCACTAGGGATTTGCACAGACATGGGACCCACTTCCTCAGGGCTGTAGACTCCCAATCCTCCCCCTTCGATCATCGCCGGTCCGCCAATGCCGATGCTTGAATTCTCTGTAGCAATGATGACATCGCAACATCCAAGCAGCACGGCGTTGCCGGCAAAGCAAAATCCCGCGTTCACACCCACTATCGGCATCCTGCCGTGCAGGCGGCTAAGCAACGTCCACGAAGGTGTGTTAAGTCCGCCGCCGCCAGTTATCGCTCGCGAACCGCCCCTGCCAGGTCTGGCAGCGCGGCTCCCCCCGCCAGCCCTTCCTCCGCCTCCTTCTGTAAAGAGCACCAATGGCGACCTCAGCTTTTCAGCCGTTTGGAACATGCGGTCCATCATCTTGTGGTTCATTCCGCCTTGCGATCCCGCTAGAACCGAATAGTCGTACGACATCAGTACGCAGCGTGATCGGGTCTCGTCGAATTTGTCTCCGTTGACATGTCCCAATCCCATTACAAGTCCGTCTGAAGGCGCGTAGTCAAGCAATTCGTCAATGGTGCCGTGCAGTCCTTGGCCGACGGCTAGAGACCCATACTGAACAAACGTCCCTTCGTCGGCAAGATCGTAGATGTTCTCGCGGGCTGTTCGGCCTTTCTGATCGTGGCGCTTTCGCGTTTGCCGTTCTCGGGACTTGTCGGTTGTGAGTTCGCGTCTACGAAGAACTTCCGCCAAGTCGGGTCGCGGAGTGTCGAGATCCAATTGGTCCTCGTCGACCTGGCCTGCCCCTTCAACGTGACCTTCCTCTATCACGACAAGCACTGCATTCTCCGGCACTGTGTCGCTTGGTGACACGTTGATTTCCCGAACTGTACCGCTTATCGGCGCTTTCACCACATGTTCCATTTTCATTGCGTTCAACAGCATGATTTCTTGGTCCTGCCGAACTTCGTCACCCTCACCCACCGCCACTGTCAGAATTGTGGATTGCATGGCGGCCTTCACAGGAGTCATTCCCTGGGGATATATGACGTCTTGCTGAACCTGTGATCGCTCCTGCTCGCGCTTTTGCCGTCCTTCGGTCAAAACCGCAAGGGGGTCGTTCGCATCGACCTTAGCGCCAGCAAGGGTCAATTGACCCCGTTTAGATCCAGTCTTGACAGCGATCCTAGGAGTTTTAAGAAGCTCGCCGATGTTGCTCTCGATGAATCGTGTCCGCATGCGTCCTGATTGAACTTCCGGGTGGTCGAGGAGATTCGCCAACACGGACAGGTTGGTGTCTACTCCAACGATGCTGAATTCTGACAATGCACGCTGCGCGCGCCGAACCAGGGACATGAACTCGGTCTGCCCGACGTGAATGATGAGTTTCGCGATCAAGGAGTCGTACAGAGTGCTCGACTGATATCCGACATAGCCATAGGAGTCCACTCGCACTCCCGGACCCGCTGGAGGTTCGTAGGCGGAGATCGTTCCAGTCTTTGGAATCGCGAGACCATCCTCTTGAAGACGTTCCAAGTTGACTCGCAACTGCAACGCATGACCTCGAGGCGAAGGCGAGCCGTCCAAGTGCAGCCCCAAATCCTCCAGCGACGCTCCCTGTGCAAGTTCAATCTGGGTCTGGACGAGGTCAACATTGGTTACTTCTTCGGTAACTGTATGCTCCACTTGCAACCTGGCATTGGCTTCGATGAAATAGAACGGCGCTTCGTCGTTCAAGTCCGAACCATCGACCAGAAACTCGAATGTTCCGATGTGGTCGTAGCCGGAAGAGTCTGCGACCGCCATCGCCGCCCCAATGATCTCCTGTCGCAACGCGTCGGTAAGCTGAGGCGAAGGCGCGACCTCAACGATTTTCTGATGGCGTCGCTGCAAACTGCAATCCCTCTCCCCGAGGTGCGACACATTTCCGTGTTGGTCGCATACGACTTGTACTTCGATATGCAGTGCCTCATTCAAGAACTGTTCGGCATAGAGAGAATCCGATCCGAAGGCCGCTTTGGCTTCCGCCCCGCCTCGCACAAAGGCCGTCTCGATCTCGTTCCTGTTCTCAACTACGCGCATGCCCCTCCCTCCGCCTCCAAAGACTGCTTTCAGCACCATTGCCGATCCCGCGCCCAAGGAATCGTAGAAGCTTTGCGCAGCTGCGATGTCCTCTAACACATCTGAAGCGGGTAATACAGGGACATTGCTGAGCTCGGCGAGTTGTCGCGATTTGACCTTGTCGCCAAATTGACGCAGAGAGGCGACCCCCGGTCCGACAAAGACCAACCCGGATTGCGAGCAAGCCTCTGCAAACTCTGCACTCTCTGCGAGAAAGCCATATCCTGGATGCACTGCGTCGCAGTCCGTGTCCTTGGCGATTTCGACGATCTGTTCGAGATCTAGGTACGCTGCTGGACCGCTGCCGGAGAGTTCAGCCAATTCATCCAATACCAAAGCGTGCAGCGAGCCCTCGTCGTCCGAGGGGCAGATCCCTACAGTGCGGATTCCCATTTCGGAGGCGGTGCGATGTATGCGCACGGCAATTTCGCCTCGGTTTGCGATGAGCAGCTTTCGAATTGGTGCGGACTTTGGCATCGTCATGCAGGTCAGTTAAGAACAATTGGCGCAATACTATCGAAAGCCGAGACGCGGTTCGAAATGAAGGAAAGTGTCAGTTTCAAAGATTCAATGTCACGCGGGCAAAAGGTATGCTTAGTGGTTCACCAAGGGAGCAGTTCTGACCATGGCAATTGATTTCACTTATCCGCAGGATGTCGAAGATGCACGGCTACTAGCCCGAAAATTCTTCGAAGATACCGTGCGACCTCGCATGGAGAACACACGGCACAAAGGTGGAGAAGACTACTGGACGGCAATCAAAGGGCTTCGTGCAACTGCAAAGGAGCAGGGGCTTTGGTGCCCCCACATGCCCGAGGAGTGGGGCGGCATGGGTCTAGGAATAACAGCTGTGGCGGCTATGTCTGCCGAAGCCGTAAAGTTTCCCATGGGACCCTACATCATCAACTGTCAAGCGCCCGACGAAGGGAACATGCACACCTTGCTGCACTTCGGCACCGACGAACAGAAAGACACGTGGCTGAAACCATTGATTGAAGGCACCATGCGATCCTGTTTCTCAATGACGGAACCGGACACCGCAGGATCCGACCCTACGCAAATCAAGACGGCGGCAACAGAAGATGGCGATGAGTGGGTAATCAACGGTCACAAATGGTTCACATCGGGTGCCCACGGAGCCAGATTCGCGATCGTCATCGCGAAGACGGATCCCGACGCAGAAATCGCACAGGCTCGCAACAGCGCTTTCATCGTTCCAACCGACTCGCCTGGATTCGAAATGGTGCGGGACATCAGAACCATGGGCGGAGGCGGCGGACACGCCGAAATCCGCTACAACAACGTGCGAGTTCCCAAGGAAAACATGCTTGGAGAACGCGGCGGCGGACACAAGCTGGGCCAAGTGCGACTCGGTCCAGCCCGCCTCGCACACTGCATGCGCTGGATTGGTCAGATCGAGCAGGCTTTGGAACTTCTGATTGACCGCGCGCAGAAGCGATTTGCGCACGGTTCGCTTCTCTCTGAAAAGCAAGGTATCCAATGGATGATGTCTGAAAGTGCCATCGACCTGTATGCATCAAAACTCATGGTGCTGCATTGTGCTTACAAGATCGAGAACGGTATGGACTTCCGCGCAGAGGTCTCCATGGCCAAGCATCATGTCGCCAATACTCTTTGGAAGGTTACCGACCGCGCGTTGCAGGTTCATGGCGCGCTTGGATACTCCAATGATTCGCCTCTCGCCCAAATGCTAATCAGCGCTCGCTGGTCGCGAATTGCTGATGGATCGGACGAAGTGCACTTGATGCGAATCGCCGACATGGTCATGAGGTCGTACAACGAGACCGGATCCGTGAACCACGCTACGGGCGACCTTCCGCTATAGTCAAAACCTAAAGCTCTGCGGAGTCTTGCCATGATTTACAACAATGTCGTCATCAACGTGCTCGAGGCACAACACACGGAGATCGTAAGCCAGCTTCTCAGGGAGTGCGCTGTTTTGTCGCGCCAGGAGCCCGGCTGCTCGAGATTCGAGGTGTACCAATCTCAATCCGACCCACAGCAGTTCTTCTTGATCGAACGTTGGGGAACCCAAGCTCAATTGGACGCGCATCGCGAGGCGCATGCTTTCAAGAACATCTATGTTCCAAGGGTCCTACCCTTGGTAAATCGGACTCCCCACCCGTCAGATCTCATTGGTTGAGCAGACTAGAAAAAGGGAAAGGGCGGTAGCGAAAAAACCTCAAGCTCTTGGGATAGTACAACCTACATGGTGTTTGATACCATTTGGGAAGAGTTTTGCGTGGGGTTCAAAGTCTTGAACTTCCCGCAGAGCATCAGTTTTTGGAAATAGGTGGCCAAATCTATGATCAAAGTCTTTAGGCAAAGTGCACTATTCGCACTGACACTTGGTTTGCTGTCGATGCCGACCGGAGTGTTGGCACAAACGGATCAAGCAGGGGACGATGAGGACGTTGAAGAAATTGTGGTTACCGCTCAGCGCGTAGCGGAAAACCTCCAGGACGTTCCTTTGTCTGTGAGCGCATTCACCGAATCCATGTTGGAAGAGCAGCAGATCATCACTCCTTCCGACATTCAGATGAACACTCCTGGCGTGTCGTTCTCGGCTACGAACTTCGGCGGGTTCAGTTTCAGTGTGCGGGGAATCGGAAGTTTGGTATCGGGTTCGGCTTCCGAACCGGGTGTATCTGCCCACTTCAATGAAGTGCCGCTACCGCGCAATCTGAACACCATGGAGTTCTTTGACCTGGAGCGAGTTGAGATTCTGCGCGGTCCGCAGGGCACCCTGTTCGGAAAGAACGCCACGGGTGGAGCAGTCAATTTCGTAACGCAAAAGCCCAACTTCGACATAGTCGACGGCTTCGCTGCCTATGAATTCGGAACCGATGCCCACAGTCGCTTCACGGGTATGTTCAATTTGCCTCTCTCCGAGGCGTTCGCCGCAAGAATAGCTGTGATGACGTTGGAACGCGACGGCTACACAGAAAATCTTGCAGGTGGCTTGGGGCTTTGGAACGTTGACGATGACATTGACGGCAGAGATCAATACTCCGTCCGGTTAACTCTGCAATGGCGTTTCTTCGAGAACACAAATATTCGGCTGACCTATTCGCTGTTTGAGGAAGACAGCGATCGCGCTCGTATAACCAACCAGGTGTGTGAACGCAACGATATGCCCACAACCGGGTGCAAGCCCAATGGTTTCGGGTTCGAAACGCCACATCTCGGCGCAACGACGGGAGGGATCTTCGGCGGCGCTGTGGGCGCAATCCCATTTGGCGTTTCGGGTGATCCCGCTGAAGGCATCTTGGACTATCGATTTCCTCGACCGGACGGTGTGGGATTTCGCGCTGTACACACAGACTTCGAACCGGTCTTCGAAGAGCGAGGAGAGACATTTGCGATCGCCGTCTACCACGATTGGGAAGACTACAACTTCTCTCTTCTCGGCGCTTCCAGTACATCCGAATACAAGAGCAATCAAGACTATATAGTCGACGTGGGCGCAACGCTGGGTCCCACACCATTAAATCCAACGGGTTATTGGCCTACTTCTCGTCCTAGTGGCGGCGCAGGAGAAGATTGGGCACCGGACGGCGAATGTCGTATCAATGGTGGAACCGCAGGTCTCTTCGGACGCTGCATACTTGATCAAGTCGACGGTACGAGAATCTTCACCTTCGACCAGGCCGATGGCTACGGCGAGTATTGGTCTCTTGAAGCCAAAATGCGTACGCATTTCGACGGAGAGCTAAACTTTCTCGGCGGCCTCAGCGCTTACGGTCGCGAACGCGCAACCGACTACTACGTGATCTCGAACACCTTGGATCTTGTCTCCGTTTACGGCGCACCTGCTCTCGGGCTTCCGCCGCTGTATCCCGGCTACTTCCTGAATTCGGCCGCTCCCGACGGCAACCCAGGACGGTTTGACGACGGGAGATCGTTCTTTGGAGAAGTCTACTACTCCATTAGCGACGACATGGAACTCACGCTCGGATTGCGCTACAACGAAGATGAGAAGGAAACTAATGACACGAGCGTTCTATTCAACTCCATCAATCATGTTCCTCTTCTTGGTGCCTCTGTTTATCCTGGGATCGTCGGGTTCGTCGCCGCGCAATTAGGCGTACCGCCAGAGTTCATTCCACTCCAATTCGCGCTGCAGGCTGCATACCAGTTCGGATTGCTCGATCCGAACCACCTGCTAAACATGAATGCGGCATCCGGTGTCCTCTGGTCGAGAACACTGAATCTGTTGTTGGGACCTTTTGCTTCTGGTGCGCCCGAAGTGGAGCTAGCCCGCTACTACGGGGTTTCGCAGGAAGAAATCGATGCGGCTCTGCTGACGCCTGCCTACAGTCTGGCAAGAATAGCCATCAGCAATCAGGTGCCACTCGTTCCTCAATTTGGCGAATCGAGAGATCTCACCGGCAGTCCCTCAGATGGATCATGGACAGCGCTAACTGGACGCGCTGCCATCGACTATCAAATTGACGAGGATATCTTGGTGTACGGCATCTTCAGCACGGGTTACAAGCCTGGCGGACTCAATGCGGCAATTCCGGTCCAATTCCAAGGAACCAGCGGATTCACATTCGACCGTGAGGACATCGTAGCCTTCGAGGTCGGAACCAAGAGCTACCTGCTTGATCGTCAACTCAAGCTCAACGGGTCCTTCTACCTCTATCGCTACAACGATCTTCAAGTCACTCGAATCAAGAACAACAGCGCCATACAGGAAAACATCGATGCTAACGTATGGGGGCTTGATGTCGAGGGCATGTACAGAATTCCCACGATTCCAAACTTGTCGATCAACTACGCGTACGGCTTCCTAAGCACAGCAGTCGACGGGACCAGCTCGCTAGATCCCATCGACCGAACAGCAGGCAGCTCAGATTGGGTCCTTCTGAACAACGTCGATCCCGGCGCGTTGACCGGTATCAACTACGTAGCACGGAAAGCTCATATCACACAGGCAGTCGTCGATGCAGCGCTTGCAACTCCAGGAGCAACCGCCGACCTTCGCAACGGACTCACGCCTATCTCTGTCTCGTATCCTGATAACGAGTTTGGAGTGTCCGTACCGGTGTATTTCTCAAGAAATTTCCTGAGTGCTTTGGGAGTGGAGACTTCCGACGGACTGCTTACCGATCTTGACGGCAATTCGCTGCCGAATTCGCCGGAACACACCTTGAAGCTAGGATTCGACTACGCGATTCCGGTGACCTTCATGGATGGAACCGTAATTCTGCGGTGGGACTACTATTGGCAAAGCGAGTCCTACGCTCGTGAGTTCAATACACCTGGCGACGAAATCGACGCTTGGACACAGCACAATTTGAGTGCCGTTTACACCAGTGGTGACGGAAAGATTTCCGTTCGGGGGTGGATTAGAAACGTTGAGGACAAGGACAACGTCACAGGAAAGTACCTGACATCCGATACGTCTGGGTTCTTCCGGAACTACTTCCTCACGGAACCTCGAGTGATGGGCATCTCATTCCGCTACTCAATGAACTAGCCAGTCAATTGCTTGCCACAAGGGCCTCGATCGCCATTAGCGGTCGAGGCCCTTGTTCATTGGTAACTTTTGATTGAACGCCTCGGCTGTAATTAAGCTAGGCCTGTTGCCGTCTGGTCTAATCCGTCGGCTGTCTATTCAACCGCGCCAATGCATTCATTTGTCCGTGAGCACGAAACATTGCGCCAACACCCATGATTTCCAAATCAGTGTTCAGCGTTTCCTTCATCGTCAGGTATCCCGGTCCGCCAGGAGCCATGATCTCGCCGCAGATTGACTGGACTTCCTGTTCAAGCTCGTCCGGTGGTGCCGCTACGCTTACCAGCCCAATCCGCGCGGCTTCCTCGCCGCTCACCTTTCGACCGGTCATTAGCATGTAACGAGCTCTTTTGGGTCCCATGAGAACCTGCCACAATGGCATACTGGTTACACCATTCAATGCGCCTTGGCCGAATGTCTCTGGAGACATGTGGCCAATGACTGCGTCCTCCGCTGCTACGGAAATGTCGCACACCAATTGAATGTAGCACCCTCCAGCCAAGCAATAGCCATGGATCTGAGCGATGGTTACCTTGGGGCAGTTCCAGATGCGCAAATAGCGATCCTCAATGCCGCGCAACCGCATCAATGCGGACCGAGCCGTCCAGCCGTCTTCCGGAGGCGTGATGTAATACGAACCGCCACGATCATAGCCCGAGCAGAATGAGCGACCGGCGCCAGAAAGCACGATCACATAGACTTCATCGTCATTCTCTGCCTTCGTGAACGCGGCGTCCAGATCGTCGAGCAGCTGAAAATCCAGTGCATTGTGCCGCTCTGGCCTATTCATTTGAATGGATGCGACATGGTTGCGTACGCTGTAGTTAACTGTATCCATACCTAGTTCCTCAATGCTAAATGCGTTGCCGTTGTTCCGTCCTATGAAGCGTCACTGCTCTTGGCCGGCGTTGCCGTGCCGCTGTCATCGCAGTGGTTCTGGGGAGGGAGATTTATGGTTGGATTGCGGTCGAAAAAGCCGTCAGGTTTCAACGTGAATCCACAATACTCCACCGGCATGACAGGCCAATCCTCTGGCCGAGGCACGTGCGTGGAACCGAACGTATGCCATACAACAATGTCTCGATCCACGACGGACCGATCCTGGGCAGTCCAACGAGGCAAGCCGTCGCCTCCTACGTGAAGATTTGGGTAGTCTCCAGCGGCGCAAAACTGACCCTCCTCGAAAGGCGTGACCCAGAAGTTGTATTGGGCAAATCCTGCGCGCTGTGCCACTTTCGAGGTTTTCGAGGCGAGTGACGCAGCAGTTGCGTCCGGCATTAGCTTATACCCTACAGCCTTGCCCAGTCGGTTGAGACTCTTGGAATTCTCAATCCTCCAGAATCGTGAACTTGACGAATTGACCTTGCGTCGCGCGTGCAGTTCGGATTGTAGGAGAGTGGACTTGGATCGGAAGGCCGTACCATCCGGATTCTCCTCAGAAACCGGCTCGGCCTCTACATTGATCTCGTAGACACTATTCGTCGGGCCGTCCAAATCGAAGTCCAAGCGAAAACAGAACAGGTGCTGATGTATGGGAGACGCCACGTTCGGAGCAACCAATGGAGCAAATTCCGGTCGCTCTGTTCCATCGACCACTGCGGAAACTCCCACAATTCCAGTCAGTTTGACCTCCATTTCGATAGTGCCATCCAAGTAGAGATACCAGTAGAAGCCGTACTCGTAGTTTCCCACTGTATAGAAGGAACTGACTACCAGCCGCCTAGACCGGCGAACCTCTGTCGTACGAGCTAGTCCATCGTGATGCTTCCAAAGAATGCCGTAGTCCTCTTCATGAATGCAGATGGCCCGTTCGACCTTCCGGGCGGACCCGTCCGGTTTGATGGCATGGTGGTCCAAATAGTGGATTTCGCCCACGCAGTCGCATCCCAGCTTCAATGAATTCACGCAGTTGCCGAGGCTTGCTTCGCCGGCATCTAGAACGTGCTTCCAAACATGCATGGGATCGGTATCGCCATAGGGCACCACCATGTCCGAGAGCGCCGCACGATGCAGTATGGTTCGAAGCTTGCCATTGTCACGATATCCCAATTTGTGCAAGACAAGTCCGTTGACGGGGTGGATGGACACACCGAACTCCCAGTTGCGCCACCGAATTCGATTCCCGGTTACTTGAAAGCCAGGGCCCTCCGGTTGATGGATCTCCAACGCATGCAGTGACGGCTGAAGACTTGCCTGGTGCTCAGCGGAGTATCTCGCGTGTTCGGGAGGAAGGGGAACGACACCGTGATCTTCCAAGTACGCTACCTTTCCCGCTGTCAGGTCGACATGCGCGATCAGTCCATGGACTGGTCGTGCATATCCATTGTCCTTTGCATCCTCGCGGACGAAGCTGATTGCGCGATGCGCACGGTGCCCGGGCGGAACGCTGGTGTGTTGGTAACCCCCCGCAGGCCATGGATCGATCTGGACGAGATCGAATTCGGTTACGCCCCTCTTTCTCATTGCATCCTGCCACCCGGCATCCGCCTTGGTGATTTGTATCGCGCGAACCACATCGGAGAAGCCAATGGGGGCTTGACCGTCATTGATTCGCTTGAGCTCAACTTCCTCGGAAACCAAATCTACTGTTGCTTCAAATCCGCCATCTGCATCCGAGGAATCGTACTCGTACCCATTCAGCCGCAGTCTTCGTGTGGTTTCGCTTGACGAACTGTTGGCGTCTTTTGGCGGCTCAAGGAGAGCGACAGAGCAAAAGACCGCGCTCTCGCCAAGTTTCGGTTTGATTAGCGAAGATGCATGCTCAATCTCCTCGGCGGTCAGGGGATTGAAGGCTTGTCCAGCATTTCTGTGTTTCATAAGCTTAGCCATGAGTTATGCGCTACCTCTTCTCTAGTCGATAGGGTTAGCTCGAATTCCACAAATGATCCAGCGCACTCGGCGTCCGCGATCTATGAAGATTTTTTCAGAGGATCCGTAGGACGTCCAGGGTACCTTGAATTGGGAGGTTCCAAGATTGCTAGCTTTCGATCGTCGATATCGGGATATTGGCGAAAGTCGTCGGGATCGAAGTAATCGCCCGACCATGAAGTGGCATGGGGCGAGAATTTATAGAAAACTGTTTTTCGCGGCGAATCGGAAGTCCATGGCAATGTGCCGTGTGTCAATGCTTCAGTGAAGACGATGGCGTCGCCGGGGACAGCCGGTACTCTGGTAACACACGACGGAATTCCGTTTCGTAGGCTTCTCCAGTGGCCGGGCAAGTGGACATTGGACTTGTGTGACCCTGGAATGCAACAGAATCCCCCGTCATTGGGACGCGTGTCGTACAGTTCGAAGCTGACGGACACTAGACCATTGTAGAAACGTCCATCGTGATAGCGGGTAAATTGCGAACCTCCAGTCCACTCCCAGCCGCCATGCAGGTCGCCGCCGGGGAACCCTTGGCCGACGTGAGTATGAACGTTGATGTGATCCAGGCGAAACGTAGGTGTAAGGGGGCGGTTTGCTCGTTCTAGTGAGCGACGACCCATATGATTGCCAATGACATCCTCAAGAGTCGGACTCAATGTCGGTAAATCCAGCAGGTCGCGCCACACTTTGCCCCAATGCAGCGGACCGGATCCTTGCGCTACGGGATCAAACTGCTCAGTCGGTTGACGCAGTGATGCAAGCATTTCCTCAACCTGTTGGTCGGACACGACTTCATGCAAGATCACGTATCCGAATGTATCGAACAGATAGCGCTGCTCTTCATCCAGTCCTTGACTGCTTGGATTTGCCTCGACCACTTTGCTTGCGTAAGACGATTAACTGGAACTAGGCTGGCAGTGAAAATCCCTCGCGCAGCTTCGGCTGCACCTTGGCTACCGTCAGCAACGATTCGACGCAATCGCGAAGAGACTCGTCGAAGGGCCGGAATTCAATATCGGTGACTGCCCTGATGCGATCATTGCGCAGGTCGCATCCCGCCCAAATGTCCCGTAATTCCTTTTCGCGCGCCTTCACTCGGTCTGGCTGGTTGTCTGTAACGCCAGGCGTGTCGTGACCCAGCTCTGGAAGCAGACGATCGATGCTAGCGCAAATCTCCTCCACGGTTGGAGTGTCGGTAGACCACGCAATGTAGCGCTCGCCGTTGTCGACGAAGACGCTCTCCAGCAGACCGATGTGACAGAGAGCGTCGTCTCTAACATCGACGGTCATCCAGGGGCGATATCCGCCGTTCTGATGATTGGTGCCCAGCAGCATCAATTCCACAAAGTGCTGCCAAGGTCCCATGTTCTTCTGATGCGGAGACAGGATTGGGCCCACATTGTCCGCTGGGCAGCAGGTGATCGCGTCCCAATCTCCACTCTTCTCCGCAGCATCGGAAAAGGCTCTTTGCGCAAGTACCTTGCCCATCGAGTAGCCTTGACGATCTGGAGTTCGACGCGGATTCTCTTCGTCCGGATAGCGATCTTCATACAAAGTAGGGCGACGTTTGAGCTCGTTTATGTCGACTTCCGAGATCACAGCGGCAATGCTGGAAGTCACAATCACTCGGCCCACTGTACCTGACTGATTGATGCTGTTGATCATGCTGTCGCAGACCCTCTCCATGTATTCGTGATCGCGATAGTCCGTCACGTGTGCCACATGTGCTACGCCGTGGCAACCCTTGAAGATCTCGTCGAACGCCCCTTCGTCGTCGAGGTTGGCTGAGTGAATGGTCAATCGGCGGGATAGGTAACCCGGCATGGCACGAAGAAAATCACATCGCTCTGGATCACTCGCGTCCTTGACGCATGCTCGAACGCGGTATCCCTTGTCCAGCAGCAGTTTCACAACCCAACTTCCAATGAAGCCTGCCGCTCCGGTCACTGCTACAGTTCCTTCGTTCGGTATTGCAGGCATGGGCTCCTCCCTATCTGTCCACGTGATCAACAACGCGCGGATATTACTAAATGACGACCTCTACCCTAGGTATCGCTGGCGCGTGATCTCAGTCAACAGCCCCATGGAATGCATGGAGTCTTCCCTGTCGTATTGCGGACACACCAGGAGCTCCGCCCCAAGACAACGATGTACCGCCTCGGCTTGATAGAGAAATCCATGCTGATTGGGAAACGGATGCGGAATGGATACGCCCCATGGCAATGGATATACATGGTGCTGGACTGGCGCAGGAGCACCCTGAGTACGATAGCGCGACGGGACGCCATTCACTGGAGGCACGCGTATGGTTAGGTCGGTTGGACAATGGCCTGGTTGGCCCAGCGTCAATCGTCCTTTCGTGCCAATGATCTCCGTTGTTTCAGCGAGTTCGCAGTTGAACGGGGGAAATGTCAGGACCGCGCACTTGCCCTCTCCATACTCGATTATTGCCGCGCCCGACCGCTTCCCGGATGCCGTGATCTTGATAGGTTTCGAATCCCTGCCGAACGCTAGCGGTGCGGCTTGAATGGTGTAGATCGGATCGAAGAAATCGGCTTGTACAAGTTGCACTTCGCCCACCTGCCCGGTCTCAATCGAATGACGAGCATGCTCAACTGCTGGAAAGAATCTCGTCCACATGCCGTCTTGAAGCATGACACCCTGTTTTTCTGCCGCCCGGTACATTTCGTCGGCATCCTCAATGTTTTCAGCTAGTGGCTTTTCGCACAGCACATGCTTGCCCGCTGCAATGCACAGCAACGTGTGTTGCTTGTGCAGACGCGTGACGGTTCCGACATACACGATGTCCACGTTAGGGGAATTCACCATCTCTTCGTAGCTACCGAACGCTTCTGGTATCGAGTGTCGGTCGGCAAATTGCTGTGCTCGTTCAAGATCACGGGCTGCTACCGCAGCTACCTCTGCCCCTGAACAGGCCGATAGGCTCATTACCCACTGCGACGAGATGTTTCCGGAGCCCAGTATTCCCCACCGAAGCCTGTGTGCTACATCCTTAGGATCGGTCAGTCCCAATCGAACGTCCAACGGCGTCGACGGGCTATGGCTGGCTTGAGACGACATATTTTGTCCTTGAATTCTTCAGAGTGCTCACATGGATTCGTCGAATACGTACTTCACATCAGGGTGAGCCGTCCGATCGGGCAACAACGTGAAACACGAACCAGCATAGTATGGCACCACAGAGCTGTGCTCCGATGAACATGGGTGCATCAAACGGAGCAATGCCCGAAAAGGTGTCCGTGAGGCTTCGCGCAATCGTGACAGCTGGATTTGCAAACGATGTCGACGCCGTGAACCAATATGCAGCGGCTATGTAGAGTCCCACCATGGGTCCGATCCAGCGTGGTGCCGCTCGCAAGCTTCCAAGTATCGTAGCCAAGAGGCCAAACGTCGCTAATATTTCAGACAAGGCTTGGGCAGGGCCGCTGCGAGAAGTCGTGGAAGACTGAAACACATCGAGCTCAAACATCAAATGTGCCAGCCATGTTCCGCACACCCCGCCGGCGATCTGCACCGCGATATAGGCCAACGCCAACCAAGCTCCTATCTCGCGCCGCAGCAAGAACACGACCGTGACTGCAGGATTGAAATGCGCACCTGACATTGGTCCGATCACCACGATGAGAACGGCGAGGATCGCCCCTGTGGCCACAGTATTGGCGAGCAACGCAATGGCAGTGTTGCCGCCTGCCAGATTCTCTCCCATGATGCCAGAACCGACCACACCGGCAAGTAGGAACAGCGTTCCTAAGAACTCGGCAGCCAATCGGATGGGTATCGACATGCGCTCGCTAGCTTGGATGAGTATTCAACGAATCAATGCTGACATGCGTGTGTGAACGAAAGATGTCACCGACCGTGCGACTAATCCACATCGTCCGTCTCTTCGTCCTGCGGATGTTGCCCCACGAAGAACTTCAAATGCCATGAAATCAACTCACCGGATTCTCCGTCAAGCGCATCCACAACTTTGAGCTCCCACTCCCCCTCAGGTCTCTCTCCGTAGAAGGCATTGGACAAGAAGTGATGTTCATCCGTTTCGTCGATGGAACGGGAATAAGCATTGTTGAATACTGGATTCAGGACGCTCTCGGTGCCGCTTGGCGATGTCAGCTGAATCGCAAGATCGCTCATACGCGGGTGGTTGGCGACAAACCGAAGCTGGACTCCCTCGATGTGTACGGTCACTTCGACCGGCAGGCCGTCTGGATTGTCCGGATCTGGAACCGCTTCGAGTTCTCCTGATTCAATGCAATGCCGCTCTGTAGCATCATCGTCGCAATACAGGTAGTCCAACGGCAGGGAAACATCCAGAGTCTCGAGCAACCCAGAACCGCTTCCATCTGGAATCTCAATGCCCTCAATAGGATCTCCAGGATTGCCGAAATTGGGCAAATCACCCATCCAGTCGGTTACTGCAAACACTCCGAGGCTGTCAGCGTCGTAGTCCTGCAATAGCTCTACAGCAGCATCGACATCGACTCCACCAAACCCAAACCAATTGTGGTAGTGGTAGCCAGCTGCATTTGTAGTCCAACCATGCTGCAGAACAAAGGGCACCTGTCCCACTGCGACCCGAACTCGATCAAACTCAGGCTGCATCACGCGCGCCGTCTTGGCAAGGATGTGCTTCACATCGCGAAACGTGAGTTCTGGCTCGATACCCAGCAAGATGGCCACGGCTCCTGACATTACCGCTGCGGACGCCGATGTTCCCGAAAGCAATCCGGTATAGTCGCCATTGCGATTCGCCGACGCGTCTCGCGTCAATGGTTCTCGTACCCCCGCAAGTACTCCGTATCCACGATCCAGTCCAAACTGGTCCGTGGATATCAAAGCCGCGGAAATCGAGCCGTACTGTCCAGCAGGAGCCGAAATCCAAATATTGCTGCCTACGCTTGAATAGCTCGACCTTTGGTTCTGAGCGTTGAACGCACCCACAACCAATACAAAGGGCAAGTTGTTGGTATAGTCGGAAATCGCGCTGGTGCAACCTATTTCCAAATGAATGTCATGTGACAGCGCGCCACATGACTCGAAGCTGTTTCCGGCTGATTTGACGAATAGCATGCCTTTGCCCGAGCGGGCCCAACGCGTAAACCAACCGAAAAGGTCGTAGGTGCCAAAGTTGTAGTCGCTACGCAAGATTGAACCGAAGCTCATGTTCACTATGTCAACGGTGTTTTCATCAGCAACGCCTCCTCCAAAGGATGCTATTAGATTCTCGTAAGATTGATCCTTTAGGAGATTGAATGCTCTGAGCGTCGCATCCGGTGCGACGCCGCGGCCCCCTAGACCGTTTTCCGCCAATGCCGCAACCGCCCCAGCGATTGTCGTACCATGATCGCCAGTCGTCCCCGGATTGAATGGGTCGTTTGACAGGGAACCCCACCAATAGCTAGCGGATGCAGAGTCCGCGGCAAAATTGACCGAGCCTTCGACATCCACATTCGCCTCCAGGTCCGGGTGGCAGGACTCCAGTCCTTCATCCACAATAGCCACAACCACGCCTTGGCCGCCGTGACCTAAGGCCATTGTTTCCGTCATGCGCATGTCTGCACCAATAGAACCGAAAGTTGCCGAAAGAGATGCCTGTCCCGTATTGTTCAAATGCCATTGATGCGGGTATAGCGGATCCGTCTGCCCTGGAGCGCTGCTGCGGCTTGGAGATTCGCAGGTCACGACAGGGTGATTCAACGAGTCTATTGCAAAGCCGAAGGCTCCAACATCGTTTGCTTCGTTTAGTTCGTTGCTATTGGAGGGTGTCACGACATTCACTATGCCAACAAATGTCGTCTCGGAATCTAGCTCGGTCAAGTCGATTTCCCACTCATACAGAAAGCTGCCGGGGTAGCTCTGCACTGGAGGCAAGAACGTATCAACGCGCAACACTTCGCCATCGGCAACAAGATTGTCTTGATCGAACAGTCGAATAACTAGTGCTCCGGATGCGGATGTCTCAGATCCTAGGTTGTATACACGGACCGATACATCGACTTGAGATTCCATTCCTGTTGTCTCGATATAAGGGAAGAGATCGGAGCCAGACTCTGGCTCGCCTTCGTCGTCGCTGTCCTGATAGCTGTCTTCAATCGTCAGAGACACCCCCGAACCGTCTTGGGTTACACCCGAATCGGCGTCGGTGTCCACATTGACATCGACAGTTTCATTGCCTTCCTGGTCCCAATCGCGTATTGGCACCAGTTCCGTAGCGCCTGATGTCTCACCCGCTTCGATCACGATGGACTCCAAATCGAAGTCTACTCCCCGCGTGGCAGTGCCCGAAGTGTCCAAAGCTACAGTTAGATCGTTCGACTGGGACTGTTCGATCGTGGCCGTTATGGCAGCGGAACTCCGATCGTGTTCCTCTATAGTCTCAGCGTCAATTGAAAGCGAGACGGACTGTGCTGAAGCTGTCGCCGCGGCATAACCCAGGCACCAGCACAAACAGTACCGAAATTGCTTGCAGATCACGGTTGGCTCTTCATCTTGTTGGACGCCGTCAGTCCATCGTTTCCTCGATAACAGGTTGGGTGCACGAAGTAGCAAAAAGTTCAGGGTACAGTTCCGGGTAGTTCGATTCGCAGAACGCAATGGCTTCCCTAGTTACAGCAATCACGTACCGCTGAATGTCTTCAGAATCCGACTCGCTCAGCACATCGGAAAAGCCAGGCATGCCAAGACCGCTCATGATCCCATTCATCACGACGGTATTCCATCGTGAATGCGTCGCTGAAGGCAAGTACTTCAAATCCGTGATTTGGCTGCTGCTGATGACTCCGGCACCGTGGCAGGTGCTGCAGTAGCGTCCATAGAGATAACGCCCGTTTTCGATTTGATCGGGTGTGGCTTCAATGTCCGGTGGAACCGGAATGTTGACGTAGGTTATCTCTGGTTTCGGCATTTCAATCTCGCCGTTCAGCTTGAATACCAGAACACGCCCTTCCTCGAGTACATTGCCCTTGTGTCTTGGCACCCCCGATGTTGTGGCGAACGCTCCGCCCCAACCTGCGACAATGGCAACATACTGCTCTCCATCGATTTCGTAGGTGACCGGTGCTGCGATGATTCCTGTATGCGCTTCGGTTTCCCAAAGCAGATCGCCGTTTGCCGCGGAGTAGGCTGCAAACATCCCATCGCTTCTCCCCTGAAAGACCAAACCTCCAGCAGTGGAAAGCAGCCCACCGTTCCAAGTGCCAGCGTGGTCAACTCGCCAAGCTTCCTGCTGCGTGACCGGGTCCCAAGCGAGCAGATGTCCGCGTACCGACCGAAGGCCTTGGACCTGCTGTTCGACCGTGGGCGGGAGAGGCGGCTCAGTCGGACGGCCGCCGATTCCAAGATTCCAACGGCCTGGCTCGTACTCGAATGAGCTGTCCTGACCATATGTAAAGCTCAGCTCTATCGCCGGTATGTAAACCAAGCTCGTCATTGGACTGTAAGTCATGGGGTGCCAGTTATGCCCACCCAATGGTCCAGGAAACACATTCTTGGGTTCGCTTGCGTACTCGCCCTCCTGCGAGAACACAGGTCTGCCCGATTCCACGTCCACATGGGAAGCCCACGTCACTGTGACGTAGGGTTCAGCGGAGATTAGCTGGCCGTCTGTACGATCCAATACATAGAAAAAGCCATTCTTGGGTGCCTGAACAAGCACCTTGCGTTCCACACCGTCAATTTCCATATCCGCCAGAATGATGTGCTGGGTTGCGGTGTAATCCCAACTGTCTCCCGGTGTGGTCTGGTAGTGCCAGATCAAGGATCCTCTATCAGGATTGATCGCCAAGATCGAGGAAAGGTACAGATTGTCCCCGCCCCCCGGGCTTCGGATGTGGCGGTTCCATGGGGAACCGTTGCCCACGCCCACGTAGAGCAGGTTCAGTTCGGGGTCGTAGGCCATGGAATCCCAAACAGTGCCGCCACCGCCGATCTCCCACCACTCGCCGCTCCAGGTCTTCGCAGCCACTTCCATCTCGCGCGACTCGAACGGCTGCGACGGATCTCCGGGAACGGTGTAGAAACGCCATTTCTGTTCGCCCGTGGCGTAATCGTAAGCCGTTATGTAACCTCGCACGCCAAGTTCGGCGCCTCCGTTGCCAATGATCACCATGTCCTTGACAATCCGTGGCGCACCTGTGATGGTGTAGGGTCGATCCGGATCGATTGTCAGCACGTCCCATACTGGCTCCCCGGTCGCCGCATTCAGTGCGACCAGACGTCCATCCAGAGTCCCAACGTACACCATGCCCTTCCAAACCGCAACGCCCCGATTTACGACGTCGCAGCATGCATACTGACCCCATGATTTGGGTACTCGGGGGTCGTAGTCCCAAAGCGTCTCTCCCGTCTTTGCATCGTACGCATGCACCGTGCTCCATGCGCCTGTTGTGTACATGAAGCCGTCTACAACGATTGGAGTCGCCTCAAGCCCTCGCTTGGATCCGGTATCTCTCCACCAGGCAAGACCCAGACTCGCCACGTTCTCCTTGTTGATTGAGTCAAGAGGAGAAAACCGCTGTTCATCGTACGTTCTACCGTGCGCCAGCCAATTGTGCGGTTCCGAATCTGCGTTGGCTATGCGCATTCCATCCAAGGATGACGTTGCATCCATCACTTTCTCGTGCAAATCACGAAGTTCGGCAGACCTGTCCTCCTGACTCTCAGGCGAGTCTCGTTGACAACCCATCAACAGGCAAGTCAGCGCTGCAATCCCTATGGTTCCTCTATACAAACTTGCTCCCCACACCGACATGTCTCGTTACCTCTTTCTCAAACAGCAATTCATCAAGCGTTCAGTCTTCCATGGGAATACGGGTGCAGATGACTGTGTTGACCGACCTCAAGCATTACCATTATCCTAGCAATAGAGTTGGCAACAACGGCGAACAGTGGTCATCACGACTATGAATCCAGCTAAAAACCATTGAATGACTGATAGCTCAAACCAGATCGGATCAGATTGGGAGGCGGAGCAGCGCGAGTGGATTGAGGCCCTCGACTCTGTTGTGGAGGAACACGGCGAAGAGGGCGTGAAGTCGCTGCTCTCCCGACTTCAGCTCGAGCTCTCCAAGAGAGGCGTTCTTCTTGATGAAAGAGCACTAAATACGCCCTATATCAACACTATTCCGCTTCATGCCGAGCCCGCATACCCTGGTGACATCGAACTCGAGAACCGCATCGAGAACATCATTCGATGGAACGCCGTGGCGATGGTCTTGCAGGCATACGACAGCGGTTCGGGCGTAGGCGGACATATTGCAACCTACACCTCGGCGTCCACCATGATGGAGGTCGGCTTCAACCACTTCTTTCGTGCCGCTTCCGATGACTATGGAGGCGACCAAGTTCATTTCCAGGCTCACTCTGCACCGGGCGTCTACGCACGTGCCTGGCTTGAAGGACGAATCACCGAGCAAATGCTGCAAAACTTTCGGCGGGAACTGGGTGATGGAGGCGGCTTGCCTTCCTATCCGCACCCTCGACGCATGCCGTTCTTCTGGCAAATGCCCACCGCCAGCATGGGTCTCTCGACCCCCTGCGCCATCTATCAAGCCCGATTCGCCAAGTACTTGGAGAGTCGCGGTCTGAAATCCAAGAAGGGTGGCAAGATCTGGCTGTTCATTGGCGACGGGGAATCGGATGAGCCCGAGGTGCTTGGCACGATCAACATGGCATCCCGCGAACATCTCGACAATCTCGTGCTGGTCATCAACTGCAACCTACAGCGGCTGGATGGTCCCGTCCGTGGCAATGGCAAGATCATTCAGGAACTGGAGCGCACATTCAGAGGAGCCGACTGGCATGTCGTGAAAGTGATATGGGGAGGCGGCTGGGATCCGATTCTGCAACGAGACACTGAAGGCATCTTGCAAGCTCGAATGGAGCAGGCCGTCGACGGTGACTACCAGATGTACACAGTGTCGCCCGGTAATGTAGTGCGAGAACATTGGGTGGAAAACTCTCCCCAACTGGTCGAGCTCATGAAGACACTTTCCGACGACGAGATTCAAACAATCAAACGTGGTGGACACGACCATCGCAAGTTGTATGCCGCCTACCACCACGCGATGTCCGTCGAAGGCAAACCGTGTGTAATCCTTGCGAAGACAGTAAAGGGCGACGGCCTTGGTGCCTCCGTTGCAGGAAGAAATACCGTTCACCAGAAAAAGCACTTGACAACCGATGAAAGGCATGACCTCGCAAAGAGATTCGATATTCCTTTGGACGGCGAGGCAATCGAGCGAGCCGATTTCTATAGGCCACCAGACAACAGTCCAGAAATTCAATATTTGCTCAAGAGCCGGGAACGCCTTGGTGGGGCGATTCCGCAGCGAGAAGTGCGTTGCGCTCCGCTGAAACCGCCGGAGTTGGACTTTTTTCAGGACATGATCAAAGGAACCGGAGATCGCGCAGTTTCCACGACGATGTCAGTCGTCCGTATGCTCCAACGTTTATTGCGTCACCAGGAAATCGGCAAGTACATCGTCCCCATTGTTCCCGACGAGGCGCGCACTTTCGGGATGGACGGCTTGTTCCCTCAAGCAGGAATCTACTCGCCGGCAGGACAGATGTACCAACCTGTAGATGCGGGCACCATTGCTCCCTACCGAGAAGCAGAGGATGGGCAGATCTTGCAGGAGGGTATATGCGAAGCCGGAGCAATGGCATCGTTTCTCGCAGCCGGAACAGCATATGCCAACCACGGGTTGCCCATGATTCCCTTCTATATCTTTTATTCGATCTTCGGATTTCAACGCGTGGGGGACATGATCTGGGCATGCGGCGACATGATGTGCAAGGGATTTCTGCTCGGAGGCACCTCTGGCCGCACTACGCTTAACGGCGAAGGCGTGCAGCACCAGGACGGCCATTCTCATGTAATGGCATCGACTGTGCCGAATCTGGTCAGCTACGATCCAGCGTTTGCATACGAAATTGCGGTCATTGTGCGCGACGGGATCGAACGGATGTATTCAAGACAGGAGGATGTCTTCTACTACCTGACGCTGACGAATCAAAACTATCCAATGCCGCCCATGCCGGAGGGCGTGGCCAGCGGCATCGCACGAGGGATGTACCCCTTCGAACATACGCCCGATGCAGAAGTGAACCTGCTCGGAAGCGGCGCAATCATGGTTGAAGTACTTCGTGCCGCGGAGTCGCTTCGCTCAATGGGCAAGTCCGTTAGTGTATGGAGCGTTACAAGCTATTCGGAATTGAGCCGCCAAGCCTTGAAGTGCGAACGAGAGCAGCTCTTTACAGTAGGGGACTCTGAAACCAAGCCATTCATCGAGGAACTGTTGGCTAACGAGCCGGGCGTATTCATTGCGGCCAGCGACTACCAAAAAGCGCTCCCATTGCTAGTTACACGATGGATTCCCGGCGAGTACGTTGTGTTGGGAACGGACGGTTTCGGACTGTCTGAGTCGCGAGAAGTACTTCGCGACTACTTTGAGGTGTCCGCCGACTGGATTGTGTTCGCAGCGCTTTCAGCTTTGGCTCAAACCAACCGCGAAAAACGTGATGCGGCAAGGGATTTCGCCGCTGAGGCCGGACTAGATTTGCAAAAAGATCCTCCATCTTGATCTCCTGAGTCCGAATTCCTATTGATGCAGCACCATAACTACCTTGCCAGTCGAGTGCTGGCATTTGACTCCCAGTAAATCTGTGGCACTTCTTCGTCGCATTTTTGGCACCCCGAAGTTAGCGCGTACAGAAAAGAAAAGTCTTAAGAGAGAGCAGCTCAATGACCTAACCGTTCCCGTGGCATTGGCAATGTTGGAGGGCGGGTTTGTCGGTGTGATAGCCGACAAGATCTTCGAGGTGCCAGCTGGTGTATTGGCGTTGCTGACATCGGCTGCTTTCATTGGAAATCTCTCAAGCTATTTTTGGACCCAAATATCCAGCGCGCGCGCAAAAGTGCCGGTAGTCGTTGGATTGCAAGCATTGACCATGCTTTGCTTGCTTCTCATTGTGGCAGCTCCAGTCAACACTTGGGGCACGGTCATGCTCGTTGTCAGCGTGGTTGTCGCAAGGTGTTTGACCGCGGGAACCGTTACGCTGCGAAGCGTCGTATGGAGTCTGAACTATCCGCGATCGATTCGTGCACGAACCACAGGGCGACTCCATGTGTTCACAAGCATCGTCATGGTGGCGACCACGCTAGTTGCCGGTCCGATTTTGGACACGAATCCCATGTCATTTCGCTGGATGTATGTGGTCGGCATATTGATTGCCATGATCGGAACGTGGTCGTACTCGCGCGTGCAAGTTGCAGGCGAGATGCGGCACCGAGTCTTTGAACGTCAGCTTCAGGCACAGACAGATCTCGACGGGCAACGAATTGGTTTCCTTCAAATCCTCAAGAGCGATAGGAATTTCGCTCGCTATGAACTCTACCAATTCCTAAGCGGTGTCTCAAACATGATTCTGGAAGCGCCGCTTGTCTATCTTGTATCCAGACAGCTACAAGCAAGCTATACCGTCAGCATCGCTGTAATCATGGCTATACCGTTCTTGGCACGCACAGTTTCAGTACCACTTTGGGCTCGCTACTTCGATGTTGTGCACGTAGCAAAATTTAGAACGCGACTTAGTGGGGTCTGGGTTCTGTCTCAGCTCATACTGTGGATTGGTGCAATGCTGGGATCGGTGGTAGCGTTGGGGATTGCGCAAGCCATATCGGGTATTGGCCGGGGAGGCGGAACCATTGCTTGGCAGCTCGGGCACAACGACTTTGCGCCACGAGAGAAGCTATCTGCCTACATGTCGGTCCATGTAACACTCACAGGTCTCAGAGGGGTGCTTTCGGCGTTCCTGGGAATTGCGCTCTTCGTTGGTTGGTCAAACATTGCTTGGCTGCCTGATTTCCCCGGCATTGGCGGTCACCTCTTTCTTGTTGCCGCTGCGATAGGCACATGGTCCTGGATCGGTTTCGTGCTACTCCACAAAGACATGAAGCCAAGCTATGCAACCAATCGGTGAAGTCAAACAGTCACTCGAGGACTGCTACGCTATCTTCCCAAGATTAGGAATTTCTCGGTTTCGCATTCGACATGTCCATCAATCTATCGATATGCGGCACCAAGTCCTCGTAAGTTCCGGTCGCGCCGAGCTTTATTGGCTCGTTGACGTAAATCACGCTCCGTGAATACCTTCCGCCGGAAGCATGAATCACACAACCGTTCGGAGCGTCTTCGCTACACATGTAGAGCACTGCCGGACTGACGCGATCGGGTGATCTTGCCGGGTCTACCTTGGCCAAATCTTCGTCCCTGCCTGGCACAGTGTTGGTCATTCTGGTCGCCGCGCCTGGTCCCAGGCAGTTGACATGCACGTTGCGCGGTCCACCCTCAAGCGCGAGGACATTAGCCAATCCCAGCATTCCCATCTTGGCCGCGCCGTAGTTCGACTGCCCGTAATTTCCGAAGATGCCTGATCCGGAACTGGTGAACACAATCCGACCGTAGCGTTGCTCGTACATGTGGGGCCAGGCGGCGTGCGTGACATACGCCGTACCCATGAGATGTACCTGAACTACGAGGTCGAAGTCCTCCAAGGTCATTTTCTTGAAGGTCTTGTCCCGCAAGATGCCTGCGTTGTTGACCAATATGTCAATTCGGCCAAAAGCGTTCAGCGCATCTTCAATGATGCTTTGCGCTCCAACTTTGTCCGCTACGGAAGCCTTGTTGGCGACGGCATCACCGCCCAATTCGCGAATTTCGCTCACAACTTGATCCGCGGCATCGCCCTGTCCTAGGCCGTGGACGTCGCCGCCTAAGTCATTGACTACTACCTGCGCGCCGCGTTTTGCAAACTCCAGTGCGTGGCTGCGACCAATTCCACCGCCTGCGCCGGTAATGGCTACAACTTTGTCTTTAAACTCACTGCTCAGGTGTCCGTTGCTCAAGTCTTTCCTCACGTCTATGGGGCAACTAATGCTACCGCAATGCACAAATCACTGGGAAGACGGTGTCGAATTGCCAGCGGTCCAGATCTCCGGCCGCCTCTACGTAGTCGTTTGGATCGAACACTCTCAACGGGGTCTCCGCGTAAAGAGATCCAACTTGAACAAATTCGATCAGGTAGCCAATTTCAATTGCTTGAACATCAAAACGTTCATATTATGCGCAAAACGCTTGATAAAATGCTTAAGTAGCCAACAAAATACTTGGATAATTAACGGTTATATGTACAAAAGGCTTGTTAACCTGCCTCCTAATAGTTTCTTTCTCTTAGGAATTCGAGGTGCGGGAAAGAGTACTTGGATTCGAAGTGTCCTGCCCGACGCTATTCGAATTGACCTCTTGGACGAGGTCTTGTTCCAAGACTTGCTGACCAATATTGGGCTGTTTCGCAACCTCATTGCTAATGCGGAAAGGGGGGACTGGGTCATAGTCGACGAAGTCCAAAGAATCCCTCGCCTGCTTAACGAAGTTCATCGCCACATAGAAGACAAGGGAATTCGGTTTGCACTCGTTGGTTCGAGCGCAAGAAAGCTCAAGACGGCTGGAACTAACCTTCTAGCCGGTCGGGCCTCCGTACTCTCCATGTTTCCACTTGCACCTCAAGAATTTGGCAAAGACTTTCACTTGGACACAGTTCTGCAAACGGGTTCCATTCCGCTAGTCTGGAACAATTCCCATCGACAAGAAGCATTGAGTGCCTACACTGATCTTTACCTGCGTGAGGAGGTTCGCGCGGAGGCGTTGGTGAGAAATCTGGGTGGTTTTCTGCGATTCTTGCCGGTTGCCGCCGTTATGCACGGCCAAGAGGTCAATACGTCGGGCATTGCGAGAGACGCTGCTGTGTCGCGATCAACTGTCGAAGGATACATGAGCATCCTCGAAGACACCTTGCTAACGTATCGGCTGCACGCATTTACTCCTAAGCTTAGGGTACGAGAACGACGCGGCAGCAAACTCTATTGGGTCGACCCGGGATTGGTTCGTGCAGTCAAGCGGCAGTTCGGTAGCGTTGCACCCGAGGAACGAGGCTCACTCTTTGAGGGATGGGTGTTTAGTGTCTTGCGCACCCACAACACCACAGCACGTGTATTCGACGACATCGGCTACTGGTCCCCGACTAATTCTCAAATTGAGGTCGATTTCCTGCTTCGTCGCGACTCCACGTCATTGGCAATCGAAGTGAAATCAACAAAGCGCTACAGCACTAAGTTGGTCCGAGGACTTCGATCCATCGGCAATTTGCCTGGATTGAAAAAGAGAATTCTGGTGTATGACGGTGAACTTACCTTTCAGACAGAAGACGGTATCAACGTTTGGACTGTCGACAAGTTTTTGGCAGCGATGGCAAACGAGGGATTGTGGGAATGAGCGTTCGCCCAGTTCTTATTTTGGATGGAGTCGCTATCAGGGCAGCCGCTCGTTGAAGAAACTTGTGTGGGATCCGGCTTTGCACCGCATAACACGAGCAGAACAACTCCACAGTGCAAGAATTCCCTAGTGAATCCTGTTTGAATGAACTTACCCCTTAGGTGAGATAGGGCGTCAATGGAAAAAGCATGTGAACTAGGGAAGTACACAGAAGAGCCCTCTACGAGTCACCACCGTCGTACACAAGTAATACCGACGAAGCAAGCTCGTAATCTGACGATCGCTAAACTTTGGCAATCTTGTCTTACTACTCCGACTCACTCTCGTCGGTAATACTAGATTCCATAAGTAATTCGGTCAAATTTTCGAGTGCCGTTTGTCTTTTGGCTTCGCGACCTTCTCGACCGTACTGGCTTGTGTCTCGAAGACGGGAAAGTTGATCTTCGGTAAAGATGCCATCATCCTCATGAAATCTCAATAGCGTGCTGGCCACTTTTCGCTTGGTGTCTTCGGATTCAATTCGATCGAGCTCATCAGCCAGCATGCGGGGCGCAGAAGTCACAATGTTCAACATGATGTGAGCATCTCGAGGAATAGACTCCTCATTGCAAACTTGAACGAACAGATCAACTGCCCGTTCGGAATCCTTAGCTACGACCGAAAGCATCAAGATGACCGAATCGTAAGCTTCGATTTTGGTCTTTCCACCCCTTACGTGGCCAAGCATCGAAACGGCGGCATCCATGTCCCGCAACGCAAGCATATCGACTATTTCTGCTTCTGGTCCTATGCCATCGTCATTGAGCGGCTGCGCTAAGGCAATCTGAAGGGCTTCCAGTGGGTCGCTGCTTGCCAATCCTCTTAATGCCACGGTTCTTAATTCATTTCGATTGTGTTCAAGGCTTGTCTCGTTCGCAATCCAATTGAGCGCTTCGGAGATATCCGATCTCGCCCAGTTCCCCACTATGGCGGTTGCAACTTCATTTAGGATTGCTTGCTCTTCGATGCCGCCAATATAGCCCCCACACCCGGCTGGACTGGGTTCGCATTCACGAAGGGAACAGGGGCT
>CAZNFX010000001.1:330177-444016 GCA_964572845.1 uncultured Pseudomonadales bacterium | reverse complement strand
CTACGGTTGGACTTGAACCAACGACCCCAGCATTATGAGTGCTGTGCTCTTACCAGCTGAGCTACGTAGCCTGTGTCTCTGGGAGCTCCCGATAGGTTGCGCTTGGGTATTGTACCGAGCGGCAGTTTCGTCGACGATTGTGAGTGATATCCCCAGTTTAGTAGCGCATCGTCTCGGTAAACCCCAAGTCTCTGTTCTCTTGCACCTGCTGTCTGTACGCCACTATTGCTTCTACTTTTCTCTCGTAATTGCGTTGAATCTCCGCTTGGTGACGTCCGATTTCGGTTTGACGCCGTTTGATTTGCCGAAGTCTAGTTGATCGGGTTTCGTCGTCTGTTTCGTCATCCAGGAGCTCCACTTCAAACTTGTCGATTTCAGTTCTCAATCTTTCGATCTTGCGTTGTAGAGAGGCGATGCTACTGTCAATTGATTCGACACGAGATTCGGCCTCATCCAACCTTCTGCCTGGGTCGTAGCCTGAGAGAAATTCTCTTTCATCGGTCGTGGGACAAACAAATCTGTATTCACGGCCGTGACGACCGATGTAGTAGCCGTTCTCTCTAGTGCAGTACGACTCGAGTCCTTTCTGCCGGCCGTCTGTGTAGTCGTGACGGTCCGGTGTGATGGCATACTTGGAACAGTCAGCGACATATCTTGTGAATTTGGACATGGCCTCACCTCTTGTGCCGTCGATCATTCCTTTCGCATACCAATCGGCGTAATAGCAATCGGTATGGCTCATGGATGCGCATGCCGCTACGAGAATCAGAAAGAAAACACCAAGCAAACCGGCTGCCACGCGAGCTAAAAGTGCAGCAAAGCACGATCCAAGCATCCGCTGTTGACGAAAACCTACCAGAACTTGGGAGGCTGAGTTACAGCCATTCGACATTGTGCTAATCATCATCATTTGGCATCGTGTACCGTGCAAGCCGGTTCAGTACTAAGCTACCCTTACTCGTTAGATTACGCCATAAGCGCTTGGTTCATTGGGGTGAGTCTGCAAGAGTGCAAAATCGCTTGCGTTGGGTGCATTGTTCATTCGCACCCTTGTTGGATGCTTGACAACTCGGTGAAGATTACAGCCAATTCTCAGAAATCCGGACAAACTTGAACTGTGCGCTGAGGATGATGGTCTCTTCCAGACCACTCAGCGCTTTCCGATCGTACCATCCTTCAAATCCACAGCAGTCCAGTAAGCACTGGCTCATTGAGTCGTCTATGAAGCCTAGGGAGCAAGACAAGCAACTTTCACAGTTGCAGTAGGGTACGAATCGAGCGTCTCACATTCGTGATGGGACGTACGGGCCATCGTTTGGTTTACCGTGTAGTTTGATCCCCCGTGTTTTGGCGATTTCCCAACTAACACGAAGACCACTGTCTCTTAGGTCGCGCAAGTACAACCCTTAGAGATACCTCTGAACGACTGATTATCTAGGCTACGATAGAGTGTCAGAGCGATGTAGTGCTGATAATTCAGTTTATTGAACGGACATTGCATCGGCAACGTCAAGGGGTACTGCACTTCAGAAATGAAACGCATTGTTGTTGTAGGCGGCGGCAACGCCGCATTGTGTGCAGCGATAGCGGCAAGAGAGCACGGAGAAGAGGTCATGCTCTTGGACCGCGCTCCATATGAAGCGAGAGGCGGTAACTCCCGATTTGCCGGCGGAGGTATGCGAACCTACTACGACGGTTTGGAAGATCTACTCTCTCTTATGCCCGACCTGTCTACTGACGACATTGAACGGTCAGAATTTGGTAGCTACGATCGTGAGCAGTTCTACGAGGACTTCTGTCGTGTTTCGCACTTTCGCACAGATTCAGAACTCGCCTACGAGGTTTCCTCACAAAGCTTGCCAACGCTTCAATGGATGCGCAAGAATGGGGTCAGATTCCTGCCGCTGTATCGACGACAATCGCATGAAGTTGACGGAAAGCAACGATTTTGGGGTGGGCTCACAGTAGAGGCGTGGGGTGGCGGCGCCGGTCTTGTTGATTCACTCGCACAAATTGCTAAAGCAAAGGGTGTTGTTTTTGAATACGGCTGCCACGTAACGGATCTCAGGATTCGACCGAGTGACAAGAGCGTGATCGGAGTGAATGCAGACGGCAAGAGTATCGATGCCAATGCGGTTGTTCTTGCATGCGGTGGTTTTGAGTCCAACTCGGCCTGGCGTGCCCGCTACCTTGGTCCAAAATGGGATCTTGCTCGTGTAAGAGGCACTCGCTACAACACCGGGGATGGAATACGTATGGCTCTGGAGATTGGAGCCATGCCGCGCGGACATTGGTCAGGTTGTCACTCCGTGGCATGGGACTTGAATGCCCCCGATTTCGGAGATTTGGAGGTGGGTGATTCCTACCAAAAACATTCCTACCCTCTCGGAATAATGGTCAATGCCGAAGGTAGAAGATTTGTGGACGAGGGCAAGGACTTCCGCAACTATACCTATGCAAGCTATGGCGCCTCCATACTGGAGCAGAGTGGCCAGTTTGCGTGGCAGGTGTTTGATGCCAAGACAACTTCGTTGCTGAGGGACGAGTACCGTGTGAAGCAGGTAACGAAAGTAAGATCCAATGACCTCCGCAGTTTGGCAAAACAAATGCCCGGAGTGGATATGGCTGGATTCCTGGACACTGTGCGGAGGTTCAATAAGTCGGTAATAGCAAGCGTTGATTTCAATCCGACAATCAAAGATGGCCGATGCGCAAATGATGGTGTAGTTGCAAAGTCCAACTGGGCTAATCCAATATCATCTCCGCCGTTTGAAGCCTATGGCGTAACTTGCGGCATCACGTTTACCTTTGGTGGTTTGCACGTAGATGAGCATGCTCGTGTTCTCGGAGTTTCGGGAGCCCCCATCGGCAATCTGTTTGCCGCGGGAGAGTTGGTCGGTGGCCTCTATTATTTCAACTATGCGGGTGGAAGCGGATTGATGTCGGGAGCCGTTCTTGGGCGTATCGCCGGCAGCAACGCTGCGAAGGGGCATTGAATCGACCTGCACATTTGTAGGAGCCGTCCACTTGGGTTGCTTTTGGAGACATCATGAAATTTGGAATCTTCTATGAACACCAGCTGCCGCGGGATTGGGAGGAGAACAGCGAACATCGGTTGCTCAAACAGTCACTGGCACAGATTGAGCTGGCGGATCGGCTTGGCTTCGATTACGCGTGGGAGGTGGAGCACCACTTTCTTGAGGAGTATTCGCATTCGTCGGCACCAGAGGTTTTTCTGGGAGCCGCCAGTCAGAGAACTAGCAATATTCGTTTGGGCCATGGCATCGTTCAGCTCACGACTAACCATCCTGCGAGGGTGGCAGAGAGAATTGCGACTCTGGATTTGGTATCCGATGGTCGAGTGGAACTTGGATTGGGGGAAGGCGCATCGGTTACAGAATTGCATCCGTTCAATTTGAGATTTCGTGACAAGCGTGAGGTTTGGGAGGATGCAGTCCGCTGTACCTTGCCGATGTTTTGGAACCAGGGGTGGGAGTACGACGGAGAATTCTTCAAGTTTCCCTTGCGCTGCGTTGTGCCGAAACCGCTGCAAAAGCCGCATCCGCCATTGTGGATAGCATGTTCTCAATTGGACACGATTCGCTACGCCGCTCGTCGCGGCATGGGCTCTTTGTGTTTTAAGTTCGTAAGTCTTCAAGCCGCTAAGGCGTGGGTGAACGCCTACTACAATACGTTCGTACATGGACTCGAGAAGTTGGAGAACTACGAAACGAATCCGAACATTGCCGTGGTCTCCGGCTTCATGTGTGCCCCAACAGACGAGGAAGCATGGCAGAAGGCAGACGGCTGGACATTCTTTCAGTTTGCGCTTCAGCTTTACAACAAAGAAGGTCCGTTTGCACCTGGCACCGTGAATTTTTGGGAACGGTACCAGGAATGGAAAAGCACACCTGAAGGACAGCGTCGATCAGGCAGCGAACTAATTGGTTCTCCTGAAACCATTAGATCCAGGTTGCATGAGTTGGAACAAGCTCATGTAGACCAGGTGATCCTCTTGAATCAGGCCGGCAAGAATAGACACGAAGACATTTGTGCGAGTCTCGCGCTGTTTGCAAGAGAAGTGATGCCAGAATTTCACGCGCGTCAAGATCGGCATGATCAATGGAAGAGCGAGGTCTTGGCTGGCAAGATACGGCTCGAGGAGATCGACACCGACCCATACAACTTCGCGGCTCGCGGCAAACCCTCGCTACAGTCGACGAAGGAGGCAAGGAACATGGTTTCTGGAGTATCGGGCCGACCGGATGCCGAGACTATTCAGTAAATTAAGGTGGCTAGTTGCAACCAATTGCACGAACCTATTCGGCTAGCGTGTCGATGCACTGGCCATTGCAAGCTACGCAAGGTTGAGAGATGTCATTAGAGGAATGCTGGTTGGAACTTGGCCGGAGACTTCTGCTACCGGAAGACGAGGTCGTGAGCGATCTGTTGGCGAGTCAGCAATTCACTAGCGACCAACGGCTGCAAATTCAGTCCAGTGCCAAGAGTCTCGTAACCGAATGCCGTGACCGCAAGCAGGAGAGTCCCATTGTGGAGAGATTCCTGCACGAGTATGGACTTACCAGCGAAGAAGGCGTGGTGTTGCTATGTCTAGTTGAGGCACTTCTGCGGATTCCTGATGAGCGCACTGCAGAGGAGCTGATCGCTGAAAAGCTACGTCAGGGAGATTGGTCGGCCCATGTCGGAAGCTCGGATTCGCTTTTTGTAAATGCAGGAACTTGGGCACTGATATTGACTGGTGACTGGCTCGACTTGAGTGCCGACATACGGAGCGACGCGGGAGGTTGGCTGACCAAGTTTGCCGCTCGAACCGGTGAGACGGTTACTCGCAAGGCTTTGCTGACAGCAATGAACATACTCAGCGGCTCATTCGTCGCCGGCCAAACCATCGAAGAGGCTGTAGCCAGGACAAAGTGGACGGCGTCATTCGACATGCTGGGTGAAGGGGCGCGTTCGTACAAAGTTGCTGACGACTATTTCGACTCCTACATGGGTGCGTTGCAGCATGTAGCAGAACATCGTTCGACAACAGAACTTGGACACGGTCTGTCGGTCAAGCTAACCGCTCTGCATCCCAGAATCGAGCCCCTTAACGAGCGGGGCTCAGTCGAGGCACTGGTGGAGAAGATGAAGGAACTCTGTCTCGTGGCTGCCGAACGCAACATTCCAATCACAATCGACGGCGAAGAGTCCGAGAGATGCGAGGCAGGTCTTAAGGTGGTCGAGGGTCTACTAAAGAGTCCCAATCTTCGGGATTGGCAGGGATTAGGAGTCGTAACGCAAGCCTATGCGAAGAGAGCTCCAGCTCTTATCGATTGGTTGGCTGAGCTGGCTCGCGTACACAACACTCGTCTCAACGTTCGCCTAGTGAAGGGTGCATATTGGGATTACGAAATTAAGCACGCCCAGGTCAATGGCCTATCGCAGTTTCCTGTGTATACGCGCAAGGAGAATACGGACCTATCCTACCTAACGTGTGTCGGGAAAATGTTTGGTCACAATGAAAGAATATTTCCTCAATTCGCATCCCACAATGCTCACACAATCGCCTCAATTCAGTGCATGGGGCAGGGCAAACGTTACGAGTTTCAGCGAATCTATGGAATGGGCGAGCTCTTGCATGACGTAGCCCGACGTCAGTTCGATGACTACCCAGGTTGCAGAGTCTATGTACCCGTGGGAAACAACAAGGACCTGATGCCTTACTTGATGCGTCGTCTTTTGGAAAATGGCGCAAATACAAGCTTTGTCAATCGTATCTTCGACTCTCAGCTGTCGGTCGAGCAGGTCGTTAGCGACCCAATCGCAGCAGTGGAGACGGCAAACAACCACAGCCATGAACGTATTGAGTTGCCTAAGAACCTTTACCGTGGTGAACGGGTGAATTCTCTTGGAATTGACTTTGGAAACGCGAGCTTGCGGGAACCCTTCAGAAAGGAGGTTGCAACCTGGCTGAGTGCGCATTGGAACTTCTCGACTGACGGCGAAAAAGTAACCAATCCATGTGATGAGGCCGACTTGGTTGGAACGCACCCTCGATTCAGTTCGGCACAAATTGCTAAGAAGATTGAAGACGTATGTGCCCAACAGCAGGAATGGTTTGCCAAGGGCGTTGCGGAACGTGCAAACAGAATTGACATGTGGGCCAACTCTCTCCAGGAGAACCGGGCTGAGCTAACTGGACTTCTGCAACGTGAGGCGGGAAAGACTGTAGAGGACGCAATCAATGAATTGCGCGAAGCCGAGGACTTCTGTCGCTACTATGCAGCACAAGGCCGGGAAATATTTCGAATACAGGACCTTCCCTCCCCGACAGGGGAGTCGAACAGGCTCTGCCTGTACCCACGAGGTACGTTCGCAACGATAAGCCCGTGGAACTTTCCGGCGTCAATCTTTGTGGGTCCTGCCGCTGCCGCCTTGGTAACAGGCAATACGGTTGTCGCTAAGCCCGCGCCGCAGACGTCGCTTATAGCGTTACGGATTGCAGATTTGGCTCAAGACGTCGGCATCGCCGAAGACGTCTTCTGTGTTCTGCCTGGCAGTGATGAAGTAGGACAGCAGATTGTTTCGAGCCCGCTTATTGGAGGAGTGGCCTTTACGGGTTCTGTAGCAGCGGCCAAGGCGATTGCTTGTTCGTTGTCTAACCGAGAGGGCCCCATAGTTCCATTAATTGCAGAAACGGGCGGCGTTAACGTGATGGTCGTAGACTCGTCCGCACAAATTGAGCACGTTGTAGACGACATTGTCATGTCGGCTTTCAAGAGCGCTGGACAACGCTGTTCTGCTCTACGGCTACTTTGTGTGCAAGAGGATGTTGCAGATGAGTTGCTTGAGCTACTCTGCGGAGCAATCGATGCGCTCACTGTCGGGAATCCAACTGATTGGAGCGTGAACGTAGGTCCAGTCATCGACAGTGAAGCTAAACAGTGGCTCGAGACAAGCATTGGCCAGAACAAGCTGCTATACCGTATGAAGCTGGCCGATCCTCCAACCGGCAATTTCGTGCTTCCGGCGATGGTGGATGCAACTGAAATCGCGTCTTTCAATACGGAGTACTTTGGTCCGGTTTTGGGTGTTCACAGGTTTAGGAAAAATGCCATCGATGAGCTTGTCGATGCCGTAAATTCCTTGGGGTACGGACTCACCTTTGGGATTCACAGCCGGATTGAATCGACTATTGCTCGGTTCACAGAAGGAGTCAAGACAGGCAACTTGTATGTGAATCGATCTATGATTGGTGCCGTTGTAGGTACTCAGCCTTTCGGCGGCGAAGGCCTTTCTGGTACCGGTCCTAAAGCTGGAGGCCCTTTCTATTTGCATCGATTCGTCGTTGAGCGTGTGGTAAGTCGAAACGAAACCGCCACCGGCGGCAATGTTGCCCTGATGCGGCTGTAGCATCGAAAACGCTAGCCCTGGATATCTGCTTCGACGGCAAAGCGCACTCGTCTGCAGGCTGTACTCCCTTGCGAATTGCAGCCAACATTCTTGAATTGCCCTGATCCGCCCTTAATATATGCAAGAATATTTCTAAGCGGGTACTGTTCATAACAAATGCAAAGTGCTAGATTGACTGTCGCGTCTCGTGCGCATGCTATTGAAATCAATGGTGTGCTGCGCAACACCTACTTGCTCCTGTCCAGTCAGATAGGGTTTTGTGCCGTTTGTGCTGGCTTAGCGATCTACTTGCGCGTTCCATACATGGGATTCTTGCCCTACCTGATCGGTTTCTTTGGCATTTCTTGGATAGTCCATCGAACTGCCAGGAGCGTCTGGGGGCTATTTTGGTCCTTCGTATTTGCCGCTTTCATCGGTGTAGCGATGGCCCCGATCTTGAACGTGTATCTGCAAATCAATCCAATGATTGTGGTTCAAGCTTTAGCGTTGACGGCGTCAACATTTGTAGGGTTGTCCATGTATACGATTGTTCGTCGTACCGACTTCAGTTGGCTGGGACAGTTTCTGACCGTGGCAATTTTTGTGTTGCTCGGCATCGTCCTTCTTTCTTTCTTTGTGAATCTGACGCCGTTTGCGATAGTCATTTCAGGTTTTGTCGTGTTCATCGCGTGTGCGTTGATCCTTTACCAGACGAGTCAGGTCGTGCTAGGTGGCGAGCGCAACTATATCATTGCAGCAGTTAGCTTGTTTACCTACATCTACATACTGTTCATTAATCTGTTGTCAATTATCGGATTGTTTAGTGGCGACGAGTAGTTTCTTCGGAAAGCATTGCAAGAATCGCTAGCGCGCTACTAATCTCCGGTAGGCTCTATTCAATTCGAGTGGTAGAGATTCCAAGTCTTCGATGACCAAGTAGCGATCGCGCGGACACATTTTGCGCAAGTAGTCGTGGCCAGCATGATCGACCGTAACACAAAAGCTTTGAATACCTTTGTAGGCTGCTTCACGTAAAGCCATGGCAGTATCCTGCACACCATATTCATGGCTTGTTCGATCTGGTCCGTAGTCGCAATCTTGTGGAAAGCCATCGCTGACAATCAACAACACTTTCATTGCCGATCCAGTGCCTATCAATTTATTGATCGCGTGCCGAATAGCTGGACCCATTCTCGTAGAACGCTTAGGCTCTAACGACGTGAATGCGCCGATCTCCGGCAGGGCGAGTTTTCGATGGAATTCTTTGGCAACATAAAACTCAACATTGTCCTTGCCGTATCCGGAAAATCCATAGACTGCAAAGGTGTCGTTTAGGGATTCAAGCGCCGTCGCAAGCAGCAATACTGCCTCTCGCATTACGTCTATGACCCGTTTGCTGGCACTCTCCTGCATGTGGACCGGATTGAAATCCAGTCGTCCGTTCAAATAGTCGTCGTCGAAGTATGGATCCCGCAAATCCTGTGCCTTGAAATCCGTGGCTCGAATTTGCGGAAGAGCGTTCTCTGAATTGGTGATAGGACTGTCTGTTGATGCGGATAGGTCTACCAAGACCAGCGTTGCTATGTCGCGACTAGTCTGAGCTCTGCGGGAGTAGACTCTGTCGTCAATCGAGGTGCGAGATTTGCGGTCTACACGCATGTCTACTGTTCGGTCGAGATCGAGTTCATCGCCATCCGCTTGATGCTTGGCTCGTTTCATCCCTGTGGGTCTTAGCTGCTCGAATAGCTTTCGCACAGACCTTACATGGGGACGTACGGTTTGTATTAGTTCGGCTGTTTCCGAGGTGACATCTTTGGGCAACATAAACTCGTGGAGAACGCACCAATTTCGTAACCAAACCTTGTTCAGGTAGTCCCATTCGTCGTATCGGTAGCTCACACTGGTGTCGGCGGTTCTCTTAGCGAGAATGCCTAGAGATGATTTCTCAACAATTGCCAGCCGCTCAATCCGAGCTCGCCGCTTTGCCAATAGTTCTCGGTCATTCTGGAAACTCTCCAAGGCTCTGGAGAATTCCTCGACATCGCTAGCTTCGACGAGTGCATCCAGCACCTCAACTTTGGCAAACTCCGAGTCTATACCTGCTAATTCCCTTTCCCACTCGTCTAGTTTTGACTGACGTTGAAGGACTTCTAGGGATAGATGTTGCTGTGAGGTCTCGGCATCGGCAAAGCTGAGCTCTTCATCTTGGAGCAAATGTTGAATAGCGTTGTAACAGTCCACCGTCGCTGAAATGCTGTCATGAACATGAGCTTGCGGAGACATTGCCTGCAATACTAGCTTCAAGTATGGAGACTTGCACGCCGGTACACCTCTCAAGTGTCCTGACAGGTCTCGAATCACGGAATCGACAGGACTGGAGCTGTTGGATTCATGGATGGAATCGACATATGACTGAAATCCGTCCCGGTACTTTTTCGTTCCCGGATATTTTGCAAGTAGACGTCGCTCGACTCGTTCGGACTCGATGACACAGAACAGGCGACGAGCAACAACAGGGTTGTCAAAGTATCGGTAGAGCTGGCCAAGTTCAGATTCTCGGTCCCCCAAGTACGAGCGGCAAGTCTGGAGCGATGGAAACGACTCACGAACTTTGTGCATGTCGAAGTCGAACGTGCCGAATTCAAAATGCCCAAGTTGCAGCAAAGCGAGCAGCAGGTACGCTTGTCGATTCGCTTCTTCCGACGAGAAAAAATTGAACTCTCTTGGCAGATAAAGAATCCGTTGTGCGATTACGGGAATGCGATTGGGGTTGTGGCCAAAGGGAATTGCAAGTGTCTCGTCGTCTCGAATCTGGTAACGCTGCCCAGATATTCCCTCGGCAAAGATGGCAAGATGTGTCTCAAAGTCAGCTAGTCGGGTCATGGAAACACCACATCAGCAATGGATGTGAGTGCTGACCTGATTTCCACGTCGTCTGTTAGTGACTGGATGATTGCTGTGTCGACTGCAAGCCGGGCGGGTATGGAGTGCTGTAGCAGTGAACCTGCATAGACTAGAAGCCGGGTGCTGACACCTTCCTCGAAACCATGGTCCCGAAGATTTCTGATCTTTTGACCCAAGAGTGCCAAACGTTCAGCGGTCGACCCGTCAACACCGCACTCTTGCTCTATGATGAGTGCTTCTTGTTCTGGTGAAGGGTAGTCGAAGACAAGGCTCACAAATCGTTGACGTGTGCTGGGTTTCAGATCCTTGAGTACGCTCTGGTAGCCTGGGTTGTAGGAAATGACCAGTAGGAAGTTCTCGTGTGCGTGGATGATCTCACCAGTCTTGTCTATGGGCAGCAAGCGTCGGTGATCCGTGAGTGAATGGATGAGAACGGTGGTGTCCTTTCTTGCTTCGACAATTTCGTCGAGGTAGCAAATTGCTCCATTGCGTGCGGCTCGTGTCAATGGGCCATCCTGCCAAACGGTCGCGTCGTGGTCGAGCAAGTAGCGTCCAACTAGATCGGTCGCGGTGAGGTCTTCATGACAGGCGACCGTGATCAGCCTATCGTGTGACGTTGTATTGTTAATTTCGCCCGACAGAAGCCGATGCGCCATGTGTTCGACAAACCGGGTTTTTCCACAGCCAGTTGGTCCTTTGAGCAATACGGGAAGGCGACTCGCGTAGGCCGCTGCGAAGACTTCGACCTCGTTGCCTAGAGGAAGGTAAAAGGGTGCGGTGTCATTGACCACTGTCACGTAGGAACGAACATGTCGCGGCCGGCGCGATAGTTGCCAAATGTCTGGGCAGAATTGCGATTTACCAGAGTGCGTCGCTTCATTGGGTGGTGAAGACTTCGAACTTCATGCTCGAGTTCAGCCAGCACTTCACCCGTATTGGGATCTATGATTGATTGAAATCGGTACTGGTGCTGGTCCGACTCCTCAGTTATAGCACCACAATCTTGCAATTTTTGGTGGGGACTTGAGAAGTTAGCCACGTAAATGGCGATGTGATGTCCGTCGTACGCTGGGATTTCTTCAGTTGACTCACGAAAAATGAAAGTCTGATTGAATCCCATTCTTACGTCTGCATACACACTTTCACCGTCGGTGTGTACGCTTGCAGGAGTCGCAAAGACTTCGTCATAGAAACGCGCAATTCCTTCAGCTGTTCCTGGGGCGACAACCATTTCTGCATAGGCAATGCCTAGATCCATCTGTAGTCTTTGGCTGCCATTGGGTTGGTAGACGTGGAATTCGTTGCCCCAAGGACAATTCACTTGGATGTGGTCGTCCTTGCTCTGCCACGCGTACTTGGTGCCTTCCATGAATCTATTGATGAAATCGAGTCTTCGTTTCAATCCTTGGTGATCAGGTATTACCAACGCTACATGCCCACGAAAGACTTGAGCGTTGTTCTTGGGTAGGTGAAATTGCTGCTCGCCGACGTTTATCCACATGTTGAAAGTGGCGAAGTCCATGTATGGGTCGCGTGTAAAGCCCAGCCCAGACACGTAAAAGAGGGAAGCAAGCTCTTGATCGGGAACGGTAAAGTTGAAATGTTCCAAGTTTAGGATATTGCCTACGTCTTCAACAGTGCGATCAAAGGTGTTTGTGTTTTTCATCGGAGTCCTCCGATTGAAGATTGGTGATAGTTAGCAAGTTGGATGGATCTAGACGAGCATTACGGTCGTGCAGTAAGGCAATTCCATGGTGCCGAATAGTGTTCGAAGCTTGATTTTGCTGATTTTAGCCAACGAATCTTGCTAGTTTCACTGAAGACTAGCAAGAGCCTTGTGCCGCCGTCGGTTGCTCTGCATAAGTGCAAAATGTCCACTGTGTTTACTAGGTTCCTTCGATTTGTCTGTGCTAGGAGTTCCAATTAGTGAATTGCGGGTGCCTTGATGTTAGGTAGTGTGGGGACGCTGCTTGCATCTGACGAAGACTAGGCAATGTTCAATATCCACGTTCAGAGGGTTCCCCACATGGGGTCGCGTGCATTTGCCTTTAGCCAAGCTGCAGACGAGCAACTGTCATGACTACAGCACTCGCGATCGAGACAGCACGTTGGATTGAGGATTCTGTGTCTGCTATTGCACTCATTCGCCGATGCGCTACGCCGCAGAATGTCAATGATATTGCAATGCAGGTAGCACCGGACCTTCATGAAGCAATCGCCATCGAAGAGCAATGGAGTGAGGCTTGTCACGGAAGGGATGACGCAGATGAGCTGGCGATCCGAAGAGCCGTTAGTACTCTTCGCAGAGCGACAGCGAAGCTTTGGAGCATTATTGGGGACTCCGATTCTTTCTTCGAAATCCGAGCTATCTGTTCGGCGCAGCCGCAAGTGTATGAGATTCTTTATCCTCTGTGTACTCGTCATGAGTGGGTTAGCGACCTTTTCTTAGACGATCAAGCTCGAGCCAATCATGAACTGAAAAAGTCACTCCGGCCAGCCGGTCAATCCCCTGTGGAGATTGGAATCATGCACCGCCGCAATTCAAGGGATTCTTGGGGCGGATATACCGTGTATGTACCTGAAAACTACAACCCATCCAAGGAGTGGCCCCTGATCGTTTCGCTCCACGGAGGCGGAGGACATGGCCGCGGACACATTTGGACTTGGTTGAAGGACGCACGATCATGCGGCGCGATAGTCTTGTGCCCGACTTCGCTGGACTCGACTTGGGACCTATCAGATCCGGAAGCTGACATTGAGAACATTCTCACACATGTGGAATTTGTACGACGCGAGTGGAACGTTTGTCGAAGTAGGCTGATGTTGCAGGGAATAAGCGATGGCGGAACGTTCTCCCTTGCTGCGGGATTGTTGAAGGATGCCGTTTTCACGCATTTGGTGCCGTGTTTTGCAAGCTTCAATCCGATGCTGATCGAAATGTCATCGCGAGAACGGCTGCAAGCCGTAAGGATCTACTTGATCCACGGCACCTTGGATTGGATGTTTCCCATTGAAACTGCTAGAGAAGCTCACCGTGCTCTCGCCCATGCTGGAGTGGACGTTGTGTTTCGAGAAATTGACGATCTGTCCCATTCGTATCCGGATGGCGAGAATGTCAAGATATTTGAGTGGTACCAGCAATAAACGTATTCGGTGGCGGTCAAGGTGGCATGTATAGCTCAAAATAGCGATGTGAACGCAACCAGCGATATACCTAATGCAATGCAGAGCTATCGTGTTGAGCTCGAGCACAAGTTCTTTGTCGTGGTTGTGCAGGCAAATGACGACCTTGAGCTGTATGTCGACAATTGCTTGCGCAAACGGTGCTCGTCAGCGGGTACTAGCGTTCTCTACGTTTGGACGAACATTGAGCTTCATTGGGAGGAGCATCGTTTTGTCGAAGCTCGTCTAGATCGTTCCACACGCCGGCTACGTGTCACCGTGAACCGGAGGCCTGTATTGGAGAAAGACGTTCCTATCCTCCGGTAGCTACTGGTATAGCCCGCGGTTCGACTACAAAGGTAGGGTCAGCGATGTCGTCTGCGTTCTTGGTTCGAACCAAGTCCCCGCCGATTCGTAGCAGACACGGCACCAATACCAGCGTTATCACGGTGGCGAAAACGATTCCGAATGCCAGAGAAATGGCCATTGGAGCAACTATCTTCGCCTGAAGCGACGTTTCGAGCAGTATTGGAACAAGACCAAAGAATGTCGTCAACGAGGTAAGCAAGATGGCACGTAACCTAGCTTTGCCAGCTGCGAGAATGGACTCGAGTAACGATGCACCTTCCTCTCTACGCTTGCGGTTGACGAAATGAACCAGAATCAAGCTGTCGTTGACCACCACACCGGTAAGAGCGACACAACCAATCATCGAAGCGACATTGAACGATATGTCTAGCAGGGCATGGCCCACTACCGCTCCAATCATGCCAAAGGGAATGACGCTCATGATCACGATCGGCTGCAGATAGGACTTGAGTGGGATGGCAATGAGCGCGTAGATTGACACAAGGGCAATCAAGAGAGCAATGAGCAAGTTTCCCATTGCCATTCTTTGGTCGCGTGCGGAACCAGCGTTCTCCACCGATATAGTCGGATACCTTGACAGCAACGATGGAACGAAGTTTTGCTCGACGTTCTGAACTACCATGATGGGGCTGATCTTGCTCAGGTCGGCATCGGCGGTTACGCCAACGGTGCGTTTGCCATTTATGCGTTGTATCGAACCGTAACCTTGTTCAAGGCGGTAATCTGCAACGGAATGGAATTGTGTGCTAGTGCCGTCGGGCAACCTAACAAGCATGTTCTCGAGATTTCCTATGGACCGACGTTCTGCTTTTGGATAGCGTACGATCACTCGAATTTCTTGCTCGCCGCGCTGAATTCGTTGAGCTTCTATACCAAGAAATGCTTCACGAACTTGACGGGCCAATGAGTTCAGTGTCAAGTTCTGGGCTACGCCTTCTGGTTTGACTTCCAACCGGATTTCTTCGGGACCTGAACTTATTGGAGTACGTACTTCGAAAACGCCGTCGTAGTTCGTCAAGTGATCAGCTAGCTCTTCTGCCGCGGCGTCAAGTTCGCGGAAGCTATTGCCAGAGAGATTGAAAGCTATCGGCGAACCTGAGTACCATCGGTTTTGCGAACTGAAAGACATTTCTCGAGTACCAGCAATTTCACCGACTTTCTGCCTCCATTGGATAGCAATTTCTGTGGGTGTCAGGGTCCTATCGTCGGGTTTTGCCAACTCCGCATTTAGTCGACCCTGAGTTTCGCTGTTCGTCCAAGCGAACACATGCCGAATAGGAGGCACCGTTGCGCCCGTGCTGCTCATGACATCCGAGTTCAACTCATGCATTGATTCAGTGATCTGTTCGATCACGTCAACGATCATATTTTCTGGTAAGCCTTCGCGAAGACTCACTGTCACAAAAATAAAGTCGTTCTCAAACGATGGGAAAAACTCCTTCTTCATGTACGGACTGGCATAGAAGCCTGCCGTCAGGAAGAGGAGGGCCAAGAATCCGCACGTGGTTATGTAGCGGTACTTGACAGCGGCCCTTAGGAACGGCAGATATATGCGAGCCGAGAATAACTTCAGAGCGCTATCCATCCAATCCGCAGGTCCGCGCCTCTTCCTTGCCTTCTTCGATCTGCGCATAAGTGCAAGGTGAGACGGCAAGATCAGTTTGGACTCAACCAGAGAGAAAAGCAGGCAGAATATGACCACCCACACGATCGATTGAAACATCATGGTCATGCGACCGGATGTCAATAACAGAGGCGCGAATGCAGCTACGGTAGTCAATACCCCAAAGGTCGCGGGCACCGCAACCCGACGTGCTCCGCGGACAATGTTCTCTGTGTTGTAGCCAAACTGTTCGGTTTCAGAAAATGCCGCCTCGCCAATGATGATCGCATCGTCCACGACAATGCCGATAACGAGGATAAACCCAAATAAGCTGATCAGGTTTAGAGTAATTCCCGGAATCGGGAGCAGCCAGAATGCGCCAAGAAAAGCCACCGGGAGACCGACGCACACCCAGAACGCAATTTTGAGGTGCAGGAACAAGCCAAGTAGCAGAAACACCAGAATCGCCCCGAGCACGATGTTCTTGATCATCATGTTCAGGCGATCATTCAAGTAGTAGGTCGAATCGCCGAAGTAGTCGATTTGTATTGACGGCGGCAGTTCTTGCTTCTTTGCATCTACGTAATCGCGAACGGCTTGAGATATTTGCAGTGCGTCCTCACGATCCCTAGCGTCCACACCTATGCCAATTGACGGCTTACCGTTGAACAGTGCATAGAAGTTCACTTCTGAGTACCCATCTATGACGTTGGCGATATCGCCTAACTTGATCAGTCGGCCATCAGGACCGGAAATGAGAGTTACGTCTTCAAATTCTTCTCCGGTGTAGGCTTGGCCGGTAGCACGTACTCGTATCCATCCGCCTTCCGTTCGGATTCCACCACCTGGCACATCGACGGACCATTGACGAATCGTTTGGGCTATGCCGCTTAGAGTGAGTCCGTAGCGCTGCAGACTTTCCTCCGGAATTTCGATACTAATTTCCGAAGCATTAGCTCCCTGAAGCTCTGCCTGCGAGACTTCGGGCAACCCGAGGATTTCATTGCGAACCTCCTCCGCAATGTCACGCAATGTATACACATTGACATCCCCATAGACCTGTACGTTGATGACGCCAGGGCCACCCCACCCACGGAATTCGCGAATGACCGGTCGTTCCGTTTCACTCGGAAAGCTCGATATAGAGTCCACCGCCAGTTTGACTTCGTCGAGCACCGCATCGAGCTCGTATCCACTTGCAACGTCAACCCGCACAGAGCCCGATCCCTCGCCGGCCTGTGAGTGGACGTCTCCGATACCTTCTACGGTCTTGATTGCCTCTTCAACTTTTAGAAGGACGCCTTCTTCAACTTCCTCGGGCGTGCCACCACGGAACGGTACAAAGACCTGGATCTGGTCAACAGGAAACGACGGCATTGTCTCTTTCTTCAAGTTATTGAAGATCGTGTAGAGACCACCTGCCACAATGGCGAACATCAGCAAGTTCGCAGCCACATGATTGCGTGCGAACCAGCCAATGATTCCGTCGTTGTGACGAACTGAGATTGGCGGAGGCGTGCCGACTCGCGAAACCGCGGACGATGTCTCCGTCAACTCCGTCGATTGGCTTCCGCCGCTCGAGGAATCCGAGTTGTCATTCATCAAATCGTACCTTCATTCCGGGTAGTGGCCTGTCAATCGGCGTCACACAATAGATATCACCTTCGTCAATTCCATTGGAGATGTACGAGTAGTCTTCATCGGACCTCACAACAGCTACTTCCTTGGGATGGATGGTACTGTCTTCCGTTACGATCCACATTGTCGTGCCGTTGCGCACTGCGTGGCGAGGTACAACGAACAATTCTCCCGCTTCGTTGCCCTGTATCCTAGCATGAACAAATGTGCCGAAACGCAGCATGCTGTGGCCGCCGTTTGCAATGTCATACGGGTCCGCAACTCGAGCCACGGCGTGGATTACCCGGCTCTTTTCATCGATAATCCCTTCGGTACGCACGAGTTCAGCATCCCATTCGTTGCTTGCTCCGCCCAGTTGGGCATTCAGTGTGACGGGGAGTGGCGTGCTGTCAGTTCCATTGGGAAGCTGCAAATACTGCAATTCATGCAACGCAATTGGCAATCTAACCTCGGCATAGTCCACGGCTACGGTTCGCGCCAATTGGAACCCCACATTCACGAACTGCCCTACGTCCGCCATTTTTTCGCGAACCATTCCGTCGTAGGGAGCTCGAATTGTCGTGCGCTCCAAGTCTTCCTTTGCCTTTTCAACCTCTGCCTTAGCGGCTTCGTACTCTGCCATCACTTCTTCAAGTTGAGGCTTTCGCAACGCAAGATCAGTCGCTTCAGCGCGAGAAGGGTCCAGGTCCTGAAGTCGTTTCCAGTCGTCCAATGCGTAGCCTGTAAGCGCGCTTTCCGTTGCCAATCGCGTCTTGGCACGTGCCAAGGTCAAATCAGCTCTAACGATGGCAGTTTCGTAGTTCCGCGGATCCACCTTCAGCAGCTCATCACCTTTCTTAAAGAATCCACCTGTAACAAACGACGGCATTACGTCGGTAATTTCGCCGCTAACTTGTGCTACGAGCACTGTGGAAGTACGTGGCGAAACGGTGCCCTGCGAAGTCACTTCAAACGTTACGGGAACTCGAGCCGCCACTTCCACACCCACTAGAAACGCAGGTGGCTCGACATTAGAAGGAGTAAATTCTGGCTGCTGGGAAGAGAACCACAGAAAGCCCGCAAAGCCTAGTCCCACAATTGCTAGACAAATCACGCTTAATAGGAGAAAACGGAGAAATCTCCACATAGATCCAACAGTGCTTCGTTACGCGGGGCCGAAAATTGAAAGAGAACCGTGGGTGCTGCCCCGAATGCCTAACCGGGTGGTCGCATAGTGGCGTCCACGCAAACTCTCTTGGTAGTAGAGATGCATCGAACTCGGAATTCTAGCATGTTGTGTAAGCTATGCTGATTGTTGGTCAAGCTGATAAACCAGTGGTTACAGTCATTCAAGCAGTTTTCGAATCCAATGGCGGGCGGTCTGTGGTGTTCCTTTTGCGGTGGAGAGTTGCGAGTTGAAGCAGTCACGTCATGAAGATTACTAAGGCTAAGGATGGACAAGCGAAGTTCGAGGACACCATGCAGGATGTCGTGCCTATTGACGCGCCACAACGTGCACTTGGGACGTCTCGACTTTACTCGAAACGTGAAGACCTAACTCAGCGTCGTGCAAATGCAACCGGTGAAGTAGGAGAGAGACCTGCAACTAACCTGTCGGATGGAGGGTTGGTTCGCGTCAAACCAAACGACTTTGTTGAATGGAAGCTTGACGGTGTTCAACCGAATGTATTCAGGACGTTCAAGCAAGGCGGGTATGAAATTCAGAAAACCTTGGATCTGCATAAGGTTGGCATTGAAAGGGCTCGTGTATTGGTGTCTAATCTAATTGATCGGTGTATCGACCTAGACTATCGATGCGTACGAATTCTGCATGGGCGAGGAGAGAAAAGCAACCCACCCGCAGAATTGAAAAGCCACGTATTGCATTGGCTAAGACAACACAAAGACGTCATTGCACTTTCCTCGGCACCCAATCAATTAGGGGGAACGGGAGCAGTGCTTGTCAAGGTCCGGAAGGGACGCAAAGCCAAACAGTTAAACCGGGAAAGATACGGTAGCTGATTTCCTCAGAGTGTGCCCTTATTGAGATCCAGGTCGCCGCGAGCCAAATTTAGCCGCAAGATGTCGCTCGCTCCTTCTGCCAACCTCCACGAACGCACCAATCGTTGAATTTGCTCCAGTGGATGGCCAACTCTAAGCGAGTTTCCTCCTGTTAGCTGTATCGCCGTATCCACGATCTCACCAATTGCTTCTGTACAGAAAACTTTGCTAGCAATCACTTCGTTAATCGAGTTTTGGCCAGAATCCGCAATTCTGGCTGCACGGTAGACCATGCTACGCATGGCAAAGGCTTTTATTCGCATCTCTGCATAGCGCATTCGAATCCCTTCCCGGGACGCAAGGGGCTGACCGCTCCGATGTGGAGCCCGAATGTGCTTAGACACTTGACCAATCACCCAGCGTGCGAGCCCAGCACTCTGGGCAGAGAGCACCAATCTTGTGTCTGTTATCTGGTTCATTGCTCGTGGCAATCCTTCGCCAGGTTTACCGACGATGTTTGTTGTTGGCACCTTTACATCGCGGAAAGTCAAATAGGCATGGCTACTCCCCTCTGAAGAGGAAAAGACTTTCTCAATAGCTACTCCGGGGCATTGTCGATCAATTACTACCATGCTCGGTCCGATGTCTTCGATCTCGACCAATGTATTGATGAAGTCGGCCGTATGGCCTCCTGTCACATAGGATTTTTGACCATTTACAACGAGCAACCCATTTCCTTTGGTTGCATATGTATGTAGCTGTGCGTCGTCTGGTTCAGTGAATCCGAACGCAGCACGCTTGTCACCTCTCAAAAATGGCATTAAGTGCGTACTGCGAAGAGGTTCGGTCGCGTTTGCCAGCAATCCGGGTGTAGGACCAAACAAACCAGAAACCTGGCACAGATTGTGGGATGCTAGCGTGTCGTGCAGCACGACGAGCTCGACAAGTGAGCGATTTACAGGTCCGCCAAGATCCGAGGGATGGTTGAACGACCAAACTCCTGCGCTTTGCGATAGCTCTCGAACTTGCCTAGATGCCTCAGATGCAGGCAGGTCTTGCGCTCTTGTCTGCAATACTCTCTCACAAAGTTTCTCAATTCTCTTGAGAAACTGCCGCTGAGACTCGCTTATCGACTCAGGCATTTCAACAACGTGGAGCGATGCCCTGCCGAACCTGCATCCGTCCGAAAATGCAGATATGTCTATTGTTGTTGTGATTCATGGAACATCGATATCAAATAAGGCACCGTGGAGAGCGCTACAACTACAAAAACAAGCACGACAATACTGACCACAGCAAAGAACAAATAGGTCTCTCTCTTTGCTCGCCTTGCAATGAACTGCTCAATCTCTGCTTGAGATTGAACCGCAATTGAAGGTCGTAGTCCGTATTTGGTTACGCTCTGACGGGTCGATGGCAGTCTCAAAAAAATTTCTGGAGCAGACTCCAAAATTTCTATGACATCGAGCATATGCAAGCCGCATTCTCGGGAAATCTCAATTGGGTGCAATAGTCGCTTAGGTGAATCTACAAAGATTTCGTAGATTTCAAGAATTAGAGCCTTGTGCTTGCGATATCGAGAAAACGTTAGTCGTAGCGGAGAAGCCATGCCCAGTTCAGTGGAAATTCCATTTGCTGTGCAAGCTCATTCTACGCAACTGACCTTAACTGCGGCGGTCGCACGTCAATCCAGCTCCCGATTCCTTTCGGCAAGAATAACCGCTCGTTTTGGAGCGGGGTATCCTTCAACGGTCAGGGATTTGTCAGTCGCCATGAGTGAGTCGCTTAACGACTCAAACGGCATGTGTCTTGTACGTCGCTGCTCCTCAGACGTGGTTGTGGTGACACTAACAACTCGTACATCGACAAAGCCTATCTCAGTCAATGCGTCGGTAATTGAGCTTATGCTCGGAATACACCAAACATTCCTCATTCGAGCGTAGCGACCGTTTGGATAAATGGGAATGTTGGCAACAATGGATTCCAACACTAGTGTTCCACCTGAGCGCAAGGAACGTCGCAACTCTCGAAGGTGGGAACCGTGGTCACGTTGATGGTATAGCACTCCCATAGAAAATACAGTGTCGTAGGTCTGACTCCAAGCTCCACTTTCGAACCGAACAGGAACAACGACGTTTGCTTGTTGCGCGTAGTGATTGATTAGCGCATTCTGCATTACCGCGAGGAGCGAAGAGTCAAGTCCTGTGACGGACTTAGCTCCTGCCTCAAGCATGCGATAGCCAAAGTAGCCATTGCCCGAGCCAACATCCAAGATGCACTTTGCGTTTAAATTCAGATGATTCTTGACTCGTGACCACTTGTAGTCGGATCTCCACTCCGAATCGATGTCGATACCAAAAAACGAGAATGGCCCTTTGCGCCACGGTACTAGGTTCTCCACTGCGCGAACGAGTTTGGCATAGTCTACGCTCGAAAGATCACTAGTGCTTGAAGTTTGGACTACTTGGCCACTGCAAAACTCAACTCCCCTGATTCGCGGCAGCTCGTTCAACACGTTTAGCCATTTGTGAAGGTCACCGTGTCGTAATTGATCGATCCGTGTCTCGCAACCGAAAAGTTCCCAATTGGTGTGCAGGCTTTCGACAAAATTCATGCGTTGGCAAGGAAGGACGCCCAGTTGAGGCACTGATACCACATTCTGGGATTCTTGAATCCTGTCCTGGAGAGTCGTGCGAGATGCTCCGATGAGGAATTGATGCGCATTACGTTCTCTAGAGCTTGCCGCTTTTGCGCTATCTCTAAATCGCTGTAATCATTAAATTTTTTGAACTGAAGGTGTAGATCTTCAAACTCAGGGATTGCGTTGATTTTCTCCGAGACGATCAACAGTCCATTCGGCTCCAATGCGGCACGAATGTTTCGTAGTAGGGCCTCCCGATCATTAGGTCCTACAAATTGAAGGACAAAGTTCAGAATCATCACTTTAGCCGGCTCGAAATTAAAGCTACGCACATCGGCGACATGAAACTCGACGCGTGGATCGGATATTCGTTTTCTGGCCTCGTGGACCATGGGGGCTGACGAGTCCACTCCAACAACTGTTACGGCGGCGTCGCCCACGGCATTTAGGACTGACCGCGTCGAGGCACCCAACGAGCAGCCTAGGTCGTAACACACCGTGCCTGAAGTAAGCATTTGCGAGGCAATAATGCCGGACATCTGAACGACAGTGCTATAGCCTGGAATGGATCGTTGAACCATGTCAGGAAAGACCGAAACTACCTCGGAATTGAACTCGAATGGGGTTACTTTCGCTTGTTTTTCCTTGTAGACGCGATCTCGTCCCATTTCCTTTTTTTCATTAAGCATGATAAGATAGTAACAAATTGACAGTTCAATCAGGTGGATCCGATAGACCTCAGCGATCCCGCACTATACATCAATCGCGAGCTTTCACTACTAGAGTTCAATCGACGTGTTCTAGCACAAGCGAAACGAGACTCCTACCCCTTGCTAGAGCGCCTCCGCTATCTATGCATCGCTAGTTCCAACCTCGATGAATTCTTCGAAATTCGAGCTGCGGGACTTAAGCAGCAGGTCGAATACGGCTCGGCCCAGCGCGGACCGGACAATTTGTCCCCTGAAGAGCAACTCTCACGAATTTCGGTAGTCGCACACGAAATCGTCAACGAACAGTATGTCGTGCTCAACGACATGCTCTGGCCTGCACTCCGCAGTGAAGGGATCTACTTTCTCAGGCGAGAGGAGTGGAATGACGCGCAGAGGAGCTGGGTTAAGGACTTCTTCAGAGAGGAATTAGCACCAATTCTTAGCCCTATGGGATTGGATCCAGCCCATCCATTTCCTAGGGTGCTAAACAAGAGCTTGAACTTTATAGTCCAGTTGGACGGTCAAGATGCCTTTGGCCGAAGTGGGGGCATGGCGGTAGTACAAGCTCCTCGCGCCCTGCCGCGGGTTGTAAAGCTGCCACCCGAAGTGGCCGTTCACGATTTCGATTTTGTTTTTCTTAGCTCGATCATTCATGCCCATGTGGGAGACCTCTTTCAAGGAATGAAGGTTACTGGGTGCCATCAATTCCGCGTTACCCGAAATAGCGATCTGTTTGTAGATGAAGAAGAAATAACAGACCTAAGGAGAGCACTCGAGGGGGAACTGCCAAGCAGACGCTTTGGCGACGAAGTTCGCCTAGAAATCGACAACTCTTGTGCAGAACCGATTCTCGATTTTCTTAGTTCGCAATTTGGATTGACGAGCGAAGATGTCTATTTGTGCAATGGACCCGTGAACTTGATGCGTCTGAACAGCATTCCGGACCTGATTGATCGTCCCGACTTAAAGTTCGCGTCGTTTTCGCCTCGCATACCAGATCGATTGCTGCAGGCTGCCGATATTTTCAGCGTAATTCGCGGTCGCGATGTCCTATTGCACCATCCGTTCGAGTCCTTTGTTCCCGTGCTCGAATTCCTCCGCCAGGCGGCCAAAGACCCTGATGTATTGGCCATCAGACAAACTCTCTATCGCACAGGCGCAGACTCGGCGGTCGTAAAAGCTCTAATTGATGCTGCATCGAACGGTAAGGAAGTGCTTGTTGTCATCGAATTGCGAGCACGATTTGATGAAGCAGACAATATCGAACTGGCAACCGAACTGCAGGAGGCAGGCGCGCAAGTAGTTTACGGAGTTGTAGGGTACAAGACCCACTCCAAAATGATCTTGGTGATCAGGCGCGAACGCGAGGGTCTCCGTCGCTACGTTCACTTGGGCACTGGCAATTATCACGCAGGAACTGCACGCGTCTACACCGACTACGGATTGATGACATGTGATCCAGATATGGGTGCCGATGTTGAGCAATTGTTTCGTCAATTGACCTCAACAGGTCAATCCGGAAAACTCAAGAAAGTGCTTCAATCACCTTTCACGCTCTACGACAGGATTTGCCAATACATTCGACGAGAAATCGAACACCATAAAGCTGGCAAACCCGCTGGGGTTGTTGCAAAGATGAATTCGCTGGTAGAGCCAGGAATAATAAAGGAACTCTACCGCGCCTCTCAAGCTGGAGTGAAGATACAGCTGATTGTTCGCGGAATGTGTTCACTACGCCCAGGTGTCCCAGACGTTTCCGAGAATATCGAAGTACGGTCGATCATTGGACGATTCTTGGAGCATGCTCGTATATTCCGTTTTGAAAACGGCGGACATTCGATAACCTATCTTTCCAGCGCCGATTGGATGGCCCGAAATTTCTTCCGTCGCGTGGAAACCTGCTATCCGATCGAAGACCCAGAACTTGGGAGGCGCATCGCCCTACATAGTCTCAATAAGTATCTAGAGGACAACAGTCAAGCTTGGCTACTGCAGTCGGATGGTTCCTATCTTCCGCTGGAATGCAGTGAGTCCGGCGGAGAATCCATTAGCGCCCAGGAATCGCTCTTGACCCAGTTAGCAGAGTACTCTTAGTTCATCTGCGACTTTATGCTCAATTGGTAGGGTGCAGCTTGCAAGTACGCAGATTCTTGTTCCAGGTCAAGCAAAGTCAGTCGATGTTTCTTGAGCCACTTGCGATCAAGTACTAGCTGCAATCCGGAATCTACCACGCACAACTTGCATTTTGGCAACGCCTCGTCCCTGCGGTTGCGTTTGAGCAGTACTGCAAGCCTTAACAGAATTGTGAGTTTGGCGATCGCTGGGTTGTCTTGATCAAAGTCCGATGGATAAGCCCGCCGGTGCCCTCGTACCAATGATGCAAGCTTATGCTGGTCTCGCAACGAGAAACCTGCCATGTCGAAATGTTGGAGCAAGTAACCCCCATGCTTGTGGTACGAAGAGTGCGAAATGTCCATTCCAATCTCGTGGAGGTACGCACCCCAGCGAAGTACTTTGCTGTGGTCGCTATTCTTCAACTCCCAGTCGTGTTGTACTTGGTCAAGTAGAAACATTGCGACTGCACAAACTCTCTCCGCGTGTTTCGTGTCGACATTAAAGCGTGCCATCAGATCCTTAACGGAACTTTCCCTTATATCGCGATCATGTATGCGACCAAGCAAGTCGTGAAGCAATCCTTCGCGAAGCGCGCCGTTGGAAACCTGCATGACGCTTAGGTCCAATGCTTTGAACAACGCCATTAGGATTGCCAGACCACCAGGGAACAATGGCGCACGATCAGCATTGACCAGTCCAACGATGCGATCAACATGGCCGAGTTCGACGACCTTTCGCTGTAGCAAGTTCAAGGATTTCTTGGTGATTGACACCGGCGAGTCGTGCGCGATCGCATTTTGTGTTGCTAGTATGGTTCCGCTTGTTCCGATCGCATACTCGCATTTACGCGAGCGGAATGTGTGTTCGATTGCTTTCAGTTCCTGCAGTGCATTGTTCATTGCCCGTTGCATGCGTTTATCGGTAACTTTGCCGTCGCCAAACCATCGTTCCGTCATTGAAATACAACCCATGTGGAGACTCTCCATCATGCGAGGGTGGAACTTAGTGCCAAGAATGACCTCAGTGCTGCCTCCACCAATATCGACAACCATGCGTTGCTCCGATCCATCCTCCAGTGAGTGAAGTGCTCCAAGATAGATTAGGCGTGCTTCCTCTCGTCCGCTTATGATCTCTACGCGTTGCCCGAGAAGCTTTTCGGCTGCTTCAATAAACTCTTCTCGATTTTGTGAAGTTCGCAATGCATTTGTCCCCACTACACGAACGTTGTGTTTGGGAAGATCTCGGATGCGCTCGCCAATACGGGCAAGTGCTCGCATCGCAACGACCATCGCGCGTCGGCTGATGCGATGGGTTTGCTCAAGTCCAGCTGCTAAACGAACGACCTCTCTGTGTCGATCGATTACTTGGAGCCGTCCCGGACGGTCGTATGCAACAAGCAGGTGAAAGCTATTTGATCCCAAGTCAAGCGCGGCGAACGGCTGGTCAAGCTGGTCAGCTTCGGATTGCTCCGAATGAATCAAAGTAGGTTGCGCTTGCAATGAACTTCGCCGACGTCAATACTGGTTCTACGTACAGGGAGGACAAGCTCATGCACTTGAGCTTGTTCAATGGGTACTTGTTAGAGTAAAGGATAGCAGATTGTGTCACACATGAGCTTGAGCAAGATTAGGTTGCACGTCTAGTTTGCCTAAAGATGTCTGTTCACAAACAGAAATGGCTGGACGTGTGTACGATAGGTACTCTCAATGACGAAGTTTGTAACGTTAGAGGCGTCAGTTGAATCCTCCTTATGTTCTACCCAACTTGCGCGTTCCGTCCTGGGTTTGGAGACAAGGACTATACATATGAACGGTTGCACTGTCCTGCCAAATCGGCAAGCGCAGGAATTGAGTGCTAGCACACAATGCTTGGAGGGCCTCTGCTCAGCATCCAAGATTCTTGGATACCACTGAATTCATGATCTCCACGCTGGCAAAGGTGAAAGCATCCGCAGTCTGTGAGCTTCGCGTGCAATTGGGCTCACCCAGAGCTTGGCTTGTACTTGCGGCTGGTATTGGTTCTGTACTTATTTGCTATTTGGTCCTTCGATATGCTCAGGGTCCTGGGTATGTTCTTTCGATAACTGGTCGTCTGTTCGACGCCAAATACTTCACCGTGACGTTCGGGCATGCCGTGTTGGTTGTATTCGGTCTTGGCGCGGCGTTCTTAGCGTGTGATCTGAAGTCCAAGGACCGGGATGTTGGAATCGGAGAAACCCTTGATGCACACGCCGTACGCAATCACGAACTGTTGCTGGGGCGCATTTTGGCGTTGTTTGCGCTTCTACTCTGTGTGGCAGGGGCAAGCATTGCGGTCTTGCTAATCACTCAGCAGCTAGTCTACTCAGTTGGTGCACTTGGCGGAGTAACTCGAGGCGAAGTGACCAGTCCGATCGATGCATTGGCATATCTGCTCTTGGATGTTGCTCCCAATCTTCTTCTTTGGCTTTCTGTCATTTCGCTGCTGGCAGCAAACGTCACCAACAGGGCTACTGTTGCTCTTCTTGGGTGCGCATTGGTCATAGCACACTTTTGGTGTTCGCAATCATTGCCGCTGCATTTAGCTGGACTTGTTGGTGGAGTAGGGCCGCTAATACCGGAACTGCCATCGGACTTGGTTTCTTGGACGACGAACCATACAGCAACAGCATTGCACCGGGTGGGATTGTTGACGATAGCGTTCGGTTTTCTCGTTGCCTCTCTTTCGTTGCGCGGTCGTGGGGACGAGGTTAGATTGACAGTTAAGTGGTGCTGTGCGCTTGTTCTCATTGGGATTGGAGCAACTTCGTTAATTGGATTAGTGCATTGGCACGTTGGAGCACAGGATAACGTGAACGTTTGGACTGAGTATCACGCTAAATACTCTGCGATACCCCAGTTCGACTTGGAACGAATAGGCGGATTCATACAGATAGAGCCAGGTGCGCAAATGGCTATGGAATTGCATTATTTCTTGCGTATTCCTTCGGACAGCGAACTAGACGAGATTCTCTTGTCGTTCAATCCTGGAATGGAGATTGGATCCCTCAGCATCTCGGGAAAACCAGTTGGGGACTACACGTTTGAGCATGGGTTGCTGCGAATACCTTTTGCGATTGACATGGTTTTGGATGGACAAGCGGAATTAAGGCTCTCCGCGACAGGCAAGCCGGACAGGTGGTTTGGCTACTTGGACGATAGTCTGGAGTTGTGGGATAGTCCGCGCAATGCAGGATTGCCATACATTGCGCTTGGCAACCAAGCTTCAGTCTTTGAGCGGTCGTATGTTGCACTCCCCCCGCAATCCCGTTGGCTCCCGATGCCGGGATCCAACTACGGGGTGAGCGACCTCTCGAGTCGTCCACAAGAGTTTTTTGAGGTCGACTTGGAGATTAGGGTGCCGACTGGCTGGACAATCGGCGCCCCCGGAAGGAAAGAAGGCACTTCAAACGATAGTTGGACTTCCTTCCGCGTAAAACCAAGAACACCCATTCCCAATTTCGCATTGCTCGCAGCAGAATTTGTAGCCCGCACTCTGCAAATTGATGATCTTGAAATTGAATTGTTGATTCATAAAGTCCATGCAGACCGATTGGACTACGCTGCTTCGTACGTCCACCGATTGCCGGAGCTAATAAGACCTGTAACCGACAGAGCCAAGGAGTATGGTCTGGACTATCCATTTGAGAGATTCTCCCTCGTGGAAGTACCCAATGGGTTGCGGGGCTATTCAGGTGCATGGCCGTTTGAAAGTGTCCTGTCGTCGCCAGGCATGATGATGTTCCGAGAATGGTCATTGCCTACGGCGAAATTCGAGAGGTTTCTTGACCGCTACGCACATCTTGGCATCCAGCAGGAAGACCAACGTTCTCTATTGGCAATGCATTACTTTCAGGCGTACTTGGACAGCGACCGCTTCGGGGGCAGCCTGAGAAACGAGCTGTGGCGCAATTTCCTGTCCTTTCAGACACGTCCCACAGGTAAAGGAGCACGTGCTTTAGAGTTTGTACTGCGACAACTAACCCAATCCGTGTTTATGAGCTACGGCAACATTGCAATCTACTACACATCGAATGTGTTTTCCGCTCCCGATGTTGAACAGCAATCGCTATTGAACAGATTGACGAATAGGAGCATTCCCGTGGTCAACACGACGATAGGAGACCCTATGCAATATCTGGCTACACAGTACTTTAAGGGCCGAAGTGCGGGCTGGGAGGCCATGGAGCAACCTCTAGCGGCTATCGATTCACACGACGACTTGCACTTTTCTCGCAAAGTGTTTGCGATGAAGGGACTCGCGATTTCATCGATGTTGTTTGATGCTTTGGGCCAAGAGTCAGCTGGTCGGTTTCTTAGCGCACTACGAAGCAGGTGTGTTGGAGGCACCTATACATTCGAGGACATCGAAGTACTGGCAAAGGAGCTGGAACTTCCCGTGCTCGAACATCTGGACTCGTGGATCTTGGAACCCGGTCTTCCCGGATTCACTGTTGAAGGCGTACGTCTCCATAAGAAAACAGATGGCGATGAGACAGAATCCTACCGAGTTGATGTAGCCATACGGAATAGCGAATCACTAGCTGGAGTAATTTCCGCTCAGGCGTTAAGTGTTTGGGAGCAAGAGTCGTATTGGATGCTTTTTCCAATGGGAGCGGTAGAGGCTACGCTGGTGCCCCCTAATTCCACGGTTCAGGTGTCGGTAACAACGACGCAGGAGCCTAAGTATGTAGCGATTCAACCCTATCTCTCATACAACCGCTCCAAGTGGGAAGTGCTGCTACCGGACCCTATCGAAGCTGATCCGAATTGGAAAGGTGACGAAGCAAAGAGTTTGTCCGATGAAATGACAGAAGACGATCACCGCGGAATCGTGGTCGATGATCTCGATCAGTCCTTTAGCGTTGCAAACGACAACTTGCAGCCCGAAGGCTTTTTGTTTGTGAATCTCCTGCGCCCAGGAGTCATGTCACAGCCCGATTTCGATCACGGATTGCCGCGCTATGAATTCCTATCCAAAGAACCGCAGATCTGGTCTCGCAGTAATCTTTCCGGTGCCCACGGCCGATATCGACGTACAACTGCCGTTGGCATTGGTTCTGCGACGGGCGGATGGGCTCGATTCGACTCTAATTTGCCAGCAACGGGCGATTGGAAGCTCTACTACCACTTACCGTTGGAACCTCGGCAAGCAGAACAATATGAGACGATGTACTCGATGTATCTAGGTGAAGCGGCTGCTCGCTCGCAGCCGTGGGGTAAGCAAGGTACCTACAAGCTTCGTGTCCTACAGGAATCAAGTAGCAATGACGTGACATTTGACGCCGCATTAGGCCACATGGGATGGAACGACCTTGGAACCTATAGTCTCGAGTCCGGACCTATCACCGTCGAAGTGTCGAATGAGTCAAACGGTACCTTTGTCTATGCGGACGCAGTGAAATGGGTTCCTCGCTAGAGCGCAAATGACTGAATCAACCGTCAAAGAAAGGCTGAACGACAACAGAACGCTAGCAGGTACATGGTCAATGAATTGCAACAAGCGCAAGTTAGTTATTGCTCTATGGAACTGGAGATTCGTTGTGAACAAACTTTCGATTGTCGCGACTGGGTGCTTGTTGCTGGTAGGAGGCTGCCTGTATGCTAAGGACGTCCGCATCGCCGCATGGAATTTGGAACACCTCAATGCAAATGGCGACGAAGGTTGTGTAACACGGTCTCAAGAGGACTTTGACAACATCACGTCAACCGTGGACAGGTTGCAGTTTGACGTAGTCGCATTCCAAGAGGTCAAGGATGAAGCAGCGGCGCGGCGTGTATTTGCAGAAGACCAATGGGAAATTGAGATGTCGAGTCGACCTCCCATGCAAGTGGAACGAGAGTGTTGGGGCTTGCCCGGCCGCTATCTTCGACACCTTGCTACAGGATTTGCAATCCGCAAGGGAATCTCATATCGTCGCAATTCCGATTTCGAAGACTTAGGTCTCGGCGACGACTTTCAGCGATGGGGCACAGATATAACGCTAGTGGGGGACACTGAGGTCCGATTGCTTTCTGTGCATCTCAGATCGGGATGCTGGGGAACGACCCAAGACATAGATGCTTCAAGGAACGACACCTGCCTTACGCTGCGAAAGCAGATTGAAAAGCTAGCCGAATGGCGAGACGAACGATTTGCTGAGAAGACGCCCTTCTTGATCTTGGGGGATTTCAATAGGAGACTAGCCGTTACCAACGACTGGGCTTGGAGCCTGTTGTCTTCCACGGAAAACCCTTTGCACCTTGTGACTTCAAGCATTGCGACCAAATGCGACCAACGCTACTCGGAGTTGATTGATCATATCGTTGCGGATACAACAATGGGTTCGCTGGTGGCTCCAAAAAGCACGACCGAAGGACCACGAGTCGGCGAACACCCGGATCATTGTGCAGTGTCAACACTCTTGCAGCTGTAGTTGGCTTGAATATTGAACTTGTGATCCAACCGGTTGCCTGTGTCATTTTTACTCAGCGCAAAGCGGCACTGCAGATCACATTTTGAAAGCCGAGAAGACTTCGTGGAATGCACTGGATCCCCGTGTTAGTCTTGTGTCATTTCAATGTTGTAGAGCGCTGCATAGCACGACATGACGATGAGCACTAAAGTTAATCGAAAGAAAGTTGAGCTATTTTCCTGGCAGGTGTCTCAGTCCATTGCTGCGGCAATGAATTGCAGCCTATCGCTTGTTGGTGTTCGACTAGGTTTGTATCGCAAGCTCAAGGATTGCGGACCCGCGTCGAGCGAGTTTATGGCCGAGTCCTTAGGCTTGAATGAGCGCTGGCTACGAGAGTGGTTGCGACATCAAGCATGCGCCAAGCAGCTGGAATACGAACCGTCGACCGACAAATTTTCAATTTCCTCCGAAGCATGCGAGGTTCTTTGCAATGCAGACAGCCCGTACTACTTTGCTTCTGGTTTTGCCGTCTACGACATACTTCACCGATCAGCTGCAAAGCTCCCAAATGTGTTTCGCACCGGACTTGGATTGAGTTACGACGATCACGGACCAGGATGTGCGCACGCTATTGAAAGCCTGAACAATTTCGTTCCTAGGTTCTTGTTGGTCCCCAAGATCCTCCCAGAAATGGAAGGTCTGTGCAATCAATTGGAGGAGGGTATACGTGTAGCCGACGTGGGATGCGGAGCTGGTGTAGCACTGATACACATGGCGCAGGCATACCCCAACTCCCAATTCATCGGCTATGAGGTGTCGGAACATGCTCTTGCTCGAGCGCGTGAGAACCTTTCCCAAGCATCCCTTACCAACGTGTCACTATGCGATGTAAGCGAGAATCCGCTGCCAAAGGATCAGTCATTCGATCTCATCTGCACGTTTGACGTGGTTCACGACGTGCCGTTTCCAGCGCAACTTATAGCCGACATCCGTGGTGCAATCCAACCCGATGGAAGATGGTTGTGCTCGGACATTCGGTCGTTTCCAACATTTGCGGAAAACTTGGCTGACAATCCCAATGCCTACCTCATGTATGGTTTTTCGCTCCTCGTTTGCATGTCGTCGGCGATGTCAACGGAAAACGGTGCGGGCCTAGGGACGCTTGGGTTCAATGAACAAGTGGCACGAACGATGGCTACCGAAGCAGGTTTCAGCCGTTTTCGTAAGCTCGAGTACGAGAACGCGACGAATTCATACTACGAGATACGACCCTAGCCATGGGACAAATGCCAGAATCCGTGACCAACTCGATCGACACGGCGCTAGATTCGGACGATCACACAGGATTGCGTGAGATTGTTGAAGAGTACAAAGATTGGATGAATCTCTCTCAAAGGGAATTAGGCCGCATGCTCATGAAGATTGCCAGGTATGGTTTTTCGGGGCGAACCGAACGCTATAAGGAAGTTGTACAGGCCATCTTGCGCAAGAGCGGACAACCAGATGTCTTCGTACTTGCATTTCTCTACGAAAACGCATCAATCTCACAATTGATTCACCAGGACCCATCCCTTGTCGAGAAGCGTGACGACAAAGGGAACACGCTTCTGCACGTCGCAGCGGAAAGAGGCAATTTGGAACTCGCGGTGCTGCTCTGCAATGAGGGTGCGAAGGTAAATGCGATGAACGATAGTTTTTCCACTCCACTGCACTTAGCTATGCATGCAGGTCCGTGGAAGCCGAAGCCTGCGAATGAAATTGCTGAACTGCTGCGTAAGCACGATGCGACGATAGACTTACATACTTCCGCAATGCTTGGTGATCGCCGGACCATCATCGAATTACTTGAGCACAAGTCTGTTGACGTAAATTGCTATGACAAAGCTCGTCGTACCGCGTTGTTTTATGCAGCAAGAAACGGGCACGAAGGTGCGGCAAAAACGCTGCTTGAATACGGCGCGAATCCAAATCTAGCCTGTGCAGATGGACAGACGCCGCTATCCACGGCATGCCTGCACATGCTCTCTCAGGAGTGCAGCCAGTCCGTGGTCGAGACTCTCATCTCATTCGGCGCTAGCGAATCGCTTGAATCGGCAATTGTTCTTGAACGCCTGTCACAGATTGATGACGCAGTGGCCCGAGAGCCGGATCTGCTGAAGGGACAAGATCATGAAAGCGCTCTTGGCTACGCTATACACGTCTGGCGCCCCAAGAGCTTAAGACGCCTAATTGAACTGGGTGCGAAGCCAAGTTCTCAGAATTGGGGGCATATTGAGAGAATCGCACGGAATCAACCTAGCTTGGTCGAGGAATTACGTGCGATTTGAACGGGACCAATTAACGAGGCACTGGTCAGAGAGGGCCTAACTGGTATAGGAAATTCAACCGTATCGCGCCGATTTCTCGGAGTAGTGAAACGCATTAATCCCAATTCCCGATCGCATGTAGCTGCCTAGTTCGTCTTCGTAGGGATCGATTGGTATTCCGGTCGCATCCGCAACTCGCGTGATTCCATTGAAGCCGCTAGCTACGGACAATGCGTCTATCGTTGCCTGAACCCCTAACTTGTCAATTGCTTCTTCACGAAGGTCATCAAGTTCGTACCACCTCCTAAGGATTGTCGATTCGGTCAGTTTTCTCAAGAGATTCGAGTGCAATACTCCCGAGTCTTCATTTTCACTCGTTACGGCTTTGAGATTAGCGTTAAACCCTTCGTTCTGGCTACTCACACGGAGCATCAACGCATGCGAGTTTGTTCAGTAGAAGCACTGGTTCAATGCCGAGACACGCGCCGCAATGAACTCGCATTGTGATTCGAGCAGATTCAAGCTTACCCCCATCATTGAGTAATGGTTTCGAAAGCACGTGAAGAACAAAGATACAGCGGATGGGACTGACCCCATGGCGCGCAGGATGTTGGGGACTCTGCGGAATCCGAGGTCAGATCGCTTCTGATCCTGTTGGGCTAAAGGCAGCCATGCACCGCCCTCTTCCACGAGAGCAGGCTCATTCTTGCGAGGATGAGTGGGATCAGGTGGTCCGAGCTCAGGAGGAGGCAGGCCTAGGGAGGAGTGCATCGTGTCAACGATCACGCTAGTTGCCACAACACTAACGATTTCCACGTACTGACCAGTCGAATACTCTTTACAGAAGCGATCGAATACAGTTTTGGTGTATCGTCCTGGATCTGTCCTGATTCGATGGATTAGGTCTACGGCAAGGGGCGGCAGGTTGGAAGCTGCATCGTGATTCCCTGACACTGCATTGGGCGACAGAGCTTTTGCGCGCTTCTGACAAAGCCTGCATGAAAGCGAAGCCCGTGCTTCGTGGACCATGGCGACGCGATCCACGCCCGACCAATACGAACCGGTCTCTGCAATTCGCCTCCAGACAGATTCGTGGGACTCTCTTAATGCGGAACGAATTGGGTATTGCGACTCTGCATACATGTTCAATTGCTCGTTGGGACACGCCACGGTGAATTTGTGTCGAGCTCAAAGCGCGGAGGTGGCGATCTTTATCTAAACGACAACTCCCCTAGTATAGGTCGGAGAGTTTGCGTATCCACCTTTGCTTCGAGACTGGAACTGATTTGCTGTCAATCCTGTTGTTTAGGCATCGAAAGTCTCACACACGGCTGTAGCAAGTGAGAACCTCATTAGACAACAAGGTGACACGCGAAGCGCGAGAGTACGCGCGACGTCGTTGCGCCAAACTTCCCCCCCCCCCCCCCAACTACGCTATCTAGTTCTCCGCCATACTATTCTCGACAGTAGGTCAACAATAGGGCTACTACCAAGAAAGCTCCTTTACAACATCGAAGAAGATAATCCGACGACGAAAGTCAATGTGCGCAGAATCCACACCGCGGTAACTATCGAAGAAAGGAAAATCCGCATCAAATACATTTTGGATTCCGCCTGTAAAGCTCCAGTCCGTATCGGGAAGAACGTACGTTCCTTGTACGTCGACGGTGGTGTAACCGTCCACATCGGTCTTCGCTACGCCAGCATTGACGTTTTTGTAGCTACTTTCAAGGTTTATGGTCAAGTTGCCACTCCAGGGCCCACGTGACCAGTCAAGAAACGCACTGCCTTTCAGTTCGACTGGACCTTGATTTGTGCCTTCCTGAGCAACAGCATCAACTCCGGTGGCTGGGACGGTCTCTAGCGCGAGCGTGTAGGTGCCGACGATTCCTGCAACAAATTCACCGTACTCGGTATCGAATGCATAGCTTGCTTCCAAATCCATTGCCTGGCTTGTCTTGGCAGAAAAATTGTCCCACTGCATTGATACATACGTCAAAACGCCATCGGAATCCCGTCTTACGTTGTTTGGGAACTGTTGCCAATTTTCGAAGGCATACACTGGTGGCCACCCGAAGACGCCACTCAGCGTTCCGAGCAAGTTTTCGAATTCTGTATTGACATATGAAAGGGAAACAAACAGTCCTGGAATGTTGACGAATGTGTAATCAACTCCCAGTGTCGTGGTCGTGGAGGTTTGGGGCTCTAAGTCTGGATTGCCCCCAAGTACCGTTAGAGGAAAGACCGATGCAAACGGTCCACCGTTTTCTATGGGGTTTAGCGGGTCAAGAAAGCGGAAGAAAGTAAACTCGCGTTTTGGTGCAAACAATTCCGGTAGGGTCGCCGCCAGAAAAGCCTGTCCCCATGTGGCACGCAGCTTGACATTCTCCTTGGGGTTGTAGACCACGCCGAGTTTGGTGACAATGTCATCGAACGTGCGACTACTTGAGGGATCCAGGATTCCTTCGAATGGTCCCTCGATCTCGTATTTGTCGTAACGGCCCGCTAAGTAAAAGGTCAACTCATGGACCTCAGGTCGAGAATTGGCGTCGCCAATGATTGGGACTGAAAGTTCGACAAACAGAGCGGTGTTTGTCGATTCTGGAACGATCTCTGGTGCGTCCGCTACACTGAAGGTAAACGGATTCAACAGAAACGAATCGAAATCGAGCGTGTCGGTCCGAGTTTCTGCTCCCACAGCCAACTCTATGGAGCCGCCCTCAATCTCGTAGATCGAACCGGACAGATTCGCGCTAAAGACATTCTGTCTGCCCTCTCGAGCCCCTCTTGTGGCATATTCCGAAAACTCGTTGAGGGTTGCGCGCTGTACGGTGCCGTCTCCGAAAGGGTTGATTGCTTCTGCAGGGTCGCTGCTGGCAAGTGCTGCCTGAAATGCAGCGCCTCTGTAGTTGAACGAGCCTGGATAGCCCCCATACGGGTTGTCCTTTCCTGAATTGACCGAAAAGACGGCGGTCCAGCCCTCGATTGGCGTTGCCCAAGTCAACGTTGCACTCAGATTCGTGCGATCCAAATCGGTTGTCCTGGCGAACCCCGATAGTTTCCCATCAGCGATTTCACGCTCAAACTTGTAAGCGATGTACACGGGTTCACCGAAGGGGTTGTAGTAGTTGCTCGCTGGTACGGGACCGCTGAAGGATGCGCCCACTGCCTCCTGAATTGAATCTTGGCGCGCGTATGTTGCAGACAGGCTAAGCGTCAGGTCCTCCCCGATTTCCTGCATCACATTCGTGTAGAGCGACAAGTGATCTGACGCAGGAATTGCTTCACCTGGAGCGTTTGCGGAGAGCCCCTTCTGCAAAAGATTGAAGTTACCGGATTGAGTCGCTACTTCCTCATTGGAGACCCATATGACATCATCTGGGCTAAAGCTCGTGCCATCGCCATCGGGGAGGATGCCATACGTCGTGTTGGGAGGAGCATTCGAAGGGAGTCCAAACCTCAGAATTACGCCGGGTTGCCCGAATGTATTGGGGTAGAGTCTGCCGCCTTGCTCCCGGTAATCTCCATCTGTGTCAAGTCCCGCATCGCGCATGAACACAGGATCGTCTTCACGATAGGATAGCGACGCGGTCGCATTACCAGTCTCCCACGAGAAACCCAGAGACTGCTCAAAGACTCGACGGTGTCCGCCAGAGCTGCTGTTTTCATACCGCAATGAAGTTTCAGATCCACGGTAGTTCTTCTTCATGATGAAGTTGACCACGCCACCAACGGCATCGGATCCGTACACGGAGCTGGCACCGTCGGTCATCACTTCCACCCGCTCAATCGCACTGAAGGGAAGCGTGGAAACGTCGGTAAACGTACCCTGCTCAGCGGGAGAAGCCGCCAAGCGTTTGCCATTAACCAAGACGAGCGTAGATCCCTCTCCTAGCCCACGAAGATTTATCGTTACCGAACCGATCTGAAATCGTGGAGAGCGATTGTCCAAACTGCCCCCATTGGTTATCGTGGAAAAGTTTTGCGGTAGATAGCGGGCAATGTCCTCAATGCTTGTCAGCCCACGAGCATCGATTTCGGCACGATCCATCTCGAAAATCGGAGATGCCCCAAATCCGGTCGGCAATCTGCTACCAGTTACGATCAGTTCGTCCATTTCCTGATCCTGTGCTTTTACTTGATCCGTCTCATCGTTGTCCCCGTCCTGTGCGACTGCCATCATTGGCGGAATGGATAGGAATAGGACGGCCACAAGCCAGCGGCTAATGGTCTTCATGCACATAGAAGTTCCCTGTCATGTTTAGGTTGAAGTGTATGGCTGGAGTTTGAAATGGAGTGTTTCGCGGTTGCGCAACCAACTATTGATATCTAGATGGCATCATAACCCGAATTTTGCTGGTCGGGGTAGTTTGGACAGGCCTTCCTAACACACACTGGCTGGCGTTGTATGACTCTTGATGTACTTTCATGTCAATGTTCGATGGCACCGGGGGTTTGAGGAATGCAAGTCGAACAAGAATCCATTGAATGTCTACCCAATCTGTTTCACCGGCATTAATACGAGCATCCGCGTGCGTCTACACGCCACAAATCCACAAGTGTGTCTTCCTCGACCACGTGCATTACATCGTAAAGATTGATCGTTGGGTCGCAATGAGGGACGATCATCCGCACACAAGAACCTATATCTAGTGCGTCCTTTTCTGATTCCCAACGAATTGCTCCGTGTTCGTCTCCCATGAAGCTATAAAGACTCTTAGGCGGCGCCCCGTCAACGATTAAAGGCACGTTGTCATCTGTGGCGAACGCTTTGAGTCCAGCGTCCGTCGTCGACATTCGAGGGTGATTCGATGACACTACGGTAGATTGGACGAACAGCGATGGTCGGAATTCCAACGGCTTGCCCTGCGAGCCTTCGATTGACAAGTACTGTCGGTCCATGAATCCATAGGATCCTGCTTGTAGCTCCGTCATTGCATTCGATTCGAAGTCAAACTCATAGCTCCCGGTTCCACCGCCGCTAACAACTTCACAAGGAACTCCGCGCTCACGCAGAACCTCTACAAATGTCCTTAGCCGATCAGTGGCTTCCAGATAACGCGTACGGCGTTCGATGTAGTTCTGTTTGTGCATTAGGTGTCCCGCGTAATACTGCAATCCGCGAAGATTCAATGCATCAAATTGATTTGCAAGTGCGTTCGCAAACTGGATCGCTGGTTCCCCAATCTCCACTCCCGTGCGGCGCATTCCAGCGTCGACATCCAGCAATACATCGAACTGCAAACCCGCGTCACCTGCGATTCGATTCGCCATTTCGGCACATCTTGGGTTGTCCATTACAAGAAGAAGCTCTTTAGTCGTACGGGTAAGTGCAAGCGCTCGTCGCATGCCGGATTCGGTCACTAGAGGTGACGTGACAAGAATGCTCTCGATGCCGCCAGAAGACATGACCTCTGCTTCACCGAGTTTCGCGCAACAAATGCCGACAGCTCCATACTCTATTTGCATTCGTGCAATCGCTACGGACTTGTGTGTCTTGCTATGCGGACGCAGTTTTAGGTTATGTGAATTGCATAATTTCTGCAATCGCTGGAGGTTCCAGCGTAACTTTTGACGATCAACGAGTAGCGCAGGAGTTTGCAGTAGTTGGGCTCCGTGTTTTCGTCCCACAAGGTTGTTATTTACTGCACTCTGCAATCCCTTTGCCCTGAAGTTGCGACCTTTGTTGTATGTTATGCAACACCCAATGCGCCGCATCAGCTATGCAACGTTTGGAGGCACGAGCGACTTCTGCCCACGAGCGTTAGCGGCCTGTGAACAAACCAGCGCAGCTGTTGACTAATAGACGATTGCCCGCATCTATTCAGGATGGTCGAGCATTCGGTATTGCGATCAATGGAGTGTGGTGGGTAATCTATATAGCTATCTCGATCGCACGGATTCATGGAGGGTTTGCAAGTGTTGCGTACAGAAAATCTGACACGACGCTACGGTGACATAGTTGCAGTCGACGACGTCAATTTCGAGATTTCTTCCGGTGAGATTGTTGGTTTGCTCGGTCACAACGGTGCCGGCAAGACGACGGTCATGAAACTGCTTACTGGCTATCTTGAACCTAGTTCCGGTCAAGCGTTTGTGGATGGAATAAACGTGCAGGAGTCGCCAACGCAAGCCCGCGCGAGTTTGGGGTACTTGCCTGAAACTCGACCTTTCTACTCGGAACTCTCGGTCATCGACTACCTTTGGTTTACATCCACCGTCCGCAACATACCGAAGGAATTCCGTCGCAAATGTGTGGAATATGCAATTGAAAGCACGGATTTGCAAGACCGTGCAATGGATACGATTGGAACCCTATCGAGGGGATTGCAGCAACGAGTCGGCGTTGCTCAGGCAATATTGCATAGTCCCGGTACCCTGATTCTCGATGAACCGACAACTGGATTAGATCCTTCGCAGACACAACACATGCGAGACTTGGTCAAAGAACTATCTAAGAACGCGACTGTTGTGCTCTCGACGCACATCATGCAGGAAGTAGAGGCAATCTGTAGTCGTGTCCTGATTATGCGCGATGGTGTAATCGCAGTAGACGAGCTGCTCGAAAACCTCAAGGAAGGCAACCGTTGCTGGTTGACAAGCGATGCAAACATTGACGACGTGCGGAATTCCCTTGACGACGTAGCTTCGGTCAGTCCGATTGATGGCCGATACCTCCTTGCGCCACTGCAAGCCGAGACCAAGAGCGACATACCTGCAATAGTGAGAAAGCTTGTTGCCGACAACATTGCAGTAGGGAGTATTGAGCCAGAAAAAAGGGACCTCGAAGCCCTGTTCAGAGCTGTTAGTGCGGGAGGTCAGCTATGAGAGCAGGATGCTTGACAGAGATCGCACGGAAGGAGCTCAAGCTCTTCTTCGTCTCCCCTATTGGCTATTTGTTTCTAGCCGCTTACCTTGGAGTGACACTGTTTGTCTTCTTCTGGGTCGAGGCATTCTTCGCACGCGACATAGCGGATGTCAGACCGATGTTCGAATGGTTGCCGATCCTTCTGATCTTTCTGACGTGTGCTTTAACGATGAGGATTTGGAGCGATGAACGGCGTACTGGCACCATCGAGTTTCTCTCCACATTGCCAGCTAGTTCCTGGGAACTGGTACTGGGTAAATTCCTAGCTTGTCTAGCCCTCCTTGGCATTGCGCTCGTCCTTACGTTGCCACTCCCGATTTCAGTCGCTCTATTGGCGAATTTGGATTGGGGACCCGTGCTTGCAGCATATGCCGCAGCAATGCTTCTTGGAGCGTCGTACCTTAGCATCGGGCTGTTCGTTAGCGCACGTAGCGAGAATCAGATAGTTGCGCTCATTGTCTCCGTATTCGTTTGTGCCGTCTTCTATATGGTTGGAAGCGAATTCATTACCGGTCTAGTCAACAACGATCTGGCTGAAATTCTCCGAAAGGTTGGATCGGGATCGAGGTTCGAATCGATAGCGCGTGGAGTCATCGATTTCTCAGACTTGTACTTCTACTTTTCCGTAACGTGTGCCTTTCTAGTGCTGAACGTGTTTGTGATCCAGTCATTGGGTTGGGCGGAAGATGCGGAATCGCGTGGCCATCGAAATGCGGTAGTTGTCACGATGTTGCTCGTAGCCAATCTGCTGGTCGCAAACTTTTGGGTAGGCAACATCAGTTTGCTGCGGGTTGACGTGACAAGGGGGCAACAATACTCCATTGCTCCGGTTACCACCCAGGTTCTGGGCCAGCTTCAAGAGCCATTGCTCATACGGGGATACTTTAGCTCGAAAACACACCACCTCCTTGCGCCTCTCGTTCCTCAGCTGCGAGACTTGGTGAAGGAATACGGTGTTGTGGGGGGCAATCGTGTGCAGGTTGAATTTGTCGACCCTGCGACCAACGCTGAATTGGAAGACGAAGCAAACTCCAAGTACGGTATTCAACCTTCAACTTTCCAAGTGTCCGACCGGCACCAAACGAGTTTGGTGAGTTCTTACTTCGACTTGCTCATCCGGTATGGCGACGAGTACGAAGTGCTGGGATTCAGGGACCTTATCGAGGTCAAGGCTACGTCTGAATCTGAGATTGTGGTGCGACTCAGAAATCCGGAATACGACATTACTCGTGCTGTGAAGAAAGTGCTTGCAGGGTTTCAAGGTGGGGGCTCACTTTTTGATTACATGGGTTCGGAGGTGGAGTTCACCGGCTACATTTCTGGACCGGATCGGTTACATGAACAGCTTGAAGAGTTGCGCGTGCCTTTGACGACGGCCTTGGATGAATTGAAGGAAGCGTCGGATGGGAAATTCACTTGGAAAATCGTTGACCCCGAAGCCGATGGAGGCGCCGTGGCCCAAGAAATTGCAGAGAACTTTGGGTTCCAGCCCATGGCGGCAAGCATTTGGGACACCAACACCTTTTACTTCTATCTGACGTTGTCTGATGGTCAAACAGTCGTCAGCATGGGCATTCCAGAGTCGCGCGACAAGGAGGGATTTACCCGCACATTTGAAGAGGGATTGAAGCGATTCGCCACTGGGTTGCTTACGTCTGTAGCGTTCTATGCGCCGACTCAGCCCCCTCCCCAATACATGGGTCAACCCCCTATGGGAAGCGAATTCACCGAGCTTCGCGGCTATTTGATTGGAGACTACGACTTGGAGAGTACAACGCTGAGGACACCCTTACCCCACTATGTGGATGTATTGGTCGTTGTAGCACCCTCGTCATTGAACGATGAGCAAGTTTTTGAAATCGATCAATTCTTAATGCGTGGAGGCACCGTAGTAGTTGCTGCGGGCGGATTTGAAACCATGGTCGTTTCCCAGACACTCAATTCAACACCAAACTTTACCGGTCTTGAGGGTTGGCTTGCACACAACGGTGTAACCATAGAACAAACTATGGTGCTTGATCCAAGAAACTCTGCGTTTCCAGTGCCGGTTATTCGCGAGGTTGGCGGCTTTACTTTTCAGGAGCTGCGCATGGTTGACTATCCATTCTTCGTAGATGTAAGAGACGAAGGTTTTGTGGCGACCAACACCGCCACCAAAGACCTCGATCAATTGACCTACGCCTGGGGATCCCCTCTGTCCATAGGGGCAGAAGCCAATGCAGAACGAGAGGTAATGGAGTTGCTGCGCAGTTCGGAAAGAAGCTGGACCGAGTCCTCCCCCGAGGTGATGCCCAAATTCACAGAAGGTTCAGTATCGCCCTATAGCCCTGCAGGTGGAGTGGTCGGTTCTCAGCTGCTCGCTGTCTCTCTGAAGGGATCGTTCTCGAGCTACTTTGACGAATCGCCTGCGCTTGTTGCCGCACGAGAGCGGGCACAGGAACTGGAGGAATTGGAGACCATCCCTCTCGCCGAGGAAAACGGGGAGAGTCCTGGTGAAGGGACCAACGGTACCGACTCTGACCAACCTGCGGACGAGATCGAAATAGATGAACTAGAGGCTGTTGAAGAACCTGGCGACTCGTTGGATCCGGCAGTCGAACACACGGCAGGCGGCGAAACGTCGTCACCCGCTGCCGATGGCGAGCAAGATTCGGAAGTAGAGATCAGCGAGGATGAGCACGATGAATCCGAAGATGAGGATACGCTCGGCGTAGTTGGAACGCTAATCGACCACTCGCCAGAGTCTGCGCGTTTGGTCGTGATTGGGTCGTCAGAGTTCGTTTCTGACTATTCCGTTCGCATGATTAGTTCCGCTGGACAAACGGTGTACGTGAACAACTACCAATTCCTTGCGAACTTGATTGATACTGCAATGGAGGATGCGTCGCTGCTGTCCATTCGCAGCCGCGGGCATTTCAATCGAACACTTCCACCACTTGAGACGATGCAAAGGCGATATTTCGAGTATGGAAACTACCTCTTGTCGATTGTGGGTCTTGGTATCGTGTTTGGAGCTAATGTCTTTCTGCGAATGAGGCGTAGAACAGAACAGGCTGGTTGGTTTGGAGATGAGAGATGAGACAGATCGTATTGGCGGGAGTCCTTGCAATTCAGGTTCTGATTGTTGCCGCTATCTGGTTGATTAGTCTTCAAGGTCCGGCTACACCGGAACCATTTCTTCAATTTGACCAGAAAGCCGCTGACCGATTGGTAGTGGGAACTTCAGACGAGTCCATTGAGCTTCGTCGGGAAGGCGATCAGTGGCAGATGCCCGACGGCAATCCAGCAGACAAACGAAAAATTGACCGAGTCTTGGAAAAGCTTGCTGACATATCGGGCGATTGGCCCGTAGCGACAAGCGAAAGCACCGCAATGCGCTTCGAGGTGACAGATGACGCTTATCAAAAGCATATTTCCGTGTATTCTGGCTCGGAAACTATTGCCGATGTGTATCTTGGCACGTCTCCCAGCTTCCGCAAGGTTCATGCTCGATCGGTGAATGGTGGCCCGATCTATGCCATAGAGTTTTCGAACCACGAGGCTGGTACGACGTTCAATTCGTGGCTCGACAAGTCTTTGCTACGACCTGTAGGACCTATAGCCGCCCTTGAGCGTGTCGATAGCTATATCCTTACCGACGATGAGGAAGGCTGGCAATCAGTTCCCGATGCTGAGCTTGATGAATCGAAAGTGCGCAGCTATATGGATCGATTCGAGACGTTGACGGTCTTTGAACTCAGCGATACGGAGATTGGGGACAACGAACCAAAGGCACGTTTTGAGATCACTGACGAAGAAGGGACCTTCACCTTGAGTGTCTACTACATTGAAGAATCGGAGGATTGGATTGCACACTCCGATCGTCACGTAAGTCACTATGGATTAGCAACCTATGTAGGAACGGAATTGGTCAAGGATCTGGCGGAACTCGCTCCAGACGAGGAAGAAGCAGAGGACCTGACCATTACGCCCGAGGACATAACGACCGAAACCGACTAGGTCTCGTCGTCGCCTACATCCATGGCTAGTGCCATGCGAAGATCATCGCAGAAGGAGTCGAGTTCGTCGAGATCGTAGGGAATCGCGTCCCCAGTGCCCCAGACGGGGCCAGGCCAAGCGGCATCGTCGGTACGTCGGCCAATGACATGGATGTGAAGTTGCGGCACCTGGTTGCCCAAGGCGGCAACATTCAATTTGTGAGCATCGCACCGCACCTGCAAGGTTTTCGATGCTGCTTCGATTTCGTCGTACAGGTCGTCGCGCTGTTCTAGTGGGAGGTCGTGGAAGTCGCGCAAACCCTCTTCTTTGGGAACCAAGATTAACCATGGGAATCGCTTGTCGTTCATGAGAAGCACATGACAAAGGTACAACTCGCCAATGTAGATACAGTCGGCGAGTAGCTTGGGGTGGATTTCAAACGACATTTTTGGTGGGAACTCCTTTGTATGTATGCTGATAGCAGCCATGGTTATGTTTGCTTGACCATGGCGGACATGATAATGGTCGGCTATTCGCAAGCTGAGGACCCAGTGCCAATCGCTGCACTAAACAAGCTATACCATTCTGTACGACGGCGATCAATTGACAACGACGGTCACTAGCTGACCCTCATAGCATTGAGCCCTGTTGGAACTGACGGGCAATAGGATCGGTGTTCAAGGTTAGCAAACACATCTCAGAACTGGTGGATTCAGCTATATTCTTTTGTTTCTGTGGACGTGAGACGATTGCTTTGACTCGCGCCGTACCCTTGCGAGCGGGTGCATGACACCTGCACCGGCAGGCCAAATTCCCGGTTCAGCTTTGACCCATTGCGCGATAGCTTGGCCATGCGGAGACAGAGTTTGCCAGATCTCGTGCGGCATTGTTCGTGAGATTCGATCCTTGTCGACCCAGGGAGCTCCATACTCAACGTCGGGCAATGCTCGGACTTGGCAGCTCAGATTCGGAGTTGCTCCGTGCCACCCTCTATTGTCGCGGATCATTCCAGCGCCAGCTCGGGCTCCCACCAAGGTGGAGGTTCGCATCCAATTCGGTTCCTCGCTCTGCAAAGGTATACGCCCTGCACGGCCTTGCGTGTGAGGAATTTGTCGAATGGGTCCATTCTCCCAAGTGAGGTCGCTCATCAAGAAGTTTATCGTAATCATTGGAGGCGTGCGCTCGACAATGGCCTGGCATGTTCTTGAGTCCAAATGGTTTGGGTCGTCGACATCGGTATCGATTCCCAATTTTCTCGCTTGGCTAAGTCGTGCGGAGGTGATTCGAAAGTCTTCACGGAGATCGGCATGCAACGCTTGGTACTCGATTGCTCCCGGTAGGCAAAGGTCACCGCCTGCCCCCCAGACGTGGTAGTCGGATGAACCAAAAAGTTCCTTCAATATAGGCGTTGTAGTTGGGAGGTCGATCATCGATGCCCACGCTGGTTCATGAAGCAATTGTCGCGAAGCGGAGGCGGTGCCGTAGCTGTAGCGGTGGGGCAGTCGATTCGTTTCTGTGATGTACTTTCTGCCAGCGTGACCAGGATAGGCAAGAATGTCGCGCAGAATCCTGGCGCAGCCATTCCGCCATCTGTTCAACGCGTTTGGTTCAAGCAAGTCTCTAACAACTACAAACCCATCTCGAAAAAACAACCTAGAAATCCGATCCAGTTCCTGCGGCTCACAGATCTCTAGACCTTGAATTCCGTTGTTGTCTCTTAGAAAGTCTCGCAGAGTTTCTATCTGTGGATCGTCGTAGACGCGGTTTTGAGGGGCAAATGGGTCCATGGCAGCAAAACCAAATTCCTGTATAGAGGGTTTGCCCTCGTCATCCATGGTTTCGTTGACGGGTGTGCTAGCGCACCATCCAACTTCGGTATGCTCGAAAACGTTCATACGACTGAGCTCCAAGTGACTTGAAGGTCTCTTAGCGTTCATCGAGTTCAATTTGCCAGCAAGGTTGACACGATAATACCTATTGGAAAACGCAGACTACAGTCAGAGACTGACGGTCAATTGTTAAACGTGTACCACCTTCCGCTAAGGTAAAATCCAGCATTGATAGCGTTGTCGTTCAATATCACGGTATTAGTGCATAAATGGCAAGTTCAGAGACCAAGGGGAACGTATCCGAATTAGATCTGGGATGGATGGACCAGCATGGATCTTGGGATACTCATGCGGAACCAGGCAAGTACGGGTTCACACTTGCCGACATTCAAATTGGCGACTATGGCCAAGTTCCTGAGGAAAGCAACAATCTGACAGGCCGTCCGCGCGGCTCTACACCACGAGTCAACTCCATGCGTCTAGGTGGCTATACCGTGCGCACGAAAAGTGACATTTGGCTCGAAAACGCTTCATTTCTCTACGAAGAAGCACTGCAACGTCAGTGGAGTTCTGCCACAGATGTGCCTTGGGACACGATCAAGCCCCTGCCGGACGATGTGGAGCAGGCGCAATGCCAGATGGCAACCTTCTTGACTGAGGTCGAGTTCGTTGCGGGCGATGTGCCTGCAAGGTGGATTTCGAGCACTACACCAGACTACTTCGAAGCGCGTCAGGTATTGCTGGCCCAAGTAATGGATGAGTCACGACACATGGACGTATTCCGTAAACGAGCCTTGGCTAACGGTGGAGGATTGATGCGCGCGACGGGTGCTACCGCTGGTTTTGTTGGCGGGATCGACCTTTCCCGAGACTTCACAGAGATGTCTTCTCGATTGCACATTTCGGGCGAAGGCGCGGTATTGACGATCTTTCGCATGGGCGAACTGATGGCTTACAACGACGCGGAAAAGACAATATATCGGCTATGTGCGCAAGATGAGGCTCGGCATGTAGCCTTTGGTGTAATGCACTTGAGATACATGTCGCAGAACGAGCCTTCACGACGGGAAGAAATCCATTCGTACCTTGACGAAGCCGAAGGCGGAATGCTCACAGATGCCGCCAATCCTGCTGGAAGACTAACTCAGACCTCGGAGTCGCTATGCATTCTGCTAGGTGGCGGTTGCGACAAGTTTGACGAAGGATTTCGTAAGCTCGTTGCCATAAGGCGACGGCAGTTGCAGGAATACCGAAAGCGGGTCATCTCGGCCGGATTTGGTGACAGATTCGACAACGGACGGTCACGACTGAACGAACTGATGGCGCAAGCGGCAGCGTAGTTCCAAGAGTTCTGGCTGTGGACTGTTCCACCTCGTCACCAGCGCGCATTCACAAGAGCAGATACTTAGATCACTAGATTGAGCTAGCATGGCAGATCGTCAATCTAAGACAAAGTCCGCAGACGAGCCTCGTCCGATGGACATTCCCGAACCAAAGTTCAACTGGATGAACCAGTCGCGGCAATGGGGTACGCGTGTCACTGCGGGCAAGAAGGGACTGACGCTCGACAAGACAAACGTTGGAATTTACGGTGAAGTGCCGCAACGTTGGGGCGACCAAGGACGCAATCCTCGTGGAGCGATACCCGTCAAGGGCGCGTTGCCGATCGGCTACTCGGTCACGGAAAAAACGGAGTTGTGGGCAGATTGTGCCGCCGAGCTCTATGAGGAAGCAATACAGCGCCGGTGGGCGCCTGCCACGGATGTTCCATGGGCTTCCATTCAAGCTCTTCCAAACGATGTGGAAGTCGCGATTTGCCAAGTGTGTACAGAGATCTTGCAATATGCAAATGTTGACATTGAAGTCCTGACTAATTGGCAGCACCGAATGTCCTATGGCTACCACGAAGTGAAGCAGTTTTTGGCCACGGCGAGCCTAGATGCCGCTCGTCGCTATGAGGCGTTTCGCAAGCGCGCACTAATCAATGGAGGAGGGCTGGGCTTGGAACCCACTGGGCAGGCGAATCGCTTCTTGTTGGAGAGCCGGGGCGGTTGGACTGAGACTGTTGCTGGACTTGCACTGATTCGGACGTTATTTCTTATCACTATGTGCGAGTATCTGTACAAGCACGCCTATAACGATGCCGAACGAGTCATCTACTCGTACGTCATTCAAGACGTGGCGCGTTTGCTGACGTACGGCTTAGAACACCTCAAGTTCAGTTTGGCGCACGACGAGGAACGAAAAGGCAGTGTTGGAACAATGATCGCTATTGGGTTGGGAATGTTTGCCCGAGATCTACGTGATCCAGTTCTGCGTGAAGCTCTAGCCATTGTTTTCGCAGGCGGAATCGCCGGAGCACGCAAGGAAGGCATGTCCATTTACTTCGATCTGATGGAAGAGTTTCGTGATCGACACATCGCGATGAGGCGTTGGCTTGACCTTCCCGCCGATGCAGCGACTATGCCGCGAGCATTTCGACCCAGAGATCAGGGATGACATGGTCTCGACACTAAGATTCCCGTCGATTGAATGGCTAAAGGCTGTTCGCGAAGTCTTCAATTCCACGGACAGCTATAGGGGTGCAGGCAGCGGAAGGTGCGACTGCATAGTGGGTCTTAAGGTCAACGGCGCAGTCTACATTTTGGAATTTGAAGGATTCGGTTGCACTTCGGTAGACAAAGCGACTGAATCGGATCTTGCGAACGCCGACTTCTACTTGGACATGCCATACGATCTATGGAGGTCCATGCTGGCAAACATTAGTGATAACGGGCATGCTGTTGGAGAATTCACATTGAACACCCTCGACTTGGGCATCGAGGAAGGCATCGCACATTCCAAGCACGAAGACCAGTATAGACAGGACTTGTTCGTCCGCTACAACCAGACTATGCAGTTCTTCTTCGACGCCTCGCACCGAATCAAGACTGCTTTTGAAGAGCCGACACCACGATGACCGCATTTGACGGAATGCAAACTGCAAAGCGCAGTCTGAATCGCCAAGCTGGCTATCGCAAACTTGGAAATGCGGAGATTACCGTTGCTTTCGCAAGCGATAACGAACATCGAGTCGTAGAATTCGATGCTTTCAAGATTGGAGAGATACGGACAGTTGAGAATCCATCGGAGCTCCGTGGAGTAGGAGTGACAATTCGCATGTCGGAGAAACAGTGGAGCTTCTATCTGCGACGAAGGGTGGTTGGGAAATTGCCGCCATTAGTTGCGTTCAACTTGGATCAATGCGTACTCGAGTTTGCAAGTCCATTGGATCGATTGCGATTCCTTCGTCTGCACAAGTCGATTCAGGCATTTGTAGATGCGTGCGCCAGATACAGTAGCTAGGCGTAGGCGTGTGTTGACCCGACTGGCAACTACCGACGCTTCTCGCTTAAGTGCACGAATAGATATTGCACACCCTACATCCGCATGTTGTAGCCCACTCTTAGTCATCTGCATGGTGTTTCTGGTGCAGCACAAAGAGTTGTAATGCCCTCGTATGAGTATCGGTGCCTTGACTGCCACGAAATCAGCGAGACTTCGTCGGCTGTTAGGGACAAACCACCCTCAATCTGCTGTCAACATTGTGGATCCACAAACACTAGAGGGATAGTCTCCCGCCCGAACGTTGTATTGTCGAGCAAGTCGAAGATCGAACGACTCGATCCCAAATATGACAAGATGGTTGACCGAACCATGGCAAAGAACCCGTTGGCCGATCCTGATCGATTGTTGAGAAAAATGCGCGACCCCGCATTAGGTGCGACAGAGGATTGAGTTGAACTGGAGGTTGGAATCTTGCCGCTTCACAAGGAACAAGCGGCGGCGATTCCGTACTCAATCAAGTGAATTCACGAAGTCGATGAGAGACTTGTTTACTTCGTTGGGCGCTTCCTGCTGTGTCCAATGACCAATTCCAGGAAGAACTATGGGCTCACGAAGATTAGGTACAAGTGCTCGCATCCGTTCGCCGGCAAAGTCGTCAAAGGGGACAACGTCGAACTCGCCAGTAATGAACAGTGCAGGCTGCATGATCTTCATGTCTTGATATGGCGCAGTCAACACCCAATTGTGATCGATGTTTCGATACCAATTCAATCCTCCTCTAAATCCCGCATCTTCAAATTCCCCGACAAAATAGTCGACGTCCTCTTGCGTCAGCCAGTCAGGCAAGTCTTCTTGCGGATCAGGAATGTTCTCCAACATGTAGGAGCGCTTGTGTGGGGCTTCCGAAACGCTAGCCAACATGGATCGTCTGTTGACACTTCCCGATGCTCCAAACAGCATCTTTCTAACGGTCACTCCAACGTCGTGTTGAAGTTCGTGCTCCGCAACCCCGGGGGTCTGGAAGTAGAGTTGATAGAAAAATCTGTCGCCAAAGTATTGTTTCATTCCTTGCATGGGTGGATATCCCGATCGAGGTCCCCATGGAACCGACAATGCCACTACTGCACGAAACATGTCCTGACGCATCATTGCGCAGTTCCAAGCGACCGGCGCACCCCAGTCGTGTCCTACAACTATAGCCTGATCTTCATTGAGCGCGTGAACAATTCCAACTATGTCTCCGACAAGGTGCATGATCGAATAAGCACTGATCATGGATGGCTTGTCGGATTTGCCATAGCCTCGCTGATCTGGGGCAACCGCATGGTAGCCGGCTTCGGCAAGAGCTTTGATTTGATGCCGCCACGAATACCAAGACTCTGGGAAGCCGTGGCAAAGCACTACGAGGGGTCCTTCGCCTAGCTCTGCGATCCTCATATTTATTCCATTGCTTTGTATGGTGCGGTGTTCGATTGCCATGAAGATTGAGATGGGAATTGCTCTAGATTGGCGATTAGGATAGCAGTGTTACGATTGCCCGTTCCGTGAGGTAGGTTTGTCCCAACCTTACGGGCTTGAACGGGACGGAAATACGGAGAACCTATGGCGGGACCTCTTAATGGTGTACGTGTTGTCGACTTCACAACGATGATTTCGGGACCCTATGGGACGATGATTCTTGCGGACCAGGGCGCAGACGTGATTAAAGTTGAAGCACCTGCAACCAGCGATCATGCACGACGTGCAGGGTATGGTGTTCGCCAGTTGTCTGCGACATTTCTCAACAACAACCGCAACAAGCGTTCGATATCCATCGACGTGAAGCATGCAGAAGGTCGCGATCTCCTTCTCCGCCTAGTGAAGTCCGCAGATGTCTTTGTACAAAACTATCGACCTGGAGTCATGGAGCGTCTTGGAATTGACGAACCCGTGCTGCGTGAAGTTAATCCAAGCATCATTTATGTGTCAATTTCCGGTTGGGGAGAAAAGGGACCTTACGCTAGCAAACCTGTTTACGACCCAATTGTGCAAGCACTATCAGGACTAGCCACCGTGCAGGCTGGGGCCGACGATATTCGACCGCGCCTCATTCGAACGATATTGCCGGACAAGCTAACCGGAATAACCGCTTCTCAGGCAGTCTCAGCTGCTCTGTTTCATCGCGAACGAACGGGCGAAGGTCAGCACGTGCGACTCTCCATGCTGGATTCGGTGGTGGCATTCATGTGGTCGTCCGATATGGGAAGTCAAACGTTTATAGGAAGAGAAACGGATGTTCAGCGAGCTGCAACCTTTATCGATCTCATTTACGAAACCAAGGCTGGCTTCATCAGCATTTCAGTCATGACGAATGACCAATGGCAAAAGCTCTGCATGGCTGTGGAGCGTCCAGAGTGGCTGGAAGACGATAGATTCAAGACACCTGCAGGTAGAGACCGGTTCGCTGATGACCGGCTTGCCTTGACGCAGAGCGTACTCTACACAAAGACTGCCGAGGAGTGGATGTGCATTCTGGAATCTGCGGGCGTACCTTGTGCGCCGGTGCTCACACGGCGGGAAATGATCGACCATCCACAGGTGAGAGCGTCACAGATTGTCGTTGAACTAGATCACCAACAAGCGGGCAGGATTCGGCAAGCCCGAAACGCAGCGAGATTTGAGCAAAGTCCTGCGGAAAATAGACGGCATGCTCCCCATCTTGGCGAACACACCATTGAGATCATGCTGGAACTGGGTTACGAGCAGTGTGAAATTGAACAGCTTGTCAAGCAAGATACCGTCACCGTGTGAATGTTGGTGATTCCAAAATACCAATGTCGATTTTGCTTGAGAGTTTCGTAGTTGGAATGTGTGCAATTCAGAAACTATTACGCTGCGGCTGTTGGTGGAATACTATTCGCTATATTGAACTAACAATCAGAAAGTCAGCAGCTCTTTTTGCGTGAAGTCTCTTTGTCACAAAATTTGCAAACTCCGTCACGGCTACGGTCCTAAGCTGGTTTGCAGCAGTCGTTGGGTTTGGCAACTCCTGTCTGTCGGTTTCATGCTATGGGTAGGCGTTGCATTAGGCGACGAACCGGAAGTCGAATCGGAGTCGGGCAACATCGATAGCCCAACCCAAGATTCACAAACGCAAAGCGAATCCGATGACGGAGAGTCCTTCGTTGAGTCCGACGAGAAACGGTCAGACAACAAGGTCCTTGAAAGTCTACAGGACATATTGGACTACGAGTCCACCGATGCGGACTACAAACTAACAAACCGGTGCATTGATCGGCGAGATGTCGAAGACTACGACATTCTCAGCCAACGCTTTGTCGTGGTTCAGATGCGAAATGACAAGGAAAAGTACCTAATTCAACTCTCGAGGAAGTGCATTGGATTGACGAAGGGAGCGCTTCTTAGTTTTGATACGCGCCGCAGTGGTACGCTTCGCATGTGCGCCAACGACACAATTCGTGCAAGCATGGGGACGGAGTGGGGACCGCCATGCAGAATTCCAGGATTCGAACCTGTGAACGATGTTCAACTTGAACAGCTGACTCGTGGAATCTATTCCGGCCGAGTGGAGTGAGGAAGTGTACCTAAATAAAGTACATAATCTAATAGACGCCTGTATAATTTGTTAGTAGCGCAATAGCTTGAACATAAGTACAGGAATGTGGTTCAAGTAGGGCGTATAGAGGCAGTAGCGTCGAGTCGCTAAGTGAGCAACTTGCAGTCAAGCGATAGTGGGATCTAGGATGGAAAGCAATCGTGACACAGCATCTTTTGAGAAAATCAATCAGGAAGTGACCACGCTAAGTGTTGCGTCTAAGCTCACTTCGCTTACCGAAGGGCAGATACTAAACATCGTAAGCAAAGGGCTAGTGAATCCGGGCCGTGGATTGCGAAACCGCTACGAATTCTCGTTTCAGGACTTAGTTATTCTCCGGAGAATCAAGGAATTGTCGCGGCGTTCCATCTCTATGAGAAAGATACTCAAGAACATTTCGGCTCTGAAATCCATGGGCTCGATGCAACCCTTGTCCGCAATGAATCTTCAAACTAGCGGTTCGGAGGTCGTCGTTCAAGAACGAAATGCACTTTGGAATCCAGAGAGCGGTCAAACTTTGCTGGACTTTGAAGGCAATGTCGACTCAACTGCCGCGAACATTCAGGAAATCGTCCAAAAAGTTGACGAATCCAACCTCCTTGTTCAGGACCTAGAACGACGTATAGAACAAGGTGGGCTCAACAGCGAAGATTGGTACCAGATCGGCGTTGACCTGGAGTCTATTGATGACTCCGAGCGAGCGTGCAATGCCTACCGACAAGCCATTCGACTTGATGAGGCCAATGTCAACGCCTACCTAAACTTAGGACGACTGCTGCAGTTGAACGACAAGTTGCCTGACGCCAAGCGCCTCTATGAGAAAGCTCTTCAAGTGGTTCCCGACAGCGAACTGGCAAGCTACAACCTTGGAACGATTTTCGATACTCTCGACGAGTTTGAACTCGCCATCAAGTATTACCGCCAAGCACCGAACATGGCGCCTGCGCACAACAATTTGTCCCGCATTTATGAACTGCTGGGCGACGAGGTTTCGGCGCGCAGACACTTCAAGCGATCGAAGGAGCTGGACGATCGATTTAGCGGCGACTATTAGACGTCGGTCCGGGCAGCGAGTACTTACAAACGCGCGAATCAAAATCTGATGCGACTGCATTTGTTGGGAGAGTGGCAGTGTAAGCGTCCAAACTCGTCTGCCTAATGCTAGCAACGACAGCAAGCATAATGGTGGGGTGACCTTCAGTTGGAGTTCGAATGCAGGAGTACAACCAAGGACATGCTTCTGGGCAGCCCATTGGTGATCATGTAAAGGTCAAAGAGCCTCGAATCTATAAAGATCCTCCCGAATTTGAGGGAAATGGGAGTGTTACTAGAGACGATGTCGCTCACTTCGTGGAACAAGGATTCCTTGTAAAACGCGGGCTCGTCAAAGACCTGCCAGCGCTTCGATGTGCTGTCGACCTGCTTTGGGATAACGTGCCGCGAGAGATACTTGATCGTGATGATCCTTCAACGTGGATTGACTCCCCTCACGAGAAGTGGTTAGAGGAAGACGTTGCCCGAGTCGGAAGGTTGTTCAAAGGAAACTGGAAGATGCGCTCGCGTGGCGCAAGCGGACTGGGTACTCAATCGTTTCTTGTAGACCGAGTCGCCAATTGCCAGGCTGTGACCGACGTCGCGAAGGAACTTCTAGGTTCATCCGTCGAGCGAGTGAGAAGGGTTAGGGGCGTGTATGCCGTATTTCCAAAACAACCTGGAGAGCGCTGGACACTTGGCCCGCATGGCGACTACATGGCATCCCAGTTGTCGGCAATGGTATTGGCGGATGACATACGACCCCACTGCGGAGGCTTCGCTGTCTGGCCAGGTTCACATGTTCGATTGCATAGTTGCTGGGACAGAGTTCACGGTAGCACGATAACCGGCTCCAACACTGGCAAATTCCCCAAGGTTAGGGACGAAGTCCTAACGGACACAACGCCCGTGGAGTTTTCGGGCGAAGCTGGGGATGTCGTTTTTTGGCACCCAAGACTGCTTCATTCTGCTGGAGTGAACTGCTCAGCCGAGGAAGGGAATCCAATTGTTCGAGTCTTGATTCCTTGCGACTATCAACGGGCAGGACTATCCTACTACGACGACTTGGAGTTTGGTCCAGGTCCGATGTATCAATATTGGGTCGATACTCGAAACTTTCGTGAGGACGTTCGCGCAACGACCTCGAATATGTGGAGTAATTGGAACGTCTAGACGCTCTTGGCTAGACTGCACAGTCGTGAGCTACGAGCGGTCTTTTGGGTGTCGTTACGATCCAGGCCATTGGGATAGGGGAAGAATGGATGAACGCTTCTGACGTGAACGCTGCTGCAGGCTCGGAATTACCGGGTGTTCAGAGTGAGCTTGGACCGGTTGATACGCGTGAACGCATCGACTCGATTGATGTCGTGCGTGGCGTCGCCGTGCTCGGAATTCTGACCATCAATGTTTTCCTCTTTGGGCTTCCCGCAGAACTAGCAGAGAGCCCGATAGCCTTTATTGGCGAGGGGCAAGCAAATCTAGTCACGTACTTTATCGCGTTCGTCGCCTTTGAGGGCTCTCAACGGGCCATTTTTTCAATGTTGTTCGGCGCGGGCATTGTCATATTCACTTCACGGATGCTAGACAGCGACAGGGCACAGTATTCCAAACGAATCTACTATCGGCGAACGTTGTGGTTGATTGCATTTGGATTGATCGATGCGTACCTGCTGTTGTGGTTTGGCGACATACTGTTCCACTATGGGTTGGTAGGGCTCGTGCTCTACTTTGCACGCGATTGGACTCCACGAAGGCTTCTGCTGACTTCAGGAGCGATCTTGCTAGTCCTTTGCCTTGTTAGGTTGGCATTTTCTGCCGGAATTGGCTTCCTCGAGTCCCTGGCCGACGACCCAGATCGAGCAGCACGGTTAGGGTTGGACGCAGAGGCGCTAGAGCTGATGCAACCGCCCACGACCGATCAATTAAACGATTCCATCGCAAAGCGAGGTGGAGGGTATCTGTCAGCCTTCATGCAGAACGCCAGCTATTCGTTTAAGTCTCAGGTACCCAACACCATCCTCATGTTGTTTTGGGACGCATTGGCATTAATGATGATCGGGATGGCTTTATTCAAACTGAAAGTTCTGAATGCCTTTCACTCCACCAAGTTCTACCTCTTGATGACCGTGTTGGGTCTAGGTATTGGATACTTAGTCAACTGGTGGGAAATTCACGATACCGCACAAGCTGAGTTCTATGTCACGTACTTCGAGTGGACTTACGATATAGGACGAATAGCTAATGCGTTGGGCTACATTGGATTAGTGATGCTGATCTGCAAATTGCGAGTACTGCCAAGGATAAGGCGTTGGCTTGCAGCTGTCGGACGCATGGCACTCACCAATTACGTCATGCAGACAATCATCTGCAACACGATGTTTGTAGTCTTCGGTCTGTTCGGATCGTTTGATTTAGCTCAGCTTTACCTGATCGTTCTGGGCATCTGGGCGACGCAATTGATCTATAGTCCTTTGTGGTTGAATCATTTCAAGTACGGTCCGCTTGAGTGGGTGTGGCGCAAGCTGACTTACGCAGGTCTAGCGCAACGAACCATTACCATGCGTTGACGACTAGCAGGCTTAAGCAGACGTGAAGCGCGGCTACAAGAAGATTTGTGACGCTATAGCGCGCAACGACATTTCTCAGGTAAAGACCGAGCTAGCGGACAATCCATCCGTTGCAGCACATTGGAAGCCACTTTGCGATGCTGCGTTTCATGGCAACGTAGGCAGCATCGAATTGCTACTTGATGCTGGGGCCGACCCCAACCAGAAGGCCGGCACGGCATCGCGTCACACGCCCCTAACGCGAATTGCGCAATACCACAAGACGATTCCTAGGCATGAGCGGCACATTGAGTCAATAAAGTTGCTGCTGAGCCGCGGTGCGCTAGCTAGCGTTCCTGCTGGACCTCTGGACGCTGCGCCCATCGTATATGCGACGGTCGGTCCCCATCTTGGGTTCATTGATGTGCTGAGCGCTCACAATGGAGCGATTGACATTTTTGCCGCTGCCGCATTGAATGATCTTGATTCCCTAACAAGCTTCTTGAAAGGCGCAAGGCTTGATGAACTGAGCGACCGCCATGGCCGGACTCCGCTGCACTTCGTCTGCCTGTCAGGCATGTGGCGAGAGCACGGGTCTTGCAGATCCATAGCATGCGCGAAAACGCTTCTGGATCACGGCATTGCTATCGACGCCATGCAGGAAATTCCAGACGCCGGCGAGATATTCCGTGCCAACGCATTGTGGTATGGAGTTGCACATTCACAGAATGTCGATTTGATTGAGTTTCTTCTGAAACAGGGATCGACTCCGCATCCTTCATCGTTTGCGGCTACCTATGGGGGAAACGTCGACATTGTTGAGCTTCTGCACAAATATGGAATCGACTGGAATTGGAAGTTTGGAGGTTACACGCCCCTGCAGGAACTGCTTAGCTATAGAAAGACAAAGCTGGTTGAGTGGCTCCTCGATCATGGCGCTAGCGTCGACGCTAAGGATCCTGCAGGTCGCACGGCTCTTCACATTGCGGCCCTGCGAGGTCTTAGGATAGATATTCTGCAAATGCTCCTAATGCACGGAGCGGATCCAAGTTCTACTGACAACGAGGGCAACACGCCATTGGACTTGGCGAAGGCAAACAACAAGCTTGCTGCGTCAGAGTTCTTGCAGTCACACTAACGTGTTACTGACCAGCAAGAGACCGAACTACCTTAGGAAGGCACCTGCGAAACACGAATCAGTCGATCTTCCTTAGGGGCACCTCGGCGACCCCACAGGATAAGCAATGCGAAGACCACGCAAGTTGCGAGCAAAGTAATCCCCAACGTGATCAACGATTGGATGGGCTGTGCACCTAGCATGCCCACCTGATAGCAAGTTACTGCCGCCGAATAGGCTATGACAAGACTCCAAGCTGTGCTGAATGTAGCCCAAAAGGCTCCTAGTTCCTTATAGATCACTCCGATTGTTGCTACGCAGGGCATGTAGAGAAGAACAAATACCAAGTAGCTGAAAGCGCCAAGTTGCCCATGAAACAGAGCTTGCATAGCCATGATCGTATTCACTTCCACTTGGTTGGACGTCGCCGCGCCCTCGACATCCGACGTGTCATCGATATTCAAACCTAGGGGATCGACAATTGATCCACCTAGTTCGGAAAGATTGGCCGGTACAGACGTAAATGCCGAAACCACAGTCTCTGTAAAGTCGAACTCCTGCTGATCCTCGGAATCCGCTGTGTAGAGCGTGTCCAAAGTTCCAACCACAACTTCCTTGGCGAACATTCCAGTGAATATGCCTACTGTTGCGGGCCAATTCTCCTCATCTATCCCCATTGGCTGGAAGATTGGGGTGATCGTTCGGCCAATAGCAGACAGAACCGAGTTTTCCTTGTTTTCGTTGCCAATTGATCCGTCAGTGCCTATCGTGCTAACCATGTTCAAGACTATTACGACTAGCACGATAGCTTTTCCTGCACGCAACACAAATCCCTTCAGACGATGCCAGGTATGAGTAAGCAATCCACGTAGCGTAGGGAGGTGGTACCTAGGTAGTTCATGAGCAAACGATTGAGACGTGTGAGGTACAAGATGCTTTCGAACAATCCACGCAGAACCGAGAGCCACGGCTATTCCCAGAAGATACAGCGCAAAAACGACGTTCTGGCCATTGGTTGGGAAGAACGCTGCTGCAAACAATGCGTAGACGGTGAGGCGCGCGCCGCATGACATGAAGGGCGCCATAATCGTCGTCAAGATTCGATCGGGTCGATTGTCGAGATTTCTAACACCCATTACAGACGGAACATTGCATCCGAATCCAACAATGAGAGGTACGAAAGCTTTTCCTGGAAGTCCAAGCTTGTGCATGGGTTTGTCAAGAATGAACGCGATGCGTCCCATGTAGCCACTGTCTTCAAGTATGGTTAAGAACAGGAACAAAGCGCCTATGACCGGAATGAACGTTGCGACGAGTTGCACGCCACCACCAACACCATCGCAAACAAATGCTGTCAGCCATGAGGGCGTATTAATTGCCGTCAATATCTGTCGGGGTCCCTCCACGAAGAGTGCACTTCCAAGCAGATCAAACAGATCAATAAAGGCCGATCCGACGTTTATCGACAGGAAGAACATCAAATACATGACGCACAAGAAGATCGGAAACGCCAAGACTCGGTGCAAAACGAGCCGATCAACGTAGTCCGAGAGGAGTGGCTTTTCTTCGGATTGAGAAATAGCGTGGGACACGACACGATCCACGAATTCGTAGCGTTTGTCGTCGGAGCCATGGATCACTGATGGGGATTCTTGAGCTGTCGAGAGAGCACCACAGACCTCGGCAATTCCCTTGTTTCGCTTTGCAGTGACTGGAATTACCGGACAACCTAACGTTTCACTCAGGTACTTGACGTCAATCTGTGTTTGGTTGCGACGGGCAACATCCATCATGGTAAGAACCACGATAACGGGTATGTTGAGTTCTCGCAGTTGCGTCGTCAGAAAAAGTCCTCGATTCAAGCTTGCTGCATCGACGACGTTTACATAAATGTCGGCCTTTCGCTGTTGGATAAACTCGCGAACCAGCCGTTCATCCAATCCAGAACCAGCAGATGGAGGCTCTAGGTCGTAGAGACCGGGAAGATCGACGACTTCAATGCGCTCGTCTTGATAATTGAACCATCCCGAGGTTCGCTCGACAGTAACGCCTGGCCAATTGCCGATGCTTTGGTGGCTCTTGGTTAATGCATTGAAGAGCGTGGACTTACCGCAGTTTGGATTGCCCACCAATGCAAGGGTGGTCATTTAGCCTGCATGAGGCCTCACGGTGATGCAGTCAACCTCGGTTCGCCGCAAACCCAGGCTGTAGCCTCTGAACGTAACTTGAAGCGGATCGCCAAATGGCGCTACCCGTTGCACCGTAATTGTTGTTCCTGGAACAAGTCCTAAACTACGTAGCCGTTTTGTGTGTTCGCTATCGTGGGTGTAGCCTAGTATTGTTGCGGTTTGCCCGGATCCAAGTTCGTGGAGCGACTTCATTTTGCAAGTGAGAATCGTAGTGAGAATTATTCTTATTTAGATTGTACTTTAAGAAACTGCGCTGTGTCAAGCAAGTGCGACATTTTTGCTCTCAGCAGTACCTGCACGAATTCTCCACGTTGCTGGCAACGCCCCAGGGTGACACAGGATTTGGAGCAGGGTTCGAAGACAGCGCGAAACAATTGCACAAGATCATGAAATTCTCGACCCACGAGCCATCCACCGGGACTTTGTCAATTGAGACTGTGTGGCCCGAAGAAATTTACTACAACAAGGGAGTGGTTTCAGGTTTTGGCAGAGTTAGACGTCCCTCTCGTTTGTATTGAAACGAAGTACTTGTGAATTCTAAATTGAGAAAGTCGATTCGACAGGGTGTTCCAACGACTCCTTTACTGAGGTTAAGAACTCAGCGGCGGGCGCACCGTCAAGTACGCGATGGTCCCATGTCAAAGATAGATTCAAGTGTTGAGCTTTGACAGGGGTTTCGGACTCCCACCGGACACCATCTTGGATGCCTCCAACACCCAAGATGCCGGATTGCGGAGGATTGATAATTGGTGTGAACGAGTCAACACCATACATGCCAAGCGAAGAGATGGTGAAGGTTCCTCCGTCAACGTCGTGAAGGCTTAACTTTCCGGCACGTGCACGACTTGCCAAATCGGCGGACTCCGAAGCGATCTCTTTGAGAGTTTTTCGATTCACATCTTGAATTACAGGAACAATGAGACCCTCGGGCATTGCTACAGCAATTCCCATATTCACTTGTTCATGCATCTGCAATTGTTCGTCATGAATGTAGGCGTTCAGGTTGGGCTGGTCGAGCAGGGCCTTCGCAGTAGCGACCACTATCAAGTCAGTGAAGGCAACGCGGACGTTGTCATCGAGCCAGCGTTCATTAAGATCGGTTCGGAGCGCAATGCATTTATCCATTTCAACGCGCATGTTCATTGTGAGCTGGGCAGAGCCGTCCAAGCTGGAAGTCATGCGGCGGGCAATGACCCTCCGCAGTCCTGTCAAGGGGACCAGGTTTTCTGAAGTTGGTTGACCGCTAGGTGTCTCCAAGGATTCAACATCTTCAAGCGTTATGCGTCCTCGTGGCCCCGTACCTATGACCTTTGAGAGGTCGATTCCTCTCTGTTGAGCAAGTCGTCGAGCTGCAGGCGACGAAGCGACACGAACTGGTTTCTGTTCGCCGGTTTGCTGCAATTCTTCCTTGCCCGTTTGCATTCGTTGTTCTGAGGTCGCGGAAGATTGTTGCTGGCTGTCTTGTGCTTCAACAAGCCCCATGTTCGGATTTGACGTGCCCGTAGGCAATTGATCAGGAATCGATTCTTCCTTCGCGTATATCCATCCAATGACATCGCCAGGCTGCATGGTCGTTCCGGCTGGAACAACGTGCTTGACCGTCCCACTTGCCTCTGCCTCCACGTCCATATTGACTTTTTCGGTTTCGAGACGATAGAGTTCTGCTCCGTCGTCAACATGGTCGCCATTGGGAACGTACCATTCATCAACGGTACCTTCCGTCATTGTCATGCCGACCTTTACCAAGTAGATTTCTTTAGGCACTGGTATTTCCTCAAGGCTCTGCCACATAAAACATTTGGAGTCTAGACGCCTCCCTCAAGGTTGCGCTGACGTCAAACAGCCTAGGACCATCTCGCCTGACAACGCACTTCACAGTTTGATTTTCCTTCAAGTATTCCTCTCTTTCGCCGTCGAATGCCAAGACAAGTGGCCCGATAAACGTTTTGCTCTTGTTTAAGGGTAGTTTTTCAGAGGTGCTGATTCTGATGTCTCGAACGAGTCCGGGGGCAATTGCTGCCCTAACGGTTCTACATGTTGACGATTCGCTATTGAACGTCATTGCAGCTCCGAATTCGTGCTCTGAACCAACATGCATGCAGGACCCGGCTACACTCGCCATGCCGATTTTGGCTGCGTCTGCCTGAGCTACTACTGCAAAGGCGTATTGCTTTGGATCGACTATAGCCCGGGCACCGATGAATCTGTCACGAGTACCCACAACGTCGACGAGAGCCAAAGTGTTTTTTCGATTGTCGTCGAAAGAAATGTGCACGAGTTTGCTTTTTGTTGAAATTTTCTCCTCGCTCAAGCTTTGCCTTGCTATATAGCCCGCCGCAAATCCAGCTGAGGTTGCATCGGTCATATTTGCAAACGCATTGTTCGTACCAGTGCTCAAGGCGATCAGCGGTGCCTCTCTCCAACCTTTGATGACGGCGCGGTTTGTACCATCGCCTCCTAAGGAGACGACAAGATTCGCGCCACGCAGTTCTCTCGCCGCTTGCTCGGAGTCGGTAGGCTTGCCTTCGGCTTGCACGTCAAGTCGATGTCCCACTATTCCAAGCGACTTCAATGCCGACCTCACTATGCGACCAGAATCTTCAAGATAGTGAATGTCGTGACATCCTGTCGCACGCAATGCAGCAAGGAATCGGCGCACAACAGCGACCTTTTCTAGCGTGGTGTTGACCGAGGCCTCGGCTGCTAATCGACGGATGTCCTTTCCCGCATTGGGATTAGCAATGATCCCAATATGCAATCTCTGTCCTCAACCAAGCATTTGGCGTATTTCAATGACAATCTTGTCTGCGTTTGGGAGATAGGCTTGTTCAAGCACTGGACTAAACGGAACCGGAGAAAAAGGTGCACCGACTCGGGACACTGGAGCGTCGAGGTAGTCGAATGCGTGCTCCTGTATCTGAGAGGCGATTTCGCCGCCAAGTCCACCGAAACGCACAGCTTCGTGCACTACGGCCGCTCTGTTGGTCTTCCGTACCGATGCAAGGATCGCTTCGGTATCGAGTGGTTGAAGCGACCTGAGATCGATGACTTCAACGCTAATGTCTTCACTGGCCAAGGTTTCGGCTGCCTTTTCAGCCTCGCCAACCATTCGACTGTAGGTGATTACCGAAACGTCGGCGCCCTCCCTGACGACCTTAGCGCTGCCAATCGGGATCTCGTAGGGCTCTTCGGGTACCGGACCCCGATTGCGCAGAGAGAGCTTGTTCATCACGACGAACACGGGGTTGTTGTCTCTCGCCGCCGAAATGATCAACCCCTTCGTGTCGTAAGGTGTAGAAGGTGCGACTACCTTTAACCCGGGCAAATGGCAAATCCAGGCCTCCAGGCTTTGCGAGTGCTGAGCAGCCATGTTGATTCCACCGCCCGACATTGTCAGGACGGTAACGGGAAGACTTGCCGAGCCACCAAACATGTACCTCATCTTCGCCATTTGATTGGCTATTTCATCCATGCACTCCCCCATGAAGTCCATGAACATGATGTCGATGATCGGACGAAGTCCGGTGGCGGCTGATCCAACGCCCAACCCAACAATTCCCTCCTCGGATATGGGAGTGTCTACAACCCTGCGCTCGCCGAATTCGTCGAGCAGTCCGCGGAACGAACCAAAGACTCCGCCTGCTCCGGCAACGTCTTCACCGGCGACGAACGCATCATCTTGTTCTATAAGAATTGACCGAACGGCCTCAGCCACAGCGGCAATGTATGTCGTTTCCCGAGTTGGCGCTTCAGCAGTCGTTGTCAAGATAGATTTCCAGTTGAGAGTTGAATGAGGCTACGCGTAGACATCCTCCAATAACGTATTGGGATCCGGCATGGGACTTGACTCGGCAAATTCGATTCCCTTCCTCACGTCGTCGATGATTTCCTCATGCACAGCCGATGCTTGATCGGGACTCAATAGACCAAGCTCCTGCAGTCGCGCTTCATACATGTGGATCGGGTCGCGCTTCTGCCATTCTTCCAGTTCTTCGTCCGACCGATACGACAACCCCATGCCTCTGACGCCAACATGATCGAAGAATCTATAGGTCTTGCACTCGAGTAGGGTGGGACCATCACCACTCTTTGCGCGTGATATTGCAGCGTGTGTGGACTCGTAAACGGCAATGGCGTCCATACCGTCGACGACAACACCGGGCATTCCGTACCCGCTTGCTCGATCCGCCACATCTAATATCGCTTGGTGGGACTCTTGTGGCGTGTATTCTCCATAGCCGTTGTTCTCACAGACGAACAGGAGCGGAAGCTTGTATAAAGAGGCCATATTCGCCGCTTCGTGAAATGACCCTTCGTTGCTTGCCCCGTCGCCAAAGAAAGTGACGGCGACATTGTCCGTTTGTCGGTACTGCAACGTGAATGCCGCGCCAACCGCTATGGGTGGCCCTGCACCAACGATTCCATTCGCGCCGAGCATTCCTAGATCCATATTGGAAATGTGCATGCTTCCACCTTTGCCCTTGCAATAACCCGTGGCACGTCCGAACAGCTCTGCGAACATGGGACCAAATTCACCTCCCTTAGCAATGAGGTGCCCATGGCCACGGTGAGTGCTTGTGATCCAATCCTGATTGGTAAGTTGAGACATTACTGCTGCTGCGATGGCCTCCTGTCCAACGTAGAGGTGCAGAGCTCCAGGGATCTTTCCAGCTTCAGCGAGCTTGCCAGCTTCTGTTTCGAATGTTCGGATTCGCACCATGCGGCGGTGGATGTCAAGCAGTGTGGAATCGCTCAAATTCATCGATTCTCCAATTCGATCGCAAGACCGGTTCACAACGGGAGTGTCTTTCATATCCGATTTTAGCTAGACAAGGACTTCAGTTAGATGGGATTCCTGTTCTTGCAAGCGGTTGCTATGAAAATGACAATATCAATAATAGAGATCAAGAAACAAGCAAGGAATGTGACATGCAAGCTGCCAAGCTGCGTGAAAGTCTGGGTCACCCTGTAATTGATGCCGATGGGCATTGGTTAGAGTATGGCCCTGTGGTTCTTGAAGCAATGCGCAAGATCGGTGGACCGATAGCAATAAAAGCAGTTCAATCGAACGGAAGTCGCGTTGGACAAAGTTTGCGAATGACGCCTGAAGAGCGTCGAGAGAAAAACATTGCCCAGGAAGCATTCTGGGGTGCACCCACCAAGAACACGCGGGATCGTGCGACCGCCATGATGCCGAATTTGCTCTACGAAAGATTGGATGAGTTTGGTATCGACTTCGCGATCCTGTATCCAACAATGGGACTGGGATTACCCAGGGTGCGTGACAGAGAATCTCGAGTGGCGGCATGCAGTGCCTTCAACACCTATTGCGCTGAACTGTTCGAACCCTTGAAGGATCGAATTACCCCCGCGGCTGTGATTCCGATGCACAATCCCGAAGAAGCGATTGCCGAACTAGAGCATGCAGTTGGAGAACTAGGCTACAAAGTGGTAATGCTCAACAGCATGATTGACCGACCCGTGCCTGCCATCGCTTCCATGCCTGAGTTTGCTGGTCTCGTGCGTTGGTATGACATGTTTGGCATCGACAGTGCGTACGACTATGACGTTGTATGGGAAAAATGCAGAGAGCTAAAGGTCTCTCCAACATTTCACAGAGGGTCCCGAGGTCGCGCGTTCCGAATGTCGGTATCGAACTTTTGCTACAACCACATCGGTCATTTTGCGGCAGCATCGGAAGCTGTTTGCAAAGCCTTGTTTTTGGGCGGCGTGACTCGACGTTTTCCTGATCTCAACTTTGCGTTTCTAGAAGGTGGAGTTGGCTTTGCTTGCTTGTTATACGCAGATCTCATCAATCATTGGGAGATTAGAAACCGGGATGCATTGTCCTTCACCGATCCAGGCAAGCTTGATCTGAAAATGCTGGATGAACTGGTTGAGCGGTATGGTGGGCCAGAGATGGTAGAAGCAGTCAGTGAACGGCGCAACATAAGCACGCGGAACGATGCCAATACCACTGGCGGCATCGAAGAATTGGACGACTATTCTCGCTGCGAAATCACGACAAAGACTGATTTCTTGGACCTATTCGTCGACAGCTTCTACTTTGGGTGCGAGGCGGATGACTCCTCCAACGCATGGGCTTTCAATCGCAAATGCAATCCTCTGGGCGCACAAATCAAGGCTTTGTTCGGTTCTGACATTGGCCACTTTGACGTTCAAGACATGGCGGACGTATTGCCAGAAGCCTATGAGCTAGTCGAAGACGGGAAGATTACAACTAGAGACTTTAGAAGGTTTGTGTTCGAAAATCCGGTGAGATTCTGGGGCGAAACTAACAGTAGCTTCTTTGAGGGAACGCGAGTTGCGGATCAAGCGAGAATCCTGCTGTCGAGTTGAAAGAACGGCAAGATTATTGGCTAATGTCTGCGTTAGCGATGTTGACTAGACTCAATACACAATGATTTCGTAGAACACGGGTAGGTATGCCGCTCACGCCACTGGTGACGTGAGCGGCAGAGCCCGCTATCGCATGCTCAGGCTATTCTCAGCGTCGTTACGGAGCTGGAGTGTAGGGAATCTCTGGTTCTGGAGGCGCTTGGCCTTCGCTCAATTCAAATGCGCAGAGGTGCAAGATTTGCTCATCGTGCAGCAACGCGCCGCCGGTGAGCGACTCGTCCTTGAAGCGCAGATTGACTCCAGCACAGACGCCGTCGAATTGTCTAGTCCATGCTGACTTGAGTCGGTCATTGAACTTTCTCACCGCGTCCACGCATTGGGTTTTCTTGATCGCAGGGGCATTGAGTTTGCCCTGCTTTGAACGTGTCAGAGTGGAGTCTATGGCATCAAGTGCATGGCTACGCAACAGCTTTCGGATCATAGTCTTGTGAGTCTTTTCGCTTGCGAAGAGCTCTATGCCCGAAACTTGGCTATCAACTAGAAAAACGGAACCGACTTGCTTGGAAACGTGTTTGAAAGATTTCAAGTACTCAGCGATCCGGTCCTGAGATGAGACATACATGGCATCGGAAGCCGACGACGGAGAGCGAGCTCTCATTCTTGACGACTTTCGGTCGATGTCTGACCAGATGCCGGACTGGTCACTCCGATACTCCCTTGACGCAGAGAGATTCGCAGAAACCGCCTGATTGCCGAGCGCTCGTCCACGGGCATAGTGCAATCTGTTAGCTGCAGTAAACCGTTGTTTCTTTCGCTCGCCGTGTTCGTGGTGCCAACGGCCGGCTTCTACACAAGAAACTGGGAGTTTCTGTTCGGTCTGTGGTGTCACCAGCACCGACACGTTCAAAATGCGGTTTTGCATGGCGCCGAGGAATTCCTCTCCTTCAAACAAGAGGGCGTGCTGATCGGATTTGTTTCGAAACAGAATATTGGAGACGCTTGCGCCTCCATCCAGTTCCTCAACTTGGAACAGAGATGAAGGTAAACCTTCATCCAGCGTCATGTAGTTGGGTTCGATGTTCTTACTACGGAACAAAGGAACCATTGCTAGGTTGTCACAAATCGTGGGATCCCCGATTTGCAACTCAGCAAGACTAGAGAGTAATACAGTATTCAAGAGTAACCTCCGATAACTGATATTGATAGAAATGTATAGTAAATAGGGGAGTTAGGTGTGGTGAGTTACCTCCATTGTGACCAATAGATATTGCCGAAGAGAACTATGAGATAGGTGAAAGTAGTATTGTTAAATTAAGCGAATTAGTCTCGTAGAACACACGACTCCTGCGAAGTTTTGTCTATTGTATACAAGATTGGATGTTATTGCAAGAGAAATCGAAACATTTTTGAAATTGGGCAAGAGAACTCGCTTCGGTACTCATTGGTCTTCCGGCTACACAATGGACGGACCACTTGGTCGCAATGTGAGTGGTTGCACTTTCGAGTGGGGTTGTTTCTCGGTTGTCTCGACGGCGACTAAACGACTTGCTTTGCGACTAGAGTTGGAAGGTACCTAGCCTGGATGGTCCCATCCTCACAGTACATGTTCGCCACGGCTGTGCGTTAGGAAAGCGAAAAAGTGCAGAACTGTAAGTTCGCCCTGAGAGGTTCCAACGATTGGATGGTACGCCCGCAGGGACTCGAACCCCGAACCCCCAGGTTCGAAGCCTGGTGCTCTATCCAGTTGAGCTACGGGCGCTTGTTTCGTGCTCAACAATTATAGGGTCGGCGTTCCTGCGTCATAACGAATACCCGCTGCACACGAAGTACAAAATAGGGGGCGTGATAACCTAATGCGCTTGAATCACAGAGAGAATTCCCACGAACCGATGGACTTCGACACGGTTGACGATGCGATTAAGGCAATAGGTCGCGGAGACCTTGTCGTGGTCGTTGACGACGAAGATCGAGAAAACGAAGGCGATTTGATTATGGCCGCTGGAAAGGCGACTTCAGACAAGATTGCTTTCATGGTCAGACATACAAGCGGAATTCTCTGCACGCCCATCACGCAGGAACAGGCCGACCGGCTAAGTTTGGAACCGATGGTGTCTCGCAACAACGCGCCATTAGCGACCGCGTTTACCGTAAGCATTGACTACAAGCAGGGGCTTTCTACGGGCATTGCCGCAGAGGAAAGGGCAAACACTGTGCAAGCCCTTGCGAGCAACAATACCCAAGCTTCGGATTTCGTCAGACCAGGTCACGTTTTTCCTCTGGTCGCACGACGCGGGGGAGTATTGGTACGATCGGGACACACGGAAGCCGCACTTGACTTGGCTACGTTGGCAGGCTGTGCGCCGGTAGGTGTCTTGGCCGAGCTGGTAAACGAAGATGGCAGCGTCATGCGACTCCCTGAATTGATCAAGTTTGCCAAGGAAAACAGCCTTCACATAATCTCCATTGCCGATTTAATTGCTTGGCGTCAACGACGAGAAAAGCTTGTTGAGCGTACGCACGAGTTTACGGTCAAGACTCGTGTTGGGACAGCCCGTGGCTACTCCTACCGCACGAAGTTTGAGGATGCCGAACACTTGGCTTTGGTTCTTGGGGATTTGCAGACAGGGAACAGTGTCCTCGTTCGTATTCACCGCGAGAAGCTCGTAGAGGATGTCTTTGGCTCTCAAGACGAGCACGAATCCCGGCTCGTGGACGTGTCTCTTGACCGATTGGTCGAAGAGGAAGCGGGTGTGTTCATCTACCTTCGTGGTGGCTTTGCCGGCGTACCGTTGGAGCAACTACATGGCGAGAGGTCGAGCCGTGAGTCCAGAAGAGCCCTAGAATGGCTTGAGATTGGCGTGGGTGCACAAATACTTCGGGACTTGGGATTGACCAATATCAAGATTTTGGCTGGACGAAAGGTGGACTACGTCGGGTTGGAGGGATTTGGATTGCATGTGGATGAAGTGAAATTAATCGAATGAATAAGAGTGGCTAGATGGTATAGGTGGTGTGAGTAGTCCAGATTTACCGAAGATTGGAATAACGCTCGGGGACCCGGCTGGAATTGGTCCGGAGGTGCTTGCCAAGGTTCTCCCGCAAATCCAGCGAAAGTGTGAACCGGTGCTTTATGGTTGCGAGTGGGCATTGCAGGATGGAGCACGGCTGGGTGACGTCGACCTGCCTGGTCAGAGCAGCCACACGTTGGTTGATGTCAACATTCCACGCCCTGATAGCTTTGAATTCGGCAAAGTTTCGGCGAAATGTGGCGAGATAGCCGTCAAGTCGGTCGAAACTGCCATTGCCGATGCTATGCGGGGTGAAATTCGAGCCATCATGACGTGTCCGCTGCACAAAGAAGCAATTCACGCTGCTGGCTACTCAGATATTGGTCATCAAGAGATTCTTGGAAGGATCACGCGATCGAAAGCTGTCGCCACGATGCTAATGACACCTGGTCTGCGGGTGGTACACCTCTCCACCCATAAGTCGTTGATTGATGCGGCGCGCTTCGTTACACGAAAAAATGTCTTAGACAAGCTGCAGCTGTGTGCGGCTACCTTTGGCCAATGGGGTCTCTCCGATGTGAAGGTTGGAGTTGCGGCGCTCAACCCGCATGCGGGCGAAGGAGGACTGTTGGGACGCGAGGAGCTGGAGGCAATTGGGCCCGCGGTTCAGGATGCTTGCGCATTGGGAATTCGAGCCGTGGGGCCGCTACCTGCCGACTCTATCTTCAATAAAGCCATCGCTGGAGAATTTGACGTTGTCTTGGCGATGTACCACGATCAAGGCCACATTGCAATTAAAGTCCACAACTTTCACGATAGCGTCTCGGCAACAATGGGGATACCTTTCGTTCGAACTTCGGTCGACCACGGAACGGCTTTTGACATAGCCGGTCGCGGAGTTGCTGATCCAAGAAGTACCGTAGCTGCAGTAGAAGCCGCAATTACGCTTTCTACAGGTCAGTTGTAGTTCAGAATGGTCGTATGCGAAGGTGCTCAGACGTTTCACGCCGGAGTGCGTCGAGTAATGGATGTCGCAACGTGAATCCCAACCGGAGGTTACGAAATGGCGCGCGCAGCAGTATTTAGAGAAGTAAACAAAGCAATGGAAGTCGAGGAGATCTCGCTTGCCAGCCCAGGGCCGAGAGAGGTACTAGTTCGCACCGTTGCGGCCGGAGTCTGCCACTCAGATCTTCATTTCTTCAATGGCACTTACCCGAGTCGCCCTCCCATGGTGCTCGGTCACGAATCAGCTGGCATCGTTGAGCAAGTGGGTTCGGATGTTCAGTATGTAAAGGTTGGCGACCATGTGATTACTTGCCTTTCAGTATTTTGCGGGCATTGCGAGTATTGCCTGACGGGTCATATGTCGCTGTGCCAATCGCCTGAGACACGACGAGGCCCGGATCAAGAACCACGATTGTCGCAAAACGGTGAGCCATTGATTCAGTTTGCCGATTTAGGGTCGTTTTGCGAATTGATGCTTGTTCACGAACATGCGGTGGCAAAGATTCGGCAGGATATGCCTCTAGATCGAGCGGCGTTGATTGGTTGTGGCGTGACTACGGGAATAGGGGCTGTCATTCATACGGCAGATGTGGAGCCCGGTTCTACAGTCGCCGTCATCGGGTGCGGAGGCGTTGGTTTATCGTGTGTGAATGGCGCGGCAATTGCAGGGGCAGGAAAGATAATCGCAATCGACCGAGTAGCGTCGAAGTTGGATCTTGCAAGGAAGTTCGGTGCAACGGATACTGTTGATGCTAGTCAGACCGACCCCGTTACTGCCGTGCGGGAACTGAGCGATGGCGGCGTTCATTACTCTTTTGAAGCAATAGGTTTAAAAACAACGGCGGAGCAGGCGTTTCGAATGCTGAGGGCTGGTGGCACCGCGACCGTTATTGGAATGATTCCTCCTGGTGAAATGGTTTCATTACATGGTCCCGACTTCCTTCAAGAAAAGACGCTTCAGGGATCAATGATGGGATCGAATAGATTTCGAGTGGATATGCCCCGATTTGTTGACTTCTACCTGCGAGGCTCTTTGCATCTTGACGATTTGCTGGCACAGACGATCCGGCTTGCTGATATCAACGATGCATTTGCACAGCTCGAAACAGGCGAAGAAGCACGTCACGTAGTTGTATTCAACTAACCAAGCGCTATAGCGCAAGAGATGAAATTGTCGAGCTTTGGCACATTTACTTCTTGCGAAAGTCCTGTAGTGCTCGGGACAAGCTGCGACTACGGGAGAGAGGGTTAAGCGCAACAGACATAAGGAGCCGCGGCAATGCGTTGGGTATCTTTCCAGAAGGGAACTAATAGGTCATTTGGTTTTGTAAATCAAGAGGAAATGATCCATGACGTTGGCCACCATGGGGAATACTCGACTCTAGGAGAAGCTCTGAGGGATGGAGCGTTGTCAACGCTTGTTTCCGGTTCAAAGCGGGAATATCCACAGCATTCACTAGCTGACGTAACGCTTCTTCCGCCAATTACCGATCCTGAGAAGATTCTTTGTGTGGGATTGAACTACAAAGCGCATCAGCAGGAAACCGGTCGCGGGGGAGAAGACCATCCCACAATATTCGTAAGGTTTGCAGCCGCTCAGGTGGGTCACCAAGGTTGCATGGTACGCCCAAGCGAATCGAACACGTTAGACTTCGAAGGCGAGATTGCCATGGTCATTGGCAAACGTGGCAGACGCATTCCTAGAGAAGATTTCTTGGAGTACATTTTCGGCTTCAGCTGCTACAACGATGGAAGTGTTCGCGAGTACCAGCGCCATACCAGTCAATTCACTCCAGGCAAGAATTTCATGAACACGGGTGGTTTTGGACCTTGGATCATGACCACCGACGAAATCGACGACTTGAACGACATGGAACTGAAAACCCATGTCAACGGAAAGCTCATGCAGCATGCCAAGTCGTCAGATCTCGTGTTTGGATTTGCAGACTTAATCTCGTACTGTTCCACGTTTGTGGAGCTAGTACCCGGAGACGTAATCGTAACGGGTACACCTGGCGGAGTCGGCTCGGCTCGAATTCCTCCAGTATTTTTGGATGAAGGCGATACAGTGTCGGTTTCGATCAGACCGATCGGCACGCTAAATCACTCAGTGATCCGCGGGTAACTAACTCAATAGCTGGCAGTTCAGTGTCAGGCTTTTTCAGCCGCTTGTATGAATTCGAGAACCTTTTCAGGGTGATCGGCGGCACGGGACACTCGTTTCCAATGCTTCAACACCGACCCGTCGGGACCAACAATTACGGTTGACCGAATCACACCAAGCATCTTCTTTCCGTACAAAGTCTTTTCGCCGTATGCCCCGTAGTTCTTCATTACCGAATGATCGGGATCACACAGAAGGGTGAAGGGCAGTTCATACTTGTCGACAAACTTTCTATGGGCCTTTTCGTTGTCGGGGGAGATTCCCAAGACCACTGTGTTGGTGTCCTGAATCTCGTCCCATAGATCTCGGAAACCACAGGCTTCCTTGGTGCAGCCCGGTGTATCGTCGCGGGGATAAAAGTAGACTACGACATTCCTGCCTCGGAAGCTTTCTAGGGATACATCTTTGCCATCGGTGTCGACTAGGGTAAACGGTGGTGCAGCTTTGCCTACTTCGATTGACATGTCGCAGAATGATGGGTAGTTTGAGTTGCCCAAGTATACGCAACGACAGTTGAGGATTCGATTGTGATGGCAACGTGACGGCATTGCCTAAAAGCGCTTCAGCAGGCCACGTTCACTGGTGCCAACAACCAGAGCAACGCTAAAGCAACGTTTCTTGCTACTCTATACATGCCTTTGAAGGTCACATATGCATGCAATCCATAGCGAATTGGTGTCTCATGGAGCTTTCCAGCCGAAGTCGGAACTTGGAAAACTGTTGGTTTTGACGGGCTGACCTGTGATCGTTTTCACGGAATTAACCAAAGACAAGACTACAAGGATATTGCTTTGTGTTATTGGGTCGTCGGTGGCTTCGCTGGTCACTCTGATTCTCTTAACAAGCTGCATGTCGCTACGACCGCCGAGCAACACAGCCAACCTCTGCACAGTTTTTGAGGAGAAACGAGCGTGGTATCGGCATGCGATAAGCGCTGAGAAGAAGTGGCAAATTCCAGTGCCGGTCCTCATGGCTGTCATATATCGAGAGTCTAGTTTCATTCACAATGCACGGCCGCCACGGAAGCGAATATTGTTTGTTATTCCATGGAAGAGGCCATCAAGTGCTTTTGGCTACGCGCAGGCTCTGGACGAGACCTGGTCGGATTACATTGAACGTACGGGCAACAGAAATGCGCGTCGAAGCAATTTCAAGGACTCAATAAACTTTGTGGGTTGGTACTTAGACAGCGCTGCAGTCCAGGCAAAATTGCAGCGCTGGGATGCAAAGAATCTCTATCTCACCTACTATGCAGGTGTTAACGGATATTTGTCGGGAGAGTGGAGGAAATACCCGCGCCTGGAGTTCGTTGCTGATGAAGTTTCAGAAATGACTTCGAACTACGAGAATCAATTACGCGAATGTACGAAGGGCCCAGGCCGGCATTATTACTAGGTGTCCGCCTCGGAAACGAAAGCAACTTTGTAGATTGCTCCCCGGAAGTCGTCTGAGATCAAGAGGCTTCCATCGTGGTCCACAAGCACATCGTTGGGTCGTGCATCTGCTCGCTGTCCCTTTAGCCAGATGTCTACGAAAGGAAGGTAGTTGGGTTCGTCGCCATCAAACCGGACAACCGAAACCCGATAGCCAACCTTAGACGAACGATTCCACGAACCGTGTTCTGCTATGAACAATGCGTTCTCGTAGATGGCAGGAAAGGCTTGCGCAGTGTAGAAGTCAAGACCCAACGCCGCTGCATGAGCCTGAATGTTCACGGCGGGTGTTATGTAGTCTACGTCCTCTTGTCGTTGGTCTCCAAACTGTGGATCTACTAAGTTGTCGCCGTGCAAGAATGGGTAGCCAAAGTGTGAACCAGGTTTCTCGACAACGTTTATCTCTTCAGGTGGCCGGTCGTCTCCCCACATGTCGCGACCATTGTCGGAGAACCACATCTGATTGGTTTTCGGATGCCAATCAATTCCTACGCTATTGCGAACGCCATGGGCATAGACTTCCAGCTCTTTGCTTGATGGATCCAGCCGAACTATGCTCGCAAAGACCTCATCGTCGGATAGACAAATGTTGCAAGGAGCACCTACGTTGAAATACAAGCTTTCATCGGGACCGACGGAAAGGTACTTCCAACCGTGGTGTCTCGCTTGAGGCAAAGTGTCAAATAACACCTCGGGTTTGGGATTCTCGCGAAAGTTCTCTTCTATGTTGGGGTATTTGAGGATTCGACTGTGTGCGGCAACGTAGAGGTCCTCGCCGTGAAGTGCCAGACCGGTAGGCATCGCCAAGCCGGATGCAAACGTGACCACTTCAGGCTCTGACCCTTCACCGTCGGCGGGCATGACTGCGTAGAGATTGCCGGGACCTCTGCTTCCAACAAATAACACACCTGATTTGGTCAGCGCCATTTGACGGGCGGATGGCACTTTGTCTGTAAGCGTTGTTAGATGGAATACGTTGCCCACGTCGTCGGTAATGACCGTGGGTTCCTGTGCCGTGCACGTTAGAGCTAATATGAAAAGAATTGCGAGAGCGTAGTGCTGCATCAAATTAGTCTCCAAGTTCAGAAATGAGCATAACCGAACGCATTGATCGTATGTATGGAGCTTGGCTGGAAGCCAAGGGTTTTCAACCACGCGAAGGTCAAGCTCGCATGATTGATTTCATTGGTCAGGTTTTGCAGACTCAACGACCCCGAGTGGGAGCTGTTGAGGCAGGAACCGGCACCGGCAAGACAATAGCCTATGCGACCGCAGCGATACCAATCGGAAAGGAACAGGGCAAACGGATCGTCATCGTTACTGCAACTGTTGCTTTGCAGGACCAGATAACGGGCAAGGACTTGCCGGAGCTGCGAACTCTTACCGATGTTCCATTTACCTTTGTCTTGGCCAAGGGACGTCGGCGATACGTGTGTCCAAGACGGTTGAGCCATTCGGCGAATTCAACGGACGCCCAAGCGCTTCACTCACTATCGGACCAAGATTCGGCAGAACGCAAATTGGGTGCGAAGTACGTCGAACTCTTCGAGAGTTTCCTTCACGGAAAATGGACTGGCGATATTGATCAATCACCCGTGGCGCTCAATCCGCGACATTGGCAATCCATCACCACAGACTCTCGAGGATGCAGCAACAATATGTGCGATTGGTATAGCCGTTGTCCTTACTTTAAAGCGAGAGAGCAGTTTTCCGATGTTGACGTAGTGGTGACCAACTACGATCTACTATTGAGCCATCTACGAATAGACTCGGACATTCTGCCTGCGGCGGAGGATTGCATCTATGTACTGGATGAAGCACATCATCTTGCTCCAAAAACTATGGATGCCTTTTCAAAATCTTTCGGTCTTGTAGCTACGGCGTCTCTGCTCGAGGAAGTCAATGGTCGCTTGGCACACTTGCTCGAGCAAATCGACGAATCCTCTCCGCTTCAGGGGTATTTTGGTGAATTCAGCCAGGCACGTGAGTTCATTGGCAATCTAAACAATCACCTGCACAGTTGCATCGCCAAGCTCAAGTTTCGAGACGACAGAGAAGGCATAAGGCGTTGTCGATTTGACAATGGTTTAGTGCCTACAGAAATGCAATCCGTTGCGGCCCAATTGGCCAAAGCATTTCAAGATGTCTCAACGGCTATCGTGCGAGTGTGTGGATGGCTGAAGGAACAAAGCGATTCGGAAGAGGTGCAGCTAAAGGGAAGGGTGCAGCTCGACGTATTGGACGAACTCACAGCGGCAGAGCAAGAATTCGATGAGGCACGGGAGCTTCTACTGGACTTTGGGTATGCAGAACAAGGATCTGTATGTGGCCGATGGATTGAGCATATAACTCACGAGAGCCGTGAGGAGTGGCGTCTCAAATCGGTTCCCATAGAGATAAGCGCAATCTTGTCCGAAAAACTATGGAATCGGGCTAGCGCAACAATCTTTACATCTGCCACACTCAATGCCGGAGACGATTTTCGTCACTTCACGACGTCTGTAGGGTTGGAAAATTCAAATGTTGCTCTCCTGGCTCTCGAGAGTCCCTTTGATTTTCGGAAGGCGGTTACGTTTCGTGTTCCCAAGATGGTCAACGAACCAGGCGGTGCGGATGGCCAATCCTACTCCAACGAAGTTGTCAGGATCCTTCCAAAACTACTAGCTCAGGAACAGAGCGCGCTTGTACTATTTACTTCGAGATCAATGATGGAATCGGTCGCCGAAGAAATTCCTGAAAAGGTGCGTCGCAATTGCATAGTGCAATCTACCAGCGGCAGGCACGCGTTGCTTGACGAACACCGTCGAAGGATTGATTCTCGAAAACCCAGCTACATCTTTGGTCTAGCGAGCTATCGGGAGGGAATCGATCTGCCGGGCGCATACTGTCGGCATGTCATCGTGACGCGACTTCCCTTTGAAGTGCCTACGGATCCGATTCTCGAATCCAAGAAGGAGCTTCTTCAGAAAACAGGTATTGAGGGATATCAGTCTTTCCTGCAACTACAGGTTCCCGAAGCCACACTAAAGCTTGTTCAGGCATGCGGACGCCTAATTCGCAACGAGCAGGATTGGGGTCGTATTACCGTGCTGGATCGTCGAATCGTATCACGGCGATACGGGAAACAGATGCTTGCAGCACTGCCTAACTACCGTCAGGTAATTGAATAGAGCTGTGTCGCTGCTGTGAGACCGTTCGAGATCCTTACTGAGTACAGCATTACTTCTGCAGAGATTGATTGCTTCAACACGTTGGATCCTCAATTTCCGATTGAGTATCGAGAGTTGGCGGTATTGCTCGTTTCGCGATGGCAACGCACAGAATCGCGGATTGTCGGTCTTGGAGGCGGCCAGGGATCGGGCAAATCCACGTTGTGCTCGCTCATTGGACAGGCAAGCAGCGTAGCAGGTGACCCGATCGCAATTCTCTGTCTCGACGATTTCTATTTGACCAAAAATGAGCGGGAAGCATTGGCCGAAACAATACACCCATCGTTGCAGACTCGCGGACCTCCTGGAACGCACGATGTTGAACTGCTCATTAATACGGCGAAAACACTATCTCGGGGGCACGCAGCCACCGTACCTTTGTTTGATAAGGGGATAGACGATAGAGTGGGGTTTCGGAGCATCGAAGCCGGGGTAGCGAGAGTTGTTATCGAAGGATGGTGCATCGGTGCAGCCCCCGAACCAAGTGCTCGCCTCAGGAATCCGATCAACAGACTTGAGCGCGCAGAAGATCCTAGTGGAAGGTGCAGATCTTGGATCAATGGCCGGCTAGCCGGTCCCTACAACGAACTGACATCAATGTTGAATGAGTTGGCCTTTGTTCGTATTCCGAGTATGGAGAGCGTACGTGCATGGCGTCTGCGTCAGGAACAAGATCGGCCAATACACTTGCGCATGGACAAGGAGTCCGTTGACCGATTCGTCGAACATTACGAACGGATTACGCTTTGGATGCTAGAGGACCTGCCAAGCAGGGCGGATGTCGTGATTTCGCTAGACGAGCTTCACAACATTTCGGCTTTGCGCGGTTTTGATCAGAACAAAGAGCACTAGCCCCAGCAGACTAATTTGACAGATCGTCTAGGTATTTGCGGATGGCAAGGTGAAACCGTTCGCGCAAGGGCTGTTCGCCATGCGCGCTCGAACACCACGCTTGTATTAGACGCTCGACCTTTTGTTCCTCGGACTCGCCGCCTCGAGTCAATCCATGCTGCAGGCGAGATACCTGAACTTGCATGCGTTTGCTTGAGTCTTCTGGGGGCGATGGGACATCGGCCAGCACTTCAGCTCGCAATACGAGCTCGTGTAAGGCGAACACTTTCTTGGATGCGTCTTCAGCATTGCGATTCGCGAACCAAGGTTTTCCGGTGCCAGCTTTCTCAAGCAATTCATCTGAGGGAGCTACGCCTTGAGACTCCAGTTTTCCGATTTCTGAGTCAATTTCGATTAGCGTAAGCAATTCTTCTGCGCTTCGTTGAGTCTCGAGTTCTTCTCGACGTTTGTGCAATTGGGCGGCAAGTGACGAAATCTCGTTTTCCGAACTTTTGCGAATGCGAGCTGGCAACTCCAAGTTGGAGAGTTTGGATCGCAACTCGTTGAGTAGCGACAAATCCAGTTGTTGCAGTGTTGTCTTTGGGTTACCTACCAATTCCTGAACCTTAGCCACTTCTTCCTGTGCGGCCTTGATGTTGGCATCGAGTTGCGATCGTCGTTCCTGCTGTTGCGCTTCACGTCGCTCAAATGCGGCATTGCACTGAGCCCTAAAGTTTTTCCAAAGCCCCTGCTCCTTACGGCGGCCAGCGGGCCCCACGGTTTTCCAACGTGCTTGCAGATCCTTAATCAAATCGACCAATTCCGTTGGTGCTAGCGAACTGTCCTCGACGGCCTTCTTGGCCTCTTCGATTAGCTCTTCCTTTTGTCTGGTATTTTCGGACCAGTGATCGGAAAGGCGCGACTCCAACTCCCGTGTCAGTTTGCCAAATGAAGCATTGATGGATTTGGATTTTGTGCGCTCTATTGGTGTATGTGCACGCCAGTCCGTCTGCGCGGTTCGCAACGTTCGATGAACGATTTTGAAATCTGGATTGTCCCAGGAGTATTCCTCTATGAAAGTCTCCAATCGCCGACAGATTTCCTGGCGAGCCTCGAGATTCTGTTGCCGCACGGCGGCTTGTTCATTGAACCAGGACTCACAAACTAGAAAAGCCTTCGCAGCAGCCTTGTCGTAGCGGTCCTGCAGGCTTCGTTCATCTCGTGACCGCAACATTCCGAGGCCGTTCCACCTTTCTCGCAATTCCCTGATCTTGTGAAATTGCTCCTCAGGATTCAGAGGATTGTTGGCGAGTTCCTCGATAGCTTCACACAGAGCAAGCCTCTTGGGTTCCTCGGCGAATTCCTGCCAACCTGAGAGTTGGCGAATCGACGTAATTGCGGGTGCTAGGCGAGCATTGAAAGCTCCTTGTTGTCGCCTGGGCAATCGGTTGATAAGTGCAACTACGTTGCGTTCCGCAGATTTCGCTTTCTTCAAGCTCCCGGTATCAATGAACTTGTTGAGCGATTCGAGATTGGATTCAACATGCCTGATCGTTTCTTCCTCGAGTTCGTCGCATCGGTCAACAATGGCCTTTAGGGATCCAACCATCTCCTTTAGTGCAGAGGTTTCCTCAGCGAGACCATCGTTGTTGTCCTTGTCTGCCGCTCGTTCCAGAAACCGCTCAATTTTTCGAAGGCGTCCTTGTGCTGCAGTTCGAGTTGACCAGACACGGAACCATGATTGGGATTGCGCATTCGGTTCCTCAAGCTTTATCGGCTCAAGCAATGTTTCTACGTCGCGTTTCTGTCGACTTCTTGCCAATTCGTTGCGAATTTCCCGTCGCTTCGAGTTGGCAAGCTGGTAGAACTGGTCGGCAATAGCCCGCGGTGCGGACTGAACCTTTAGAGCGTCCAACCAGAGCCGCTCACACTCATCAATCTCGTTTTCTTCATTGCCCTTAGACTCCCTTAGTCGAGTCAAGATGCTTTCAAACTGCTGAGGACCAACGGCATTGATGGACGATGGGTCAGCGCGCCTAGGAAACTTGCCTCTTAGCTGCTCGATGTCAATTTCATCCTGTGCGTTTTCGACAAGATGGGTATTGAGCTGTTCGATTGCCTGGAGTGTGTGTTCCCACTCTCTCTCAACTTTCTCTCGCCGCGTCGCGTAATGTGCGTCGCTTGGTTGCGAGCGCATCGCTGCGCGAATGACATGCTCCGCTTGGGCTGCAAGATTCTGCTTGCGATTTCGAAGCTCCTTGAAATCGTGAAGTCTGTCTCGTACAAATCGATTGACGCTCTTGTCTTGATGTCGACTGAGCTTCTGCAACTCTGCTAGGACCTCTTCGTCAAAGCAAAGGCGAAGCACTTCGTCTCGCAACTTATGTGACGGCAGACTGGCAATCGCGGCAGCTGTTTCCGAGTAGGAGTTCAACTGGCACGCCAGCTCGTAAATTTTCGCGGGATCGGAATGCCTCTGAAGTCGCGATGGCAATACCCGGGGATCTAGGGCAAGAGGATGGTCGTCGTCGATGTTGTTGGTGAGGAATTCCAGACAGATGCTGGACAACTGTTCTTCATCGAGGAGCTCTTCGTAGAGCTCTAACGAATTTGCCTTGCTTAGAGCTACCTTGCGAACATTTACGTCTTGATCCTCACGGGCGATCCTTGCGTATTGTTCTAGAGTGAGCTTGGAATCCTCATTGAGAGCGCGAATCCGGACTTCGGGATCAGGGTGGTCTAGTTTGGGCCTTCGATGGAACAAGCTCTTGAGCATGACAGTGAGTCCATGGTCACTTGCATGGGCTTCCCCATGCAAGACCTCTTGCAGTTACGCTTCAAAATTAAGCGGCAGTTAGTCACGGTGCAATAGTAGTCGGCACCAATCGCATTATGTTACAAAATGTGTCAGATTTGTGGAGTCGTCGCTTGCCGAGTGCGTCGTACTCGATCCGCATCCTGCACCTGGGCGACTTCGCGGCGGAAGGCTAGTCTGAGAAAATGCATAGGCATGCGAAGTAGGAAGTTAGGACGTAGCGTTGGCAAGGTGGGACAGACACACTACTAACGAAATACCCGATTGGTTTTGGCGTGCGGTAGAGTCGCCGTCGACAGAGCACAGTGTTGAAATAGATGAATGCGATGTCGTCTATCGCAAGTGGAACGGCAACAGCGAGTCGAGCATTCTCTTCCTGCATGGAATGTTTGCACATTCTCGATGGTGGGACTTCATTGCGCCCCATTTCACGGGAGAGTATGCCCCCATCGCTTTGGATTTCACGGGTATGGGGGACTCTGACCACCGCTACGAGTACTCCATCGACACATGCGTAGACGAAATTCTGGGAGTTGCAACGCACGCTGGCCTCAATGAAAAGACAATACTTGTAGGGCATAGCTTCGGCGGCCGCATGGCGACCAAGGTGGCCAGCCTATTTCCGCAGAAATTCGCGGGATTGGTTCTGGTAGATTCAGGGATGCGAGCACCGAGCGAGCCAGAGCGCAACTATATGCAAGCTATGCCCGGCACGGGACGAAGCAAGACATATCCATCTCGAGAGGAGGCTGAATCCCGTTTCCGCTTGTTCCCTCCGCAGCCGTGCAAGAACCCATATGTCATGCAATACATCGCGAAAAACTCGGTCTCTGTTGTGGAAGGTGGGGGCTACACATGGAAGTTCGATCCTGACTTGCCATTGACGTTTAGGGACAGTGCCCTGATGGAGGCCGACTACCGGTCGCTGAAAATGCCTGTATCGGTGATCTTCGGAGCAGACAGCGGTTCCTACACGGCTGACACAAACGAATTCATGACGACGCTGGTACCAGAGCCGTTCAATTCAGCGGCGATACCTGACGCAGGTCATCACGTCTTTCTCGATCAGCCGCTACGCTTCGTTGAAGAACTGCAGAAGAGTCTTTGCTGGATCGAGAGTGAAAGCGCAATGTAAGAACCGTCTTGCAAGACGGTTCTCACTGACGTGGATGTGCGGATTTGTGGATCTAACTGCTGCCGCAGTCTAGTCCCACGACAACGCGCCGCCGGTCTGATACTCCGTCACACGAGTTTCGAAGAAGTTCTTTTCCTTCTTCAGGTCCATGATTTCCGACATCCAAGGAAATGGATTGGAAACGCCGGAATACCTTCTTTCCAAGCCTATGCTGACGAGTCGACGATTCGCTATGTATTGGAGGTATTCGGTCATTTTGCGGGCATTCATTCCAAGAATCCCGCGGGGCATCGTGTCATGTGCATAGGCTACCTCTAATTCGGTTCCCTCAACGATCATGTCTGATGCCAGTTGACGCATTTCGTCGTCCCACAAGTGGGGATTCTCTTGATTGATCGTATTAATGACATCAATGCCAAAATTCAAATGTATCGATTCATCGCGCAAGATGTATTGGAACTGCTCCGACGTTCCCACCATCTTGTTCTGACGGCCCATCGAGAGGATTTGTGTAAATCCGCAATAGAAGAATATCCCCTCCAGCACGCAATAAAAGGCGATGAGGTTCTTAAGTAGCGTTTTGTCTGTCTCTGTTGTGCCGGTTGTAAAGTTGGGATCGGAAAGTTCCTTGGTGTAATTCAACGCCCACGAAGCCTTACGTGCTACGGAGGGTATTTCGTGGTACATGTTGAAGATTTCGCCTTCGTCCATTCCGAGTGATTGGATGCAGTATTGATAGGCATGCGTGTGAATCGCTTCTTCAAATGCTTGTCGCAGCAAGTATTGGCGACATTCGGGATTTGTGATCAAGCGATAGACGGCCAGCACTAGATTGTTGGCAACAAGCGAGTCGGCAGTGGAAAAAAATCCCAAGCTTCTCTTGACAATGCGCCGTTCATCCTCAGAAAGCGCATCTGCGGACCTCCACAGCGCGACATCTGATTGCATGCTGATTTCTTGCGGCATCCAGTGGTTACAGCAGCCGTCTATATACTTTTGCCATGCCCAGTTGTACTTTAGGGGCACCAACTGGTTGAGATCTGCTCTGCAGTTGATGATGCGCTTCTGGTCAACTGTGACCCGTTCGTAGTTCTCGTTTTCGGCGGGTACAACGTCGTCGATATGCCCGTTGCCCGTAGAGCTTCGCAGCTCTTCTCTTGCGTCTCGTTGCGTCTTTTGATTGGAGCTTTCGGAACCCTTCAGTTCATGAACAGAAGGGTGCCTAGAGAGTTTCGCATCCTTGCGAAAATCGTTGTAACCGTTTTGATTTCCGTTTGTCACGGGATTCCTGTCTACGGTTTTCGTTACAGCTACGTCCTTGTCGTCGTCCCAAGTCAGCATCCTTAATTTTCCCCTATCCCATATACCAAACGATTTGTTAAGAAGACATTGTACCGATTTGTTAACGTCTTGTTAACACGTTTCTCTGTAGTTGCTTGACCACATCAATGGAACTCCGATGAGATCGTAACGCTTGCGTTCACAACCTGTTTCTGACTCCAAATTTCAGATGTGGTCCATGCTTATTGTTACATCGAGGTGGCGTGTTTTACCACGTTTCGATGAACTGAATGGTGGTTTAGTTGAAGCGTCAATAACCTTACAGGCCGTGTCAACAATACGACCGCTTTGAATTACGCTCACGTTGGTTCAGCTAACCAGAATTGCGTTTACGACACCATACAAAGAGCTCGATTGCGAATAGCAGGTTTCCTCCTTGGCTGCGGTACCGACTTGCACTATATCGTTCAGTTCCGCAACAACCAGAGTCTCGCGACTGTGAATTAGTGTGCGCTTTGTCAGCCTAACCTATAGCTGGACCATCGCTTCTACGCACAAGAACCTTCTTGGATAGGTCGCGGAGAGGAGCTTACACGACTGTTTGCGAGAACCCGCCATGCGTCCTGCAGGAAGTCTGGGCATCCACTGCATTTGCTCTGCTATAGCTCCGAATTAATCGTGCTATTGGCATGCTTCGCAGTCGGGATCATCAATTGAACAAGCGGGCGGGGGCGGGACCGAAACACTCCCCATTGGCGATCCAGCGACCGATTCGGCCATGGTTTGACTCGGAGGAGCAACCTTGGCAGCTGTTGGTTGGGCTCCGCCTTGTTCATTTACGGTTGCTCTCACAGAAATGAGCGAGTCGTCGTTTTCCAATGTCGACTTTTCAGCATCGGTTGCTCCCAGCGATCTCAAGTAGTAGGTAGTCTTGAGACCTAGCTTCCAAGCACTTCGATAGATCGAGTCCAATAACGGTCCTGTTGCTTTTGCGCAATATAGATTGAGAGACTGTGATTGATCGATCCACTTCTGACGTCGTGAAGCGCACTCCAAGACCCATTGCTGGTCGAGTTCAAACGCAGTCTTGTAGAGATCCTTAAGATCGTCAGGCATGCGATCATTTCGTTGAACGCTGCCATTGTTAGCTTTAAGTTCAACGGACATTACACGATCCCACATTTGCAGTTTCTTCAAATCGCGTACGAGGAACGGGTTCACTACCGTGAAGTTTCCTGACAAGTTGGCTTTGACAAAGAGATTCTGGTAGGTCGGTTCAATGGACTGCGTTACACCTGTAATGTTGGCGATGGTTGCTGTGGGAGCGATGGCCATAACATTGGAATTGCGCATGCCCTGTTGTTGAACCTTGTCGCGTAACGCTGCCCAATCCATGGTCGCTGACATGTCAAATTCGCAATAGTCCGGATTTCCCCGTTCCTGCTGCAATAGTTGCAGAGAGTCTATGGGAAGGATTCCCTGGCTCCACAGTGAACCTTCGTAGGTGCTGTAGGTGCCTCTCTCTGCAGCGAGATCTGCGGAAGCTTCAATTGCAAAGTATGAAATGGCCTCCATCGAGTTGTCAGCAAACTGTACTGCTGCCTTGCTGCAATAGGGAATGCGCTTTATGTACAACGCGTCTTGAAACCCCATAAGCCCCAATCCTATGGGTCGATGACGCACATTCGAGTTTCTAGCGGCTGTGACCGCGTAGTAGTTGATGTCGATGACATTGTCGAGCATGCGAATTGCTGTTCTGACCGTCGAATGAAGCTTGTCGTAGTCCAAATCCCCCTGTTCGCCAACATGATTCGCCAAATTTACAGAACCAAGATTGCAGACAGCTATTTCGTTGTCGGAAGTATTGAGCGTGATTTCAGTACAGAGGTTGGAAGAGTGAATGACTCCTGCGTGCTTCTGCGGAGAGCGAATGTTTATGGGATCCTTAAAGGTCATCCACGGATGGCCCGTTTCGTAAAGCGCACCGATCATTTTTCTCCACAAGTCGACGGCATTGACTGTCTTGTAGAGTTTTATTTCTCCAGTGCGAGTCTTGGCTTCTGCTTCTTCGTACGCCTTGCGAAATTCAATGCCATGGAGTTCATGAAGCGACGGTACATCGTGAGGCGAAAACAACGTCCACGAATCCTTATTGACAACACGCTCCATGAACACGTCTGGTATCCAGTTTGCCGTATGCATGTCCGGGGTGCGTCGCCGGTCGTCGCCCGTATTTTTTCGGAGCTCCAAGAATTCCTCGATGTCTAGGTGCCAAGTCTCGAGATACGAGCACACAGCGCCCTTTCGCTTCCCTCCCTGATTGACGGCAACAGCTGTGTCGTTCACAACTTTCAAGAACGGTACGATGCCTTGAGACTTGCCGTTCGTGCCGCGTATGTATGAACCCAATGCTCGTACTCGTGTCCAGTCGTTGCCCAAGCCGCCGGCCCATTTCGACAGCATTGCGTTGTCGTGAATGGAGTTGTAGATGCCTTCCAAGTCATCAGGAACTGTTGATATGTAGCAGGAAGAAAGCTGTGATCGAACCGTGCCTGAATTGAACAGAGTAGGGGTCGAACTCATGAAGTCGAACGAAGACAGAATGTCGTAGAACTCGATCGCTCGCGCTTCCCGGTACGTTTCGTTCAGCGCGAGACCCATAGCCACTCTCATGAAGAAAATTTGCGGCAACTCAAACCGAGTTCCATCGCTGTGCAGGAAGTAACGGTCGTACAGCGTCCGCAACCCTAGGTACGAAAATTGAGCGTCGCGTTCTGGTTTGAGAGCTCTTGCCAGTTCATGCAAGTCGAATTGTCCTAGGTCAGGATTTAAGAAGCCCAAATCAATGCCGCGTTCAATGAACGCGGGGAGGGCCAACGTGTACACATCGCTCATGTCGGGAGAATTCGAGTGTGCTTGAACCTGAGTTTCGCCTGGGAGCAAGTAGTCCAAGACTTCGCTGCGCAAACATACGAACAGCACTCTCGCTGCAACGGAGCTGTATTCGGGCTCTTCCTCGATCATCGAGCACGCCGTCATCGTCAATAACGAAAACACCTCTTGTTCGGTGATTTCGTTGTGTGCATCGTTCAGCATCTCGTCAAACAAATGGTCACGATCCACTTCGGTCAATCCGCCGCAAATCTCGTCGAGCACGCCCGACCAGACGCTCCTCTCGAGCGGTGCGATGGTCCCGTCTTTTCGTACAAACTGTAGAGTGTTGTCGGAGAGTTCGAAAGTGCTGCGTTCCTTCTCCCTACGTTTTTCAGCCCGTTGCTCTCGATATATGACGTACGCTCGGGCTATGCGCTGCAGTTCTGCGCGCATTAGGGCGAGCTCTACCTGATCTTGAATGTCTTCAATATCAACCGTGCCGCCATCTGGGTTTCCTCTGGCGATTCTCTCGGTGACGGAGCCGGCCAGCAGCTGGATCTGCTCCAGCACCGACTTAGCTGTGACGTAGGCCGAACCTTCAACCGCTATGAATGCTTTGGTTATCGCCGCAACGATCTTTGCGCCATCGAAGGGCACTACTGTACCGTCGCGTTTAATGACCCTTAAAGACCCTGCAATATTCATAACCTCTGCCCGACTTTCTGTCTGCTAAAGTCCGCGCTTTAAACCCTAGCACGCGCACTCGTGTTCGCTGTTCCTCCCAACAAGCTTGCTTTCGTATTGAACTAAAGAAAACAACTTGCCGACATTAGCCTAACATATTGCCAAAAGCCTCTCCAAATTTAATTTTGCCGGAAAAATCGAAGCGAATGAGTGAGCGATTGCACACAATTGAACAACCTCTTACCCACGTCGAAAAGGCGGTCGCCAAATTCAATGCACTTGATTTTGATGCTCGAGTCAATGCGTACAAGGAGTGCAGAGATCGGAACGTCAGTGTGCTTCAAGGGCGATTGCGGCGGCATGGAATTTCTGCGGACCTGTCTCTGAGCGATGCCTCGCTTGAGGACCTGGTGGCTCGAGACTACGGTTTCGATTCCTTCCAACACATGGACAACTTGCTGAAGATGCGATTCCAATCGTTCGAATCTGCTCAACGTGCCGTAATTGCCGCAGCATACGTGGGCAATGAGGTCAGCGTGGCTCAACTCTTGGGATTACACGAACAACTGTTGAACGAGTCGCCCGCTGCCGCTTTGTCGCTAGGGATGGTCAATGCCTCGGATTGGATTGAGAGTGGTGCTGCAAATGAACGATTGGAACCAATGGGATGGCACCCAATCACATATGCGTGTTGTTCTCGGGTATGTATTGACATCGACGGCTCAGAGACCGTGAGAAAACTTGTGCAGCAACTTCTCGATGCGAGAGCAGTTCCAAGTGTTGGACTATACGAGAGTGACACAATACGAGGGTTTCTAACCGCACTAGGGGGTGCGATTGGGTACAGGTGCGACGACGAACTGGTCAAATTGCTATTAGATGCTGGTGCCGACATCCACGACGGGCCCACTCTGTACGAGGGCAGTGCGATGTGGTACGCCGTGATACAGAACGACATTGACAGCATGGCTTACCTGCTAGCTGCAGATCCGCCCCTCTGGCACATGTGCCATGCATTGCCTCATGCAATTGACTTGGATCACTACGCGATCGTCGATCAGCTACTTGGTGCAGGGGCTGATCCAAATTGGGACAAAACTGCCAAGAGCTACGTTGGGAATAGCCTGCACGAAGCAATATTCGTAGGCAGTCCTTTAACAGTCGGTAAGAAACTGGTCGACGCCAATGCAAATTTGAACCAGCGCAATGGCGGGGGGCTTACCCCAATTTCTGCTGCGACTGCTCTGAACCGGTCCGATTACGTCGAGATGTTGTCTGAACTTGGGGCCGACGCCAATGAGTGTAGTTCTCTTGATCGTTGGGTAGGGGCATGTTTTGCTCATGATCGCGCTAGAGCAACGCACTTGTCTCATTCGCTTCCCTCGACTAACGAGTGGCAATTTGAGGACCACCTGTGGCTTTGCCTAGCGGCACGCGACAACGACCTTCTCGCTTCGACACTCTTGTTGGAAGGTGGAATGAATCCCAATGCAATTGACTATGACGGCAATAGTGCCTTGCACCTCGCGGCGATATCGGGCAATAGCAGCATGTGCGAGCTGCTAGTAAGGGCAGGAGCCGCCATCGATGTCACAAACTTCGAAGGCTGCCTGCCGATCGATTTCGCCCATGCTGAGTTGGCGAATTCTGAACAACTGCTGGATCTGCTGGGCAACAACTCGGTCGAACTTCCAAACTTGCACCTGACTCTCTCGGAACAAGATGCATTCGAAGACGCTGCTTCCGCCATTCCGAATGGCGATTTGGTGACGCTGCGTTCCATTTGTGATGACAGGCCAAAGTTCGCACACGCTCGCTCTGCGCGACCACATCGATGTACGTTGCTGAACTATGTTGGGGTTAATGGATTTGAGGGTGAGCGCCAAGTAACGCCAGCGAACATTTTGGAAGTGATGGACTACCTTATCGATGAGTTGGGTTGTGATCCAAGAGCATGGAGCTACACCTACCGCGGCGGACCGGGTAACAACACCGTTGGATTGTTGACTTCGTCAGGTCATCCCCGAGAGAGAGGATTGACGTTAGCCATGACCCACAGACTAGCTAAAGGCGGGGCCGAAGTGAGCCCAGGTTGGCAAATGCTCATTGCTATGCATGGTTGTCGCAACGAGGGTACTCTGGATGAGTATCTTCGGAGGGCGGATTTGAGCTCCCGTACGGCGATTGAGTCGTTTATTGAAGCTGGGAACTTAGGTGAATTGGACCTAGTGGAGTCGATGCTACGAGCGGGAATGGACCCCAATGTCACCTTGTGGGCAGACGTGCGGGCAATTCACAATGCTGCGATTAACGGTGACCTCGGTCTAGTTGAACTTCTACTCAATGCAGGTGCGGATCCGACCTTGCGTGACTCGCAATTCAATGGCACAGCAGCGGGATGGGCAGATGCCGGAGGCCACGCGGAGCTGACCAAGCTGCTTGTAGAGAAACAGAAGGAAATGGAGTCGGACTAAGAAGACGACTCAGTCTACATTCAGCAAGTGCTCGATCAACGCCTTTTGCGAATGAAGTCGGTTACCTGCTTCTTCCCATACTGCGGAGCGCGGGTCGTCGAGCACCTGCTCGTCAACTTCTTCGCCGCGGTGAGCCGGCAAGCAATGCAGAAACAGGCACTCGGGGCTTGCTCGATCTAACATACTGGAGTTGATTTGGTAGCCTTTGAACGCTTGCTTGCGGTCTGAGTCCTGCTCGTGTCCCATCGAGGACCAAACATCGGTGACAACCAAGTCTGCACTTCTAACCGCATCGGCGGGATCGTCTACTAATTCAATGCGACCGCGGGCTCTATCTGGCATATAGGTAGGAGCGTGTTGCGGCGGAGTGGCGACCCTCAGTTCAAAGTCGAACTGCGCAGCAGCCTCAATGTAGGTGTGGCACATGTTGTAGCCGTCGCCAACAAACGCGACTTTGCGACCACTGATTGGGCCTCGCTGTTCTACATAGGTTTGAATATCTGCAAGTAATTGACAGGGATGTAGCAGATCGCTCATTCCATTGATCACGGGGACTGTCGCAGTTGCTGCGAACTTCTCTATTGTCTCGTGCTTCTTCGAGCGAATCATCACAATATCGAGCATCTGAGACAGAACACGTGCTGTATCCTCGATGGGTTCCCCGCGACCGAGTTGCGTGTCATTGGCACTGAGAAAGATTGAACCGCCACCTAGCTGAAACATGGCGGTTTCGAACGCCACACGGGTGCGTGTGGAACTCAATTCGAAGATCATCCCCAACACACGCCCTTTACAGGTGGCGCGGTTCTGGCCCGCTTGCTGAAGGTTTTTGAGTTCTACGCTTCGATTGACTATGGAATGCAATTCCGCTTGGGTAAAGTCGAAGAGGCTTAGGAAGTGCCTTGGCTTCATGTGCGTTCCATGACGAGGTCCGCTACCGTCTGGATTAATTTTTCCGCATCCGATGCAGACAGGTTCAGCGGAGGCAGCAAGCGGATGACCGAGTCAGCAGTCACATTGAGCAGTACGCCGCGCTCCAGCGCTTGCTCAGCAACATCGGTGCAACTCTCGTGCAATTCGACGGCGATCATCATGCCTCTGCCTCGAATTTCCTTGACCAGGTTGCAACCTTGCAGGGCTTTTCGCAAACTTTGCAGCATTTTTTCGCCTGTTGACGCTGCTTGATCAATGACACCGTCAACCAATTGCTTGGTGGTCGCCAACGCAGCGGCGCAAGCCAGCGGATTGCCGCCAAAGGTTGTGGCATGCGTTCCCGGCACTAGTATCTTTGCCGCATCGCCTTTAGCCAAGCAAGCGCCTATTGGAACGCCGTTTGCAAGACCCTTGGCAGTAGTTACGACGTCAGGAACTATGCTCGAATGTTGGAATGCAAAGTATTTACCGGTTCTGCCATTTCCCGTTTGAACTTCATCCAGCATTAAGAGCCACCCGTAGCGGTCACACACCTCGCGCAGATTTGGTAGATAGTCTTGTCTGGGAATTCGGACGCCGCCTTCACCAAGAATGGGTTCGACGAGAATCGCTACAATCGATTCACAGGACTCGGCGAGCGAGTGGATGGCATTGATATCGTCGTAGGGTACCTGGACGAATCCGCTTAACAGAGGAGCGAATCCCGATTGAACCTTCGTGTTGCCAGTCGCTGTCAGCGTCGCCATGGTCCGACCATGGAAGCTGCCTTCCATAGTGATTACTACCGGAGTTTCAATGTTGCGTTCGTTTCCAAGTCGACGCGCTAACTTCAACGCAGCTTCATTGGCTTCCGCGCCAGAATTGCAAAAGAACACACTATCCATGCCCGATACAGCACAAAGCCGATCTGCCAATTTGGATTGCAGCGGTATGCCATACAAGTTGGATGTGTGGAGAAGGGTGGATGCTTGATAGGCTATGGCCTCGGCCACCACGGGATTTGCATGCCCCAGTGCGCACACCCCAATGCCAGACAGTCCATCGAGATAGCGCTTGCCGTTCTCGTCCTCCAAGAATGATCCTTCACCCTTGACGAAGCTGACTGGATAGCGGTTGTAAGTGTGCATTACTGCAGACATGCATTCATTCCCTTTAGCTCACGGACATTGCGCTCCGCATAAACAAAAAAGCAGCCGTAGGGCTGTCCAAAGCGCAGATATTAGACATCGTACTATTGGTCGTCAATTGGGCATCGGAAGTCGCACATCGCAAGACCTTGGAATACAGAGACGCTCTGACGTCTCAATCTGTAACTTTCGGTGTACGATTTAGTCTAAGGTGCCGAGGAAGAACATGCCCTATGCCCCGGTCACCCCGTGTTGCATGGGCTAGAGTAGAGAATGCTTACTGTTACAGAAGAACTGGTTCTACTGTTAGTGGACGATCAGGAAGGATCGTTTATTCACATGGAGCCGATGCCGCTTGACTGGCTGACCGCTGGAGGAATTCTTGCGGATCTCCACCTTAATCAGCGCATCGACGTCGGATCTTCGACATTGACTGTTCTCGACGAAACACCGACGGGCGAGTTCTTGCTCGACCCAACACACTCGGACATGGTTCAGAGCAAGCGGACTAGAAGCCTACTTTATTGGCTCAAGCACACTGTTGTGCGGGCCGATGTCATTAGGGAACTCGCATTGCGCCGGCTTGTGTCGAACGGGATTCTTGTAGTAGACGAGGATGGTTTACATAGGCGTTCTAGGTGGGTCAGAGACACACACAAATACCCAGCCTTGGCGGAAGGCGAGAGTTTCGAGGTTAAAGTTCGGGTGATGGAAGCGCTGCTCAGCGGGGTCGTTCCAACCAAGCGTGATATTGCAATCATTGCAGTTGCCCACGCATGCAAAGGGTTTGCGGCACTTATGTCTCGCGATGAGTTCATCGAGATAGAAGCGCAATGCAACCGAGTGGCCAACAATGATCCGGTCTTTCAGTTCCTGCACGAAACTATTGGGCATGGGATAGAGTCGCAATCTCACACACCAACGGCTCGTGGTCTTCCGGTAATCGGCAACGCGATTGAAATGGCAGGAAATGTCGGACAGTTCCTGACCGACCAGTATCTCAAGTTGGGTCCCGTGTATCGGGTCAAGATATTGAACCGAGAATACACCGTACTGGCTGGCGCCAATGCAAACAATTTTGTGCATAGACAAGGTCGAGAGTACCTGCGCTCAAAGGAAACATGGCAGGACTTCGATCAGGAACTTGGCGCATCGAGATCAATGGTCAGCGCCGATGGCGAAGATCATTTCAGGCTGCGACGAGGAATGAGGGACGGCTTTTCGCAACGAGTGGTTGCCAAGCGTTTAGATAGGGTTGTCTCCATCGTCCGTCGCGAAATTGGACTGTTGAACGACGAAAAACCCAAACGCGTGCACTATACGATGCAACGCCTGGTCTCCGAACAGATTGGGGTGCTGACGACGGGTGTTTCTCCTGCTGAGTATGTGGACGACCTCATATTCTTTCTGGACACGATGCTGTTGTTACGGGTTACGAAAATTCGGCCAAGCATGGAACTCACAAAACCGCGTGTGAAACGCGCACACAAGCGGCTGATCGAGTTTGCGCACAAGGTAATCGATGCACACGACCCACATCTGCGCCAACGACAGGAACCGGATCTTATTGATGCGTTCCTGGAAATGCACCGCCAAGATCCGAATCTAATACCGGAAACCGACTTTGTAATGACAACGTTGGGCCCATTTTTTGCTGGCTTAGAAACGGCTGCAACCGCATCGTCCTTTCTTCTCTACACAACTCTTACGCAACCCGAGTTACTTGAAGAGTTGCGCAAGGAAGCAGGGGAGTTCTTTGAGGGACCCGTTACTGGTAAACGTGCACTCGACACGTTCGATGTCACTCGTCGCGCAATGATGGAGACGATGCGCGTGTTTCCGGTCGTGCCGTCGATAGTCCGAACGGTATCAAACTCCTTTGACTTTGAGGGTTACCGCATTCCATCCGGTGAACAGGTGATGGTTGCGGTTTCAGTACCACACTATCTTGAGGAGTACTTTCCCAATCCCAAGGAGTTCGACATAGATCGTTACTTGCCTGATCGGGAGGAACATCGGAATGTAGGAGCTTTCGTTCCGTTTGGACTAGGTCCCCATCGATGTTTGGGCGCAGAATTCGCGGAGCTCTTGGTCATGACGAACATTGCTACGCTGGTCCATTTCTTCGACATTCGCCTGAGCAACACAAAGTACACGATGCGGATGAATCCTATTCCTACGCCGCACCCAGATGACGGATTCCGTGTTCACTTTGAACCTCGTCAATCCATGGCTATTCAACAGAGTGTTGAAGAAGCCGCGCTTGAGGCCGAAGAATAGTTGGAGGCCTACATCGGCTGGTTGTCAGGGAGCGCTCAAGTGCTTCTTGAAGAAATCTAAGGTTGCTTTTTCCACTCTCTCTGAGTGTTCGGGCGTTCCAAAGTTGTGTCCTGCCCCTTCGATCTCAATGTATTCAGAGGTGATCCCTGCTTCTTGCAACGATGCATGCAGACGCTGACTATGTTTGACAGGCACAACCTCATCTTGGTCTCCATGGATCAGAAGAATTGGTGGATCATCGTCGGAAACAAACTCTATCGGCGAGTTGGCAGACGCCAACTCTGCATCGAAGCGTAGTGCAGGGTAGTCTGATTCCGGACTGACCAAGTCTTTGAGATCAACGGGCGGGAAGTATGCAACCACGGCATCGACCCGGTTTGACTCTCGATCGATCGGGTCTTCAGCCTCTGCATTGCCCTGGTCGCTTGCCAGCCCCAGCATCAGAGACAGGTGTCCGCCGGCACTTGCCCCGTAGACACCCAATCGGTCCGCATCAATTCCATAGCTATCCGCATTTGCGCGTATATGTCGAACTGCTCTACGGACGTCTCTGACAGCGTCGGGCACTTGATATCTTGGGGAACTCCCATGATTAACGGCAATCAGCGTGAATCCTTCATCAGTGAGAAATGAAGTAAAGCTAGCCAAGATTTCACCCGTCATGACAGGCGAGTACCAGCCCCCGCTTAGCATTAGCAACACTGCTGCACCGTTTTGTTCGTCGGGGGTTATCACGTGATAGATGAGAGCCATGCCATCCTTGTGGCCGTAGATCACATTCTCTTCTATCTTTACAGCGTTTGCAGTTTGGGCAAACGCTAGCACTAATAGGCAAATTGAACCGACAATTGATCGAAGATAGTTATTTTCTATCAAAGATTTAGGATTGTTTCTGAACAACATTCGGCACTCTCTATCCCAGTACAACCGATGAGAGTATATATGGGTACCTCGGTGCGTTGTTCAATTCAAATGACTTGGGCATATTTCTTGACTTTCGTGCGTGTTCTTGCCAGCATATGGTTGAGTTCGAGCTACTGCCTGCCCTTGCATCGTGACGCGTACCCTGCGACCCACCGACGCGGATCTTCTTCCAGATTCCTCGATGTTCGACGCGCTAGAGCGCGCCGGCGACACCTATCTGGAGAGGTTAGATTCCCTGATCGATTGGGAACAATTTCGTGAGCCGCTGGAGAGGGCGTGGCCGTGGTCGCGCGACGACGCCCGTCCGGGTCGACCCTCGTGGGACGCCACGCTAATGTTTAAGGTGCTGGTGGTCGGCAAGACCAAGGGCAATCTTTCCAACGATGCCCTTGAGGACCTTTGTCGCTTCCATGCCCGGGTGGCTCGTTTCCTGCGTCTTCGCCCCGGATCGGGACCAGATGCTAGAACTATCCACAAGTATCGCTCGACGCTGGCGGAGAGTGGGATCATGGAGGAAGTGTTCGCAGATTTGGAGGAGATTGCACGAGAGAAGGGGTACGAAATGCGCGACGGCTGCACGATCGACGGCAGCCTGGTTGCCGTACCAGCGTTTCGTATGAAGAAGTAGAGACGTTTCGGCACCCAGCACTACAGGTGTGTTGTCAATCGACATTGAATTTCCCCCATTCAAACAACACCAGAATTCTCCACCTCTTTCCCGTTGAGGACTTTCGGACTCGAGTCGAATGGTTCGGACAATCGAAAGCAAGAAGTGTGTTGCACACTTAAAGCGGGCGTAAATGTCGGCTTATTGCTCGTTGCTCAATCGAGCTCGCAGTTACTACCGAGAGGCTTAAAAGCTTCGGCTACCTCATCAGCTAAGCGGCACAGGCGATTGCTTTTCGAAACCTTTGCAGACCTTGGTAAAGCAACTTGTGTGGTACAGCGAAGTTCAGGCGAACGAATCCTGGAGAACCAAATTCTGCGCCGTCGGACAGTCCCAACCCGAATGCCTCAAAATATGCGGCAGCGTTTTGAACAGGCAACGACCGGACGTCAATCCATGCCAAATGAGTGCCCTCTATATCGGCCATGCTTACGTCGGGCAGGTCGTCCATAGTTTGCTTCACTTGGTCACGGTTTGTGCGAAGGTACGAATTTAGCTCCTGTAGCCAACTGCTAGTGTCGGCGTAGGCCGCTACAGCGGCAGCATAGGCGAGCGGTGATCCACTAGGCATCGTCCGCTCTACCAACACTCTCATACGTTCGCGAAGCAACGCATTGGGAACAATCGCCATAGCTGTGAGCAATCCCGCAACGTTGTAGGACTTTGTATGCGATAGCAAGGTGATCGTGTTGTCGGCAATGTCTTGCGAAAGGCTCGCAATGGGAACGTGGGAGCAGTCGTCGTCTAGGATGAGCCCCCAATGGATCTCGTCGGAGATTATTGTTGTATCGAGTTCAAGGCAAAGAGTGGCCAGTTCGAGAAGTTCATCGTGACTGTAGACTCGACCCGTTGGATTTTGTGGATTGCACAACACCAATGTACTCGACTCTCGAGCTTTTTTGGCGATGTCGCCAAGGTCCATGACCCAGCTCGTATTGTGCCGTTCCAACCGCGAATGCAAAGCGCGCCGGTTGTTCTGCTCTGGAACTTCCAGTATGGGTGGGTAGATTGGATAGGGTATCAAGCAGCCGTCGCCGATCGTCCCTATGGACCTGACTGCGAGATGCAGCCCTGGCACTACAGCCGTGACGGGAACGACCCACTCCGGATCAATGAGCCAACCAAAATTTCTCGCTGCCCATGCCGTAAAAACCTCAAAAAGTTCATTTGGTGGCGACGTATAGCCAAGAATTGGATGTTGCAATCGTGCGGAAATCGCTTCAAGGATGAAGTTCGGAGTTGCAAAGTCCATATCGGCAACCCAAAACGGTAGCACGTCTCGGTCGCTGTACTTAGCCCACTTGACGCTATCCCAATCCTTACGGTCGATAGCAATGTCGAAGTCAAACATCTATTGTTGAAGTCAAGAAATCGGGAGCCAATCTACTAGCTGCTAAGTTCATGAGGTTGACGCTTGCTGAACGGCCCTGAATAAGGATGCCTGTTTAAGAACCACTCACAGAGCCCTACTGGCTAGCCTTGGGATTGCCGTAGATGTCATACTTGTCGTAGTGGAGCCAACTTGGGTCGTACTGTTCCTCCCGATCGAATGCGGGTGGCAGCCGCCATTTTTCGGGCACGTCTTCGTAGTCACCGGGTAACTCGCCTGACGAACGCTTGGATAGTTCATCGTGTAGAACCATCATGACTTTTCCCAACGCCGGTGGCATTTCAGGTTTGCCAGACTTGAATGACTGCTCAAATACTGGTTTTTCTCCCTTCTCGGCATCGTAGCGAAAGGCTTGGCGAAGGTAGCTCCGCTGTTCCTGTCTATCACTTTCCGACATTGCGGCTTCTACGGTGCGCCCAACAGGCACTACAGGAGTGTATTCCCCTCTGTTTTGAAAGTCTGCCTGTTGAAGACGATCCGGCAATGCACCATACCCAACAGATATTGATCCTTGGTCACACCGCACCCAGAATCCGGCCGTAGCGCCATCGGGAAAGGCGAATTTGGGTGGATTGAGGAATTCTTCCGAAAACGTGTACTCGATATCGATGAGATCGTCTCGATATTTCTCGGAGATTGCTCTGTTGGTCACGATTTCTCTTGTACAGGTGACCCATTCTGGAGACATCCAGACGAAGCGGGGCAAAGTCTTGGGAGCCATCGAGTCGTGGAGATGTCGCAGTACCTGCATCAGACTTGGATCGTTTGGCATCGAACCGGTAATTTCCCATCGACCAACTCGATGCAATCTCGCTTGAGCAGCCGCTACGACCCGGGGATCTCGGTTGTTGTACTGAATCCGAGCCATATTGCTCATCACTGAGTGGTCGCCAATGATCTTGAGATTGCATTCACTTGCAGACAATTCACCGTTGGAAGCAGAAACTGTTGCGCCGTCAAAACGGACATTCCAGGAGAGCTTGCCTCCGCTCCTAAGATATGCGGGTGCGTTGACGGCTACCTCACAAAATGCAAATGGACCTGTCCCTTGCAATTGCGATGAACGGCGGTCTACTTCTCGCGAAAGCACTTCCTGTGCAGCTTCGACCCATTCCTCTGTAAGAAATGTCGTATCGCCGATTCCTTCCGCCATGGCTGCCAATAGTGTTGAAGACGCTTCTTTGCCGTAGTACATAGTCGTTGTGAATTTGAAACTCAGCCATGATACGCACGGGGTTTGGAATTGCAGGGCAGTCGGCTCGGCAATCTCGAAGAGTTCAAATCTTTGCGACCGAAGTAGCTAAAATGTCGATTGATATGAATTTGGCAATGTGAAGAAATGGCCGACGACATCCAATCCGCAATACGCGAACAAATCTCCAATAATCCTATTCTTTTGTATATGAAAGGATCGCCCACGGCTCCGCAATGTGGATTTTCCGCACGTACGGTGCAGTGCCTAATGGATTGCGGGCAAAGGTTCGCCTATGTCGATGTTCTAAGCAACCCAGACATTCGTCAAACACTGCCGATAGTTGCAAATTGGCCAACGTTCCCTCAACTCTATGTGGAAGGCGAACTGATTGGCGGGTGCGACATAGTTTCTGAGATGCATGAGAGTGGTGAGCTCAAGCCGATCTTGGAGGCTGCGGCAGAGACAACCGACAGCGCCGAGTGAAAAACGACGCAAAGTTCAACCGCCGGGAATTTGCACGAGTTGTGAAGACCATTTTCAGATGGCTTGAGCCGCCCACATCATTAGGCACCGGAATACGACAGCAAGTTCGACTGTGTTTAGGCGCACTGATGGGTTTACTGATTGCCGGTCACGCAATCGGAAACGACATAGAAGACTTGTCGTGGCTTACAGGAACGTGGGTCGGTCAACTCGGCGATATAGAGTTGGAGGAGACTTGGAACCAACCTAAGGCGGGATCCATTCAGGCTGTGGCACGAATGCGCAGTGGCGAACAAATGTTGATGGTCGAAATGATCGTCATTGATGAGCACGAAGACAGTTTTCGATTGAGGCTTCAGCAGTGGGATCCTGGCATGGAACCGCGGGCAACCGGAAGGCAGTCCATGAAGTTGACAGAGTTGAAGGAGAAGAAAGCCAGCTTTGAAGCAGAGGACGAAGGACCGCTAAAGTCCGTGTGCTATCACCGCAAGAGCGAAACGGAGTTTGAAATCACGGTAGTTAGCGAACGAGATGAGACGCACAAGATCGAGCTAACGAGTGCGTCGGTGGCCGACTCCAACGATAGTGCATCTAAAGCGACTGAGCAAGATAGCGATACCGGATCTACTTCCCCCTAGACAACTCTTGCGGCTCCCAACGGTTCGTGTAGTTCGAACTGTTAACGATTTCACAGAACAACCGAGCGGTTACAAGCGCATCATATTGAGCGTTGTGTGCTTGGTCGGGGTCGTAGTCGATTTCAGCCCGTTCGCAAGCGACGCGCAGTACTGAGTGGCCATAGGTCAGTACGGCAAGCGAGGCCGTGTCGAATACGGTAAACGGGTGAAACGGGTCTCGACCAATTGAGTTGCGGGATCGTGCAGCCCTCAGAAATTCTCGATCGAAGTGAGCATTGTGGCCGGTTAGTACTGCCCGTTGGCATCCATTTTCCTTTATTGCCTTTCGAACCAGTCGAAAGCACTCGCGAATGCAAGTTTCTTCCTTTACCGACTCTCGTTCGGGATCGTAGGGGTCAATGTTGGTGAACGAGAGCGACTTCGGATCGACTTCGGTTGCCTCGTGCGGCGAAACTGACCAGATATGACTCTCCTTACACGAAAGGGTGTCGTCGGTCCAGTCTAGCATCACGACTGCCACTTCGAGCAATGCGTGGCGACTAGGATCCAACCCGGCCGTCTCCAAATCCAACACAACGGGCAGAAAGCCGCGAAAGCGACTGCTGAACTCCATTTTCTTCAATTCGCAGTAGCGGACGAGCAGTGTAACCGACAAAAATCGGTGAGACTGCTAGACTTGATTCATAGAGGAGGAATCGAACGTTGAACGACAAGATTGTGCTTGCCTACTCGGGTGGACTAGACACCTCTGTGATCTGCCGTTGGCTGCAAGACGTATACGACAGGGAGGTTGTGACATTCACTGCAGACATTGGCCAGGGCGAGGAGGTTGAGCCTGCGCGGGCCAAGGCCGAGGCGTTGGGAGTAAAGGAAATTTTTGTCGAGGATCTACGCGAAGAGTTTGTTCGCGATTTTGTCTTTCCAATGTTTCGGGCGAATACGGTGTACGAAGGCGAGTACTTACTGGGAACGAGCATTGCCCGGCCACTGATCGCCAAACGCCTGGTCGAGATTGCAGGCGAGACCGGCGCTAGTGCAATATCTCATGGTGCAACCGGCAAGGGCAACGATCAAGTTCGTTTTGAGCTGAGTGCCTACGCGTTGTCTCCAGGGATTGAAATTATCGCGCCGCACCGTGAGTGGAATCTGAATTCGCGAGCAGCTCTAATGAATTATTGCGAACAACGTCAGATTCCTGTTGAGTTCAAACGGGGCGAAGAGTCGCCCTATTCGATGGACGCAAATTTGCTTCACGTTTCCTACGAGGGAGGGGAGCTTGAAGACCCAAATCATCCTCCGTCAGAAAGCATGTGGCGTCGCACGGTATCCATTGGAGATGCTCCGGATGAAGAGGAGGTCGTCTCCATTCGATTTAAGCACGGCGACCCAGTTAGCATCAATGAGGTCCCGAACATGTCTGCTGTGTCAATACTTAGCGAATTGAATGAGATTGGCGGCAGAAATGGAGTTGGGCGGAGTGACATTGTCGAAAATCGCTTCGTTGGTATGAAGTCTAGGGGGTGCTACGAGACACCCGGAGGCACAATTCTCCTCAAGGCGCACCGCGCGATGGAGTCCATAACGCTGGACCGAGAGGTAGTGCATCTGCGAGACGAGCTAATGCCCCGATACGCTCAAATGATCTACAACGGGTTTTGGTGGTCGCCCGAGCGTTCTGCTCTCCAAGCGTTAATTGATCAAACGCAAGGTCCAGTTAGCGGCATTGTTAGCGTTCGCGTTTGCAAGGGCAATGTCGACATAGTGGGTCGCGAGTCATCGAATAGTCTCTACGATACCGCGACAGTCACTTTCGATGACGACAAGGGTACCTTTGATCAAGCAGATGCTACGGGATTCATTCGTTTGAATGCGTTGAGATTGCAGATGAGCGCACGCTTGGGGCGCAACATCGCACAGGATTGATCGGGTTTGTAAAACCGGCCAACCCGTTTGATTAGTCGTCAAGATTCTTCTTGTTGAACTCGCAAAGGTCCTCTATAGGACAGCTTGTGCACTTTGGGCTTCGTGCAGTGCACACATAGCGCCCGTGAAGAATGAGCCAGTGGTGCGCCCCCAATTGGTACTCCTTGGGAACCAGCCTAACGAGTCTATCCTCAACTTCTCTGGGCGTTTTGCCCTTTGCAATCCTTGTCCGATTGCATACGCGAAATATGTGCGTGTCCACTGCGATTGTTGGCAAGCCGAATGCAGTATTCAATATGACGTTGGCGGTCTTGCGACCGACTCCAGGCAGTTTCTCGAGTTCTTCGCGACTCTTGGGCACCACACTGGCGTGCTGCTCAACTAGGATTTGGCACGTTTTCAAAATGTTGACGGCTTTGGTGTTGAAAAGACCAATGGTTCGAATGTAATTCTTGAGGGCATCGGATCCTAGCTTCAGCATCGCCTCGGGTGTGGGAGCAATTTGAAACAAGTCTTTCGTAGCGGCATTGACGCTTACGTCGGTCGCCTGTGCCGACAGGATAACGGCAATGAGCAGTTGGAACGGAGTCCTGTACGTCAATTCTGTTCGAGGGTCCGGATTGTCCTCTTGCAATCTTGCAAATATTTGTGTGCGAATGCTTCGGTTCATCGCTACACCGCGAAGGATGGACGGTCGATGGCATCGGATTATAGGATTGCACTAGCCTGTGTTGCCCGTCGCGAAGCTTCGATGGCTACATCAACATCGAGGGAATCTACACGAGCTAGTTGAGCCGCTCTTCGTTTGCAACTGATCATCTATAGTTTGCTGGCGCAGCTAATGCGAAGAGCTGTCGCAGGATTCTTGAGTCATGCCGAATCAATTTAATTTCAATTAACATTAATAAATATGATTTAAAGACTATATTTTGGTAATATACTTAATAGTCATGTTAATTTTGATATATAGATGAAAGCAGAAACATTGGAGCAAGAATATGTCCAAGGAAATTGAGCAAGTCCTCAATATGCTTACCGAAGGCAAGATTACCGTCGAGGAGGCCACGAAGCTGCTCGAAAGCCTGCAGCCGAAGCAGTTCAATGAACCCTCCGTTCAATCCCATCGAGATTCACAATCGACAGAGAGCACGTCGAACGTGAGCACAACTCGTCGTCCCACGTTTCTCCGTGTACTCGTAGTCTCAGGAGATTCGGAGAAAGTGGATATACGGGTGCCCCTTAAGCTTGTTAGGCTGGGCACAAAGTTCTCAGAATTCGTGCCTGAACCAGCTCGCGATGCGATAGAAGGGAGCGGCATTGACCTTTCCAATCTGGGAGAGATCAGTGACGAGGAGTTCTATGAGGCGATATCGAACTTGCGGGTCGACATCGAGGACGACGAAGACACCGTTCAGATCTATTGCGAGTAGCTAGCTCAGTACACGGCGTGATGCTTCGCCAGATACCGAAACATGTTCTCCAAAGCGCCGGTTCGGGTTAAGTCAGACTTTGCATAGCGAGCAGCGTCCGCGTCGATTGGCACGGCTTGGCGAGCTTTCATGTGTGCTTCGCAAACCTTCTCGAGTAGCACAAATCGGCAGATTGCTCTTGCAACACTTGACCCAACGGTCAGTAAGCCGTGATTCTTCAGAACCACGGCGTGGTTGTGCCCGAGACATTGGGCTAGGCGTTCGCCAGCGGCGAGATTTTGAATCTGGACCTCGTCGTCGTCGAATACGACGTTATCTTCAAAGAAGAAGCACGCTTCCTGGGTGATCGGTTCTAAAGGTCGAGCTTCTGCCGAAAACGGTGTTCCCCAGTCCGTGTGCGTATGGGCGGCCGACACGATATCGCTTCGTGCTGTAAGTATCGGTCGATGAATTTTGAACGCTGGACTATTGACTTCTCCGTCACCTTCTACAGTGGAACCATCGGGACCTAGCAACACGAGATCCTCTAGCGTAGCCTGGCCAAACGCCACTCCGTACTTGAGCATCCAGAAGCAGTCCGTCTCGTGAGGATCTCGAGCACTGATGTGCCCGTCGCCTGTTGCTCCCCAACCAAGTGCCGCGAAGAGCCGATAACCCCGACAGAGATCTTCAAGTAAATTGGCTCTTTCGCCGTTCATCACATTGCTTGTCATAGTATTCGTGCTAGTTGCTGGCCCGATGCTGAAACTTGTAGTCTATGAATCGGCTGACGCCATTCAAGCCAGCCAAACTCAGACCCATAACGAAAAATGCGCCGACAGGCTGCTCAACTAGTGGAATTAAGGGACTCAGCAATTCGCGGATGGATCCAAGCGCAAGCAATGCACAGGAAAATCCTGCAGCAGTGCCAACGGCGTTGGCAAGAGAGACCGTAAGAGGCTGCTTAAAGGCTACTGATTCAATATGGCCCAATATCATGCAATTCGTCACGATGATTTGCACGAAGAGAGCGACTTGTACGTAGATAGAGTATGCATACGCCTCCATGAACAACGTGGCCACCGTAGTCAGAGTAGCGATTACTAGAACAAAGCAAGGCAGCCTCACGTTTGGCTGAATGAACCGACGGATCGATGTGATCGTTAGCGAAGCACCAATCAATACAAACGAACTGGCGGCTGCAAGACCTAGCGCGTTACGAATGTTGTAGCTCACGGCTAGTAGCGGACATAGACCCAACAGTTGCACTGTTGCGGGATTTCTACGCCACAGGCCATCAACAAGTGCGCCCTTTAACACTCCTCCTCTACCTCCCAATCGACAGAAAGCACGGCGTCGCGTATTGCACGCAATACAGCATTCGTCGTAACAGTTGCACGTGACACCGCGTCGATCTCTTCGAGAGGCTCTCTACCAAATCTGCCTAGCCAATCTTCTGGTTCCAAGACCTCGGAAAATCCTGGAGTTTCGGAGTGTCGAATGACTCGAGCTCCAAGCAATTCTCCTTCTTGCACCGCAATGGCGACAACCATGGACCCACCATATCCCCGAGTCTCGACTTGAAGCAGACGGATTCCACGTTCACACAGTTTCACGGGATCCAATTCATCGACAAGTCCTTCGAGTCGCTGTAACTCCATCAGTTTGCTGTTGCGGTCGACCTGTTCTTTAGTCTGCAGGTTCGCGACAGCGACTATTGCGCCTGCGGCAACCATGAGCAACGTCATCGTCAAGATGGATTTCATCGATTCCAAATAGTTCGCGGCCGAGCCTTGCCTTCAATCAAAGGCAACGCAACATTCGCCAGCAGAATTGCAAATGCGAAACCATCGGCCCAGGATCCGTACTTTCGAATCACCATTGTTATCGACCCTATAAGGAGACCGTAGATCCATTGCTGATGGGTGTTGGAGGGCGATGTCACCGGATCAGTGGCTATGAAAAAGGCTGTCAACATCGTGCCTCCTGCAAAGCAGTGGAATAGAGGAGAGCCCCAACTTGACGCACTGCCAGCGTCGTAAAACAGTGTGGTGGGCAAAGCAACGCCGACAATCACGGCGAGAGGCATATGCCACGAAACAACCCGAATTGCTACCAAATAGCAACCGCCGATCAGGAACGCTCCGTTGATCCATTCGTGAGTCTTCGCGCCTATGTAACCCAGCGAAGCGTGGCCGGATAGCTCTGAAAGGGTAGATGCACCGCGATGGGACACGACCTCCAATGCTGTCGCGCCTGTTATCGCATCGTATTGGGTTAGCTGCTCTGGAAAGCTCACTAGTACCGCCGCATAGCCCACCATGGCCGGATTGAACAAGTTTTTTCCAAGGCCGCCGAAAGCGTGCTTGCCCAAACCGACGCCGACCAGCGAGGCCACGCCTGCTATCCAAAGAGGTACTGTTGGTGGCATGCATAGGCCGATTAGTAGTCCTGATACTACAGCACTGAAATCCTTTAAGTGCTTGAACGACCGAGTACAAGCCATTTCGGTAGCAACAGCGACCGCTGTACAAACGAAGACCACAACGAGAATGCGTGCGCCGAGTAGCCACGCTGACACTGCCAACCCAGGGACGAGTGCAACCACAACTCGCACCATGATTCCCTCGGTGGTCAACGAAGATTTTTGGCCTATTGCCACTGATGGTCTTGCTGCATGCGCGAGCGTCGTTTAGCGCGATCGATCTCGGCGCTATGGCGCACTCTCGCCTGTTTGGATTGATGACGGCTACGTGCTTTTCGGGCGTTCTCTTCGCGGACAGCCTCTCTTTCGCAATGACTTCGAAGATTGCGTATATGGTCGAGTAGGTGAATTCTGCTAGGGCAGGCGACTACACAAGCGCCACATTCGTTGCATGCCCTGAGATTATGGAGAGTTGCGGGAGAAACAGCTGCACGCGTAGATTCCTCATACATCCGTTCCACCGGTAAGCCCCTGGGGCATGCGGCCGTGCACTTGCCGCAACGAATACACGCAATCGAATCTAGGGAATGATCTTGCGAAATGGCGTTGTGGGTGGCTTCCAATACATCGGAGCGTTCGGCCACACGTCCTGTAGCGCTGCTGCCCAATCGGACTTTTCGAATGTCAGGTATGAGAGAGCATACAGTTGTGCCAATTTGGTGCCATTCGTCAATGCCAAGCACCGTCACCATTCTGTGAGTCGGTGCGATTCCGTCGCGAACGCATTTGCAAAGCGCGTACAACGTCGCTACGTTCAAGACGACGATTCCATCCTGTGCAGGATAGGCATCCGCAGGAATGTGCTTGTTAGTCAACCTCCTGATTAACACCCTTTCTTCGCCGATCTGGTAGGACGGCTTAACAGGTGTGACGGCAACGGAATGTTGACCGCATTTCCGTAATTCCGATGCCAAGTCAGAGTCGTCTACGGCCAAGTGGCATGATGTCGTGTTGAGAATGCGGGCAACGATGAGAATTCCTTCCAGTACGTCTTCCCCGTGGTGGGCTAAAAGGGTTCGGTCAGCCGTAACACCAGGATCGGTTTCTACGCCGTTCGCAATCACTACGCGAGACTTGGCATCCATTGCTGCGGCGATCTTGAGGTTGGTGGGGTAACCTGCACCGCCCATTCCAACTATCTTGCATTCTTTGATACGTTCCAGAATGTCTTGCGGCGCAGTGGTGCGCCAATTCATCGGAGGCAATTCTGAAGTTTCGACGTTCAAGCACGCTCCTCCAATTCAATGCATGCAACTGGGCAGGGAGGCACACACAATTCACAACCGGTGCAGTGGGACTCCAGTATTGTGTGAAGAAATTGAGGTGCTCCTATGATTGCATCTACCGGACATGCAACTACGCACAATCCGCAGCCGACGCACTTCTCCTCTTGTATTCGAGCGACGATCTCCGACGGATCGGCAAGCTTTTCGTCGCCGAGGGGTCGATCGAGAAGACTTGCCAAGGCTTCGTGAGTCTTCTCGCCGCCTGGAATGCAAAGCGCAATGCTCTCGCCCTCTACAACGGCTTCAGCGTATGGTCTGCACCCTGGATAGCCGCATTGCGCGCACTGAGTTTGTGGCAGGAGTTCGTCCACAGCAACAACAAGATCATTGCTGGCCCTCTTGGATCCAACAAGTGCGTCAAACATAACGATCAACGCGGCCAGTAGCCCCCCAACCGTACCAAGCACCACGACTGGAATCGCCAAAGCTTCGATCAAAACATGCCCTTGAAGCCAGTAAACGCCAATGCAATCATGCCCACTGTAATCAGTGCAATGGGAGCACCTTGAAAAGCTTTCGGAATGCTCGAGTGATCGAGGCTTACACGTAGTCCAGAGAAAAGTACTAGAACTAGGCTAAATCCTATTCCTGCCCCAACGCCCACTGCAAGTGCTTCAGCTAGAGGTAGGTCAGCGACGGTCAGCGCCACTCCCATCACTGCGCAGTTGCTGGTGATCAGAGGCAGATACAATCCCAGCAGTTGGTGTAGCAATGGGCTAGCAAAGCGAATATATCTCTCGATCAGCTGGACTACCGCAGCAATCACCACAATGAATGTGATTATTCTCAGGAATTCTACGTTCAGAGGCACCAAAACGTATTGGTTGAGCGTGTTCGAGACAAGCGTCGAAACAGCTATGACGCAAACAGTGGCAATTCCCAACGGAACCGCCGTCTCCATACGACTTGACGTTCCCATGAAGGGACACAAGCCTAGTAGTTGAACGAGAACGAAGTTACTAACTAGAGCCGCGCCTGCGAAGAGAACGAAGAGATCGGGCACTTTGTGTGGGTCCTAGCGAACCTCCATACCTGGTTTCGCCCCTTGGTCTGGAGACAACAGGAAAATATCGTCACCGCCTGGTCCAGCTGCTAGGACCATACCCTCCGAAGTTCCAAACCGCATCTTGCGAGGAGCTAAGTTGGCGACGACGACGACGTAACGACCTATCAATGACTCAGGATCGTACGCTGATCGGATTCCAGCAAACACGGTTCGAGTATCGTCGCCCAATTCAAGGTGCAGGCGTAGCAGCTTGTCCGCTCCATCGACGTGAGACGCTTCAAGGATCTTAGCTACTCTCAAATCGATTTTTTCAAATTCCTCGATGCCAATCCATGGTCCGGGTGCGCTGGTGCCGTCGTCCTTGCTATCCTGGCTGGGAGTTTCCTTGGATGCGTCGATCAGCTTGTCAATTTGCTTAGGATCGACACGTGACGTTAAGCGACTGAATCGCCCCATTTGATGATCCAACAGTGGCTTGTCGACATCATTCCAAGTTAAGGGTCCTGCACTTAGAAACTCTTCGCTGCGAGCGACCAGTTGAGGCACGATGGGCTTAAGGTACACACAGAGCGTTCGAAATAGGTTGATCGCAACGGTACAAACACTCTGTACCTCGTTGTGCTTTCCCGCCTGTTTTGCCAATTCCCACGGCGCATTCGCAGCAATGTATTGATTGGCCTTATCGGCGAGCGCCATGACTTCTCGTACAACCTGAGCGGTGTCTCCAAATTCGTACAGACTCTCAATCTTCGATTTGCGTTGTGCGAATTCATCAAAGAGTGCCGGTTCGCTTAGTTGGGAGGAAAGCGTCGAGTTGAAACTCCGAGCAAGGAAGTTGGCGCAACGGGATGGGATGTTTACTAACTTGCCGACTAAGTCGGAATTCACCCGGGCAACAAAGTCGGAAAACGTGAAGTCAATGTCGTTGATGGTTGGTGTCAGGCGAGCCGCATAGTAGTAGCGAAGAGTTTCGGGTTCGAGAAACTCACCGTAGGTCGATGCATTGATGAACGTACCTTTGGACTTGGACATTTTTTCGCCATCAATGGTTACATGTCCATGTACGTGAATTCGCGTAGGAGTGCGAAGTCCCGCACACTCGAGTACGGCAACCCAGAACAATGCATGAAAGTTGACGATGTCCTTGCCAATGAAGTGATGTAGTTCAGTAGATCTATCCTGCTGCCAGAAGTCATCGAAGTCTACATCGGAATTCTCGCACCAGTTCTTGAAACTCGCCATGTAGCCTATCGGGGCGTCAAGCCACACGTAGAAATACTTGTCCTCAGTGTCCGGGATCTTGAAGCCAAAGTAGGGTGCATCTCGACTGATGTCCCACGGTTTCAGACCGGCTGCAAGCCATTCGTTCAGTTTGTTGGCGACATCGACTGGCACAGTGCCACTAGTGGTCCATTCGCTTAAAAACGACGAGAACTTAGCTAAATCGAAGAAGTAGTGGGTCGAAGTCTTGAGAATGGGTGTCGCATCGGAGAGAACTGATCGAGGATTCTTCAATTCAGTTGCGGCGTAGGTTGCGCCACAAGCATCGCAATTGTCGCCCGGTTGATCTTCGGCGAAGCAACGCGGGCAGTTGCCGCGTACATAGCGGTCCGCTAGGAATATGTTCTCCTTTGGGTCATACAGCTGCGTGACTTCGTCTGTGAATATGGCACTCTTGTCGAGCAATTTCCCGTAGATGTCCAGGGTAAGACTTTCGTTTTCGGGCGAATGAGTCAAGTAGTAATTGTCGTGCTCAACTCCAAACGATGCGAGGTCTCGGATGTGCTCCGCTCGGAGACGGTCGATCCACTCCTCGGGGCTAACACCTGCCTCCTTTGCACTAAGCATCGTAGCGGTACCGTGGGCGTCGTCAGCACAAACGTAGTAGCACTCATTGCCGACTAGCTTCTGAAACCGCACCCAAATGTCAGTCTGGATTTGCTCAAGCAAATGGCCGAGATGAATTGCACCATTGGAGTACGGAAGTGCAGCTGTTACTAGTATGCGTCGCATGGGTAGTCGCCCTAAGATCGTATGAGGGGGTCGAGTGACTTGCAGGCGTGGTCGGTTGGGGTGCAAAGCATACAATACCAAGCCCCCACATCCGTGTGATTTTTCATGGCGCAAGCACTAGAGCTGTTTCTTGATCCCGTATTAGGAACAGCGTGGGGTGAGCTCGACGCTATCAAACATTCCGGCCGACTCGATGACAATTGGCATGTCGATGTCGATCTGGGCTATCCGGTAGATGGACTGAACGAGTCCTATCGATCAGAAGTAGCGACGTGGATCGACGAGGCGTCTGTCGAGCTACAGCTCAAGTTTCGGCCACCGCAAACCACCACCCTTCGTGGCGTCCGAAACGTGATTGCTGTGGCTTCGGGCAAGGGCGGTGTTGGAAAATCTACCGTAGCCGTAAATTTAGCTTTGGGATTGGCCGCGGCCGGAGCCAAGGTGGGATTGCTGGATGCCGACATTTATGGCCCTAGCCAGGGTGTCATGCTGGGCATCCCAGATGGCCGAAGACCCGCAGTGAGAGACGAAAAGTTCTTTGAGCCTATTCGCGTTCATGGCATTGAAGCCATCTCGATGAGCATGCTCGTGACCGAGCGAACCCCAATGGTCTGGCGCGGTCCTATGGCGTCGGGAGCGTTGCAGCAATTGCTGAATCAGACTCTATGGGGTGACGTCGACTACCTAATCGTGGACATGCCACCTGGAACTGGGGATATTCAGCTTACGCTCTCACAGCAAGTGACTCTTGGAGGAGCCGTAATCGTTACAACTCCTCAGGACATAGCGCTAGCTGATGCACGGAAGGGCATCGAGATGTTCGCCAAGGTAGATGTACCAATCCTTGGCGTCATCGAAAACATGAGCTATTTTGTTTGTGACGGGTGCGGCAAGAGGCATCAGATATTCGGTTCTGCAGGGGGCTCTCGCGTTGCACGCGAGTATGGCACCAAGATTTTGGGTGCGTTCCCGTTGGACTTGAGTCTACGGGAGCTTACTGATGCGGGCACACCTCCCACAGCAACACGGCAATCGGGCGAAATCTCAAAGATGTTTGTCGAATGCGCTCGCCTAACTGCGGGCGTTCATTGGGAGACGAGTCGCAAGACGGCGCCCGCTCCAACTATTTCTATGGACTCGAATTGACTATCAAGGCTGACCATTGGATCCGCCGAATGGCGCAGCAGCACGGCATGATCGAACCCTACGAACCCGATCAGATCCGTCGCGCAAGTTCTCAAAATGTGGTGTCTTGGGGAACGTCGAGCTATGGCTACGACGTGCGTTGCGCACCCGAATTCAAGGTGTTCACGAACATTTTCTCAGCAACTGTAGATCCCAAGGCGTTCGACGAACGAAGTTTTGTCCCGACTTCCGGCGACGTGTGCATCATTCCGCCAAATTCATTTGTTTTGGCAAGTACGATTGAGTACTTTCGAATTCCACGTGATGTCCTGACTATTTGTGTTGGAAAGTCGACCTACGCTAGGTGTGGGATCATCGTGAATGTGACACCCTTGGAACCGGAATGGGAAGGCCACGTGACGTTGGAGTTCTCCAACACGACGAACCTGCCCGCGAAGATCTATGCCAATGAGGGCGTAGCCCAGATGCTCTTCTTTCAGGCCGATGAGCCCTGTGAGGTTTCGTACAAGGACCGCAAAGGCAAGTATCAGGGGCAGCGCGGAGTGACACTGCCGAAGATCTAGGTTAGCTACCCGAAATTGCAGCCCCCACGATCAATCACGACGCAATTTGGTCCGGGAACTTTGCCGCTAGGGACGATACGTCCAATTTCAAACGGCCGCTCTCCTGCGGCACGCAATTCGGCACTTACCGTTGACGCGTCCGATCCGCGAACGGCCACAACGAACCCCACGCCGCAATTAAACGTTCTAAGCATCTCGAACTCATCCAGATTGCTAGAGTCCCGGATCCAACGGAAGCTCTCGTGTCGCGGCCAAGAGTTTAGGTCTAGCTCTATCGCTAGATTTTCGTTCAACATGCGAGACGGGTTTTCGATTAGTCCGCCGCCGGTGATGTGGGCCATTCCGGTTGCGTACTTGGCGATCCCCAATACTGGTTTGACATAGATTCGTGTAGGTGCGAAAAACTCCGCCCAAACGATATCCTGCGGGGTGGATTCCGGTTTTGATTGGTTTAGAAGCTTGCGAATGAGAGAGAAACCGTTTGAGTGAGGTCCATCGCTAGCAAGTCCGATCAATATATCGTTCTCCAACGTGCGATTGCCCCTACTCACTTGCTCGCGCTCGACAACGCCGATGCAGAATCCTGCAAGATCGTACTTGCTCGGGCCGTACATTCCCGGCATCTCGGCGGTTTCACCACCGGGCAATGCACAACCTGCCAATACGCACGCATCCGCAATTCCGCGAACCACTCTCTCCGCAATATCTACATCGAGCTTTCCCGTAGCAAAATAATCAAGGAACAGCAGCGGTTCGGCACCGTAGACGAGGACATCATTGACACACATTGCCACCAAGTCCTGACCGATTGTGTCGTGTCGGTCATGGGCAATGGCAAGCTCGATCTTTGTGCCGGCGCCGTCCGTTGCGCAAACCAATACGGGATCTTTGTAGTTCTCGGGAATTGTCGAAAATGCGGCAAATCCCCCCAAGTCATTGAGAATCTCGGGGCGCATTGTGCGCGCAATGGCTGGTCGAATGCGGTCTACCAAGTCATTCCCAGCGTCGATGTCGACGCCTGCGTCACGGTATGTGTTGCCCATTTGGAACCAGCGCAGTGTTATGGAGAAATTCTAACCAATCGCTAACCGCAGTAAACCGGATAATAGAGGAAGCGATTCGATTGCAGTAGCTAATGGTTCGCAGCATTGCCTTTTGTGTGGTTGTCTGTGCATGCGGGACTTGGTTTCCAGTGCACGCAGAACCTGTAGAGTGGCTCTATGACGTCGAAGTCAGGGTCGCCTCAAGAACGCAAGCTAGTGCGAACGCCGCACTTCAGACCGCGATGCGGACCTGCTTGATGCGCGTAACCGGACAAGTAGAGGTCGCGGAGTCTCTCGCGGTGAGAAATGCGTTGATGGATCCTGCGTCCTATGTACAGCAATACCGGTTTGCTACATCGGTCAATAGCGAAGGAGATGACAACGACGTATTGGTTGCTCACTTCGACCATGAACTCATACAGGAATTGACGAAAGAAGCAGGATTGCCCATTTGGCCTTCAGACAGGCCATCGATCTTGTTGTGGATGTCGATCCGTGGTCGCCTCGAATCGGAAATGGTTGGAGCAAACACACAGGTTGGAAACATTGTCTTGCAACGTGCCAAAGACCGAGGCATCAAGCTGATTCTTCCGCTCATGGACCTATCTGATCGTCAGCTGATCAATACATCCACAGTCGATGGGCAATTTTGGCTCGACATTGAGCAAGCGTCCAAACGCTATGCTACAGACTTGGTCGTCGCGGGTTCCATTAGGGAGAATATTCTTGGTGGTGCCCGCCTGCACTTGACGGTTTGGATGAAGGAATCTGCAATTTCCTCGGTAATGGAGATAGACGACGAATCGAACGCATTGCAGCAAGGAGTCGACAAGATTGCTAACTTGCTTGCCAGTCGCTATGCACTTGACAGGGACTTGCAAAACGTAATACGTGTGAGGGTCGACGAAATAAGGACGATCGCTGCGTACGCTGGGCTTTTGAAACATATCAGTGAACAGGACTTCATAGATGGAATGGACGTGGTTTCGTACAGCAATGGATTGCTGGAAATAGAGGTAACCACCCCATCGTCGTCTGATCGGCTTGTCGATCTTATGACGCCATACGGCAAGCTTGTTCCACGTACGCCTCAACTCGAGGAATCGAGTGATTCTGGAGTGCTTGACTTTCTGTGGAATGGTGAGAAGTGATCTCTCAGTTACCCAACGCGATCACGATTGGTCGAATCCTACTCATCCTGCCCATAGGCTACTTTATAGTTATCGATGACTGGATTGTCGTTCTTGTATTGCTCCTTATCGCCGGTGCATCGGATCTATTGGACGGCGCGCTTGCTCGAGCTTTCCGTTGGGAATCTCGGTTTGGTCAAGTCACTGACCCTATCGCCGACAAGCTCACATTCGGGCTAGTAGTCGTACTCCTAGCGTTCAAGCATATGTACCCAATTTGGCTCATGGTGATCGTCATTGGCCGCGATGTTGCGATATTGGTAGGTGCAGGAATGTATCGCTTGCTGGTAAAACGACTCGATGTGGAACCGTCGTTCCTCAGCAAGCTCAACACTGCAGTGCAGGTCGCCGTTCCGATCTTGATAATCATTGGCACCCAAGATTGGCCTGTTAGCGAGTACTCGCTAATTATTCTCAACCCCTGGGGTTATTTCGTTGCATTGGGGTTCGCAGTGGTATCAGGCTTGGATTACGCGTTCTTTTGGGGGCGTCGAGCCATCAAGGAGTGGCGTCAATCACGTGTCGAGCGTTCGGGCTCAGGCGACGTTGCATGAAGGACATCACATTGCGGCTTCGACCGCATGAGAGTCGTACCTTTGCGAATTTTCGTGTTGGATTGAATGGCAGACTGCTTGATCATGTACGTTCGAACAGGCATATTTGGTTGCACGGTTCCCGCTCTGTCGGCAAGTCGCATGTGGCTCAAGCACTGGTAGGCGAATCCCGTGATGCAATACTCATTAGCGAATCCAGTTATGAATTGGTTGGATTGGATCAGTTTTCCCTAATCGTATTTGACGACATTGGACAGTGGCTCGAGAACAAGGAGGGTGAATCGCAAATACTCGGCGTCTACGAGCAACTTAGGACTTCAGATGGACGCTTAGTGGTAACTGCAACCAAGCCAGCAGCTCACCAGGAATTCTCGCTGCGAGACTTAGAGTCACGCATGCGAGTGTTTCAGGAGGTTCATCTTCTTCCACTTCCAGAACAGGAGAGGGTTGATTTGCTACTCGATTTAGCTGCTAACCGCGGAATCGAGATTTCACAAGACGTGGCCAACTTCCTGCTGGTTCGTCTAGGCCGGTCCCAGCATGATTTGCTTGAAGCCTTGGATAAGCTTGACGACGCCTCTGTGATTCAACAACG
>CAZNFX010000001.1:0-330167 GCA_964572845.1 uncultured Pseudomonadales bacterium | reverse complement strand
CACTACAGCTTTGACGACCTTTCTATTTACTGGTGGTGGTACTGCGGGGCACGTGATCCCCGCCAAGCCCATTATGCGGCACCTACTAGATCGCGGTGACAATGTTGTTTACGTTGGATCTAAGAGTGGTCTTGAAAGTGGCTTGGTTGCGGACCTTGGCGTGCAATTTATTGGAATCACCACGGGCAAACTGCGACGATATTTGTCGTTCGAAAACTTTGTGGATGCCTTCCGCGTGCCGATTGGCATTCTTCAGGCCCTATGGATCGTTGCGCGCGTCAAACCGTCTGTAGTTTTTTCCAAGGGCGGGTTTGTTTCCTTTCCGGTGGTTGTAGCGAGTTGGGTGCTGCGGATTCCCGTGGTTGCCCACGAGTCTGATCTAACCCCCGGCTTGGCTACACGCCTTTGTACTCCTTTTGTCAAATCGCAATGTGTCAACTTCGAGACTACCCGCACACGTGGCAAGAACGTAGTCGTCAGCGGAACACCCATACGAAACGAGCTGCTGAATGGCGATGCTTCGAAAGCCAGACAGTGGCTAGGGTTGCAAGACAAGAAACCCGTGGTTGTCGTCGTAGGCGGCAGCATGGGAGCTGGGGAAATCAATCGAATTGTTCACAATTGCGCAGAACGACTTGCAAATATTTATACCGTTGTACATGTTTGTGGTAGGGAACAGATGCATGAAGGCTTGAGGAACCTTAGTGACTACTATCAGTTTGAATATATCGACCAAGAATGGGGCGATGTGCTTGCATTGGCAGACGTGGTGGTGTCGCGCGCGGGGGCCAACGCACTCCTCGAGTTGTTGACGTTGCGCAAGCCTAACGTATTGATTCCGTTGCCGATTACAGCGAGTCGAGGGGACCAAATTGAGAACGCGGAATATTCCGAAGTGAACGGATGGAGCTTGGTGATTCCACAAGAAAAGCTCACGGAGAGTTCTCTGCTGGCGACCCTCGAGCTGATCGTTCTGGAGCGAGAATCCTGGATTCAGAAGATTACGGAATTTCCCGTACGAGATAGCCTCGCCGTGATTGTTAATGAATTGGATCGTTGCGTTGGCTAGCTCGTCAGCCTAAGCATGGATTGATCGTACAAAATGTAGCGTAAATTCCCTGAGCCGCCTCACGAAATCTACTAAACGCTATTGTCTTGAAGCAACTCGCCTCGCAGCGAGTTCGGCAAGGCCTCCGTTATGACTACATCGACCAATGGTTCGTTGGTTGCTGAAGCGTGGAAGTTCACCACGCGATTGTTCTCTGTTCTTCCTTGAAGTGCCCCAGGCGTTCTCCTGGAGGGACCTACTACGAGCACACGTTGTGTTGTCCCCACCATTTTGTTTGCGTGATTCTCCGCTTGCAACCGCAATCGAGCTTGTAGCCGATTCAGTCGCTCCTTCTTCTCCTCGATCGTTGTGGCATCACCCATAGACGCAGCGGGAGTGCCGGGGCGTGCGCTATAAATGAAGCTGAACGAGATGTCGTAGTCGAGTTCCTCAACAAGCGCCAGCGTCTGCTCAAAATCCTGCTCAGTCTCACCAGGAAACCCAACAATAAAATCTGAAGAAAGGGCGATTTCCGGGCGACAAGCACGCAATCGCCGAATTTTGGATTTGTACTCCAATACGGTATGTCCACGTTTCATACGGGCAAGGATGCGATCGGAACCAGACTGAACGGGTAGATGCACATGACTTACCAGTTGTGGGATCGAGCGATATGCGTCAATCAGCGAGTCAGAGAACTCCACCGGATGAGACGTCGTATAGCGAATTCGCTCCACTCCTTCAATTCTTGATGTGTAGTGGATGAGTTCCGCCAAGTCGGCCGTCCCGCCTTGAAAATGCCCGCGATACGCGTTCACGTTCTGACCCAGAAAGTGGACTTCGCGTACTCCCTGAGCAACCAGCGAAACTACCTCTCGCATAACGTCGCTAACAGGGCGACTGACTTCTGGGCCTCGCGTATACGGGACAACGCAAAACGTACAGTACTTGCTGCAGCCTTCCATAACGGAAACATAGGCGGATGCGCTGCTTGCGTTTGGCGTTGGCAGACGATCGAATTTTTCGATTTCTGGAAACTGAATGTCGATTACGGGCTGGCCGGTTTCACGCGACTGATCGATCATTTCAGGCAATCGGTGTAGAGTCTGGGGTCCGAAGACCAAGTCTACGTAGGGAGCTCGGTTGGTTATTGCGCTTCCCTCTTGGGATGCGACGCATCCGCCCACTCCGATCAGCAAGTCAGGATTCTGAGTCTTGAGCTGGCGGTATCGTCCGAGTTCGTGGAACACTTTCTCTTGAGCTTTCTCGCGGATCGAGCACGTATTGAGCAAGATCAGATCGGCATCGTCAGCAGTGCCGACTGGCTGTGCACCATGGGTTGTTTGGAGCAATTCCGTCATACGAGACGAGTCGTACTCGTTCATTTGACACCCATAGGTCTTGACGAAAACTTTCATGGCTGATGGAGAATGCTTGTGTTACGTGCGATATTCAATGAGTGGATCGGTAGTGAAGTGCTCTCCGTCCCAATAGACATGTCAATAACTGCTGGGCAATTGTAGCGACAGTTTTTGATTGAACTCGCGTTTTCCGAGGATCGTGGACATCACTCGTTCCGCACTCGTGGGTCGACTGCGTCTCGCAGTGCATCGCCGATGTAGTTGACGCTCAACACGGTCAACGATATCGCCAAACCTGGCCAAAGAACTCGGACTGGTGTTATTGAAATGAAGTTTGCACCATCAAACAAGAGCCTTCCCCAAGTGGGGAAATCGGGAGGAAACCCTAAACCAAGAAACGACAGGGTGGATTCAGTAATGATCGCATTGGCGATACCAAGCGTTGCTGACACCATGACGGGACTGAGTATGTTGGGCAGGATATGCCTGAACACGATGCGCATGCCCGACGTCCCTACACTGGTTGCGGCAAGCACAAACTCGCGTTCCTTTACTGCTAGGGTCTCGCCTCGAACAATCCTCGCTGTTTGCATCCAGCTAGTTATTCCAATCACAAAGACTATTAGGAAGAATATGCCCATTTCCGGTCCGAATGCCGCACGCAGAGTGTCCCGGAACAGCATGATGATCACCAGCAGCAACGGCAGCAAGGGCAACGCGAGAAACAGATCCGTCAGCCGCATGAGAGGACCGTCTAACCACTTGAAATATCCGGCTAGCACCCCGATTGCTGTGCCGACAACAAGGGACAACACCATTGCGGTAAATCCCACGGCAAGTGCGATCCGTCCTCCCGACAGCACTTGAGCAAGCATGTCGCGCCCCAAATTGTCCGTTCCGAACGGATGCGCAATCGATGGGCTTAAATTGCGAATGGAAACATCGGGAACTTGCGGGTCAACAGAGTAGAGGATTGGACCAATTGCGACGGCGAGAACTATAAACGCAAATACGCCGGCGCCCACCAGTGCTCCCTTGTGGCTTCGAATGGCAACCCACACGATCATCCATGGAGATGGGTGAATTCTTGCGCTATGTAGAGCTTGCTCGTTGCGTACGTTCAGTGCCATTTCGCCATCTATGAGTAGCGGATGCGCGGATCTAGAATCCCGTAGAGCACGTCGGCAACGAGATTGAAAAGTACGATCAGCACTGCGAACACGAAAGTTAGAGTTTGAACAAGCGGAATATCGGCTGCTTGGATTCCGTCAATCAACAGTGCCCCTAGTCCATTCACACGGAAGATCTGCTCCGTGACGATTGCGCCCCCGAAAATCGTGGGTACGCCTAGCGCAATCATGGTGACAACGGGAATCATGCTGTTGCGGAGAATGTGACCGACAAGTATTGCGCGATCCTTCAATCCCTTTGCACGCGCCGTTCGAACGTAGTCGAGATTGAGATTCTCAAGCACCGACGCTCGCATGAACCGACTCAATTGGGCGGCGTTGTAGAACGCCAATACGAGCACTGGCATTGCCATTTGTTTGATCTGGAACCAAAAGCTTGAGAGGTCCTCGACCTGGTGCGTGGTGTCATAGACAGACGGCAACCAGGAAAGCGAAACGCTAAATATCGTGATTGCCAAGATGCCCGTGAAAAATGTGGGTACAGAAAAGCCCAGCATGGAAACGAAGGTGCCGATTTGATCGAACCAGCTGTATTGCTTGTAGGCCGAGACAATCCCTATTGGAAGAGCTATGAGAATGCCGACGACGTAGGAAAGACCAACAACCCACATTGTTTGAGGCAGTCGTTCGACGATTAGGTCTACAACAGGACTGCGCTGCTGCCACGACAGCACCCGCAATCGGGAGCTCGGTGTCAAGTCGTGGGGATCCAGTACCTTGTCGATCAAATTGAGCGGTTCGTTTATGAAGAACTGCTCCATCCACTTTAGATAGCGGATGAGAAATGGTTCGTCGAGCCCTAGAGAGTCACGGATTTCCTGTCGAACTTCGGGAGGAATCGTTATGGGCAGGCTTCCTGTTGGATCGCTTGGCGCGAGATCGAGAAGCGCGAAGAGAACGAAGCTGATCGCAATGAGCGTCGGTATGGCGAATAGCAGTCGCCGGCTTAGATACTTGAGCATCCTTGTTGGGTTTGCTCTACAACCCAGTTCCTAGTGATGCCAGTTCTCGACATCCCACAGTTCGGAGTCCCAACCATTAAGTTCAACCCCTTTGAGTGAATTGGCGGCGGCTGAAACTCTAGCACGATGAACCAAGGGTATCTCCCAAAAGTTCTGAACGACGATATCGTTCAATCTCTTGATGATCTCGCTTCGTTCTTCAGGGTCCGCGACCGACGACAGCTTCTCAACAAGTGTGTCGTACTCTTCCGAACATGCTCTTGGAATATTCGAACCTACCCATTGCTTGTCTGGACCCGGCATTTCGCTGCACTGCCAGCCTCGCAAATACTGAGTGGGGTCGCCGCCGTCAAAGTTGCTGGTGTACATTTGCACATCCGCAAAGAACTTGTAGTAGGTATCGGGGCTAGCAGCATCAGCCCCAAAAAACACTGAGCCATCAATATTGCGCAACTCAGTTTCTACGCCAATCTGCTCCCACATCTGTTTTATGAAGGCTTGATTTCCCTGTCGTACTGAGTTGGTTGATGTCTGATAGAGGATCGAGAGGCGCATGCCGTTTTTCTCTCGTATGCCGTCTCGTCCTGCCACCCAACCTGCATCGTCCAACAACCGATTCGCTTCCTCGAGGTTCTGAACTTTGCACTCCTCGTTGGCATCGGAGGCATACTCCACAGGAAGCACAACTACGTTGCATGTGGGAACTCCGCCGTCCCCGTAGCCTGTTTCCACCAGGATGTTTCTATCGATCGCTAAGGATAGCGCTTTGCGGACCGCAAATTCTGAAAGAAAAGGATGCGGATTCGTTCCGTCTAAGTACTGCGATCGGCGATCAGGTCCAAGTGATGAATCCGCATTTGTTAGATTTACGATGATTCGCTCAACTTGAGATCCAAAGCCAAAGAGGATTCTTCCCTTGCCAGCTTTGGTCATGTTGTCCAGGATCTCGGGTTCGACCTGCAAATTCCAGGCATAGTCGAACTCGCCAGTCTCTAACACGGCCCGGGCAGCCGACGTTGCATCTCCGCCAGCCTTGATGGTGGCTGTTCTGAAGAATGGCTTGCCTTCCTCTCGATAGCTCTCATTGGCAACATAGTGGACGACGTCATTGGCTCTGAATTCGCCCACCACGTACGGGCCAGTACCAATCGGTCCAAAGTTTTGTTCAGTGCACTCTTGAGCACGCAATCCTAGACAATCCTTGAATTGCTCCTTCTGAATGATTGGGACAAGCGAACCAACGAAGGGGCCATAGGGGTAGGGTGTCGTTCGATTGAAGTCAATTCGAACCGTGTTGGGATCCACTGCTGTAACACTTTCTACGTCGGTAAAGTAGTTCGACACGCTGCATCCAAACTCCTCATGCATGCAATATTGCCAAGTGAAGACGACATCGTCTGCTGTAAACTGGGATCCGTCAGACCACACGACGCCGGGCTTTAGTTTCCAAGTAATGCTGGTGTAGTCGTCGTTGATTCCTCCATTTTCATGTGTTGGGATCTCCGCAGCTAGAGTTGGCACCATGTTGGCGTTTTCGTCGTAGTTCGCCAGGGGTTCCAGGATCATTGAGGCTGCCTCAATGTCCTTTGTCCCTCCGGACAAATACGGGTTCAGTGTTGAGGGTTCTTGCCAGTACAGAATGTTTAGGTGAGTGTCCACTTCCTGATCGAGCGGTGTTTCTTCGATGTCACTATCGCTCGATTGCCCATTGCCGACAGTAGTCTCAGGCGATTGCGAACAAGCTACCAAGAGACATCCAGAAATTAGAAGCAATACAAAACCTACACAGTTCTTCATGGGTGGCATTCCCTAACCATCGACTAGTTCTCCCGCAATGGTAAACGGTTTATTGCGCCGAGTAGGGGCAGGACCAGCGACTGCGTACTCGACGTGATGTTAGAAGGCCCAAAAGATTACGTGCATTTGGCAGCAAGAATGGGGCACACCGTTCAAGGGCGAGCCCTGTATTGCGATGTTAGAAACGGATTGGGGCGCTTCTCTTGACGCCGTTCGAATCGACCAGGCTCGATGACTTCGATTAATGAATGAGGTGCTGGCGGCAACTCACCCAAAATCAAACTCGCAACGATTTCTCCACAATACGGAGCGGAGGTCATTCCGCTGCTTCCATGTGCCAGGTTGATCCACAAGTCTGGTCCAATCTTTCCAGCTACTGGCAGGTGGTCCGAAGTAATGGCGCGTTTTGCGCGAAAGCTGCCGGTGTGGCTCCACTCTTCAATTCCCGTCGAATCCACTACTCGCTTGAGGTTTCTAGCAGTCGACATTCCTTTTGGCCAGGGAGTGTACTCGTACGTCGAACCCGCAACAATGCCGTGTTTCGAAGGTGCAATATACCCGTCAATCAACATTGCAACAGATGGCAATGCATGATCTGCGCTTGCACCGAATTCGTCGACCTGACCCTCCAACAAAGCAATCTCCAGATTAGGCGCGAGAGCTGCAAATGGTTCGTGAGACCCGGTGGCAAAAATTGTTGGATGGTCTTTCTCAGGTTGCAACCCAACCCAGCCAGCCAATACGCGAATGTTGGGATGTCCAACAAGGTTTTCGCACAGTGAGCCACCGTCGACTGACAAGGACCTAGGGAAGTGGATGCCATGCATGTCAATCGAACAACCCGTTAGTTCTCGGATCTCTGTGTTGCTCTTGGGAATGGCCCAGTTGGTTCCCAGCAGGTTCGCAACCTCGTTCAGTCGTCTCTTTGACATGCGAGAATTTGGAAACTGTATGGCACCGCACTGGAGCGTAGCGGGGAAAGCTGAGACCAATGGTTGAGAGTACGTGTACGAGTGCACTCGAAAGCGCGATGATGGCTCGGAACTGGCACTCAGACGGGCATGCACAATCGCCGTTGGAATCGCTGAGGTAGCATCGGCAACCTGTCCAGTAGGAGTACGTACTTCGACCTGCACTCCTCGCCTGGCTAGTGCACCAGCAGTGGCGCAGCCTGCAATGCCTCCTCCAACAACGGTCGCATGACCAGGAGTTGAACTTTGCTCGATACCACCTGTAGCAAGCGTTGCTAGTGTAGTGTGTCTCTTGTAAGGGAGACTGGGAACCTTCGTTACATTGAAGCCCCGTTCCGACAAAGAGCGTCTCACGTGTCCCGCAACGCTGTAGGTGGTAGCTGTTGCCCCAACGCTCGATTTTGGAGCAAGACTTCCGAGCAGTTTATCGCTCCACATATCAGGATTCCGATCGGGTGCAAAACCGTCAAGAATCCACGCGTCGACACCCGTGTTGTCTCGCTCCAGAAAATCGTTGACTGCATCCTCCGTCGAGCAATACATCATCGTTAACTCGATTCGATGATCTGCAAATAGTCGCCTATGGATACCTGAGATGGCCGGTGGGTACTTTCTGACCCAATCGAGTGCTAGCGTGAGTCCAGAGGTAGTGCTCGAAACAACATGCTCTACAGTGCTTTGAGGTAAAGGGCGTGCCTCCGTACTGAAGAAGCGTAGTCTTGCACCGGAAGGCGCCTGCTTGAGGAAGAGGTCAGCTGTCGCGAGAAAATTGATTCCAGCGCCCAAGCCGAACTCAAAGACAGTGAATGTAGTTGACCTGGCCATGCGTTCTGCAAACTCTGCAGGACCGATATGGACTCGATGGCACTCCTCCACAGCATCCTTCGATGCGTAGAAGTCGTTGTAGTCGCAGGAATAAAGTCTGCCGTCTACAAATCTTGTTGTAGCTTCCTGCATTGTGGATTGGCTGTGTTGCTAGAAGTGCGGTGCAGCAAGGGCTTTAATGTCGAGTTGCGAAAGTGAAGCAGAACTAGACTGGGCAACTCGGAATAGCCTTGAAGTGGAGTGGCTCTTTGCTAGCGCAAAACAGAACTAAGTGGTTATGGGTCTCGTGTCGTCTTCAATCCACTCGCTCCATGAACCGGGATAGAGAGTCGGTTCGTCGTATCCTGCCACTACCAAGGCCAGAATGTTGTTCGTGGCTGTTACGCCAGACCCACAGTAGCAAATGACCTTTGCTTCCTTGGAAACGTTTGCGAATTTGGCGGGGTCACGGGTAAATTTTCCATCAGGCCCAAGGTTTTCGGGAAAGGGACTGCAGACCGCACCCGGTATGTGTCCGGCCGTATGGTCCATCGTTTCATTCATTCCGTGGAACCGGTCTTCTGTGCGGGCATCTAGCAACACTCCTCCGTGGTTTGCCACTTCATCTGCTGTGGCGGTCTTAGTCAATGGCTGTCCCATTGCAAAAGTAGATTGAACAGGAACAGGAATGTCGGAAGACGTCTCGTAGCCCGCGTCGAGCCAGGCTGCAAATCCTCCGTCGAGAACTGACACTCGCTCGTGTCCCAGCCAACGCAGCATCCACCACATCCGACAGGAGAACATGGCGTTTCCAGCATCGTAGACAACTACATGCGAGTCGTTTGTGATGCCCCATTGACCCAAGGACGCTACGAACCGTTCTTTTGTTGGTAGAGGGTGTCGTCCGCGTGATCCGGGAGGATCGGAGAGGTCCTTCTCGAGAGAAACAAAAAACGCTCCTGGTATGTGCGAGTCCAGGTATTGCCGCATCCCCAAATCGGGATCCAACAAATCAGATCGGCTGTCAGCAATCCTTAGATCGGCGTCGCCCAATCTAGCATGGAGACCGTCAACGGAAATCAGATTGTCTTCAGGCTTCCACATTCTCTTCAGGCTGCTTTGGCGTGTACTTGATCATTACTCTTGTGCCGTCTTCGAGTGCGCTCTTGAATTGAGGACCCCACCGACCCCACTCGTCGGTGTACTTCTCTCCCATGACTTCAAGGACTTTCGTATGAACTTCCTCATCCTCGACGATGCTACCTGTGGCCATTAGCTCTGGTGCTTCCCGAAACTTTTCGTTTGCACGTCTCCAATTACCAAAGTCACCGACCCAAATGCGTGTACTTGTCAATTTCTTTCGGATTGCCTCGGAGCGCCATGCAGTCGTTGGTGTGACAACGTAGATTTCGTCGTTGTGGAAGCCAAACCATATCTCGGCTTTGCACTTGCTCTCTTCGCCATCCGATTTGATAGGCGTAAGGTAAATTAGTCTCGATGTGGTCAGTTCATCGGGTAATTCCGATGTCCTTGTAGCTACTTCTTCAGCAGTTGCCGTTCTCGCAAGAACAAGCGCAGCAGGCGCAAGAAGCACACCCAGGTTTAAGTTCCGTCTTGTAATCATGCGTGTGGTCTCTCCTCCCCCACTATTGATACTCGTTCACCATACCTAGATTCGGGGTGATAGTCCCAAACTGCGTGGTGTTGTGTACAGCGGTTGTCCCAAAAAGTCAGTGTGTTAGGTTTCCATGCAACTCGGCACCAGAGTCTGGGAGTCGAATTGATGTGGTTGTATAGCATCGTCAGAATCGCCTTGCTTTCATTACGTCTTAAGCCAACAATGTGCGATGTGAATCCTTGATTGACGTACAGAATCTTACGTCCTGTTTCTGGATGCGTCGCCACAACCGGGTGAGTATTCCTTGGGTACCCACCATCGGGTTCCTTAGTCTTGTAGCTCCCAACATAAGGAATCTTGCCATCGTGGACAGCTTCCAATCCTCCAATGAATTCCTTCAGAGGATCCGAGAGCAACTCGTAGGCAAGGTACATGTCGGCAAACAGTGTATCTCCGCCGGATGTGGGAGCCTCGGTGACGTAGAGCATAGAACCCAATGGAGGAACCTTCTCGCATGTCACATCTGTGTGCCAGCCGTCCCCCGAAGTGTATGCGGAGTCTTTTGTCGTCTTGACAATGAGAATCTCGGGATCGCCGTCGTACAAGTGCTGCATGGGATGAACATGCAATTTGCCGAATCGCCTTGCGAAAGTCTTGTGTTCATCTCGATTGAGACATTGGTCTCTAAATACGAGAACCTTCCAATCCAACCAAGCGTTTGCGACGTCTTGAGCTTGTTCATTGGACAACGGAATAGATAAGTCAATACCCCGAATTTCCGCACCTATGTGTGGAGTCAAGGGAGCAACATCAAACGAAGCAAAGCTTGATTTCAAGTTGGTTGTTTCAGAATGTGGGTGCCGACTGCTAAAGCCCATACACGCCTGTATTGCTCAGTAGATTAATTTGCACTATACAAGAAGTTGAACAAGGGTGGCAAGAGTTTGACGGAAGCCACGCCCCTAGCGAGCAAATAAAACGTTTAATCGCTCCGTCAATGCACGCAAGACTTACTCTCATGGATGGCCAAGAGATTGCCCACACAGCGCGTTCCACCAATTGCCGTACAGCAGTTGGCTTTGGGCGTTGGGTTCTCCCCCTTCTGAAACACCAAGCGCTAGGCTACGCAACGCGCGAGGAGCACCAAAATTTGCTAGACTGACAAGACTCCACGCCCTTTTGACTGTGGAATATTGGGATGAACAGAATGGTTGCTAATCTACAAGAATTCCTGACATCCAATACCGACCAAGCCAATTGGCGACGCGTTTCGTGGGTGTGCGCCGGTGCACTGATATCGGGCATGTTCATCATGGTAGTGTTTGTCTTGTCATTGCTCGATCCTATTAGCGATGGCTTGCTTGTCGATGTCTTGACGTACTCTATCGGAGTTCTAGTACTGGCAATATTTGTTCTTGGGTCCATTAGGCTGATCCGCCAACGCAATCTCGCGATCCAAAACGGCATCGCGTCCGACATTATTGACGCAATACTGAAACAAGCCATCTTCACGACGGGGTCAGTCATGGTGGGCGGTTTTGGCGTCTGGCTAACGCTCTTGTGGATCGGAATTGGAATCTGTGAGCTAAATGGAGTTCGGTGGGAGATGTTTTTTGGAATCAACATTTTTCTCGGGTTGATGCTCGTGGCCGTAAGCCTTGCGGCGTCTTTATACGGAGCGTGGTTGATTCTGGGGCGACGAGTCTTCGCGCGGTATTCACAGCAAATCCATCCGACAAGTACAAGGTAGCGCACGCTCTGACCCTTGAGGACTCGGTCGTGCTGATCGGGGCGACTTGTTCCCCAACGGAGGAATGAACAACCGCACCGGGTCACAGATGAAGGTTCTTCTTGTCACCCGAATTGATCCTAGCCATTGATCCTTGGATGTCTACCTCATGATTGGCAGAAGCTACGACGTGCCATTCAACAGCCCCGAATCTTCAGTCCTGAAACAACGAATCGAAAAACCAGTGTGCTCCTGCGGGCTCTTCGAGCAAACGCCTCTGGGGTGCAGTAAGTTCAATGCCCACTGGTGCTGTCACTCGTGTTCTGGACCAGGTGAGCTGTGAGGCGCAGTACTTGTAGAGCAGTGATCGGCGTTCGTGGTCAGCCCTCCACTCGGTCGTTCCATGGGTTGTTGCTTCAGAGAAGAACGTTACGCTTCCAGCTGGTGCACGAGGCACTTCGATTACATCGCTATACGTTCCGTCACGAATAGTCCTCGGTAGTTTTATGTGGCTGTTGTGGCTTCCCGGTATGCAGCAGAGACCGCCTGTTTCCGGTCCGCAGTCAGTTAGGTTGAATGCCGCTACGCCGAATCCATGAAGAGCTTGAAACCCTGGCTGAACATAGGGTTGGCCAGGGATGGCGCGTGTAAACGGTTCAGACGCACCGTAGTCTGAATGAAGGCGGCCGCTCGGCATGCCTTTCTTCATTCGCATGCCGAAGATCCGGTCAAGTCGGAAGCAGTCGCCCAACTGCATGCGCATGACCTGCATCGTCTTCGGATGATCAATGAGTTCGCAGAACTCATTGCCAAATGCAAGAAAACCAGGACCAGACGGATACGAACCACCGGCCATGCCAAATCGATAGTTGTCGTATAGGCTCCGTGGTTCTTGATCGGAAAGCCGGTCTGCTGTTTCCGGAAGGTCGTTGAGACTCTCGTCGAGGATCGCGTTCAGCCTCGCTACTTGGTCGGGCGTAAGCACATTCTCGACGACTAAGTAGCCTCGTAGGTCGTACAAATAGGTTTCAAGTTCGGTAGGAATGTTCATTGCAGCCGTGCTCCTGAGGCTCGTGAACTTGGATTGAACGGACCCAATTCAATCATTAGCCTGCGTTGTATTGAAGCTAGAGCCGGTGGAGCACATGTTGCAATGTAGGGAAACGTTGCTGCCCACAGGTGTCGATTTCCAATCTTTAGTCATCGCGTCGTTACTACGTCGTTTTGGCTATTACAATAAGCAACAAACTTGCTCGATGTGATCGCATGGCAAATGCGCTCACATTGCAGTCTCTTGCACATCTCAATTCGAAGGGGTCAACAATTCGTGAGCTTTTTTGACTGGTGGTACGGTGTCGTAGGATTGTCAATTCCATTGGCGGTCCTGTATGTTCTTGCCACAACTCACATTACATTCATTGCCATCACTCTCTACCTGCACCGACACTCAGCCCACCGCTCACTTGAATTGCATCCCGCTCTATGCCATTTCTTCAGGTTCGTCGTTTGGTTTACAACTGGAATGGTAACAAGGGAATGGACTGCCGTTCACCGCAAGCATCACGCAGCAACGGAGACCGAGGAAGATCCTCATAGTCCTGTTGTACACGGCTTGGCAAACATCATTTGGGGCGGATCGGAGTATTACCGCGATGGTATTACCGAGGAGACGCTGGAAAGATACGGGAAAGGCACACCAAACGATTGGATTGAGAGAAATCTTTATTCACGCTTCGCTTGGGCAGGCTTGGTGATTCTTGCGGTGATCGATCTGCTTTTGTTTGGGATCATCGGAGTTGTTGTGTGGTCTCTCCAAATGATTTGGACTCCACTTTGGGCCGCGGGGATTGTCAATGGAATTGGTCATGCCTTCGGATATCGCAACTTCGAGACTCAGGACGCCTCAAAAAATATCGTGCCAATCGGAATAATGGTGTGCGGCGAGGAGCTGCACAACAATCATCACACCTATCCCAATTCGGCTCGATTTTCATTCAAACCTTGGGAATTCGACTTAGGCTGGCAATACATACGTCTCTTAAGTTTCATGAAATTGGCCAAGCCTTTGCATACCGGGCCGGTAGTCGAACGTATAGACGACAAATCGAACATCGACATGGACACCATATGGGCGGTTGTGAATGACCGATTCAGAGTCATGGCCACTTATGCCGACCATGTAGTAAAGCCTATAGTCAAGCGGGAGCAGCGCATTGCCCAGGGCCCGTTGCGACGCTTGTTGAGAGGAGCAGGCAAGGTACTTTGTTCACATCAGCTCGTGCTGCGTGACAGGGAAATTGACCGAATCGACAAGATCACCACACAGAATCCGCGTTTGAAGGTCATCTACGACTTGCGCCTAGAACTGAATTCAGTCTGGTCCAAACGTGCCGCAGGAGGCGAGGAGTTGCTGAGTGAGTTCAAGACGTGGTGTTCCAGAGCAGAAGCAACTGGGGTCGACGTATTGCGAAAGTTTGTCGCTGATCTCAAGACCTATACGGTTCCACGGATGGCTCGGTCGGCAACCACTACATCCTCGTAGGGGTTTCTATACCTAGACAGTCAAGTCCAATGTGCAGCGTGTTTGCCATTCGAGCACACAGGGCTAGTCGACTGTCACGAACTTTGGGCTTTGCGTTCAATACATTGCAGTTTTCGTAAAACCTGGTGAAGTGAACCGTTAAGTCGTAGAGGTAACTGCACATTTGATGCGATTTTCGCTCTTCAATCGATTGGTCGAGAGCTTCCTGAAATCGCAATAGCCGGACTGCTAAATCGTGCTCCGCTGGGTGTAAGATGTCCACCGCATGCTGATCGACATCCTTGAGCGACAAGCCGCCCCTTGTGAATATGGCGTTTACTCGCGCATAGGCATACTGCAGATATGGAGCTGTGTTTCCATCCAAAGCAAGCATAGTGTTCCAATCAAACTTGTAGTCATGTATGCGGTTCTTGGACAGATCCGCATATTTGATCGCTCCGATTGCAACTTGGCGGGCTACTTCACGTTGTACGGCATCGCTCAAATGGCCGCTCTTTTCTCTAACCACCTCCGCTGCACGTGCGATTCCTTCGTCGATCAGGTCTGCGAGCAGTATGTTTGTTCCCGAACGAGTTTTGAACGGTTCGCCCTGCGCGTTGAGAAGGGACCCAAACACATGGTGTTCCAAACTGACTTCAGGATCGACAAATCCAGCTCTTCGAGCAACTGCAAATAGCATTTCAAAGTGTAGGATTTGACGGGCGTCGGTGAAATACAAGACTTGGTCAGCCTTTAGAATTTGGGCTCGATAGAGCAGCGTCGCCAAGTCGGTCGTGTGGTAGAGGTAGCCACCGTCAGACTTTTGGACGAGCATCGGAAGTGGACTTCCGTCTTTGCGTTGAAACCCTTCCTCGAATACACATAGAGCGCCATCGGACTCCACAAGCATGTTGGCAACCCGAAGACGCTCAATGACAGTCGGCAGGTCGTCGTTGTAGGAGCTTTCCCCCCGGATGTCGTCTTCGGTCAGCAGAACATCAAGCTTCCTGTAGATTTCCTGCATGTGCGCCAACGAGACATCAAGGAACTTTCGCCAGATTTCATTTGCCTTCTGGTCCTTGGTCTGGAGCTTGACTACTGCTTCTCGGGACTTCAACGCAAATTCTGAGTCTTCATCGAATCGCTTGTTTGCAGCTACATAGAGCTGTTCAATATTCGATAGAGTGCTTTCGAGCTGAGAGTTCGATCCGCTCTCGTCCAGGTACGCAATGAGCTTCCCAAAATTCGTGCCCCAGTCGCCAATGTGGTTTTGGCGGGTTACCTGATGACCGGCTAGTTCAAGCATTCGAGCGATGGAGTCGCCGATAATCGTGCTCCGCAGATGGCCTACATGCATCTCCTTGGCAACATTCGGCGATGAGTAGTCCAGAACTATGTGCTTGGGATTCGCATCGGGAGTGGATATCGGTTCTCGTGCAATGCATCGGGAGAGGAATTCGTCCCCCAGCGTAATGTTGATGAATCCTGGCCCAGCAACTCTTACATCCTGTGCTATGTCGTCGAGCAATCTGGAGCTGATCAGCTTGTCAGCAAGCGTTCGAGGGTCGGTGTTCAGTCTCTTAGCAACCGAAAGCGCAGCATTCGATTGGTAGTCGCCAAATTCCGGTCTTGTCGCTTGGCCGATGAGTGCGTTAGGGTTTTCGGCGCCCTGCTGAACGAGTGCGGACTCGACTCGTCGCGAAACCTCGGTACGGAGATTAATTTAGGATTCCTGTGAAACTAGTCGAATCTTGGTCGCAACAGGCCCACGATCACCTGAGTGTACTTCGTAGCTAACAGCTCGTTCCTTTTCGAGATCTTTGTCACTTATTCCCGAATCGAGGTTTGTCTTGTGAAAGAAAGCCTGCTCGCCACTCTCGCTCACAACGAATCCATAGGACTGTCGACTGGAATATGACTTGATGTGACCATTTGTACGGCTGGCTGTTCGGGTTTGTGATCGTGCCGGGTTGCGTTGTGCTGCTTTTGGTGGTCGGTTCTGTCGTGAACCTGGACGGTTGGTAGGTCGTTCGCCGGAGGAACTCTTTCCCTGCGCCCGCTGATTAGATGCTCTTTCACGTTGGGGACCTTGCTGGTTTGCGTTCGCCTTTCCCTGCCTCACCCTAGTTGAGCGACGGTTTGGCGATGTCCGTTCAGAAGTTGCTACGCTAGAGGTGTTCGCTAAGTTGGGAACACGACGTGCGAAGTTGTAGAAAAGCAAACCTGTCGACGCGCATGCTACAAATACAAGAATTGCCAATGACATGAAGCTGGATGGCAGAAATCGAAGTGTGATTTCCGTTATCAATGCACACCAAAATAGACTGACGCCAACTAGCGCGGCGAGAAATATGAGTAATCGAGACATGGCAGGCGGCTCGCGCAATCAAAAAGCTTGCAAGCCAGCGTAGGCTTGCATCAAAATCTAGAAGCGACGTAAATACTACATTGACAGATGGGAGTGAGAGTGGTTCGTTCCCTACGGGCAAAGATCAATACAAATCGGTTCTCGCAGTATCACCTGCTACAAGAGTGATTAATCTCTTAGCAGGTGACCATGCGAAAGTATACGGACTGCATTGCGACTTCAAACGTCGCAGTGACAGACAGGGTTGTGTCCGGTCGTCGGTGGTCTAGCGTTGTAGCTTAAATCTATGCAATTGGCGAGCAGCTAGCAGACCCGCAGGGTCACTTGTCTCGATATCTTTGGGCGCTGATTATTACCACCGTCTCGACGGGCACGTTTTCGAGCTTAATCCCGCCAACATTTTCGGTCTTGACTTTGAGCTTCTCGATAGCGTGAACTACGTCCATTCCACGAGTTACCTTGCCAAACACAGCGTACCCGGCTTCCCCTTTGGACTCGGAATAGTCGAGTCCGGTGTTGTCCTTAGTGTTAATGTAGAAATCTGCGGCTGCCGAATCTGGATGGTCTCCGCGAGCCATAGCAACCGTGCCCTTGACATTGCTCAGGCCGTTGCTAGCTTCGTTCTTGATCGTATCCTCAATGTCTCGAGGTTTCATGTCTTGATCGAAACTCCCTGCTTGTATGACGAAATTTCTATGTGCACGATGGAAAATGATCCCATCGTAGTGTCCATCGTCGACGAGGGCCAGAAAGTGGTTGACTGTGATGGGTGCTTCGTCTTCGAAGAGCTCCATCATGATGGTTCCATGCGAGGTATCAAACAGTACCTTTGGGTTCTCTTTTGGTTTGTCTGTCACTTCATTTTCTTCGGTTGTCTCAGCGTCTTGCGACAGTCCGTACATAGCGAGAGCAGCGACTATTGCGCAAATAAGGTTTCGAATCTTGTTCATAGGTAAATTGTAGTCCGGTGAATTGTGGATACTCCGATTTTGTCAGCACCCAAGCGAAGACGTAGTGCATCTATACGTAGAAGGATTCACGGAGAAACCCTTGCAACGGGGCAGGCGTGGCAAAGGGCAAAGATAGCATTTCTGTCTGTCTGCGCATTGACGCTTGTCCTTGGTTGCCAACGTGGCGGCTATGAATCTTTCAGCGGCAACACGATGGGTACTTATTATCGTGTAGCAGCCGTGTGCGCAAGTTTGCCGACCCGTGCCGCCATCGAGAATGAGTTGCGAATCGTTGACGAAGTGATGTCCAACTACAGACAAGATTCTCTTGTAGCTCACTTCAACCACCATCCGGTTGGCATTTGGTTTGATGCTCCTCGATCATTGGTTCATGTTGTTGCAGTTGCCCACCAAGTCAGCGAGATGAGCACTGGAAGATTTGACATTACAGTCGAGCCTTTGGTTTCGGCATGGGGTTTCGGTGCGAGTGAGGTAGAGCAGCAGCCATTGAACGAGACAATCCAGAAACTGGTTAACGTTGTCGACTATCGAGAGTTGGAGTTTCGTTCTGAGCCGCCTGCACTAAGGAAATCTAGCGAACTAACAATTGACCTTTCGGGAATCGCGAAGGGCTATGGTGTAGATCAGATTGCTGAATTGCTCAGCGAGTACGAGTGCAAACAGTATCTCGTGGACATTGGTGGCGAGATCCGCGTTGAGGGGTTGAATCGTTACGGCAAGCCGTGGCAGATTGGGATTGAAGCCCCAGACGGTTCCGGACGAGCGCACTTGAAGGTCGCACTTAAGAACGGTGCATTAGCGACAACCGGCGACTATAGGAACATAAGAGAATTTGGTGGTCAAATCTTTACGCATGTGATTGATGCAACCACGGGCTACCCGGTGAATCACGGGCTAGCAAGCGTTACCGTTCAAAGACCAACGGCAGTAGAAGCAGATGCGTTGGCTACTGCACTGTTTATCCTAGGTGAAGAGGAAGGCTACCGACTAGCCGTCGTAAACAACATAGCGGCGTTGTTCTCGACATGGAACGAGTCCCGGAGCGACTACTCTGTGAGAATGACGCCGGCTATGGAAGAGTTCATTGGGAGGAATTCCCAACACCTTGATTCAAACGAGCTAGATGTTTGAGTATGCGTTGGCGCCAACTCAGGCTCTTGAGGGATCTTGAATTGAAACGCCGAAGCGTCTTACATCGTCGTGGTGTGGTGCAATCCGGGAGGCAGATTGATGCTTTGGCGATGCCGCCTCAGCACCATGCAGGAGGAAACCGTAGGAGAAGATTCGGGACCACAACCACGACGATGTTAGATCTGCAAGGTCAAAAGTATTGTGGCAAAACACTCTGTACTAGTATGGGAAGGAAAGTGGAATGATTCACGAGATTACAGGACGGTTGTCGTAGTTCGTGTACCCATATAGTCAGGGCAGTTAGTTACCAAAGTGAATCTACGAATTGCGCTAACGATTGGTGCAAGATACGTTGTATCTCCCCGTGATTTCCTCTCGTCAGTCGCTTCGCTTTCTGTATTGGGGCTTGCACTGTCGGTTGCGGTATTGCTGGTCGTACAGGCTGTTCTGTCAGGGTTCGAGTACGAATTTCGTGAACGAATGCTAGGCACGATGCCACATGTTAGTGTGTTGGGCACTCACGCGTCCATTGATGAATCGCAACTCCTCTTTCAGACTTCGCAAATTGAGGGGATTGTCGCGCAAGGCAAGATAGTTAGCGGCAATGCTTTGATTGTTGTGCCACCACCGATAGTCGACGACCCAGAGCTTGGCGTCGGTGTCGAACAGCGTAATGAAGCAGCAAGCTTCGGTCGAGCCCATCCTGTGTACGTGGCGGGCATTACCCCAGAACGGAACCATTTTGCCCCTAAGTTGCTGGATTACGTTGCGGAGAGTGAAGTAGCAAGGCTGCAACCTGGAGCATTCGAAATATTGCTCGGAAGCGCACTCGCTGAGAATCTGGGGGTAGCCGCCGGAGATTTTGTAACACTCATGCTACCTATCGATCAGGTTTCCTTGGTTGGGTTCCTGCCACGCCAAAAGCGAGTACGTGTGGCGGGCCTAATAGAGACGAAAACGTCTATGGACAGAGCCAGTGCATATATGCACATTGAAGACTCCGCTCGATTCTTCCGTGGTCGACAAGCGGTAGTGAGCTACGGCATTACGCTAGACGACCCCTTTCGCGCCATCAGCGTTCACTCCCATTTGGTGCGAAACCTTGCTACAGAAGATTTAGATGTGAGAGATTGGAGCATGGGCGAGGGTGCCCGATTCTATGGCGCAATCATGTCTTCTCGCTATTTGCTTTTGCTTGTTTTCTCAATGCTGGTAGCTGTTGCGGCATTCAACTTGGTGTCGACCGTTGCTGTCATGGTCTCTGAACGACGTCGCGACATTGCCGTCCTAAGAACGTTGGGCAGCAAGCGACCCCTAATTACGATCGCCTTTCTAACTGCGGGATTGTCGATCGCAATAATTGGCTTGTTGCTGGGTTGCGTGATAGGCGTATGTATAGGCTGGTTACTGGAAATTGGTTTGCCATTGTTCGAGCGGCTTACGGGCATTAACTTGCTCTCACAGTACTTTGTACACTCCTTGAGCTTGAAATTCGAACTGTCGGATTTTGTAACAGTGCTTGGGATCGGACTCGGTCTGTGTTTGATTGCCATTGCCGTGCCGGCTATTCGTGCGACGGGGTTGAATCCTACGGATATCCTACGGCATGACTGAAGTAATCGTTGCCAGTGAAGTAGAGAAATCCTATCGCGATGGCGAGAACTCGCTAGAAATTCTCCGTGGAGTGAATTTGCTAGTTCATGAAGGAGAGCAAGTTGCAATTCTTGGTAGGTCTGGATCGGGAAAGAGCACGCTCTTGCATATTTTGGCGGGACTTGACGATCTCGACTCTGGCGATGTATGCGTAGCAGGTACCTCGATCAGCGCTGCAAACTCGAAGGATAGAGCGAGGATTCGCGGCGAGTTCATGGGTTTCATCTATCAGTTCCACCATCTCCTGCCCGAATTCACTGCGGCTGAGAATGTGGCTATGCCTCTCTGGTTAAGGGGCGACGTTTCCCGCCGCGAAGCGTCGCGTCGAGCCGTCGAACTGTTGTCAACGGTGGGTTTGGGTGGTCGGCTGAAGCACCTCCCTCACAAGCTTTCAGGTGGCGAGAAGCAACGGGTAGCAGTCGCCCGCGCGTTGATTGTTGAACCGGCTGTAGTCCTCGGGGACGAATTGACTGGGAACCTGGATTCAGAAAACGCTGAAGGAGTATTGGCACTCATCGAGTCCTTGCGTCGCAAGGCTGCAACTGCATTTGTAGTAGTCACCCATGATTCTGCTGTAGCAAAACGCATGGAGAGAGTAGAGTTGCTCGAAGACGGTGTACTTCGCCCGCATGCGATCGAGGCCTAGCATCCATCTTGCCCTGTGGGTGGGCATGCGCTATCTGCGTAGTCGAAACGTCGGACGCAGCCGCTTGATCAATTGGGTATCGTTCATCGGCTTGATGTTGGGCATTGCGCTACTTATTGTTGTACTGTCCGTCCAGAACGGTCTGCACCGCCAAGCCGAAGAGTTGATTGTTGATGCCGCACCTCACGCGGTCCTGCGCTCGGACTCGGCTACACCAGCAGTCATTGCGGAACTGCAGAAAATCGAGGGTGTTGTGAGTGTCGAGCCATTTGTTGAACTCCATGCATTGTTTTCGAACAGGGGAGTCACCCGTGGTGTTGTTGTACATGGTGTCGAATCTCTTCAAGATCATATTCTGGTGCCGAATTCAACACCCACCAATCAGCCCTTCATCAGCGGTGAGCAGCCATCCATGGAAGCCTTGACCCATGGTTCATGGATGCTGACGCCGCTGACGCCGCGGAATTTCTCGCTTACCTTTCCTGTCGTGACTACCGGAGGAGTGGTTACAAAGTCAGGGAACTTTCGATTGGTTGGATTCTCCGGAAACTACGTGCCAGGCGGGCAACATCCACTTGTGGTAGTGCGCATTTCGGATCTGCTGCAGATTGGCGTGCTGGGTTCAAACCAAGTTGCACAGCGAATCACGCTTGCCGACCCGTGGCAGGCCGACATACTACTAGGCGAAGTCGATGGAGTCAGGACTTGGTCTCAGGATTACGCGGAGTTCTTTGGTGCGATTAACATGGAAAAGTCGATTCTCTTTGTAATGTTGACCTTTGTAATCGGTCTGGCTTCCCTCAACATCGTGTCAGGACAGGCTATGCTCATCAACTCAAAGAAGTCGGACATTGCCATACTTAGAACCATGGGAGCCAAGCCTAGTGTCATCAAACTGGCCTTTGCTGCTCATGGGTTCTTGATTGCCATTGCCGGAATATTGGTCGGCTTGGCTCTAGGAATCTTTCTTAGTGGAAGCATCATGCACTTCCTGCAACTGCTAATTGATTGGGAAGTCATTGGGGGCTTTCAATTGTTCGACCTCAGCCCGTTTCTTCAGCCTTGGGACGTGTTTTTGACGTTGGTTGTTGCTATTGCAATTGCGTGCGTTGGAGTCCTTCGTCCATTAGCTTTGGTACTCCGTACCAATCCGATCGACGCATTGCACAATCCGACCTGATAGCGGAGAAGGAGCCAGTGTTCATGATCCCAACTTCACAAATTGTCGTACGAGCGGACAGCACGTCGAAAATTCCCAACTAGATTGACAGGAGTAACCTGCAAGTGGTCAAGAAATGTCTATTTTTAGCAGGCGGCTACGGAACGCGGTTTCTGCCTGCAACAAAATCATTGCCCAAGGAAATGTTGCCCATTTTGGACAAGCCACTTATCCAATATTGCGTGGAGGAAGCGGTCGATGCTGGTATGGATGAAATTGGCTTCGTTACAGCTCGTACAAAGCGAGCTATCGAAGACCATTTCGACGCCAACGTGGAACTCGAGAGTCATTTACGCGGCAGTTCGCGTGCGACAGATCTTGCAAAACTTCAAGGCTTGATCGAACGCTGCGAGTTTGCCTACACCCGGCAGAGCGAGATGCTTGGCACAGGACACGCGGTTCTTTGTGGGCGCCTCTTAATGGGAGGCGAAGCTTTTGCTGTGGTGCTTCCCGACGATCTGTGCCTAAACCCAAATCAGGGGGTGCTTCAGCAACTCGCAAATGTCTATGCAAAGTACCAATGCTGTGTCGTTGCAGTGCAGAAAGTGCCGCAATCCAAGACCGACCGATACGGAATAATCGATGCCACCGAGCAGCCAGATGGAACTTTTCTGGTAAACGACCTTGTTGAAAAGCCCAATCCCGAGGATGCGCCAAGCAGCTTCGGGGTCGTCGGGCGCTACATATTAGTCCCTGAGATATTCGAAGTACTCGAGAGGACACAACCCGGACACAGCGGAGAAATCCAATTGACAGACGCGTTGAGCACGTTGGCCAAGATGGAACGGGTAGTGGCATGCGCATTCGAAGGAGTACGCTTCGACTGCGGCTCTATCGACGGTTTCGTCGAAGCGACAAACTACTGCTATCGCCAACGAAACAACGCCTAACACCCGACCAATCCGACCGTGTTCTCTGTCGTTGGCAGCCGGTGCATGACTCGTGGTCGTACCTATAATGCCGGAAACGCTTCAGGGTACGGGAATACATGCTGGAACTAGCCAAATCCGGCGGTTGGCTGATGGTGCCAATCTTCGTGTGCAGTCTCGTAGCGGTGGCAATATTCATCGAGCGGAGCTGGGTTCTACGAAGAGCAAGAGTTGCCCCCTCGGGCTTGATCGAACAGATTACGAACAGGTTGCGACAACACGGGTTTGTAGACAGCGGACTGTTGGATGAATTGAGTCGATTTCCCTTGGGAACGATCCTGGCCGCTGGTCTCCGCAAGTCGGAATTTGGCGCAGAAGCCGCGAAGTCCGCGATGGAACAGACAGCCAGCCAAGTGACCCTTGAATTGGAGCGTTATCTAACCGCGTTGGGCACTGTGGCTTCAATCTCTCCATTGTTGGGTCTGTTGGGAACCGTGATTGGCATGATCCAGGTCTTTACGACGCTGGTTGCTTCAGGTGGAGGAGATCCCACACTTCTTGCTGGAGGCATTTCAGAGGCCCTGATAACTACTGCAACCGGCATTTCGGTGGCCATTGTTGCGTTAGCGTGTCACCGCTACTTCGTACGTAGAGTGGATAAGCTTGTAGTGGGGATGGAGCAAGACGCAGGAGCATTGGTGGACTTGCTGATTCGTGACTTCGACATGGAGCAGAGTTGACTTTTCGAAGACCCCGACGAGTCAACGTCATGATAGAGCTTACGCCTCTCATCGACGTTGTCTTCTTGCTCCTTATTTTCTTCATGGTCACCTCGACAGTTGCTCGTGAAACCGTGTTGAACGTCTTGCTGCCGGAAGCCCATGGCGAATCGATGAGAAGCTCTGAGTCGGTGTTGGAGATCGCCATTACAGACGACGACGAAGTATTCATAGCTGGCGAGAAAATTGCGGTAGTTTCCTATAGTTCCATCCAGACGCAACTTCGAAGTCTGGATTCGGCTACTGAGGATTCGCACGTATTGATTCGTGGCTCTGCCGACGCTCGCCACTCAACAGTCGTGCTAGTCTTGGATGCTTTGGGAGGGCTCGGAATGAACAACGTGAGGATTTTGGCGACAGATCCCAACGTGCAATGAGTGCTGCTGATGCCAAGTCGTAGTCCTACCGATTGGCAGACCTACAAACGACTAATTGGCTATGTTCGCGGACATGGCTGGCTGTTTGTCATTGCAATAGTCGCGTATTGTCTTGCGTCGGTGGGCGAAGTGTTCTTCGCTCAGATCCTCGGTTCGGTCGTAGACACCTTCAAGGAAACTGCGCCGACGAGCGAGCCGGTTTCCGAAAGCCGGTTGTGGATCCCAGATCTGTTTCTTCAGTTGAGCTGGCCACTCCCGATTTTGTTTTCCATGATGATTGGCGTGGCTGCTGTCGTTCGCGCTGTTGGCACAGTGTTTGGCGAATTCTTGCTGTCTCGAGTCTCTTTCCATGTTGTCCACTCCATACGGTGCGAGTTGCATTCACGCCTGCTTGTACTGCCCAGCACATACTTCGACGGCAGTAAACAGGGACAAATCTCCAATCGACTGACTGATACAACATCGAAGCTTCGAGACACAGTTACCGATGTTCAGAGAATCCTATTGCAGGACGGTGCCAAGCTAATACTCATGCTCGGTTTCATGTTGGTTATCAATTTTGCGCTGACGGTTCTCTTTCTTGTGTTGGCGCCGTTCGTTGCCGTGATTGTTCGTATTGCATCCAAGAGGTTTCGTCAGATCAGCACGAACATTCAGTCGTCGATGGGTGAAGTTACACATGTTGGACAGGAAACGGTCAATTTCTTCAAGTCCATTCGAGCCTATGGCGGGGTTTCGGACCAGGATCGGACGTTCCGCAGGGCAAGTGAGCGGAACCGCAAGCAGCATTTGAAACTTGTCGCGACGAAGGCTGTAAGCGCTCAGTTCATCCAGCTGTTGGCGGCATTCGCTATTGCGGCACTGGTAGGGATATTGTTCCTTGAGCAAGTGTCTGGTGGAATGTCAGCGAAGCACCTGATCACCTTCGTTGGGTTGGCGGGGGCATTGGCGAGTCCCATCAAGCGGCTGTCGGATGTCAACGCAAGAATTCAGATGGGATTGGCCGCCGCGACCGAAATATTCGAGCAGATCGACAGCGATGCTGAGATCGATGGCGGAACTAGCGTGCTATCAGAAGCTCAGGGCAAGATCGAATACCAAGGCGTGACATTTCGGTATGTCACGGCAACGAACAATGCTCTTGAAGACGTGACGCTCAGCATCGAGGCGGGGCAAACATTTGCTCTAGTCGGATCAACAGGAAGCGGGAAAACAACCCTTATTGAATTGCTACTGCGCTTTTATGAACCCGATTCAGGCTCAATTCTCCTGGATGGGCAAACAATTCAAGACGTTACCAAGGAGTCGCTGAGACGGCAAATTGCCTTGGTTAGTCAGGAGGTTTTTCTCTTCAATGACACCCTACGCGCCAACATTGCCTTTGGCGACCTACGAAACGCATCGGAAAGTCGGCTGCTCGACTCCATCGAGCGATCGAGAGTTAGCCAGTTTGTAGACAAGCTCCCCAATGGATTGGAAACCGTGGTTGGCGATCGGGGATCCAATCTGTCGCAGGGCGAAAGACAACGAGTGCTGATTGCTCGTGCGATTCTTAAGGACGCGCCAATACTCATCCTAGACGAAGCAACTTCGGCGTTGGATGCACAATCAGAAATCTTGATCCAGGCTGCCCTCGAAGAGATAATGCAAGGCAGAACTACATTGGTTGTGGCGCATCGTCTTTCCACGGTTGAGAGCGCGGATGTCATTGCCGTTCTGGAGCAAGGACGGATTGTCGAACAGGGAGCACACTCGGAATTGTTAGCGGCGAACGGCCGCTATGCACTACTTCGCGAGTCTCAGTTCGGAAAAGCTAGCTGAACCAAATTTCAATAGTCGCAGTTCGCTGAGATGCCAGACTCGATAGGAACCAGGCTTGAGTCCTACTTGGTGCGAAAGTGGCATTCGCAGTCACTGACGACGAAGCTCTTAAGCCCCCTTTCGTGGGTCTTTGGCCAATTGGTTCAAAGACGTCGACGCAGCTACACGGACGGAAAGAAGGCTGTTTGGACAGCTCCGGTACCAGTATGTGTAGCAGGAAATGTCACGGTGGGCGGTACAGGTAAGACACCACTAGTTGCTTGGTTGGCAGACTGGCTGTCGAACCGAGGAGCGAGAGTAGGTATTGTCAGCAGGGGCTATGGCGGGGCTTCCAACTATCCATTGGAGGTCACTAAGTCGACTTCCGTTCGTGAATCGGGTGACGAAGCGCTGATGCTTGCGCGTCGAACCGACTGCCCAGTTTATGTTGATCCGCGTCGCGTAGTGGCTGTGCAGGCCTTGCTACGTGGACACGACGTCGACATCGTGCTTGCAGACGACGGCTTGCAGCACTATGCGCTGGGAAGGGAAATAGAAATAGTTGTCCTTGATGGAATGCGAGGAATTGGCAATGCTATGTTGCTGCCTGCAGGTCCATTGCGTGAACCAATTGACCGACTCGAGTCCGTGGATTGGGTGGTAGCGAACGGTAGGCCGAGCGGGCTCGCGATCAACGAGTGGGTAATGCATTTCAAAGCTAGGGAAATGGTCAATGTTGCTACGGAGAACACAATGTGTGTTTCGAAATTTCGCGAAGTCCATGGAACATCGATCCAAGCAACGACTGCAATTGGAAACCCAGGACGATTCAATCAGACTCTCATTGAACTAGGGTTTCAACCTTCGCTCACCACATTCAGGGACCACTACAGGTTCAAGGAATCTGACTTCAAACACGTTGACGCGCAGCATGTAGTGGTTGTTACCGAGAAGGATGCACAAAAAATTCGTGGGCTTGCTCAAATCGCGCCGCACACGTGGTTCCCAAGAATCGAGATTCACTTCGATGGAGATATTGACAGACACCTCAACGACATTTTTGGCAGGCGTGGGATAGCCTTGGTGTCATAGGCATGAACGATTTTCATGTAGTAATTCCCGCCAGATTCGGCTCGACACGTCTACCGGGCAAACCCTTGCTTGACCTAGCCGGCAAGCCCATGATCGAACGAGTTGCCGAGAGAGCTCTTCTGTCTCGGGCGCGGACCGTAACTGTTGCCACCGACGATGCGCGGATCGCTCAAGCTGTAGCCAGACTTCCCGTTTCCGCAGTCGTTACTTCGGCACGTCACGAGTCGGGATCTGATCGCGTGCACGAAGTCGCAGAAAAAATGAACTGGGAGGAGCAGACAGTTGTCGTCAATGTACAAGGTGACGAACCGCTGATTCCATCTAGCGTGATAAATCAGGTAGCAGGCATGCTCTTGAAGAATGATCAGAATTCCGTGAGCACCCTGGCTCAGCCCTTTTCCGATCCATCCGAAATTGCAGATCCCAATATTGTGAAAGTGGTTTCGGACTTGGGCGGCAAAGCGCTTTACTTCTCAAGAGCTCCTATTCCGTGGCATAGGGACCACTTCCCAGACGAAGTTGACAGAGTCGACGCCTCATTGTGGAAACGACATGTAGGCATATATGGCTACAGAGTTTGGGCATTGAAAGAATTTGTGAGACTACCGCACTCGTGGTTGGAGCGGACAGAATCGTTGGAACAGTTAAGGTTTCTCGAAAATGGTCACTCGATCTTGGTAGAGGACTCATGTGACGCAATACCGGTCGGTGTTGACACCGAATCCGATTTGGCAAGAGTAAGGCAGCAGCTCCTTTCTAACGAATGAATGAGCTGAGCTGGTGTACCTAGCGGGGCGCCATTCGAATTCCGCCGTCGAGCCGAATCGTCTGACCGTTGAAATAGGTGTTCTCCACTATTTGTTGAACCAATTGGGCATATTCGGCAGGTTCGCCAAGTCGTTTAGGGAACTGCACACTTTCAATCAGCGGGAGGCGGACTCGATCAGGCGCACCGCTCATCATGGGGGTTTCGAAAATCCCCGGAGCGATCGTGCAACAGCGGATGCCGTTTCTCGCAAGGTCGCGAGCAATTGGTAGGGTCATACCTATTACTCCACCTTTGCTGGCGCTGTATGCAACCTGACCTATTTGACCTTCAAAGCCGGCCACTGAAGCTGTGTTTATGATTACACCGCGCTCGCCGTCCACTCCGATTGCCTCATTTTCTTGCATGGCGGCCGCGCAAAGTCGCAAGGTATTGAAGGTCCCTATCAGATTCACTTGGATGACAAGATTGAAGTTACGTAGCGGCTGCGGTCCGTCTCGGCCTACAGTTCGCGCTGCAGATCCAATTCCTGCGCAATTTACGTTTACGTGGATTGCAGAGAATGTCTTCAACACTCCCTCAATCGCGGCTTCCGCCGATGTTTCATCAGCGACATTGCAAGCAAATGGGCTGGCGTTTTCTCCGAGCTCCGAAGCGGTTTGTGCAGCGAGGTCTTCATTGAGGTCGAGCAACGCGGCTTTGCCGCCGTTGGCTATTACTCTTTCGGCGGTAGCCCTACCCAATCCAGAAGCTCCTCCCGTAATGACTACTACCTTGTCTCGTAGATCCATTGTTTCTCCTGTGTGGCATAGGGTCTTTATGCAGTGGAGCCGGAATTATAGGTTTGCGCCTTTAGGGTTGGGAGGATTCGACGAGCTATGCCTGCAGAATTGGGAGATACGATCTCGCGAAGTTTTGAGGTCCCACATTAGCCTGTGAACACTCCTATCGAAAGGCAGGCTTCGTTGCGCCGGCTAAACACGCTCGGAGTGGATTCGATTGCTTTGGAACTTGCGTCTGTCACACACGAACATCAATTGCCCGCCGTAACGTCAACTCCTCTACCGATTGTGCTGTTGGGTGGAGGGTCAAACATCGTGCTAAATAGATTTGTGAATAGCCGTGTGGTTCGAATTGCTATTCGGGGCATGTTCTTTGAGCAGTTGGACGATGGCAGTGTGAGAGTTCGCGCTGGCGCTGGGGAAAATTGGAACGAACTGGTCCGAGCAACGGTTGGTCGGGGTATTGCGGGACTTGAGAATCTTGTTCTGATCCCGGGACTGGTAGGTGGAGCACCCTATCAAAACATAGGTGCCTATGGTCGTGAATTAGCGGAAGTCGTGGAATGGGTACGAGTATTCGATCTGCAGGAGCGGACTTTTCGCACGGTGCCACAAGCAGAATGCGACTTTAGCTATCGAGACAGTCTGTTCAAGTCCCGGCACAAGGGCAAGTATGTGATTACTTCTGTGCAGTTTCGTCTTGGAAAGTGTGCATTAGAAGCAAGCTACAGGGACGTTAGGGAGTCTATGGAACGCTGGCCAACACACGAAACATCAAGTAGAACAATTGCTGAGACAGTTTCCCGTGTTCGCCGCTACAAGCTCCCGGACTATAGGGTCCACGGGAACATTGGCAGTTTCTTCAAGAATCCCACTCTTTCCTGCCAGGAATACGATTCACTGCGGGGGAAGTTGAATATAGTCGGATTCCAGTATGGCGAGAAGGTACGTGTTCCGGCAGCGAGACTTATTGAAGCCTGTGGTTGGAAGGGTCGGACTGTTGGCAACGTAAACGTATGGAAGCGCCAACCATTGGTCCTAGTAAACCGTGGACATGCCACAGGCAGTGAATTTTTGAGTGTTGCGAGGCGAATAGAAGACGACGTCCACGGTCGTTTTCAGGTCGCACTTGAGCTTGAACCAGTTGTATTGGGAGAAGATTCCTAAGCGACAACTACGTTCAACGTTCAGGTCACGTCGATCATGCCTTGTTTATTCGATTCGGCTGCTTCTGTGGGACGGTTTCGAGGATCGTTACTCGCACGAGATTGGTCTTCCAGGTCTTCGCCATTTCCACTACCTAGCTCTCGGGAAGGCGGATCGACATCCTCTGGAGAATGGTTGGCCATGTGAACAGCTTCAAGCTGTTCGCTAGCTTCGTCAGTCGATTCAGACACAATTACATCTTGGTTGGAGATGTCAAAGATATCTTCCTCTTCAGATCTCTGTTCCAATAACTCCTCGGTAGCTAGACCTGAATGCTTAGATTCTGTTGCCTCCTGTTGGGCAATAGGGTTGCTTTCCACCGAAGTTGGCATAGTCTCTGTTGGCTCCGTTGTCTCGTTGTCCGGAGACGGCATTGCAAGTGATTCACTTGGACCGGTAGCAACTTGGGTCTCACTCTGGCTTTGTGGCTCTTGCTGACCGCCACGTTCTTGGTTTGACACATTGGTGGGTTCAGAGGATTCGGTAGCTGAATCTTTTTTTCGTTCGTCAATAGAACCTTGTGTTTTTTGCTTTTGCTTTGATCGTGATCGATCTTCCCTAGAGACCGTTGTTTCATCTGAACGAATCTTGCCTTGGGTCTTGTTGGGCTGTTGATCTGATTGTTTCGTGGTGTCTTTGCGTTGAGTCCGCCCTTTGTTTGTGTGCTTGCCATTGCCTGACTTTGACTCGCTTGTCGATTTGGATGTAGGCGACTGTCGATTTCTTCCAGTTGAAGGTCGACGACGAGAATCGGTTTGATCCTGCTGTGTACCTGACGCTTTTTGCTGCTTGCGTCGCGCACGTGTTGGAGATTCTTGCGGAGTCCTTGCCTGCGTGCGCCGTTCCTGTGTTGAGGTCTGCTTTTGGCGGGCCTTCCTGGCATTTTGGTTAGTAGGTTCGATGGTCTGAACAACGAATAGCCGCTTATAGAGGAGCCCAAGGCGTTTGCCTAGAAAATTCAGTGCGTTCGCAGGCCAAGTGGGGACGTTCGAATTGGCTGCGGAACGATCGCTACGCGACGATCGACGAGTTGCAGACTGTTTTCGTTGTCTTTGTGCTCCCGTGCGCGTTTTGCCCAGGTCTGCTCGAGTCACGGCAGCTTCTTGCACGGATTCTGCTGGTTTGGTTCGGTTGCCGTTGTGTCTGCGTTCCTTTTGCCCGTTTGGTTTGTTTTGAGTATAGGTGTCGGTTTGCCGTGGCTTATTGCTATATGGACTACGATATGAGTGGGTGATGTAGGTTCCGTTGTCGTCGTCCAAGTCGGGAATTATCTCTATGGTTGTCTTCGACTGAAGTTCCAATACACTCAGGTGGGATCTCATTTCATTGGTGAGAAACGCTGCTACTTCAGGAGTTACATGAGTGCGAATTTTCGTAACTTTGCGATCGTAGCACTTGGCTTCGGTCTCTCTGAAAATGTGATGTGCAATTGATGAAACGGTTCGAATGTGTCCATACCCGTTGCAGTTTTCGCAACGCTCAAACGCAGTGTCATAAATCGACGACTTTGTACGTCGGCGCTGTAGCTGCATCAATCCGAAGCTTGAAATTGGCTCGCTCTTTGTGCGATTCCGATCCTGTTGGCAAGCGCGTTCAACTTTCGATTCGACCTTCCTTATGTCCTCCTCGGAGCTCATGTCGATAAAGTCAATTACGATGAGGCCGCCGATGTCTCGCAGACACAATTGTCTAAACAATTCATCGACAGCTTCAAGATTCGTGTTCAGCACCATGTCGTTGAAATTGTTCTTGTACTTGGAGCGTGCAGAATTTACGTCAACAGCCAGAAAGGCCTCAGTGGGATCAAGAACTATTTGACCGCCCGACGGTAGTGATATATCTCGATCGAACACTCGGTTGGACTGTTTTTCCAACTTGAATTTCGTAAAGAGCGGCAATGCATCGTCATAGAGCGAGATATCTCCTTCAAAATCTGGCATGAAGTCTTGGACGTAACTCAAGGTCTGCTGGTAGACATCGGCGTCGTCTACCAAAATCTCCTCAATGTTCGTGTGAAGATTGTCGCGAAGCACCGTGTTGACTAGGCTGTTCTCTTCGTAAAGCAGCCGTGGGGACTCGGATTGCTCGTATGCTTGATTGATAAGCTCAAGAAGCCGTACGCACTCTCCTATGTCTTGTTCTATTGTCTTTAGATCCTTGCCAGCAGAAGAAGTGCGCGCAACCACTCCCGCTCCTTCAGGGAGCTTGATACTTTCAAGGTGTTCCATCACCTTCTCGCGATTCTTCCCGGTGATCATTCGCGAGACTCGGTGTTTCGGTCTGTTAGTTGTGAGAATCACATGCTGACCATGCAGTTGGATTCGAGTAGTTAGTGCTGCGCCTTTGTCTGCGCGGGGATTCTTGTCGACCTGTACCAGTACGTCGTCACCAACTTTTAGATAGTCTGAAATCCTAGTTTTGCCGTTGGATTCACCCGACGACCTTGAAGGGGGAGGAAGAGGTTCGACTCGGGAGAGCGCAAGCAGTCCTTGCTTTACTTCTCCGTAGTCAACAAATGCAGCGTCGAGTTCATCCTTGACTGCGGAGACTCTAGCCTTGTAAATGTTTCCCTGTAGGGGTCGATTGTTGCTCTGCTCGATGTGAAGGTCATGCAGCGTCGGTGTGGATCCGTTGTTGCCAGTGCTGACAACGGCTACGCGCACCTCCCTGGCGGGAAGCACATTAATTAGGATTTTCTTCATGGTTTCGAAATGCCCTTTGTGGGATCGAAACCCATTCGCTATTGGAAAGTTGCTACATTGCGTACGATCTGAAGACGAGCATACTCGCTAGTTGCCCCAAAATTCAAGGCAACAATGGTCGTGACAAATACGACAAGCGCAATTGAGTGTGTACGACCCAGCTCTTGCTTTGAGCTCGATCATCGTGTCCACCATTCAAGTGGAGGAATTTGGTATGGTCCTATAACCATAGGCCTTTACACTTGATCAGTCTTCAGTTACTTCTTCGGACGAACAACTAAGTTTCGGCGAAATTTAGGTTTCGAAAATAAAACTGTTGCTATGTTCAGTAACGCTAAAGCGCGTCATTTGCATGCTTGGCTCAATTGACCAACTTCATGCAAGATCACACTGCTCTTTAGGATCAAGTTCAGTCGACATGTTACGGATTTAATTGGCAAAAATTTACTATCGCCATGTAACCCACCATCGACGCATCCTAATCTAGTTGCAGTCGTGCTCGAACGAATAATACAACATTTTGAGAGAAAGTGGTAGTCCCTTTCCTTGGTGGGCTTGCTGCATTTCGACATTTGGGAATTGCACAATTGAGCAAGTTTGCGATTCCCTAGGGGTAGACGACTGCATGAGCAAGGAATTTCGAGGTCTCAGATTAGCGATGTAGCGAACTAGGTTTCTAAGGTTACACAGAAGCGCTATTGATGAGCTGGATTGGTGCTAGTCCAGCTTCATGCGACAATTTCGGTGAATGGCTGTCAGTGATTTGTCACGGGGAGGGTGAATCCAAGATATGCCGAAGGAGAATTTTCGAAAGTCGCACGCGATAGCATTCTTGTTGACTTTCCTTTTTGGTCCCTTGGGAACACTCTATGTTGGGTGGCGTGCTTTTGTGGTTTTTGCAGTCCTATCTCTTCCGTTGGCGATCTACCTCGCTGGCCTGGCGCATGCGGTTTCACTTGCAGAAGCAGGAAGTGCAGTTCCACCTTGGTGGCTCAAGTACGTGGCCGATTTGTCACACTACGATTTGTTCACCTGGTTTGGAAGGTACGTTATTCTGCTCTACCTGAGCTCTATCGTGGTTAGCCAGCTAGTCGTGAGGGACCACAATGCAAAGTTACAGAGGCTCACGGTGTACTGAGATTACGTACCAAAACTGGATGCAAATCGAAATCCGCCTCAAATTCAGCTATTCAGCTTGGTGAGTAGCGTTAGGAAACTGCAAGTGAGACGAACATCAGAATGGCCAATCGAGACGTTCGCTACCTCGTTGTAAAAGACCATGCGGGCCAACGGCTGGACAACTTTCTGCTAAGGGAATTGCGTCCGGTTCCGAAAAGCAGAGTCATGCGGATGATTCGTCGCGGGGAGGTCCGTGTCAACGGAAGACGTTCTCGAGTTAGCCTTCGGTTAACCCTGGGAGATCGAATTCGAGTGCCACCAGTTAGCATTGCTGAGACACCTCCCAAAAGCATCCCCGCCTGGCTATTGCGTCGTATACAACAGTCAGTGTTGCATGAAGACAGAAGGCTCATTGTCTTGAACAAACCATCTGGAATTGCGGTGCATGGCGGTGGTTCGGTCGAAGTAGGTCTTGTGGATGTTGTTCGTGAACTTTACAACGAACAGAGGATTGATCTTGTTCACCGAATCGATCAGGCTACTTCTGGTTGCGTTGTGTTGGCTCGCTCTCGTGTGGCAATGCTGGAGATGCATCACGCATTTCAACAACGAAGGGTAGAGAAGCAATACGATGCCATTGTGTATGGAGTCTGGCCCCCCAACCTGACTGTTGTGAATCGCCCGATAGGACGATTTGCCATGCCCAATGGCGAGAGAAGAGCAAGAATAGATGAGTCGGGTCAAGAGGCGATCACGGCCTTCTCGATTCAGGATCAATGTGCAAGTGCTTCGTGGATGCATGCAAAGCCGATTACTGGACGTACGCATCAAATTCGCGTGCATGCTGCGAGTACGGGACATTTCGTTCTAGGCGATACAAAGTACTCCCAGCGAACGTCGTTGCCTCGGGCCCCGCGGCTCATGCTGCATGCAGCAAAAGTGTCGATTGGAAACGAACTAGCAGTGCACGCACCTCTCGATGAGGCATTCACTGACTATTGGACTCGGTTGGTGAAAGCGGATTGATACCTAGTTTTCTCAGGAATTCCGCTGTTTTGATTAGAGGCAATCCAACCAGGGCAGACGGGTCGTTTGACCGAACCCAATCAAATAATAGTGATCCTCGCGCTTCGGACTTGAACGCTCCAGCACAGTCGAAGGGCCTGTCCAATTCAACGTATGTTTCGGCTTCTGAAAGAGAGAATTTTCGAAACTGAATTGTCGTGGCAATCGAATCGGCGAGAACGCTTGTTCTTGGACTTTTGACAACCAAAGCTGTTTCGAACGTAACAACCTTTCCCGATAGTCGGAAGAGCTGGGCGAGTGCCCTCTCGTGAGTTCCAGGTTTTCTCAAGATTTCTAGGTCGCATATCCCGACCTGATCGCTTCCGATGATTGCGGCATCGGGAATTTGGCTGCCTACCGTTTCAGCTTTACTTCGTGCGAGACGAAGTGCCAATTGCCGCGTCGATTCGCCATCCAACCGAGATTCGTCAATGTTGGCTGGTACTACCGAGAAGGAATAGCCCAAGCTTTGCAGTTGCTGTTTGCGATATGGTGAACCAGAGGCGAGTATCAATTTCATTGTCTGTATGCTTGTGCGTGCAAAGGCTTTCAGCTAACAATCATGTCGTGGTAGTGAAGCAATTCTTCGCTGTGAGAGGATTTGACTACAACTCGCAATACTATTAATATCCGCGTCGCACACGGACCCGCTCCAGTCGAAATGGTCGCATTTGTTGCAAGCGAATATGCCCGTTCCAATAGGGTTTGGCAAGGGAATTTGCCAATTTCGTCATTCGTGCGTCTGCCAGAGGCACTTGGTCATATGGAGGGTTCCGTAAGCATACGACTGGAGTTCACATTTGATGCCAATGGTCGAGTTCATGTTGTTGGATGCGTAGTCGCACCTGCAGAACTCATGTGCTATACCTGTATGAAAGTGCGTAAATGCGAAGTTAATGCATCGATTGACATGCGTGTGGTTTACACTGAGGACGAGGCACGAGAAATCTTTGCCGAGTTTGACGCGGTCGTTCTCGACGACGGACCGACGACTATCCAAGACTTGATCGAGGACGATGTTCTTTTGAGTATACCTACAAGTGTTTGCACGGATGCTGGAAAGTGCGTATATCGTCCACAGGATTCGAAGCTCGAATCACGAGACACCTATCGACCATTTGAACACATCGGGCACGTTGTCAAGTCGTTTGAAAAACGTCAAACGAACTAGCGCGAATTGAGAAAAGACCATGGCTGTACAGCAAAATCGCAAAACACGCTCTAAGCGAAACCAACGACGTTCCCACGATCGAATTCCCAATCCCACGCTGTCCGAAGACCAAGTCACCGGTGAAGTTCACCGGAGGCACCACATTACAAAAGATGGCTACTACCGGGGACGTGAGGTAGTTGATACGGTCGACGTAGATTCGGACACCGAATAGTCGAGCGCTTGCAACCGGTCTTTGGGCCATGTCAGCTTCGTGTCGCATCGGTATCGACACACTAGGGTCTGAAACACCAGCGTCTGAAATAATCCTTGGGGCGTTGGAGTTTGCTCGGCTACATGATGAATGTAGCCTTTTGTTTATTGGTCGAGAGGACGAATTGCGCGTTGTGCGCGAGTTTGGGCACACCGTCGTGTGTTGTTCAGAGTCAATCGGCCAATACGAGTCGTTGGTTGGGATTCTGCGCCACAATCGCAATTCCTCGATGAAAGTAGGATTGCAGTTGGTGGCCAACAGCGAAATAGATGCTGTTGTTAGTACGGGAGACACTGGCGCTCTCATGGCTCTGAGTCGGCAAGTGATCCCTATGCTGCCCGACATTGACAGACCCGCAATCATTAAGCGATTCGATGGGAAACAGAGACCAGTTTGGATGCTCGACCTCGGCGCGAATATCGTCAGAAAGGGGTCACTGCTTGTGCAGTTCGCGCAAATGGGAAGCGCTTACGCGAGAGCCATTGGACAGCTAGAGAATCCTCGGATTTCATTGCTAAACATAGGATCAGAAGCCCGAAAGGGTCCTCAGGTTCTACGAGAGGTTGCTAGCGTCTTGTCGAAAATCGCCAAGTTGAACTTCGTTGGTTATACCGAAGCGGATCATGTGTTCGACGGTAGTACGGACGTAGTGGTTGCCGACGGATTTTCTGGCAATGTTGCACTAAAGTCGATTGAAGGTGCAATAGGCATTTCGCATCATTTCATTGAGCAGGAGCTTCGTGCGGCTGGTCTGAACGACAGTGAGTTGGCAATCTCAGTTGCACAGCGGGTTCGCGACAAGCTGAGCGCTCAAGCTTACAACGGTGCTAGTCTTATTGGATTGAACGGCATAGTCGTAAAAAGTCACGGTAGGACAGACCGGGTTGGTATCGGGTCCGCTCTACGGTTGGCCAAGGAAGAGATAGAGGCCAATGTGCCTTCCTTTTTGCAATCTTTCTATAGTTCCTAGTGTTTTCACGCCATGACTAACGCATTTATTTTTCCTGGACAAGGTTCCCAATCGGTCAGAATGCTGGCAGAGTTTAGTTCCGCAGGAACGCAGATTGACAATCGTCTGCAAGAGGCTTCCGAGTTAATCCAAGAAGACCTTGTTGGTTTGGTAAACGACGGGCCGGCGGAAAAGCTCAACCAAACCGAAATCACTCAGCCAGCCATACTTGCGACATCGATCGGACTGTTTGAACTCTTCCAGCAAAGAGGAGGTGTTTCGCCAGACTGTGTTGCAGGACACAGTGTCGGGGAATATGCGGCATTAGTTGCGGCTGGCGCTTTGCAGTTTGAAGACGCCATTCGAGTCGTGCACGCGCGGGGTCGCTTGATGCAGCAGGCCGTGCCGCTAGGTCAGGGATCTATGGCAGCAATTCTCGGATTGGACGACGAGGTCGTAAAGGAACAATGTGAAGGCATACAGGGAACCGTTTCGCCCGCCAACTTCAACGCTCCAGGACAGGTGGTAATCGCAGGGCAAAGGGAAGCCGTTGCCAATGCTGGCGATGCCTGCAAGGCCGCTGGCGCCCGCGTGCGTGAGTTAGATGTTAGTGTTCCAAGTCACTGTTCGCTCATGGAACCTGCTGCCAGGGGATTAAAGGAGGTGCTCCAGGGAATCACAATCAAGCAACCTGCCTTACCCGTTGTACAAAATGTCAATGCATCGCCGACCAGCGATCCAAGCCAGATCCTTGAGCGCTTAGTTGCACAGGTTATGTCTCCTGTGCTTTGGACACAGTGCATACTAAACATGATCCGCGAAGGCGCTACAACCTTCTATGAATGCGGACCGGGAAAGGTCCTTTCAGGTCTGATGCGTCGAATCGACCGCAACGCCGAGGTGGTCGCACTTGGCGATCTCGATGCTTTCAATGCTGCTTTGAGTAAAGAATGATGTCTACACAGAGGAACGCTCTTGTTACAGGTGCTAGCCGAGGGATTGGCGCCGCCATAGCTCAACGACTTCTGAATGATGGGCTCTTTGTCATTGGTACTGCGACAACCGCGGATGGAGCTGATCAAATTTCCAAGAAGCTCGGTGAGGGTGGGTTGGGATTACAGCTGCAGATCCAAGACCAGGACTCGATTCAAAGCGCTCTGGACGAAGTCAGTTCCACCAAACGCTCCATTGACGTTCTTGTCAACAACGCAGGCATAACAAGAGACAACATTTTTGTACGGATGTCGAATAGCGCGTGGGACGATGTCGTTGAGACGAATCTCACCGGACTCTTTCGAGTAACAAAACCTCTAGTGCGCACAATGATGCGAAATCGCTGGGGCAGAATTGTGAATATAGGTTCCGTTGTCGGAACCACGGGAAATCCTGGTCAGGTCAACTATTCAGCTGCAAAAGCTGGCATTGAAGGATTCACACGCTCACTGGCACTCGAAGTTGCATCACGAGGCATCACCGTGAATTGCGTAGCACCTGGAATGATTGCCACTGATATGACTGCGGACCTGCCGGAGACGGTAGCGTCTGATCTTCTGTCCCGAATTCCTCTCGGACGCTTAGGTCAGACCGCCGACGTTGCATGCGCCGTCTCGTTTCTTGCAAGCGACGAGGCAAGCTACATCACTGCTCAAACCATTCATGTCAATGGGGGAATGCTTGCAACGTGAATGGGTGCAGTCCATTTCACTAAAATACACCTCCCCGTTTTCCCAAATTCAATCAATCACGGAGAAACACAAGCGTATGAGTTCAATAGAAGAACGCGTAAGGCGACTAATTGCTGAACAGCTGAAGAGCGACGTGAGCGAAGTCAAGGATGAAGCTTCGTTTGTGGATGATCTCGGTGCAGACTCTCTCGACACCGTAGAGCTGGTGATGGCGCTCGAAGAGGAATTCGAGACCGAAATTCCTGACGAGGATGCAGAGAACATCACAACAGTTCGCGAAGCGATCGAGTACGTCAAGAATCAAGTGGGGGACGACTCGTAGGACATCAACTGTCAAGCGTCGTGCTGACAGCCGGCTTTCCTACACAAAAAATACGATTCATAATGCTCACACTCAGCAGGAGATCAAGATCGGGCATCGCCAATGAGTAGACGGCGCGTAGTCGTTACCGGACTTGGCGTTATTACGCCCATCGGCAATGCTGTCCAGGAGTTGTGGTCCAACGCCCTGGCAGGCAAGAGCGGCGTATCACGGATCGACTCTTTTGACACTACGAACCACAGAGTTCTCATCGGGGCCAGTATCAAGGATTTCGATCCAGCCGAATACATGGAAGCCCGCGAGGCACGCCGCTACGATCCCTTCATTCAAATCGGCTACGCGGCGGCGGCTCAAGCCGTTGAGCAGGCCGGACTTGCCGACAGCAACGATTTGGACCGAATAGGTGTAGCGATAGGCTCTGGAATTGGGGGTATTCGCACGATTTCTGCTCAGCACGAAGTCGTGATTTCTCGCGGCCCAAGACGAGTCACGCCCTTTTTTGTTCCTTCCAGCATCGCCAATATGATTGCGGGCAAAGTGTCGATTCAATACGGATTTGCTGGACCCAACATCGCTATCGTAACGGCCTGTACCACGGGTACGCATAACATCGGCTTCGGCGTGCGAACCATTCAATATGGCGAGGCTGATGCAATGGTAGTCGGTGGCGCCGAGTGGTCGACGTCGCCACTTACCATGGCTGGATTTGCGGCCATGAAAGCGCTTTCGACACGCAATGACGAACCAGAAAAGGCAAGCAGGCCCTGGGACAAGGGCCGTGACGGTTTCGTGCTAGGTGATGGTGCCGGAGTGTTGGTTCTCGAGTCCTACGAGCGAGCCTCGGCGCGTGGCGCGGATATTCTCGCTGAAGTGAACGGCTTTGGCATGAGCGCCGATGCCAACCACATAACCAGTCCGCCGGACGACGGGAAAGGTGCGATCACATCCATGGAGCTGGCGCTGCGGGATGCAGAAATGAACCCGGATCAAATTCACTACATTAACGCTCACGGCACTTCGACACCACAGGGCGATGTCGCTGAGACAAAGTCCTTGAAGGCCGTCTTCGGCGAAGATACTCGCGTCGCGATCAGTTCGACTAAGTCCATGTTTGGTCACTTGCTTGGGGCGGCTGGTTCAGTAGAAGCCGTCATTTCAATTCTTGCTTTGCGCGACCAAGTTGCGCCACCTACGATCAATCTAGACGATCCTGACGACGAGTGCGATTTGGACTATGTTCCACACGAGGCCCGGCCCATGCAGATGGACGCCGTCTTAAGCAACTCTTTCGGATTTGGCGGAACCAACGGGACACTGATTTTCGGCAAGGTCTAAAGATCACGCATGTTGCGTAAGCTAGCCATTGCGCTGTGCATATGCACTGTGATTGCCCTGATCGGGTCAGTCGTTGCAATCAATTTCTTCAATCACTGGAAACATTCTGAGATTGCGCCGAATTCAGACGTCGTGTTCTTAGTCGAACGTGGAGCTTCCTTCCGACAGATCGCCGAGGATTTGGTGGAAACTGAACTCATCCGGCATCGTCACATGTTTTATTTGTTGGGCTGGCTTGAAGGAAAGTTGTCGTCAATCCAAGCTGGCGAGTATCGCTTCGATCAGCCGAACAGTCCGGTTTCGCTTCTCGAAAAGCTTACGAGCGGCAGGGTTGCACAATATCGGGTGAGACTTCCTGAAGGTGGCACGTTTGGGCAATTCAAGCAAATCCTGGCTGCTTCCGAAAAAATTTGGTTTGACTTGGACGGATCCACCGCAGCGAACGTTTTCATTGAAACTGGCATGGCAGAGGATGCCGCTCAATTCGGCATTGTCCATGCAGAGGGGTGGTTCTTTCCGGACACCTATGCTTATAGTGCTGGTGAACCAGCTTCCGAGGTGCTTTGGCGGTCGCTGGAACGTATGTTGGAAGAGCTGAATGATCTCTGGAGCAACACCATTCCGTCAAAGGCCATTTCGAATCGGTATGAGTTGCTCATTCTTGCTTCCATCGTCGAAAAGGAGACGTCGATTTTGGAAGACAGAGTTCGCGTAAGTGGGGTGTTTACACGCCGCCTTGAGCGTGGCATGAAGCTGCAAGCAGATCCTACTGTCATTTACGGGTTGGGGGACAGTTTCGACGGCGACCTTACGCGGTTGCATTTGCGTACCGATACGCCCTACAACACATACCTGCACGCCGGTCTGCCGCCGACCCCTATCGCGTCGCCCTCCGCAGATGCGTTGAGAGCGGCGGCAAATCCAGCAACCGGTGAAGAGCTCTATTTCGTAGGTAGAGGTGACGGAACCACTCAGTTCTCAAATACACTGAGCGAACACAATAGGGCGGTTAGAAAGTATCAACTGGATAAGAGTGACTGATCTGTGAGAGGCAAGTTCATCACGGTGGAAGGCATCGAGGGAGTTGGGAAGTCCACGGTTGTTCCCTACATCGAGTCATTGCTTCAGAAAGCGGGATTCAACGTGTGTGTAACACGCGAACCCGGAGGCACAGATCTTGCGGAAGCCATCCGTCAGGTGCTGCTCTCCGATTGGGATGAAGACTTGTTGCCGCAAACCGAGCTGTTGCTGATGTTTGCTTCTCGATCACAACATATCGGTGTTGTTATAGAACCGAATTTGGCAGCTGGCAATTGGGTCGTGTGCGAGCGTTTCACAGACGCCTCCGTGGCTTACCAAGGTGGGGGACGAAGCATACCTCTACACTACATCGAGTCGCTGGCGAGTCTTACTCATGGAAAGCTTTGGCCCGACTTGACACTATTTCTTGACTTGGACGTGAACGGATCTGTTAGACGGACCCAGGGACGCGTCAAAGACAGGATTGAGCAGGAGGACTTGGAATTCTTCCAGAAGGTGCGTAACGCCTATCTTGAACTCGCGTCCCGTGAGTCGCGCATAGTTGCTATCGATGCAAACAACTCCCTTGCCAGCGTACAGTCGGATATTTCTACTGCGCTCCAGAAATTCCTAAGTTAGCTCATGGAACCATTGGCTCCATGGCTTCAACGCTCACTCGAAACGGCAGTGGAGGTCTGTGATGAATCTCGGCTGCATCATGCGTTCTTGGTCGATGCACAGCCCGGGTGGGGAGCTGACAATTTTTGCGCAGCGTGGTCATCGAGGTTGCTAGGGATACAGGGGGATCCGCGAGAGACCGCCCATCCAGACATTCTCTGGCTAAAGCCGGAGGGTGCCTCGCTAAAGATCGACCAAATGCGAGAACTGATCGACTTCGTCTATCGCTCAGTCCAAGTTTCCACTAGGAAAGTCGCTGTCATCGACGGTGTGGAAACAGCGACTATCGCTGCATCGAATGCAATCCTCAAGTCGTTGGAAGAGCCGCCACCGAACGCACACCTGATCTTGCTGACCCACGCAATTGACCTACTTCTGCCGACAATTCGAAGCCGGTGTCAACGAGTCGCACTTGCGGCAGCAAGCGAGACCGAGTGCAGAGCGTGGCTTCTTGAGAATGGAATGTCCGAAAGTGAGATTGAAGGCTTATTGGTCGAGTACGGAAATGCTCCATACAGTATCTTGAATGCTTGGCAGCAAAAAGTCACGCCGCTGCGGTCCCGATTGCTCGAAGTATGGAATCAACCTAGACGTACTCTACACCTTGCAGGTGAGCTCAGGAATGCAGAAATTGATGAGTTGTTGGTTAGATGGATGAGGCTCACCGAGCGGTTTGCGAGATCTGGGCGCAACTATCGCGTGCACTTGTTCTGGGATGATCTCGTCGCTGCTCGACGGTCGTTCAACAATGTTGGTTCGTTGAACAAGCAGCTTCAAATAGAGAGATTGCTAATTCGTTGGTCAGAACTCAGATGAGGAGCTACGAATACTCTCTATGGAACGCCTCGCGGGTCAAGTTCCTAATCTGATCAGACCCGACCACCACGTTGTCCTCAATTCGAACACCCCCGTAGGGCCTGTACTGCTCGACAACAGGCCAATTTATATCTTTGTGTCCGGCAGCTCTCTCAAGAAGCATGGGTATGAAGTAAATTCCCGGTTCAACCGTGAACACCATGGCAGGTTCAATGCTTCGAGTCAATCTAAGCGAGGGGAACCGATTCTGAGGTTCGGCTTTTGTACCGTCTTTGGCTACAAGATGGCCTCCAACGTCGTGGGTTTGGAGACCCAACAGGTGTCCCGTCCCGTGAGGGTAGAAAATGTCAGTCAATTCTTGCTTGTAGGCAGATGCTGGACTGCATTTCACTAGAGAGTGTTCAACCAGCGCATCCGCTACCAATTGATGCGTCCGTACGTGCAGTTCAACAAAATTCTGAAAGGTCGGTAATTCAGCAACGATCTGTTGCTGAAGTTTGTCGACTGAACCGACGAGTGCATGGAAATCGCCGCTCGTTTCGCTGCTATGTGTGCGAGTAATGTCCGAGTGATAGCAGTTGTACTTTCCCCCTGCATCAATTAGCAGACTTCGAGAACGCGAAGGTGGTTCGATGTCGTAGTGCTGGTAGTGCAAAGTGCTTGCATGTTCATTTACGCCGACGATGCTTGGGTAGGGCAGCTCGTGGTAACTCTGTCGGCTCGCTGAAAGGTATGCTGCATGGATATCAAACTCGCTGGCACCCGCAAAGAATGCGTCTCTTGCAGCTACGTGCCCCTTTACACCGATACTTGTGGCGGCGACCATGCACTCGATTTCAAACGGCGTCTTGTAGGCACGTCCGAAGTCGAGCTGGTCCGTGATGCGCGCACTTGCAGATTGCACACTTTCGTGGGTCAAGTGGGAGGAGGGTTCAGGTCCCACGTATGCCGTGCGCAGGCAACCTTCAAGAGAATTGGCACAGGCCCTATGGAGTTGATCGGTAGTGGAGTGAACTTCACAGTCCAAATTGGAATCCAACCAACTTGGGACTGAGGAAGGCAAGTACCAATAATCGGGTGGAGTGTACCAATGAACAAGTGGTTTCTCGCCGATTTTCAGAATCAAGACGCAATGTTCGCATTTGTCGTCGACGATCCAGCGTAGTAGGTGAGGATTTGGGTGGAATGCAGGTGCTTGGTCGTCTGCGTAGTAGAACGAATTCTCTCCTGCAGCAATCAAGACCGAGTCGTAGTCGTTGTCTGACAAAACCTCCGACCATTCGGCAACTAACAAGTCTAAGTGAGATCGATAGCTTTCGTTATTCATGCGGGAGGCTAATCACGGTGCAGACCTATCGATTTCGATTTTACTTCGCAACCACCTTTGAGGGTTTCAGCTTGGTGTTTGACGCATGTGTAAAATTCGAAATTAGGGATCAGTGGCCATCGAAGGAGCACGAATGAGCACTTACGCATATGTTGCACCTACGTCTGTAAACGAAGTACTTTCCGTGTTAGCCAACGCGTCTGGCAGTGGGGAACGCACCCAGATATTGGCAGGAGGGACGGACGTTATTGTGCAAATGCGATCTTTCGACAACGAGCCCCGATTGCTTGTCGACGTCAAGCATCTTGCAGAAACTAACGAGGTCAACATCGGCGACCAAGAGATTTTCATCGGAGCGGCAATTCCTTCCGGAGTATTGAACGAGAACGATGAATTGAAGGCGTTGCTGCCCGGTTTGCTCGAATCTGCCGATTTGATTGGTTCAACCCAGATTCAAGGTCGTGCAAGCATTGGTGGAAATCTCTGCAACTCCTCACCAGCTGGGGACACCATTCCTGCGTTGATCGCCAACTCCGCTGTTTGCGTGATTGCTTCGAGCTCGGGCAATCGAGAGGTACCAGTAGAGGATTTTCTCACCGGAGTAGGAACAAACTGCATGAGCACCGAAGAGTTTCTTGTGGGATTGAAGCTCCCGCGTCCTCCGGCCCGTACTGGCGATGCGTACCTGCGCTTTATTCCCAGAACGGAAATGGACATAGCTGTAGCGGGAGCGGGCGTGTCGGTCACTTTTAGTGAAGACGGAACGTGTACACGTGCCCGCGTGAGCATCGGTGCGGTGGCTCCGACGGCATTGCTGGTGCCGGCTGCGGCGCAAGCACTAATCGGCACTAAAGTAGAGGACAGCGATTTGCGTGCTGCGGAGGCTGCTTGCAGCGAAGCTGCGTCGCCGATCACAGATAAACGAGGAACTGTGGAGTATCGAAGACGTGTTGTCGGAGTTCTTTGCAGGCGTGCGGGAGCAATCGCCAAGGAACGCGCTCTGGCGTAGTCAGCAGGCAAAAGTGATTTCAGGATTAGGGATAGACAAATGAGCAAGATTCATGTTTCGACGACCGTAAATGGGCAACCCGAGGAAGCGCTTTGTGACGCCCAACAGTCGCTGTTGGACCTGTTGCGAGATGAGCTGGGTTTGACAGGCACTAAAGAGGGATGTGGCACAGGCGATTGCGGTGCATGTACAGTGCTGCTCGATGACCGACTTGTATGCTCGTGTTTGGTGCTGGGAGCTGAAGCACAAGGCAAGGAAGTTACGACAATCGAGGGAATTGCGGATGCAGAAGGACTTCACGTAGTGCAACAGAAGTTTCTTGAACATGCGGCTCTTCAGTGTGGAATTTGCACACCTGGGTTCATCGTTGCAGCCAAAGCGCTTCTCGACAAGAACCCGGATCCCGATGAGACAACCATTCGTTATTGGTTGGCGGGAAATCTGTGCCGATGTACGGGATACGACAAAATTGTGCGTGCCGTGCAGGATGCTGCGCAAGAACTCGCACAAGCTGGTTAGATAGGAGAAAACTCGTGGCTGAAGCCGTGGAATTGAAAGCAATCGGAACCCGTCCGGTTCGGCCGGATGGTGTGGATAAAGTAACTGGGCGCGCCAACTTTGGCGCGGATATGACATTGCCAGGAATGGTACATGCCAAGATTCTCAGAAGTCCCTACGCTCATGCGCGCATCAAGAGCGTCGATGTCTCCAAGGCACTTAAGCTAGATGGAGTGCATGGTGCCATATGCGGCAATGATCTTCCGGAAGAGGGTGCTAACGATTTGAGCGTCAATATATTGGCACGCGACAAAGCGCTTTACCACGGTCACGCAGTTGCCGCCGTCGCTGCACGTACGCCCGATATTGCTGAACGCGCCTTGAATCTCATCGAAGTCGAATACGAGCCGCTGAGTCCTGTACTCTCCATCGACGATGCAATAGCCGATGGTGCAACGCTAGTTAACGAGAACATGTACACAAATGGCGACCGCTCGCTTGCACCAAGCAACGTCGCTGCGAAACAGTCGTTTGAGCGCGGTGATGTAGACAAGGGATTTGCAGATGCGGACGTGGTTGTCGAAAACGACTATCGAGTGCCCACTGCCCATCAGGGCTACATCGAACCCCACGCCTGTGTAGCCACCATAAACGAAGGTGGACGAGCGACTGTTTGGTGTTGCACACAAGGTCAATTTGATGTGAGAAGCATGACTGCAGGCGTTCTGAATAAGAAGGTGTCGGACATCAAAGTCATTCCATCCGAAATTGGCGGAGGGTTTGGTGGCAAAACGACCATTTATCTCGAACCAATCGCAGTCAAGCTCTCAGAGATTTCCGGCAGACCTGTAAAGATGGTCATGAGCCGAGAGGAAGTGTTCCGAGCTACGGGTCCAACTTCCGCGACGTTGTGCAGGATCAAAGTTGGTGCGAAAAGCGACGGAACGATTACCGCTGCAACTGCCTGGTTAGCCTATGAAGCTGGTGCTTTCCCAGGTGCGCCTGTAGGTCCAGGGTGTATGTCAGTATTAGCTCCATATAACTTGGAGAATTTCCGCATCGAAGGGCTTGATGTACTGGTAAACAAACCTAAGGTAGCGGCATATCGCGCGCCGGGTGCTCCGCAATCGATGCATGCCATGGAATGCACCATTGACGAAGTGGCACGCAAGATTGGAATGGACCCAATCGACCTGCGACTCAAGAATGCTGCTGACGAGGGCACTGTTGCTCCCTATGGTCCGCGTTTCCCTGCTATCGGCCTAGTAGAGTGTCTTAAAGCTGCCAAGAAGCATCCCAACTATGTAAATAAGCCAGCGGAAGGAGTAGGACGGGGTGTTGCAGTTGGTTTTTGGTTCAACATTGGCATGCAATCGAGTGCTGAAGTTCGGATCGCTGAGAACGGTGGCGTGACCATTATGGAAGGCAATCCCGATATCGGTGGATCTCGAGCATCAATGTGTCTGATGGCTGCAGAAACGCTGGGTGTTCCCTATGAAACCATCAACGCCCATGTCGGGGATACAGAAGCAACTGGGTTCTGCAATGTAACAGGCGGCAGCAGAACAACATTCGCTACGGGGTTGGCCGTAGTGCAAGCCTGCGAAGACATCATTGCGCAATGCAAGGAGCGCGCCGCATTGACGTGGGACTTGGATGTCGAGCAAGTGGATTGGGAGGACGGACGTGCCGTCCCCAAGCCGGGAGTCAACGCTGACGTTCAGCCATTGCCCTTTGCAGACATTGCCCGATCCGCAGGCCGCACAGGTGGTCCCTTGCTAGGCCGTGCAAGTCTCAATGCACAAGGTCCGGGAGCTTCCTTCTCGGTCAATTGGACAGACGTTGTGCTGGATCGCGACACGGGAAAGGTCGATGTCAAAGCGTTTACCGCAGTTCAAGATGCCGGTCGAGCCATACATCCAGCATATGTTGAAGGACAGATGCAGGGAGGCGCTGTGCAGGGGCTTGGTTGGGCACTGAACGAGGAGTACATCTACGATCAAGATGGCGTAATGGAAAATGCGGGGTTTCTCGACTATCGAGTCCCAGTTGCATCCGATATGCCAATGATCGAATGCCAGATCGTTGAAGTACCGAATCCTTCACATCCGTATGGGGTAAGAGGTGTAGGCGAGACGCCTATCGTTGCGCCCCTGGCGGCCACATCGAATGCTGTTCGAGACATATTGGGGTTCAGAATCAATGATCTGCCGCTTTCGCCGCCTCGGGTATTGGAAGCAATCGAAGAGAATGCCTAAGGGTGTATTGCGTGTTGCCGAACGCCATGTGAGTGGATCCATATTGGATTGAATTTAGCCTGACATGATTGGAGTGCAACCTTGGCAAAGGTAGTATTTCCCGACCATTTGCTCTCGCATACCAATGGTGAGCGCGAACTTGAAGTGGAGTGCGATTCTTTCCGTAGCCTTGTTAGAGATCTGGACAGGCGTTGGCCGGGCATTGCAGAGGTCCTGGAAAAGACCGCAGTTGCCATTGACGGACAAATTTACCAGGACGCTTGGCTGGAGCGCATTGGCCCTCAGAGTGAAGTCTTCTTCATGCAGCGCATTGAGGGCGGTTAGCACAACTTCAGACCGATGCCCAAGCTCGTAAATTTGGGTTCACTATGCGTCGACAACGTTTTCCACGTACAGAACATTGCACGCGCTGGTGAAACGGTAATGAGCTTGGGCCACGAAACTCATCCCGGTGGCAAGGGACTAAACCAATCGCTTGCTGCAGCCCGCGCTGGAGCTGAAGTCATCCATGTGGGGTGCGTGGGTACCGACGGTGGCAGTCTTGTCGATGTTCTCAGCGGGTCCGGCGTAGACGTCTCGCACATTCGCACTATCGACTCTCCTTCTGGTTCAGCTGTCATTCAAGTGGACGAAAAAGGTCGCAACGCCATCTTCATTACTGGCGGCGCAAATCGTCGTGTTGGAAAGGAACAAGTAGACGCTGCCATCGACTTATTGGAAGGCGACGACTGGCTGCTGTTGCAGAACGAAATAAACGGCTTGGACTTCGTCCTGGAGTCGGCAGCTGCGAGCAACGTCAATGTTGCTTTCAACGTTGCCCCTGTTGATGGCCGAGAGACTACATATTCTTACGACAATGTTTCACTGCTGATCGTCAATGAGATCGAGTCCATGGCGGTAGCACAAAGCGACGACTACATTCAAGCGTTCAATCAGATTAGAACCACCTATCCCAATACTAAAGTGATATTGACGTTAGGAAGGCAAGGTTTGTCCTACGGTGTAGGAGACATGTCGCTTGACATGCCCGCCTTTGACGTCGACGTCGTAGACGAGACTGCGGCCGGCGACGCATTCATTGGATTCTTCATGGCCGCTCTGCTTCGGTCCGCCCCTAGCGATGTAGCGCTTAGAGAAGCATCTGCGGCTGGTGCGCTCGCCGTAACCAGGACTGGGGCGGCGACATCGATTCCTCGACGAGAGGATGTCGCTGAATTTCTTGCCCTAGCCTAGTTTTCGCGAAATTTCTTGAGGAATTGCACAAGTGTGGTTCTATGGAAACGCTAAGCCTGTGGCATCGGAAAGTTCCTGGATTGCGACATCCGGGTCTACAACCTTGATGGTGATCATTCCCATGGCACGAGCGGGTTTTAGATTGATTCCTAAATCGTCTAGGTAAACGCACTCGTCAGGAATACAGCCAAGCCTCTCACAGGCGATGTTGTAAATCCGCGGATCGGGTTTTCGCACGCCTTCAACACTTGACTCTACTATCGTGTCGAACAGTTGCATGATTTTCGCAGTCTCCGACGGTGGCCATGAGGTAGTAGTTTCGTTGCTATTGGCGGGCTTCATGTTGTTGGTGATGCAACCCACGGAATAGTGTCGTTTGCATGTCTCAAGAGCCTGCACCATGCGCGGTCGTACTTGCCCTGATAGCAGCAACAGCACTTCAGACCCTTTGATTGGGTGGCCAAATTCTCGACTCTCCTGCTCAAACAATTCGTCAAACTGCTCTGGAGAGATCTTGCTGGACTCAAACTGTGCCCAGGCATTGGTGTCATGGTTGGTTGAGTTGACCGTTCGAATGAAATTCTGAGGAAGTCCTCGTTCTCTTTCGAATCGAGCGAATGCGTCGAACGGACTTGTCGTGAAGACTCCTCCAAAATCCCAAAGTATGGCCTTAAGTTGTGAATTCATCGTTTAGCGTTGGATTGCTTTCACTGGAGTGTTATTTCAGTCCAAACCCTCGAGGCGACAAGTCGGGCAGGAATCTGTTGTACCGTTCTGGAATACTTTACTTTGAACAGAAGCTTGGTCTTGTGAGATTGTAGGAGAAGTCACTATGGACATGCAGAATGGGGTGGCAATTGTGACCGGTTCGTCGTCTGGTGTGGGCGCGGCATGCGCTCGACAACTTGCCGAGTTGGGAAGCCATGTGACCATCAACTACTCTCGGAATGAAGCTGGCGCACGAGCCACGCAGGAGGCTTGCGCGTCTCTCGGCGTTGAAACTCTGGTCGTTCAGGCGGACGTAGCTAACGACGAACAATGCAGGAAAATGGTGGATGCGACTTTGGAAAAGTGGGGTCGCGTTGACGCGTTGGTGAACAATGCGGGCACCACCAAATTCAATCCCCACGACAATCTAGACGGATTGTCAAAGCAGGATTTTCTCGACATCTATTCCGTAAACACTGTTGGTCCCTATCAAATGACACGAGCAGTCGTTCCGGCAATGCGGAAAGGCGGAAGTGGAAGTGTTGTCAATGTATCGTCAGTTGCTGGCGTCATGGGGGTAGGGAGTTCCATTGCGTACGCAGCCTCCAAAGGTGCGCTGATCACTATGACGCTATCCTTAGCTCGCGCCTTGGGTCCCGAGGTCCGGGTAAATTGCGTATGTCCAGGGTTTATTCAGGGGGACTGGTTGGAACAGGGATTGGGAAGTGAAGCTTATGCTGCTGCCAAGCAACGGATTGAGTCCACAGCTCCGTTGAGAGTTGCCTCGACGCCGGATCAGATTGCTCAGGGGATTCTGTTTTTTGTAACTGGTGCCGATGTCGTAACGGGGGAGTGTTTGATTATGGATGGAGGCACACACCTTGCCCAGGCGGGCACTGTCAAGCGTTGAATCTCCAATATGTCGAACTCGCGGAACCCCATGCACAACGTCATTTGACGTTGTGCATGATATTTTGGCCATGTACTAAGTATATCACATTCTCACAAATATTTTTGGCGTGGTCGCCTATGCGCTCCAAGGACCGTGCAACCCAAATGATCGCCAGATCGCTCGCAAGAGTTGAGTGGTTCTTCGTCATTTCCTCGGTTGCAAGCTTGACCACGGTGTCGTACAGAGCATCAATTTCCCGGTCAGAAGCAATCATTTCCAAGGCAGCGTCCACATCAAGACGTGCATACACATCGAGCGAGGTTCTAAGTGCGATGGACACCTTGGCATGGAGTTCGGTCAGTTCATTGTGGTAGGAACGACCAGGGTCGTAGAGATTGGGCTGATTCGACAGCTTGGCAATTCGTTCAGCTTCGTCGCCAACTCGTTCTATGTCGGTGCTGTTTTTGAGGAGTCCTACAATCAGCCTCAAGTCAGCTGCTGCCGGTTGCCTACGTGCAATGACGTAGGTCGCACTTCGGTCCAACTCAAGCGCATGACGGTTGATTTGCAGCTCGGTGTTCTTGACTTCCGCTGCAACGTTGGAGTCGTTGTTGAGGAACGCTTGCATGGCTTTGTCAAGTTGCTGCTCAGCCAAGCCACCAAGCATCGTAAAGGTTGATTGAAGCGAGTCTAGTTCCTTGTCGTACTCGCCGGATATGTGTCTAGACATTGTCAACCTATATTAACGCCCTAACCATATCGACCAGTGATGTAGTCTTCGGTCTTCTGTTCTCGCGGATTGAGAAATATGTTTGCCGTGCTGTCGAATTCGATCAGTTCACCGAGATACAGGAAGCTTGTATAGTCAGAGACTCGAGCTGCTTGCTGCATATTGTGGGTGACGATCACAATTGTGTAATCTGACTTCAGCTGCGCTATCAATTCCTCTATCTTCAACGTTGAGAGCGGATCCAGTGCCGACGCCGGTTCATCCAACAGCAGGACGCTAGGCTTAACGGCTACTGCGCGTGCAATGACCAACCTTTGCTGCTGTCCCCCCGATAGTCCCAGGGCAGATTCCTTCAATCGTCCTTCGATCTCCTCCCAAAGCGCCGCGCTTTTCAATGCCCACTCGACTCGGTCATCGAGCTCCGATCGAGGTAGGTTTTCCGTAAGTCGAAGCCCGTATGCGACGTTCTCGTAGACAGATTTTGGAAATGGATTGGGTCGCTGGAAGACCATGCCAACACGTCGTCTAAGCTGTGCTACATCTACGTTTCGATCATGTATCTCAGTACCGTCGAGTTCGATGCGCCCTTCAATCTGCACACCATCGATCAAATCGTTCATGCGATTGAAGCATCTTATGAGCGTGGATTTTCCGCAACCCGAAGGGCCGATCAGTGCTGTAACACGCTGCCGAGGAATCTTCATGCAAACATCCTTCAGCGCGACCGCATCGCCATAGCGCAGGGACAAGTTCGAGACGTTGAGACAAATTTCCTCATCCGGCAACTCGTTGGGACTTAGCGTTTCGGTCGATTCGACGAGGGTCGAGTCTAGGTTCACTCCCCGTGGTCTACTCAGTTCGGCGTCGTTTTCATTCATCAGGCAAGTGCCCCTCGGTATCGTGCCTCAAGCCGATTGCGCAACGTAATGGCGGTTAAATTCAGAGCAATGATGATCAATACGAGCAACAACGCCGTGGCAAACACTAATGGTCTAGCTGCGTCGACGTTGGGGCTTTGAAATCCTACGTCGTAGATATGGAACCCTAAATGCATGAACTTGCGGTCCAAGTGGAGGAAGGGAAAGTTCCCGTCGATTGGCAGAGTTGGTGCCAGCTTCACTACACCTACGAGCATTAGGGGGGCAACCTCGCCAGCCGCTCTAGCTATGGCCAGTATCACACCCGTGAGAATCGATGGGCTTGCCATGGGCAATACGATACGAAACATCGTCTCAGCTTTGGTTGCGCCCAACGCCAAGCTACCCTCGCGTAGCGCAATTGGAATTCTCGTCAAACCCTCTTCCGTGGATACGATGACCACTGGGACCGTCAGTAGAGCCAACGTCAATGATGCCCACATCAAACCTGGCGTACCGAACGTCGGCGCAGGTTGCGCCGCCTTGAAGAACAGGTCGTCGATCGATCCACCTGCGAGATAGATGAAGAATCCCAAACCAAACACGCCATAGACGATGGAGGGCACTCCTGCAAGGTTGTTGACTGCTATGCGGATGAGTTGAACAAAGGGTCCTTGCTTTGCGTATTCGCGAAGATAGAGTGCTGCAATGACTCCAAATGGCGTGACCAACACAGACATGAGCAACACCATGAGTACAGTCCCGAACAGAGCGGGGAAGACGCCGCCTTCGGTATTGGCTTCCCGCGAGTCTTGAGAGAGAAAAATCCAGACACTTGAAAAGTAGTGGCCAATCTTTTGCTCAAGCGACATATTGTTGGGTTGCCAAGCTCTTATGATGTTGCTCAAGGGCATTGAAATCGCTCTGCCATCGGCGATTCTGATCTCTATTTCGTCTCTCTCGAGCTGCGAATGAATACTTCGCAGACGCAATTCCTCGAGATCGTATTCGTCATTAAGCCGGTTTCTCTTCTCTTCCAGATCCTCGGTCTCGACTTCCAACTTTAGAAGCCTCTCCCGATCTTGTGGCGACAGTTGGGAGAGTCTTTCTTCGTCGCGTTCCAATTTCGCGACTCTTGCTTCCTCTCTGAGGATGCGGCGTCGCTCCTCTAGTCGGAGCTGCTCAAGCTTGTAGTTGATTCGATTGATCGATCCCTTTTGGATTTTTCGTACGTCGTTGCGAAGTCGGGCAACACGTTGTATTCGGTATTGAAGATCGGACCAAGAATCGGTCGATTCGACTTGAACTCCGCTCTCCCTGATGGTCAGAAGCGTTCCATAGGCATTGCCCCACTCGGCGCGCTCGAACACGATCAGGTCTTGGTTCTTATGCTGCTCAACGACCTCATGGGCGAATATCCACCGAAAGTCCGGGGGTGCGGTCCTGCGATTGCCCGATTTGATCATCCAGCGTTCCAACTCGTCGCCGATTACGCTACCCAGATCGGGATTTGCTTCAAGAAACTGATCTCTACTGATGGACTCGCGCTGAACGATTTCGCCCGCAATAATGAACTCTCCGAGCTGATTTTGGTAGCGCAGAGTCACTACGTCTGATGGCCAAAAGTGGGCTAATCCGTTTACGGCGATAAGTCCCAGGAGACCCAATACAGCGACAATGCAAGCTCCAACAGCGGAAGCTGTCATCCATATCCACGGATCGCCAGATTTGAACCAGCCGCGCACAGACATGCGTCGGAGCTGGAAGCTTGGAAGGCCACGAGGATTATCAGAGGTTTCCATACCGTTTCCTCAGCCTATGCCGCACGACTTCAGCAATGGTGTTGAAGAGAAAAGTGAGCACGAACAACACGAAGGCAGTAAGAAAGAGGATTCGAAAATGCGTAGAACCAACTTCCGACTCCGGCATTTCCACGGCGATATTTGCCGCAAAGGTCCGCATTCCTTGAAAAATGTTGAAGTCCATTATTGGCGTATTGCCGGTGGCCATGAGCACGATCATCGTCTCGCCAACTGCCCGTCCCAACCCAATCATGACAGCAGAGAAAATGCCTGGGCTTGCTGTCAATAACACCACCCGAATCAGAGTCTGCCACTGTGTTGCACCCAACGCCAAAGAGCCCTGAGTCAGATGCTGCGGTACTCCATAAATCGCGTCTTCTGAAATAGAAAAAATCGTCGGGATTACAGCCAAACCCATGGCCAACCCGATGATCAACGCATTGCGTTGGTCGTAGTCAATTCCTGCCTTTTCGTAGAACCACAGCTTGGCATCCATACCGAAGATTAGGTTTGAAATCCATGCGTCGTTGTTGATGGTCACATACGCTATAACCACCAGCACAGGAATTGTTAGCGCCGCAAACCATCCGTCGAATCGTTTGTTGATTGTGCGCGGAAGCAACTGGACCAAAAGCGCAAAGAGGAACACTCCTGCGGGAAGGACAATGAACAGGAGCATCACTGCGGTCAGGTGTTTCTCAACAATGGGCGCAAGCCACAGTCCTGCAAGGAATCCTAGTATGACCGTCGGCAATGCCGCCATGATCTCTATGCCGGGCTTGATCCAATTGCGCATTCCAGGCGACATGAACATGGCTGTATAGATTGCGCCCATGATTGCAAGCGGAGTGGCGATCAGCATCGCGTAGAAAGCGGCTTTGATGGTTCCAAAGAGCAATGGTTGCAGAGAGAATTTCGATTCGAAGTCGGTGTCAGCTGACGAGCTTTGCCAGCTATACACGGGTTTGTCGTAGCCTTCGTACCAAACTTTGCCCCAAAGTGTGGACCAAGAAATCTCCGGGTGTTTGTTAGACACCGTATAGATATCGGTTGATTTCTCGCCGACAGCGAGCAATCTGTCTCCCCTAGGCGAGAACTCAATGATTCTTGGAACCTCGCCCATCGGTGTGGAAGCCAGTATTCGGCGAGTCGTTGTAAACCCCAGATGAGCAATTCCGGATTGTTCAATTGCCAAGAATCCTTTCCGTCGGTGTTCGGTGATCACCTTTCCGATCGGCGATGCAAAGCTGAACTCGCGAATCTTGCGGAAATCCGATCCTTCATCGGTGGGACCTAGGCTCCAGTGACCCAAGACACCGGACTCCGCGGCTACGAGAAACGAATACCGCCCGAGTATCGGAGCGGCTAGCACAAATGAGTCGTTTGGCTCAATGAAAGAACCTTCGGCTACAACCTGAGCGTTTCTGATTGATGCAATTTCGATCAGTCGATAGCTTCCATTGGATTGATCTATTTCGTAGAGCCAACGTCCCCGAGGACCCAACAGAATCCGTGCGGTTTGGGCGTTTCCTTTCCAGGCATCAATCTTGAGTTCTCGCGGATCTTCGAGTTCGAACTGTTCGTCCACGTCGTCGAACTCGAGAACCGTGATCGTTCCCTCCCTATCACGCGTGGCGATGCGCAGCTTGTTCTCGCCAAGATAAACGTCGTGATCCAATTCGTCTGCAAGTGAAATTGTCGACCCGTTGAAAAGAGTTTCTGCGTGGTTTTCTATGCGACGCCGATCACCTCCGTCGAACCGAATCCGATGTGAGATCTTGAAGAAAACTAGATCTTGGTCAAAAGTGAGTGCAGCGTAGGTATCGGCTGTAGGAAAGACAGGCTTGACCGATTGCAGGGCGGTCGCTAGTAGCTCGACTTCGTCCACGACGGCCAAATTCGCCGGGTTGCGAAATTCCACTCGGCCATCCGAGTGGAAGACTGTCACAGTTTCGAATCGATCGTCGCTTGCAACGTGCAGAGCCGTGTCTAGGGTTGTGTCATGGCGAGCGAGAGGCTTGATGGATGCTGGTGCCAACATGGGTATCACAACCCACAATAGATATCCGATGATGAGTGCGATGGCGCAGATTACGGCAATCCCGCCAGCGGCAACCGTGCGCTTCGTAAGTGAGTTGACCCAGACACGCCGACGCGAGACACCGGGAAAGGTGTGGGACGGATTGTCGGTCAATCAAATTCCCCAAGAACTTTAAGAGAATCACTCATCTGCGAAACGCTGGAGCTCACGTTCAGCGATTCTTGGCGAGAGTGGGACATAACCGTCCTTCACGACAATTTCCTGACCGGCCTGTGAGAGAACAAGCTTCAAGAACTCACGCTCCATGGGCGGCAGAGGCGTATCCGGTTTCTTGTTCACGTAGACGTACAAGTAACGCGTAAATGGGTAGGTCCCGTCGGAAGCTGTTGAGACATTCGCTTCGACGGGAGAGTCGCCTGCAACTTCCGCAATGGGAATAGAGCGCACACCAGACGTCACATAGCCAACGCCTGAATATCCAATGCCATTGAGCGACGCGGTCACTGCTTGTACGACCGATGCCGATCCTGGCTGTTCGTTGACTGTGTTCTTGAAGTCGCCAGAGCACAAAGCAGCTTGCTTGAAATATCCGTAGGTACCCGACACTGAGTTTCTGCCGTAGAGTTGAAGGGGACGTCTCTCCCAAGATCCTTCAAGACCCAGGTCTCCCCAAGTTTGGATGTCGTTCGGATATCCACACCTGCGAGTGGACGAAAAAATCGCGTCTACCTGGGCTACGGTCAAAGACTGAATTGGATTGTCCTTATTGACGTATAGGGCAAGCGCGTCGATTGCGACGCGAATTGGCAGAGGCTTATAGCCAAAACGTGCTTCAAACGCTTCGATCTCCTTGTCCTTCATTTTCCGACTCATCGGTCCTAAATTGGCTACGCCCTCTGTCAGCGCGGTTGGAGCAGTCGCTGAGCCTGCCGCTTGCACCTGAATGTTTACGTTGGGGTAGTAGTTCTCGAATGCCTCAGTCCATAGAGTCATAAGATTTGCTAGCGTGTCTGATCCAACGCTCGAAAGACTGCCCGCCACACCACTTACACGTTCATAGTCGCTCAATTCCGACTCGACATCGCAATTGACGGTGATGCCGGCGTACAGGCTCAACGCTACGAATGCAATTGAAATGGACCACTTCACAACCAATACTCCCTTCTCTATGCGCTTGGCAGGTCAAAGTGGAAAGTACTTCCCACTCCAGGCTTGCTTTCGACTTGTAGTGCCGATTGATGCCGGCGCAGCACATGCTTAACTATTGCAAGTCCTAAGCCAGTTCCACCTTTTGTGCGCGAACTCCCTGGATCCACACGGTAGAAACGTTCGGTTATACGGGGAAGGTGCTCGGCTGAAATTCCCACTCCCTCATCTCGGACTTCGAATCGAGCACATCCCTGAAACTTCTGCCAGCGCACGTTTATCTCTCCACCATCGGGGCTGTAACGAATAGCATTGGTGATCAGATTCATGATTGCACTGTGTAATTCATCGCCTACAGCCACAACATACAGTTCCTTGTCCAGATGCAGATTCAACTTTTGGTTGTCGCCCTTCAGAGACTCTGCTTCTTGGGCGATTCCTTGGATGAGATTGGCACCGTCGATCCTAGCCAACGCATCTGTCTCAGGTTCAGGGGATGACTCCAATCGCGTCAGCATTAGAAGATCGTCTACCAACGACTTCATACGTTGGGCCGGCGCATTGAGGCGAATGATAATGTCTCGAAGCGTCTCCTGGTCAAGATCCTCTTCGTATATGGACTCGATATAGCCAATTAGCACTGTCAGAGGCGAGCGAAGCTCATGTGAAACGTTTGCAATGAAGTCTTGGCGCATGGCTAGTAGCCGGTTGAGTTCGCTGACATCGCGAGCAATGAGAATGTTCTGATTCGAGCTAACGCGAATCAGCCTCAGCTCCAGCCTCACCGTCTCATCGGTTGGCGCCGAGATTTCGACGACGTTGACTTGATTGTCGTTTTCATCGAGCAGCTGTTGTATTTCTGGATTTCGAATGAGGGCGAAAATGGGCCGACCGACATCGGTGTGAGTCAGACCAAGCAATGGACTGGCGGCATGATTGACTGCTTCAATGAGCATCTGCTGGTTCAGTACGACCCACGCGTCTGGAATAGAGTCGGAAGTGTTACGGTACTTTCTAGCAAGGTCCAGTAATCTGCGGTTGCGGCCACGCAAACGTGACAACTTGCTGTGTAACGTTCTCGCCAAGACATACCAGCTTCCGAGTCCTTCTCGTGGAGCACGTTCTGGCTGTTCAACCCAGCGACGGAACCGCCAGGATTGGTGCAGACTTAGCAGATAGAAGAAAAAAACGACGGCAAGCGCCAAGGTCACCATCAATCCCCATACTTGAAACAGGCCTCCGACAATTAGCAGGCAACCTACAACAACTGCGGCAGCAACTGGGGAATTGAGGTTCACGTATTCATTTTTTCACTGTCAAGCCGATAGCCTACCCCTCGGATAGTCTTAATCAAGTTGTGACGATTGAAGGGTTTTAGCGCATTACGCAGACGCAGAACGTGGACATCTACAGTACGCTCATCCACATATACGCTCCTGCCCCATACCTGATCCAGTAATTGACTCCTTTGAAAGGCACGATTGGGATGGCGCATCATGATTTCCAGCAGCCGGTATTCAGTCGGCCTAAGATGAACTGGTTTGCCCTCAATCGAAACCGAGTGTGCGACCGTGTCCAAGTCTATGCCACCGATGTTCAGATTGCCACTGCTGGGGTGCCCCGAGCGTCGAAGAAGTGCTCGTATGCGGGCTACGAGTTCGCGAGGAGAAAATGGCTTGGTAATGTAGTCGTCCACGCCATGCCCAAAGCCTTGAAGCTTGTCGGACTCCTCACTCCGTGCTGTCAGAATGATGATCGGTAGGTCCTGGGTAACCGCGTCGTCTCGAATCCTCTTGGATAGTTCTATGCCGCTCATGCCGGGTAGCATCCAATCAATCACAGCTAAGGACGGCAGGGGGCCTTCCAGCACACGCATGGCTTCTTCGGCATCGGCAACAGGATTCACCTGAAACTGCGCTCGATTCAACGTGAACCTCAGCAGTTCACGAATGTCAGGTTCATCTTCTACGACAAGAATGGAATTGGCTGCCATTACACGCAATGGTTGAACTAGTTAGTACATTAATAACAAAAACTATGACCGTTTTGTTAATGCTTGGGAACATGCCCATAACAATTGTGCAACATTGCTCTTCTACAATGAAATTATCGATTGGTGAACTACGGGGAGATCAAGTTGGGCAGCAAGAGACAACTGCGAGCCATGGATGGGCACACCATAAATGCGTATGAGGCCCTGCCACAGGAAGAAGCGCGAGGGTCCGTCGTCGTTATTCAGGAAATATTTGGCGTGAATGAACACATTCGAGAAGTCGTCGACGGATTCGCGAATGAAGGTTACGCAGCCCTGGCTCCACAGATATTCGACCGAGTGCAGCGTGACGTTGAGCTTGCCTATGGGCCTGACGACATGGCGAAGGGTCTCAAACTGGCGTTTTCCGAGGTCAATCGAGATCTCGTGCTGATTGACCTGCAGGCGGCAATCGAGGAAATCGGCAAGTACGGAAGTGTAGGTATTGTTGGATACTGCTACGGCGGATTGCTGAGTTGGCTGTCAGCTTGTCAATTGCGTGAACTGTCTGCAGCAGTTGTTTATTACGGTGGTGGCATTTCGAACGAGTTGAGTCAGCCTCCACGATGTCCGGTGATGATGCACTTTGGCGAGATGGATTCGATGATTCCTTTGAGTGACGTCGAATCGATTCGCAATTTTGTTCAGGATGCAGAGATCTACACCTATCCTGCTGACCACGGATTCAATTGCAATCATCGAGACTCGTACGACGCAGATTCGGCCGCGCTTGCCAAGCAACGAACATTGGCGTTCCTTGAAAATCATGTATCCGCATGAGGAAAGAAAATCACGCTAATCTACGACATTTTTGCCGGTACGTATTGAATTGGCTGTCGTATGTGTCAAAATAGTAATGTCAATTCACGCTGACAGTAGCAAACACTGAGTTCGAATTCCTAGATTTAGGGAGGGGAATGGATGTCTGTGCGAATTGAAAAGAGAAACAGCTAGACTACATAAGGCTTGCGTTGCTTTAGCTGACATGACCTGCGATGGCAAGGATTTTGCGGGATCGGTTGCTAGCAAATGCAGCACCAAGTAGTCTATTGTTTTAGAGGGACATTTAGTGAGGGCGTAGGAGTCGACATGACCCAATACTCAAACCAATACTCGAGCCAAAAGCTTCCTCAGATACTCGCTGCGCTTGTGATCGTAGCGGGAGTGGGTGTCGCGGCACAAACACCGATCGAGGATCTGTTTATTGTCGCTGAAGAACTCAACGAAGATGCAGCAGAGTCTCAAGCGAAGATTGACGAACTTGATGACGAGCGAGGTGAACTCTACAGTGACTTTCAGCTCAAGCTGAAGGAGATCGACGGACAGAAAGTCTATAACCGGCAAGTGCAGCTTGTTGTAAACAGGCAAGAAGACAAGATAGCCAGGCTTAAGAAGTCGATTGAGGAAGTGACCAGCATCCAAAGAAACATCACGCCACTGATATGGCGGATGATTGAGGCCTTGGACCAATTCGTTGCGAATGACCTTCCCTTTGCGAAAGAGGCGCGAGTTGATCGGGTTGAGAGGCTACGTACCCTAATGGATAGTCCCGATGTGGCGATCTCTGAGAAATTTAGCCAAGTATTGCGGGCCTATCAAATTGAAAGTGAATACGGTCGCACGATCGAGGCAACGGAGTCCTCGATCACTATTGACGGCCAAGAACGAAATGTGGACTTGCTGCGCATCGGACGTCTCACGCTTGCCTATCAGACTGGAGATGGCAAGGAAACCGGTTGGTGGAATCCAAATACAGGAGCCTGGGAGCAGTTGGGCGACAGCTATACGATTCCTATTCGGAATGGATTGAAGATGGCACGTAAACAAAGAACTCAGGGATTGATACGTGTACCGATCCTAGTTCCAGAAGCCTCGGCACAGCAGGGAGGCTGATCATGAGAACACTAGCCTATAGATTTGGTTTTGTAGTAGCGTTGGCGGCATTTGTCGGCAACGTTGTCTGGGCGCAGGAAGATACTCCAGAGGGCGAACAAGTGAACCCCTTGGTAGATGTCGGCTTGACAGTAATACAGAGCGATACGCTCGGTGAGCTTTTGGAACTAATGAGGCAGAAGCGCCTTGTTGAGAACGAGCAGCATGCAGAAATCCTTAGGGATTTTCGAGACGCGAGAGATAACCAGCAACGTCTCCTCGACAACTCTATTGCAGAACTAGAACGAGAAACGCAGCGAGGCGTTGATCTTGAGGAGCGGCAGTCTGCAAACGAGGTCGAAATTGCCAACCAGCAGACGATCTACGACGAACGATTGGGATCGTTGCGAGAGTTATTCGGCGTGTTGCAGCAGATTTCGGGAGACGCTCGTGGAGTCTTCAATGGTTCGATTGTCAGTGCGGAGATACCGAATCGCGGAGTTTTTCTTGGGGAACTAGCTGCGAAGATGGGAACGGCTGAAGAGTTGGCCACCGTTGCAGAGATGGATCAGCTGCACTTCTTGCTGCTCCAACACCTCGTCGAGACTGGCAAAGTGACTCGATTCCCTGGTGTCGTCGATATGACGGGTGGAGAGAAAGCTCAGACTGAGGTCGTGCGGGTTGGCGCATTCAACATTGTTTCGCAAGATGGCTATGTCAACTACAACCTGACCCTCCAGGCGATGAACGAACTGCCAAGGCAGCCGTCACCCGAGTTTACAAATACCGCACGAAGTCTATTTCGCGCGCAACCAGGTGACGTAGTAGGGTTCGCAATCGACCCAACTCGTGGACAACTGCTTTCGTTGGAAACGCAACGCGCCACGCTAGGCGAAATGGTAGGTTCGCCTCTGGCACCGTTCGAAGGTAGCGGTTGCTGGTTACCGTTTTGCAACGGTCAAGGCGGCATGGTTGGATCCGTGATCATCCTTGTGGGAATAGTAGGCGTGTTGCTTGCTATTGAACGCCTAATAATGCTGTTCCTCGTTAGTCAAAAAGTGGCGTCGCAAAAGAAGAATCCAGGCGACCCGCGCGACGACAATCCGCTGGGCAGAGTGATAGGAATCTATCACTCTAACAAGGAAGTCGACAACGAGACTCTGCAATTGAAGATGGGTGAGGCGGTGTTGCACGAGACTCCTTCGTTGACCAGGAACATTGCCATTGTTCAAGTAATTTCGGTTGTCGCGCCGCTAATGGGACTGCTAGGTACGGTAATCGGTATGATTCAAACGTTTCAGGCGATCACACTGTTCGGAACGGGAGATCCCAAGATTATGGCGGCCGGCATTTCGACTGCTCTGATGACAACGGTTCTAGGTCTGTGCGTTGCAATTCCAACGGTTCTACTCCATGCATTGGTATCGCAATACAGTCGTTCCGTACTCCATGTCCTCGACGAGCAGTCTGAAGGAATCATTGCCCAGCATGCCGAAGACTCCGGCGCCGCGATCGGTGAACGCCAAGAGGACGCTGGCAGCGGTGAATAACAGATGGATATTTTCTTAGAAATCAGCAGATTCTTCGAACAGGGCGGGGATGTACTCTATCTCATTGCCATGACGACATTCCTAATGTGGGTGTTAATTCTGGAGAGAGTCTGGTATTTCCTGCGTGAGCATCGTGATGTTGTCAAGTCCGCCATGGATCGATGGGAGTCTAGGGACGAGCGGCGCTCGTGGTCTGCTCGTGCAATTCGTCGTGGTCTGGTATCCGAGGCCTCAGCGAAGATAACCGGCAGCATGCCTATTATCTTGACCTGCATAACGTTGTGCCCGCTTTTGGGATTGCTGGGTACTGTAACGGGTATGATTCAGGTGTTTGACGCCATGGCTACGCAGGGCGGCAATGCCCGGTCAATGGCGGCTGGAGTTTCGGCCGCCACCATACCCACGATGTCGGGAATGATTGCATCGCTATCGGGAATAATGGGGTCGACCTTCATTCGCAGAAGAGTCAATCAGGAAACAGAGTTGCTTGATCGACATTTGACCATGGATCATTAGGGAAGGAGTCAAGAATGGCGCTTGGAAAGCAATCGGCTCGAAATGAAGACGAGAGTGATATCAACCTGACTCCGATGCTTGACGTCGTGTTTATCATGTTGATATTCTTTATCGTAACGGCGACGTTCATCAAACAGGCTGGGATTGAGGTAATCCGACCGGACGCCAGGACGGCATTGCCGAAGCCCTTGGTCAGCGTACTCGTCGCAATAGGGCCATCTGGCGACATTTGGATAGACAAGAAAAAAGTAGATGCCAACCACGTTCGAGCTCATATCGAAAGATTGCACGCAGAGAACCCGAAGGGCGGCATCGTGATACAGGTGGATCGGCAGGCGAAGTTCGAGCAAGTTAGAGCAGTGCTCGATGCTGCTCGCGGAGCGAAAGTATTGGACGTTGCCATTGCAACGGAAGACTGAGAGGTACTAAACCATGCAAAAGTCTATTGAGCGGTATGGAATAGGAATCGTTGTAGGTTCGGTGGTCACTGTAGGTTTGCTTTACTTGATGCAGGCTGTAATCAGTAGCGACAAGAATCCCTTAAACGAAGCGCCAAACATTCGGCCAGTGGAAATAGTACGGTTGCTTGAAGATGAACCACCACCACTGATCGATCGCAAAGTCGAGCCCCCTCCGCCACCGGACCAGCCGCCACCGGAACTTCCAGACATGCAGTTCGACAATTCCGATGACATCGGTTGGGGTTGGGACTCAGACTTTGAAAACGTAAACGTTGATCCAGATCTCAGCCTCTCCGGCTACAGCCAGGACGGCGAATATCTCCCCATTCGTCATGTTCGACCGAACTATCCGAATAGAGCTTTGCAGCGTGGCATTGAAGGTTATGTGATCTTGATTTTCACGGTTACTGAAACAGGCACCATTGAAGACCCCAAGGTTTTCGAGGCTGATCCTGCCGGCATTTTCGATCGGGCAGCGCTGCAAGCCGCACAAAAGTTCAAGTACAGACCTCGCGTTATCGACGGGGTGGCGATTCGCGTAGAGGGTGTCAAGTACAAGTTCACATTCGAGCTTGAAGACTCCGATTAACCAACATGAGTTAGGTGCCAAGCCTTTGCTTATCAAGGGCTTTACATAGGTCTATTTCCACAAAGTAGACAATTCTGTGCCTGGGTGTGTACACATCCTGAACAAAGTATTCGCGATGGCGTTGTAATCGTTAGCTCTTGCGGACGAGTTTTCAAACTGGTCCATTGGGTAGCGAACAGTACGAGGGTTTGTACCAAGGCACATCCAACCCGATTTGAGTAGAAAATTTTTGCGCCACGCGAAACAGGATTTCGCTTTCTGAATTCTTGCTGGGCATGCATGCTGGGAGAATCCTACAGAACTTTCCTTGACGTAGTTCGAAGGGGCTCATGGCGAATACAGCGTCTGAATCTAGTCTGTCACTCCATGGAATCTAAGCATTAGGGCATCAAGGGACATTTGTACATAGGGTGGAAGCAATTGCGCTGCGCTCGATATACGTTGGTTTCCGGAACTAAGGAGCTGACGTGAATCCTTTCGGTTCAAGCCAATTTTGCGACTACATTCTGGTCTGATCTCGAACTTAAGCACAGAGTTTCAAACCACTTGAGAGTTCGCAACGAGCCTTTTCTTCAAATCGGGCGACACGCCCATAAATGGTGGGAATTGAACCGGCAACTATGCTAGGATGTTCTTGGATCAAACGCATTGCAAGTCGATTCGTCGACAAGTGATTGAGAGGCCCTCACGATGCAACAGAAAATCGAAAAGTACGGAATTGGCACCTTTGTAGGTTCGGTCGCTACAGTCGGACTGCTCGTTGCGGCGCAATCCGTGTTCGCTACCCCGAGCGACTCTATGAGTGCTGATTCAAGCTCTCTACCTTTACAAGCCCTTGAGTCGTTGGAACAAAGAGCATCGTCTAACTCCACGTCGAATATCGATCTGACACCTACCGAAGAACTGTCGTCAAGTGACTCGCAACGGCTGGAGACTGAAAGGGAAACCGACGAAGAGTCTAGCGACGTATTCGGGCACAACCAGAATAGTGCCTACATTCTCCAAATGGTTAAACCAGAGTATCCGTCCCGAGCGCTTGAACGGGGCATCGAAGGATACGTGATATTGGAGTTCACGGTCAGCAAATCCGGTTCGGTTGTCGATCCAGTTGTGGTTGATTCCGATCCGCCAGGTATTTTCGATCGTGCTGCCCTAAGTACGATTCCCCAACTCCAGTATCGACCGAGCATTGTTGACGGTGCCGCGGTTCGAACCGAGGGAGTTAGGCATCGAATCGACTTTGAGATTGAAGGTGGTGCGACGCCGCAAACGACAGCGTCCGACTCAGCGAATCCCGACGAATACTCTCCCATCTTCAGTGTTTCCGCAACGTATCCAGAAAGAGCGCTTGAACGGGGCATTGAAGGACACGTGGTCTTGGAATTCATCGTCGACGAATCGGGTTCGGTGGTCGATCCTGCAGTAGTGAATTCCGAGCCCGATGGGATTTTCGACCGCGCTGCCTTGCAGGCAATCTCCAAGTTTAAATTCAAACCGAGAACTGTTGATGGAGTGAAGGTTCGTACTGAGCAAGTCAGGCAACGGCTCGAATTTAAGCTGGACGAAGCCGCCAAATCCACACAGGCAATGTCGGACGCCACGAACCCGGACGACTACACTACCATCCGCAACGTTTCTGTGTCGTACCCACAGAGAGCACTTCAACGTGGCATCGAGGGCTATGTGATATTGGAATATACCGTCGACGAAACCGGATCTGTTATCGATCCGGTCGTTATCGAATCCAAGCCAATGGGAATCTTCGATAGGGCTGCCATCGAGGCATCTTCCAAGTTTGTCTATGAGCCTAAGGTAGTCGACGGCGAAGCAGTGCGCACGGAAGGCGTTAAGCATAGGGTCGAGTTTGAGCTGGAAGACTCCAACAAGAAAGTCCTGTGATTGAGTAGCTGTGGCTCATGAAGTAGCAGAGCTGCTTAACAGTAGACGCGTATTGTTAGAGGCCTACCGCGCCTAGCAACGTTGAGTATTGCTTTGTCGCAGCCCTGAATCCAGCGTTGCTAACACTAACGTGTGGCTATCTTGGCTTTGACGATTTCTTGATTCTGCAAGTGGCTGTGTTGGCCCCATGCAATATAACTTTCGTGTCCGAGTGATGCGCGTGTGTAGAGTCTGTTGCTTGGACGCCGAGCAATCTCTGTGGCCTAAGTTGCGCTAGCGCGCTCCAATCCGACGATCTAGTTGTTGGGATCAGAATGATGCGTAGCGATTCTCCGTGCAGAATCGTCGCAGGGGTTGTGTCTAACTCGCCCCGGAAATGTCCATGATCTAGAGACTAACGTTCTCTTAGCGGAAGTGTTTCCTAGTGATCAGGCATGTAGACTGGATTTGCGTGTCTTGTAGCCTCAGATAGAGGTCAATAATTCTTCAACTAAGTTGCTTGACTCAGCGTTTGTCTTGTTGTTACTCTGTGTGGATAGGTTGCATTCAACAAACTCGCGAGCTGGCAATCGTGGCTCGCTAATAGCAGGTCTTGGCAATTGTCGAAGCTAGACGCGTTTGTAGCAGTGCAGTCGATGCATTGGGTGGTCCATTGCATCAGAACGAGTGGAGGTATCCACTATGCATAAGACAATTGAACGATACGGTGTGGGCATCGCTGTTGGGTCGGCGGCCACTATAGGTTTGCTCTACTTGATGCAGGCTGTGATAAGCAATGACCCAGCACCATTGAACGAAGCTTCCGACAATCGCATTGTTGATATAGTGCGAGTTCTTGAAGACGTTGAACCAGTAAAGAAGGATCCAATAATCAAGCCGCCGCCGCCTCCGGATGAATTTCCACCGGACCCAGTAGTGCCTAGAGACTCTTTCGACGAGCCCTCGTGGGGCGAGCTAGGTGAATATGTGGGCGACCCTGTAGATACGGGAATTGGTGCTACTCGGTATAGCCAGGATGGTGAGTACCTTCCGTTGAGAAAGGCAGTTGCAAAGTATCCCCCGCGCGCATTGCAACAAGGATTGGAAGGATATGTGATTGTAGTCTTCACGGTTACCGAAAACGGCAACGTGGAGGATCCCGTTGTCGAAAAAGCGGACCCTCCCGGTATTTTCGATCGTTCTGCTATTCAGGCTGCTTCGCAGTTCAAATACAGACCGCGGGTTGTTGACGGAGTAGCCATTCGAGTCTCAGGGGTTAAACACAAGATCACGTTTAAATTGGAGGAATAGCGCGACCGTCAATCGGGCCGCTGGGAGAATGCAGGCGGGAAGTTCAAGGGGTGGAGCGAGTTTCCTCACGCGAACAATCTGAAGAGCGTTTCTACTCAAGTGCCAACGGTAATGCCCGTGCAATTGAGCGATGCATGCCACCTGACGAGAGGTGTTGAGATGCCCTCCTGAGCCCAGTACGTTGCAAGCATGTGGCAACGGAGTAATTGATGGCTCAGTGGTTATGTTTTCTTCGCTAAAGGGACTACAATAGTTCGTTGCTTGATGCAAGTTGATCGTTTGCACTTGTTGTTCCCTTGAAGGATGAATGAGCTATGATTCAAGACCAAGATTTCAGAGTATCCTCCTCATCGTCACTAAAGTATGAGCGTGCTGTTCAGGGCAGCTTTGGGTCCTTTGCATTAATAAATCGAGTAGTAACCCGTGGTTTCGCACTTTTTCTGGGTGCTCTACTTGTGCAGATTGGTACGGACTGTCTGTTGAGTCAGAGCAGTAGCTCCTATGCTCGATCACAGTTTGCTTCTGCACAACCCACCACTGCACAAACCAGGCCGGTCCAAGATCCAAGACCAAAGAGAGACGTACCGGCGGTTACGCAACGATACGTAGAGGAGATGTCGAAGGTTACCGAAATCTTGAGTCCTGATGAAGGAGAAGACGAGGACGAAAAGGAGTTTGATCCAGAAGCAGAAGACACTCGAGACCTGCCAAGAGCTCAGGAATTGCTTGACAGGCTTCTGTCTCGTCGTTGGCTTAACGATAACGAGCGAGCGCAAACGCATCAGACCTACGCGTGGTTGGCACAAGATTCGGAACGAACTGAACTCGCCATTGAACACCTGCTAAAACTCTTAGACTATCGCGAAAGCGTTCGCTATACCATTGAGGAACGCGCGCTTGACGGTCTTTCGCGGCTCTACTATTCGATTGAAAACTACGAGAGTTCGCTGGACTACGCGTTGCAGTTCATGGATCTAGCGCTTACAGTGAACGCAAACCAGTGCTCATACGTTGCCCAAATCTATCTCAACTTGGAGGATTGGGAGAATGTCAAGAAATGGGTAAAGTTGGCAATCGACAAGAAAAAAGAGATGTCGCGGCCAGTTCCAGAATCCTGGTGGCAGCTTCTCCTCTACGCGCTGACGACACTTGAACATTGGGACGAAGCACTAGAAACTCTGAAAATACTGGTGGTTGAGTTTCCAAAACGCGATTATTGGCTCGGAATGGCGCAAGCCTACGCTGAGTTGGAACAAGAAAACAATTCTATGTACACGCTAGAAGCCGCTCATTCAGCTGGCATGTTTGCTCGGGAAAGTGACTACACTAACCTTGCCAATAGAGTGTATCTTGCGGACGCCCCCCAAAGAGCCGTTTGGATTTTTGAGGATGGATTTGAAAAGGAAATCGTAGAAAGATCCGCGAAGAACCTGAAAAGGTATGCTCAATACCAATGGATTGCACGCGACTACGATGCAGCCATCGAGGCCTACCTCCAATCTCTGGAGCTTGAACCCAACGGTATAACATGGCAGCGGGTCGCCCAGCTCTACATGCAAGTAAATCAATATAAAGAATGTGCCGATGCCTGCGACATGGCGGTAGATTCGGGAGACCTTGAGGACGAGTACAGTGTCCGATATCAAAAAGGCTTGTGCCAGTTCTTTGGAAACGACTTCGAGGGTGCAAGCGAGACGCTTGTCGACTTGAGAAACGACGTCCGTGGCATGGAAGACAGAGAAACTCTGTTGAGAAACGTTCGCATATACATTGAAGCGGTCGACACAGAGTTCAGAAGAATTCAGCACGAGCAAGAGGTATCGGATCTCGAACGTGCGTACAGGGAAGAAAAGGCTAAGGCGCAATCCTAGGCCCTTCAGCTAGGGACTTCTTGCTAGTCGTAGCTTGGTGAAACGCGAATCGAGCATTCGCTCGACCTTGAATGTTTACTGGACTCGTTGCTAGCACCTGTTCAGTAGTTGCCGTTGACGCCTCGACGTCTGTCCGCAAGCTGAGGATTGCACTCAAAGCGCTGGCAGCTAGGCTTGACACAGGTGCGTCCGTTGCAATAAACGGGGTTTGCCTCACGGTTACGGCGATCGAAGACGGAATTGTTTCCTTTGATGTAGTTTCCGCAACAGACTCGGTGACAAACTTGGGGTCTCTGAGCGCTGGCTCACGAGTCAATGTGGAACGTTCCCTCCAAGTTGGAGACGAAATCGGCGGGCATTTGATGTCTGGCCATGTCTGCACTACGGCAACGGTGGTGGATGTAGAAATGGGCGACAATCGGGGCATTGAGTTTGAGGTGTCGCAAGATTGGAGCCGCTACATGATTGCCAAGGGCTTCATTGCGCTGAACGGTGTAAGCCTCACCTTGGCTTGGTTCGACGATGAAACCCGCCGAGGCCGCGTGAATCTCATACCGGAGACCCTGCAGAGAACGAACTTAGGCGAAGTTGAGGTTGGCGCCCAACTGAATGTCGAGATCGACTCTCAAACGCTAGCAACCGTAGATACAGTAGAACGCTACATGGATACTCGATCGGAGTCTGCTCAACTTAGCCGCTGACTAACGGTCTGCACTCTGCGCTCAAATTTGGGTGTCTAAGCCTGGCTGTTCTTGCAGGGCCAAAACGCACATGAGCTGAAATTGCTTTCATTGCAGGCAATGTAGCAGCAATCCTAAGCATCTGTGTCAAGCAAAGCCATCTAAGTTAATCATGCGTGTACTCTATACAGCATGACGTTCCTCTCTGAGCACTCAATCATGTCCTGCTGGTCTGGGCGCCGCCTTTTGAGATAGGCTTCAATCTAGACGTCGATGACAAAGCCATCAGATTTCTGCTCGTTGCTAGAGTCCGCGTGGGAGGCTAGCACGTCTTGTCTGTGCGTGGGAGTCGATCCGACTGCTGACATGATTCCCAGTGAACTGGATGCTGGAACTGGGAGTCTCTATGAATTTGGAGCACGAATTGTTGATGCAGTTTGCAAGTACGTTTGTTCTCTTAAGATCAATCACGCACACTTCGCGGCGGCGGCCGAAGAGAGTCAGCTAGTTCGACTAATTCAATACATCCATACCCGACATCCATCGATTCCGGTTATTTTGGATGCGAAACGTGGCGATATTGGAGCGACAGCACAGCAATATGCCAGAGAGGCCTTCGAACGCTATGAAGCCGATGCGGTGACCGTCAATCCCTATTTGGGCTGGACGACTATTGAACCGTTTCTCGAGTACGAGAGTCGAGGTGTAATCGTGCTGTGCAAGACAAGCAATCCCGATGCAGCCTGGCTGCAGGATTTCCCGGAGGAAAACCCTATGTATCTGAGAGTCGCGCGACGAGTTCAAGAAGCGTCAAATCCCAACATCATGCTTGTTGTAGGAGCTACACATCCAAAGGCACTCCATCGAGTGCGAGAAAGTGCTCCAGATGTCACTTTCCTAGTTCCTGGTATTGGAGCGCAAGGGGGAATACCTGCCGACGTCCTTCAGAACGGACGGCGACAGGACGGTCTGGGGCTTATAGTGAACTGCTCCCGTAGCGTGATCAGCCAGAATCCGAATTCTTCGGACTATTTCGGATTGGTGCAGAAATCTGCTAGGGACTATAACCGACTGTTGGCTCATGAACGCCACTAGCCAATTGTTGACTATGCCTACTCGTCTGCTTCAAGCAGCAAGCCAAGACCTTTAAGGAGCCGCTGACCATGCCTACCTATCCGTTCTCTTGGGATGACCCGTTGCTGCTCAACGAACAGCTTTCAGAAGAGGAATTGCTGATTCAATCGGCGGCAAGAGAATTTGCTCAAGAGAGGTTGATGCCACGGGTTCTTGAAGCCAATCGGGAGGAACGATTTCATCGAGAAATCATGAATGAGATGGGAGAGGTTGGGCTCTTGGGGTCGACCTTGCCAGAGGAATTTGGCTGCAGCGGGATCAGTTACGTTGGATACGGGCTCATGGCCCGCGAAGTTGAAAGAGTGGACTCAGGCTATCGATCGGCGATGAGTGTCCAGTCTTCACTCGTCATGTACCCAATATTCGCCTATGGATCGCAGGAGCAACGCAGCAAGTATCTTGCACGCTTGTCTTCGGGTGAGTTGGTCGGATGCTTTGGGTTGACCGAACCGGACCACGGATCCGACCCAGGCAGCATGACGACCCGAGCCGAAGAAACTGATGAGGGATACGTTCTTAATGGAGCAAAGACCTGGATTACAAATTCTCCTATTGCAGATATTGCTCTGGTGTGGGCCAAACTCGATGGTGTTATTAGGGGATTTGTAGTAGAACGAGGGACAGCAGGATTTTCCACTCCGACGATCAAAGGGAAGATGAGCCTTCGGGCTTCTGTGACAGGTCAGATTATTTTGGACAACGTGCATGTTCCCAAATCCGCCTTGCTGCCCAACGCCAAAGGGTTGGGCGGACCATTTGGGTGCCTGAACCTGGCTCGCTATGGAATTGCATGGGGAACCATGGGTGCCGCAGAGTTCTGTTGGCACGCAGCACGCCAATACACACTGGATCGCAAGCAGTTCGGAAGGCCGCTCGCGGCCAATCAGCTGATTCAAAAGAAATTGGTAGACATGCAGACAGAAATCGCGTTGGGTCTTCAAGGCTGCCTTCGAATGGGAAGACTGCTTGATGATGATCGGCTTGCTGTCGAGAACATTTCCATCTTGAAGCGCAACAATTGCGGCAAAGCGCTAGATATAGCACGCACTGCCCGAGATATGCATGGCGCAAACGGCATAGCTGACGAATACCACGTCATTCGACATGTCATGAACCTCGAAACGGTTAACACCTACGAAGGCACACACGACGTCCACGCCCTCATACTTGGGCGTGCACAGACGGGAATTGCAGCATTTTCCTAGTGTGCAAAAACCAATGGGAGTAATTCAAACTCCAACCTAAACTATACGTAAACAAAGTGCCCGCTGCAAAATCCAAAAGAGATCAATTCGACTCGCTTCTGCAGTCCCTGCCTGAGCGTAGTGGCGTCTATCGAATGATTGATCGACATGGCGATGTCCTGTACGTCGGCAAATCGAGAAATCTCAAGGCTCGCGTATCCAGCTACTTTCGTCCGACAGGTCTTGCGACAAAGACTATGCGACTGGTATCGCGAACCCACGACATTCAAGTCACGGTGACAAGCAGCGAAATAGAAGCCCTTTTGCTTGAGCAATCGTTCATAAAGAACTTCAAGCCTCCTTTCAACGTACTCTTGCGAGACGACAAGAGCTACCCCTACATCCACTTCACCGATCATCAATTTCCAAGAATTGAACTGCATCGGGGAAGCACGCGGGGCAGCGGCAAGTTTTTCGGTCCGTACCCTAGCGCAGCGGCCGTGCGGAAGAGCATATCGATTCTGCAGCGGTTATTTCGATTGCGACCGTGCAAGGACACCTATTTCAAGAACCGTTCACGCCCTTGCCTCCAACACCAGATTGAACGATGTAGCGCTCCATGTGTAGCTTTGATCGACGAGGAGTCCTATCGAGACGATGTTCGTCTAGCCGAACTGTTTCTCAATGGAAAGAGCAAGACGGTTCTCGCAGAACTAAAAGCAAACATGGAAGAAGCCTCCACGAACTTGCAGTTTGAGGAAGCCGCACGTTTGCGAGATCAAATCCATACCCTTAGACAAGTGCAAGAGGATCAGTATGTGCACACTGCTTCGGGCGATGTGGATGCCTTTGGAATTGCGTCGAACGAAAACACCGTCTGTGTGCAGGGCATGTTCATAAGGGATGGACGACTGCTTGGTGACCGTACTTGGTATCACACTAACACGCTGGGCCTGGAGGAATCAGATTTCATGGCAGAATTTCTTGGGCAGTACTACTTTGGTGATGTTGCCCGCGATCTCCCCAGAATGGTTGTTACCTTGATTGAGATTGGACATCGAGAAGCGTTGGCAGCTGCATTGAGCGAAAAAGCAGGGCGACTTATCGACGTCACCACTCAGGTGCGGTCTTCCCGTGCTCGGTGGCAATCCATGGTGCAGGAAAATGCGGAGATTTCGTTGGCCGCGTACTTGAGGCAACAGGACAACAACCTCGAGAGAATGATTGACTTGCAGCGTGTGTTGAATCTTGATGACAGGCCTGAGAGACTGGAGTGTTTTGACATCAGTCATGTCAGTGGCGAAGCGACTATGGCATCCTGCGTCGTATTCGACGCGAATGGACCCCTAAAGTCCGACTACCGAAGGTACCGAATTCAGGGAGTTGAGCTTGGTGACGACTATGGAGCACTCGGCCAAGCGGTAGAACGTCGTTACAAGAGAATCCAAAGCGGAGAAGGCAATGTACCCGACGTTCTAGTCATTGATGGCGGGCGCGGGCAAGTCAATAGGGTGCAAGAAACGCTCGCCAATCTTCTGATTGACGACTTGCGCATACTAGGCATATCCAAGGGACCCGGCCGTAGACCAGGACTGGATACCATTTGGGACGTAGACTTAGGCAAATTGGAGATGGACCCAACCGGTTCGGCGATGCACCTATTGCAACATTTGCGCGACGAAGCACACCGGTTTGCAGTAGAAGGACATCGGGCTAGGCGGCAAAGGACTCGTCGCAAGTCGGACTTAGACGAAATAGCCGGAATCGGACCGAAACGAAAACGACAATTGCTGACACACTTTGGCTCGATCACAGCGATCAAAGCAGCAAGTATCGAGGAAATGGCAAAGGTGCCCGGTGTCAGCAAGAAACTGGCGAGTGAGATTTACGGGGTGATGCATGCAGGCTAAGAAATTTCTTTCCTTCATCCCAAACTCGTTGTCAATTCTGCGGATCGCGTTCATTCCGCTCTTCGTTCTGTTCTACATAACGTCGGGGTCGTTGCATTGGGTTGCTGGCATGCTATTTGCACTTGCTTGCTTCACGGACTGGCTTGACGGTTTGGTCGCGAGAAAGTTTGGAGTTACATCCAAATTCGGAGCTTTCATCGACCCTGTTGCGGATAAGCTGGTTGTAGTGTCAGCTCTCGTTGTTCTCATTGGGAGCTACGGCAGTCTGTGGCTCACATTGCCAGGAATCGTGATCGTCGGGCGTGAGTTGCTGATTGCTTCGCTAAGAGAGTGGATGGCTGAAGTGCAAGCCCGGTCTCAAATTTCCGTGAACTTAATTGCAAAGGTCAAGACAGCGATTCAAATGGTCGCTATAGTCATTTTGCTGGCTAATCCTCCGATTCTCAACAAGCCGTGGACTATCATCGGTCTAGTGCTTGTCTACATTGCAACCGCGTTCACACTTTGGTCTATGGTTATTCACCTACGAGCTGCGTGGGGTAAATTACGTGAGGGTTTCCTAAGCGAATAGTTTGGCCAAAGAAATTTGTTGCTCATTCTGAGAAAACACCGCAAGACCAACTGAGAAGAACTTTTCGCTAGTAGCACTCCTGTTGTGTGCTTCTCAACTCAGAATGGGTACGAAGTTACGCGCAACTGCTGCCAAAACGGCAAATTGACTCGTTACCGGGATATTTGGCTCGAACTTACTGTCCAACGTTGCCATGTAAAATTGCAACGCTTCGCTCAATTCTGCGACATCAGGCTGGGTGGCAGAGTGGCCATGCTGCGGACTGCAACTCCGTCCACGCCGGTTCGATTCCGACCCCAGCCTCCAACTCGCAATCGCCCAAGTGTGGGCTACTACTTGAACAACGTTGAGACGCTTTCGCCAGAATGAATGGCACGAATGGCGTCTGCGAATAATTTGGCGACTGAGACGACAGTGATTTTATGGCTGGCACTCTCAGTTTGAATTGGAATGGTGTCGGTGACGATCAGTCGTTCAATGGGAGACGCAGTAATTCGTTCGTGAGCACGTCCCGACAATACCGGGTGCACAGCCGCTGCTTCTACTCGATTGATTCCATGATCCTGCAGGAACCTTGCAGCTTCCAGCATAGTGCCGCCGCTGGCAATCTCGTCGTCAATCAACAGCGCATTGCGTCCCTCAACATCGCCAATTAATCCCACGGCGACAGGAGTTTCGGCATCGTCAACCCGTCGCTTGTCGACTATGGCTATCGGCAATCCAAGGCGATACGCATAATCACCCAAATCCTTGGCCTCGCTTACGTCGCTAGCGACGAGCACGGAATTTTCCAAACTCGTCGAGTCGCGAAGGTGATCACAAACTATGGGTGTGGCATTCAATTGATCGACGGGAATTCGAAAGAACCCGCCAACCTGAGGTGAGTGCAGATTCATGGTAAGAACTCTGCTTGCCCCGGCTGTTTCAAGAAGGTCTGCAAGCAGGCGTGCGGTTATTGAAATGCGCGGACGGTCTTTCTTGTCTGACCGAGCATAGGGGAAATAAGGAAGGACCGCTGTGATCCTCTTGGCCGAGGCATGCTTTAAGGCATCGATGATGATCAGTAGCTCTACAATGAAATCCGACAGGGGCGGACAGGATGTCTGTACGACAAACACATCAGATTCACGTACATTTTCCTTGCACTGAAACATGATGTTCTCGTTACCAAATCTGATGATTTCAGTTTCGGTGAGCGGCATTCCCAAGTGGTTACCAATCGCCTCTGTAAACTCTCGATGCGAAGTTCCTGCAATAAGCTTGATTTCATTGGCAGCCATTAGAGATACTCGATGCTAAAGCGGGATGGTGTTCATGGAGTGAATTGCGAGCTCGTCCACGACGTGCTTGTTGAAGGGGTGGAAGTGGATCCACACACACGATGTCGGCACTATCACGAGGATTTCGACATCGTTGCGGTTTTGTTCAAGTGTTGCAAACGATGGTTTTCCTGCTACTTTTGTCATGAAGAGCTAACAAATCACCAAGCGGAGGTGTGGCAGGCGTCCGAATTCCAAACGAATGCCATTATATGTGGCGCTTGCGGCGAACAAATGAGCATTGCAACTTACCTTGGGTGCTCCAATCGGTGTCCGAATTGTGATGCCGGTTTCAATCCGGGCTGCAGCGAGCACAGGCACCTGTACTTTGCCGATTGAAATGAAGAATGGTCTCGCAATCGATATTGGAGGAACGTTCACAGACGTTGTACTGCAGTGGGACAACAAGATCCACGCCGTAAAAGTGCTGACTTCGCGTGATGATCCCAGCGATGCCGCACTCAATGGCATTTCTCGGGTCGTCGCTGAGAGCAAAGCACACCCAAGCGATATCGGAATCATCCTCCATGGCACTACGCTTGCTACCAATGCATTAATTGAAAGACAGGGTGCAAAGACTGCGTTGCTTACGACGTCTGGGCATCGGGACATCTTGGAGATGGCGCTGGAGAACCGCTTCGAGCAATACGACATCAACATTGAACGTCCTGTGTCCCTCGTGCCGCGCGAGTTGCGGTTGCCCATAAACGAGAGAATGGACTCTCACGGTAAAGCTCTAGTCCCACTTGAAATGGACTCCGTTGATGCGGCGATCGACCAGTTGGCAAAACGCAAGATCGAAAGCGTAGCTATCGGATTGCTTCATTCATATGCCAACGATGCACATGAGAAGGCTGTGTGCAACCGAATTCTTGAACGCATGGGCGAAATACCCGTGAGTCTGTCCAGTGATGTGTGTCCGGAGATTCGCGAGTACGAACGACTATCAACTACCTGTGCAAATGCCTACGTCTTGCCATTGATGGGGAGTTACCTGTCTCGTTTATCGGACAGGCTTGACGACTACGGATTTGATTGTCCCTACTTAATGATGACCTCCGGAGGAGGCCTGACCACTTTTGAAACAGCTGCACGCTATCCAATTCGATTGGTTGAATCAGGTCCTGCTGGCGGAGCGATATTGGCTGAACAGATCGCGCGGGACATGAAAGCACAAGAAGTGCTGTCGTTCGATATGGGTGGAACTACGGCGAAGATATGCCTTATCGACAATGGAAATACGTTGCTTTCTCGATCGTTTGAAGTAGACAGGGTGTATCGATTCAAGAAGGGCAGTGGACTGCCCGTTCGCATACCCGTAATTGAAATGGTTGAAATCGGTGCCGGAGGAGGGTCGATTGCGCGGGTCGACAAGCTTGGACGCATACAAATCGGACCCGAAAGCGCTGGGTCGCAACCTGGACCAGCATGCTATGGTCAAGGCGGTTCAGATCCAACCGTTACTGATGCAGATTGTTCCATGGGACGATTGGATGCCGCGAACTTTGCTGGCGGCAGCCTATCACTGAATACTGATGCCGCAAAAGCCGCGATTCAGAGTCGGGTAGCTTTTCCAATGGGGCTCGACAACATCGAGGCGGCACTGGGAATTGCTGAGATTGTCGACGAGAATATGGCTGCCGCTGCTCGAAGCCACGCATCCGAGTGGGGCAAGTCCCTAAATGGCCGAATGATGGTAGCGTTCGGAGGTGCTGCGCCTCTCCATGCTGCTCGACTCGTGGATAAGCTCGAACTAGCAAGTGTGTTGATTCCGGAGAACGCTGGTGTCGGCTCTGCAATTGGATTCCTTGGTGCTCCCATTTCTTACGAAGTTGTTAGAAGTAGTCACATGTTCTTGTCGTTATATGATCAAGATCATGTGAGTAGCGTCATTTCGGACATGCGAAAGGAAGCCAGCAGTGTTGTCTCGAGCGCTACGCACGAGCACAACTTCTCAGAACGTGGCTCGGCTTTCATGCGGTATGTCGGTCAGGGCCATGAAGTCTCTGTCACATTCGATCCTTCCACCGTGAACAAGCACGAACTCCTGCAGGCGTTTGAGGCTACGTATGCTTCACTCTATGGCAGAGCCATACCCAATGCAGAGATAGAGGTAATCAGTTGGACGCTCAACGTTTCTGCAAGCAGGGGCGACGCCTTGACTTCCTCAAGTGGGGCGGTTGTTGGTAATGGCGGAGCGCTTCGCACCCAAGAATTGACCGAGTCTAGCGGCACAGGTGCGGTGCCGCTGCAGACTCGAGACGAACTAGCAATCGACGAAGTCTTGATTGGACCTAGGCTAATAACCGAGAGGCACACCACAACAGTTGTACCTAGGGGGTTTCAAATTCGTCGCCTTGCCAATGGTCACTTGCTCATGGAGAGACACGCTCATGCATAGTCGAGGCGCAATACAACGGCAGTTGGTTTGGGATCGATTGTTAGCGGTCGTAGAAGATCAGGCTCAAACACTTATGCGCACCGCATTCTCTCCGGTTGTGAGAGAGGCGGGCGACCTGTCCGCGGGTGTATTCAATACCAGGGGCGAAATGCTTGCGCAAGCCATCACGGGCACACCCGGACACGTGAACGCCATGGCGAAGTCCGTCGGAAACTTTCTCGAGCAATACCCAATTGAGAGTTTGAGACCGGGGGACGTGTTGCTAACCAATGATCCTTGGTTGGCAACGGGGCACCTAAATGACTTTACGGTCGTGACACCGACTTTTGTTGAGGAACGCGTGGTAGCTCTGTTTGCATCAACGAGTCACATAGCGGATGTAGGAGGGCGCGGATTTGGTCCCGATGCGACAGAGGTTTATGAAGAGGGATTGTGGGTGCCCATTATTCGATTATTCGAAGGCGGCAAGCTAAACCAGACACTTATGCAGTTGATACATTCCAACGTTCGGGATCCGATAGTCGCGGAAGGTGACCTCTACTCGTTGACTGCATGCAACGATGCTGGCTCCAACAAGCTGCTGTCGACGATGAAGGAGTTTCAATTGACCGATTTCGATTCCATTGGTGACGAAATTGTCACTGCGTCGCGACACGCCATGGAGGAAGAAATCTTTGCATTGCCCAATGGCACGTATCACTACTCGATGGATGTTGATGGATACGACGATCCTGTGCACATTGAGTGTGCGGTAACGATCAAAGATTCCAGCATACACATTGACTTTGAGGGTACGTCCTCGATTTCTCGTTTTGGAATCAATGTCCCGCTCCCATACACAGAAGCATATGCCTCTTTTGGAGCAAGATGCCTAGTAGGCAGCGACATACCGAACAACGCAGGTTCACTTTCGACGATCAGTGTGTCAGCTCCTACCGCTTCAATTCTCAATGCCGAACCTCCTTGCCCTGTATCAGCACGGCACGCATTGGGCCAAATGCTGCCCGATGTCGTTATAGGTTGTTTGAGCGAAATCATGCCCGACAAAGTGCCCTGTGAGGGTTCCTCGTGCATATGGAATCCAGTGCTGATGAGCGATTCGGGAGCTAGTCCAAACTTCAACGCTCCCAACTTTGTGATCAATCCAATATTCAATGGAGGCACTGGAGCCCGTCCTTCTCGAGACGGGCTGTCGACCACAGCTTTCCCATCTGGGGTGCGAACAACATCGACCGAAGTCAATGAAATTACATCGCCCTTGATCTTCCTGAGACGTGAATTTCGCAAGGATTCAGGAGGCGCAGGCGAGTTTAGGGGCGGTTTGGGTCAGGTTCTAGAGATCAAACATGCAAATGGTGCACCGTTTGTTGTCTCAAAGATGTTCGATCGCATTCGCCATCCTGCACGGGGCAGAGAGGGCGGATCGGACGGCGCCAAGGGCCGAGTCTATATCAAGGAAGGCAAGGAACTTGCGGGTAAGGGAAAGGAGATTGTTCCGGCAGGCGCGACACTTGTAATGGAAACACCTGGAGGCGGCGGTCGTGGTTCTCCGAGCCTACGTGAGCGATCAACGGTGCGACACGATCTGGCAACCGGTCTGATCAGTGCAGATGCTGCTCAAGAGTCATATGGCTACCCCGCTTTAGAGAGAGACTCCGACTAACTGGTGCCCGAGGCCGGAGTCGAACCGGCACGGAGTAACCTCCGAGGGATTTTCTTACCACTACGTCTTTCGACGCCGTCCTTGTAGGAAACGTTCGTGGCCTGGACTTTCTCTTCACCTTGATTGCACTTGGCTGAAATGGATTTCAAGGGGGAGCCGTAAAGTCTCTACACTTTCGACCTCTGCAACAAGGCCGCTTAGCTCGGGATTGCCACATCTGCACGAAACGAGGTTTCCCCGAATTTGACTCCATTCACGATGGACGTCACCATCCATGTGCTCAAATTGACGCTCAAGTCCCTTGCGTCTACCAATTTCGCCACTCGGGCTACAGTATTGGGTGATTTTACTTGCCGTAAAGACTCGGCGTGTTCAAGTTTGTTCAATCTATTCGACTTGGCACGATTCGCTATGGCAGCCCGGAACGAGTTGTGCGCCCAACAATCTAAAATTACCCGCATTGCCCAGGTGTTGGAACTGGCAGACAAGCAGGATTTAGGTTCCTGTGCCTTCGGGCGTGAGGGTTCGACTCCCTCCCTGGGCACCACATTGCACGGATGTGTGTTCGCAAGAGAGTTGCGGACCGGCAGAGCAAGACTAGAAACAGTAGACTTCCAAACTAGCAGTGCAAAGCATTTGTCTCGACGGCGTTGCGCCCCTTCTAATTGGCGATGATGTATTGCCCGCTACCTGCCTCGTATTGTCTCGTGTGGGCGACTTCGTCGACCAGCTAAAGGCTTCTGAAGCCGGCGCCATACGCAATGCGATACAAAGTCGAAAGTTTGAGTATTCGTCTGGCCGCAGGGCAGCGCACGCTGCGCTCCAGCAACTTGGTTTGGGACACGCACCTATCGACCGCACTGGAAGGGTGCCGAACTGGCCAAACGGAGCTATAGGGAGTATCTCCCACTCTGACGCACTTGCGGCGGCAGTTGTCGGATCCGACCAGTACTACATTGGACTTGGAATCGACGTCATTCCGGTATTGGCAGTATCTGAGAGTGTGGCCGAGCGCGTGTTGCTGAATTCGGAACGTGAGTGGCTGCGGCAGATGGACTCCGGTGCGTGGAGAACGGCTCTCTATAGCGCCAAGGAGTCCATATATAAGGCTGTTAATCCGTCTGTAGGCGAGTTTCTTGCTTTCGACGACGTAGAGTTGCAGATTTCGCTCGAGTCCCTGGAGTTTTCAGCGAGAACCACCGGCCTACGCGAATCCAGTACCCCAGTCGAGCGGGGAAGAGGCTACTTTCATCGAATTGAAGGGCACTGGTTGACGATTTTTGCTGTGTGTCGGAATGTAGCTGTGCAAGATACTGAACACGATCCTGTTTGAGCTAGCAGAATTGCTAAGTGCACCGTGGATTGCGGCCCCCAACGGTCCCTGACCCATTACACACTGAGCTAACGAGACGAAGGACTGTAAGTGTCAACTTTGAATGTCCCGTCCACAACAGACTGCAAGTGTCTGCTCGACACTACGGACACAGTCCATTCGCCGTCATTGCGTGCCCAGAACGGGTTGTGCCAAGCGAACATTTTCACAGTCATTGTTTTCGTGGCGCTAGAAAATACAGTTAGCTACCGACAAGCGCTTGATTGGTTGCTGCGAGACACCTGCATGCTGGCGTAGTAAATGCGACCGCGAGGATCATGCAAGTAGTAGTCGTACGCCCCATCGACAATTACGAGCGGAGGTTCGCGGTTGAGCAGGTTTTTGGCGCCAAGCGAAAGCTGTAATGGCATGTTGAACCGGAACCACGTTTTCGTGCACCAACGAAACTGTGCATCAACAGTAGTCATCGATTCGATGGTCCGCGCGTATCCCAAATATGCGCCGAGGAAGGCAGTTTGAGCGCTATCGTCTCGATAGCTGCCTACCGTACTAACACTAAACCTGCCAGCCACATTGGCACGCGACCAATCCAAAGCTGTCTGCATACGAAGTTTCGGCATTGGCCGGCCGATGGCGTTCGATGCGTTTCGTCGACCGATTCCGTCGATGACCAATCCGGATTCGAGTGTCAGCTTGTACTCGAGAAATCGCGTTAGTGACGAAGAGAGTACGAATTCGCCAAGATCTGCAATGCTGAAGGAGTAGCTTGCAAATGCATCAAGTCCGCTGGTGACTAGCCGGTTCGCGTTCAAGTAGCTGGGTTCCGTGCGCACCAAGTAACCGTCTTCACGTCGAATGACTTTGTCTGGCAATCCTTCTCCTATGCTGAATACCGTTTCAACCCCGTCGGCATCGTGGTCCCACACACCGCATAGTGGGCCGACATCTTGATTGCCGTTAACGCCATTAGGGCATCTCAACGCATTGTCTAAGTCGATGAGCGCTTGGTGCCCCTCACGTATGACCAGTTCGTTATAGTCGTAGTGATACCAATCCAAGGTTGCTTCCAGTCCATCGATGGCTTGAGGGTTCCAAGTAAGACCAACACTGACAGTCTCGGCGGTTTCGGGAGCTAAGTTGGGATTGCCTTTAGCTTGCGACGCCCGATAGGCAAGCGATGCAGCGTTAGAAAAGGGATCGCTGCTGTTCTGGAAGATTGTCCGGCTGCCGCCTGTCTGCAAAAGGGAACCGATCTTGAATGATGTTCCTGCACTTGCTCGAAGAGAGATGTCCTCATGAAGCGAAACCAGTAGCGACAGCTTTGGATCGAGCGATACAGCATCAGGATCTTGAATTTGCTCTCTACGAAGTGCTGCATAGAGGTTTGTTCGTCGAGACAAGGGAACATGCAACTCTGAGAAGAGCGACCAGCTTTGGGTGTCGTTCGTCCAATCCGTGTCGCCGCTGAGAAATGCAAATCCAAAGACATTGGATATATCGTCGTAGTCGGTTTCTGCGGAGCTTCGTCTCACCTGTGAACCAATTGCTAGACCCACCGGCAACCCTCTGAAGGTAGTGATGTCGGTAAACGCTAGAAAATCCAAAACTAAATGGCTCAAGTTTCGGTCAGATCGGTAGGTTCCGTGCATCCACTGCAACAACTCAGTGGGATTCTGATATCGTTGCGCTGCTTCCGAGACGCTCAATCGAGGATCGGGAGCCCATGGACTCCCGGAGTGCGCCCACCGTTGCCCCGTTGCAGGATCGAAGACACTAGTCTGAAAACTGTTGTAGAAATAGCAATTGCCGCTACCAAAATTACCCGATCCTGGCGACCCTGTCGTTGCATTGCACTCTGGTCCGCCCAGACCGTCAAACGCCAAGTTCACGCGTTCCGTGATGGAATCAGTGGGCAGATGAGTTGTAATCTTTCTGTTTGCCCCAGTTAGGCTTAAGTCGATGTCCCAGGATCGCTCCATCACTGTCCAGTGAGACTTGAGACCAACAAGAAAGTCGAACCCGCTCCGCAGATATTTGTCTCGAGTGTTCAACGGACGGCTCTCGAAGTCCGATGCCGATGTGCCCCCCACTACGCGCTGCAGAGCTTGGTAGGGCACCGGTTCAAAACCGCGACGAGCAGCATCCAACCGCAGTCCCGGGTTGTGTGAGGGAACAATGACATATCGAACATCGGGGTAGTAGGAATTGCCTCCTTGTGACGACGCACTGAAGAGGGCCAACGACGCATAGAGTCGTGCTCCCGATTCCAAGTTATGCTCGAAAGATGAGTGCAGTTGATACTGCGATTCCGCACGCACCATGGAGAAGAAGGTCGAGTAGTCGTAGACGCAGATGTGCGAGAAATCGGGATGAATGCCTAGAGTGCCCATTCCTGCGTCGGATTCTGCTACCAATTCGCATTCCGGATCAGGCAAGCTGCCTTGAAACTGCGTTGAGTCGGGACCGCCATTGGGCCACCAATAGTTGGACTCCACCGCCTGAGGCCCGGACTCACCGACCAACGGCACATAGCGTCCTGGCTGACCAAAGCTAGACAGCCCTGAACGCCCAAATCGATCGAACCGGTCTGTGTACGTGAGTTCGCCTCGATCCAGAAGACTCGCTGAGAATGTGAATTGTGTGTCTGCGTTTCCCATTCCGTAGAGCAATTCAATGGTTGCGTCAATCTGTTCGCCCGACTCATGGTCCTGCGAGAGAAAAAGTCGCGACTCGAATCCTCGAAAGTCGTCGCGGGTGATCACGTTGACCACACCTGCGACTGCATCGGATCCGTAGATTGCGGAATTGCCGTCTTTCAGGAGATCGATACGATCTATGGCAATGTTGGGTACAAGCGTTTGAACATCTACGTAGGAGCCGCCGTTCTGATTGAACTGTGATGGAATCACCCGTTTCCCATTCAGCAGTACAAGGGTTGCTCCATTGCCAAGATTTCGTACGTTGACGCTGGCGTTTCCGTACGAGCCGTTGTCGCCAACCCAGTTGCTTGAAGAGAGTCCTAGAGAGCTCATGTTGGAGCTGAGATTGCGAATGATGTCCTTGAAATCGGCTGGCGCTATCGCAAGCAGCTCTTCGTCCTCAAGCGTAGTAAGAGGTACCGCAGCTGGATGTATTCCCGTCGGGACGAGGGTGCCAGTAACAACGATTTCGTCGATTTCTCCATTGGCGGTCTCGTCAGATTGATCCGTTGAGGATCCTTCATCTGCGCGGATGGAAATCTGGCTAGCACAGGCAACAAAAAGGAACAGATGTAGGAGAAGCACCCGACTCATCAGAGTAGCCCTCTCAGCTTGTAGGCTGAAGTGGTCGTTAAATACCCGGCAATGGGCATCGAACTTGATTACCTGTTCGGACCCCGTTGCATGGGTATGGGTTGCCAACGTTCCAAAGACGTCCGCGGCAAGACAGTTGGATTTACGCAACTCATGGGCCACTTGCCGCGCAGCACGAGAGATACCTCCCTGCCAACGCGTCGCCGAGCCGTAGGCCTCATGCGCGTTGTGGCGGACGCCACATGTGGGGTCACAATTACATTTGTCATGCTGAGCAATGGGTTTTGTGGGTTCGGTGGCTCCGTCTCGAGTACATCCAATCCTGCAGACTGAACCTTACCACTGTTCAATGCATCGATGAGGTCGGACTCCTTGACGATTGGACCACGTGCCGTGTTGACTATGACAACACCATCCTTCATTTGGGCAAATGCATCGGCATCGAGCAAGTGCTCTGTTTCCTCATTGTGAGGAGAGTGTACGCTGATGTAGTCGGATCGTTCCAGTAGCTCCCGCCAAGCCACGGGTTCGACTCCGAATTCGCCCATTGTCAGTTCACTCACATAGGGGTCGTACGCAATGACGTGCAAGCCAAAGGCTTTAGCTCGAGTGGCAGTGCATCTAGCGACATTGCCGAAGGAGACTAGACCCAAGGTTCTGCCCATAAGCCTCGGCACGTGATTGAGTATGGGTCGTCCGCGATACCACTCCTGTGTGGATGCAAGGAGGTCCATTTCCTTGGTCTTGCGGATTGCGTTGAGGAGCAACATCATGGCATGATCGGCTACCTCTTCAATAAACACATCCGGCGTGTTGGTGACTACGATTCCCGCCTTGGTTGCTGCTTCCACGTCCACCATGTCAACGCCAACGCTGCCCAGCCCAATCACAACGCACTTGTCGAGACGGTCGATGATCTCGGCGTTAATTCGGATTCCCCAAGAAGTAATCACCGCATCCGCATTTTTCGCACCTTCCGCGAAGGCTTCCGCGGAAGGGCTTGCCACTTCAACAATGTCCGCGACGGGACCGAGAGCTTCCAGCTCCAAGGAGTACTTTTGCTGTAGGTCGACTACCTCGGCTATTCGAGGCAGCTGCATGGCGACGGTTTTCTTAGTTGCTTGGTTCATCGGCCTGTTGTTTCAATGCGTTCAACACTTCCTCACGAATCTGCCTCTTAAATATTTTCTCGGATGCAGTCCGCGGAAGTCGTCTTGTTCCAATCCAAATGCGCTCAGGAACTTGAAACCGAGCAAGATGCTCAAGTGCAAATTCTTGCAGCTGCTTCTCGCCTAGCGCAGAGTCGGATCTAGTGCAAACAACTGCACCTACTGTCTCGCCGAGTCGCTCGTCCGGAATTCCAAAGACGGAGCATTCTAGAACATCGGGATGTTCGTAAAGGACTGCTTCGACCTCCTGACAGCCAATGTTCTCGCCACCGCGAATAACAATGTCCTTCTTCCTGTCGGTGATGTATACGAAGCCCTCGTGGTCCAGGTGACCTATGTCGCCCGTATGCACCCAGCCATCATTCAAGGTCTCGGTCGTTGCTTCGGGTTGATTCCAATACTCCTGAAAATTCATGATGCCCCAAATGCACAGTTCTCCCGTCTCTCCCGGTCCGAGATCCTCGCCATCGTCGCCGACTGCCTTGACTTTCACAAGTGGCGGAATGGCGCGACCACAGCTACGCGGTCGTTCTCTATACGGCTCTCCGCCGATGCTGGTTGCCAGGCCTTGCGTCTCCGTCATCCCCCATCCAGTGCCCTGTCCGCCTTTTGCAAGCTTTCTATCGATTTGCCGAGCTTGCTCCGGTGCCATTGGCGCACCGCCGCCGCCCGCGCTCTGCAGGCTAGTAAGGTCGTATTTCTTTAAATTGGGGGATTGGGTAAGTTCCCACGCCATGGTAGGGACACCGTTGAACGAGGTGATCTGCTCGTCTTGGATGATGCGAAGCGCTTCTTCGACGTCCCACTTATACATACCCACAAGCTTTCGACCGACTCGAAATGAGGTAAGCATTTGAACTGTCAGTCCGGTCACATGGAAGAGAGGTACACTGAGGATGCTGGAAGGTACTGGAATTTCGACCTTGGTTGGGGTAGTAGTTCTCTTCGACTGTTCGTCGTCAGCAAGTTGGAGTTCCTCAGCGTGTTCATCGAGTTCGCGTCGTCGACGCAACTGCATAGCTAGCATGCCGATCGATCCACCGGCCTCCCATCCCATTAGGGCGTTTGTTATGGCGAGATGTGTCGACAACACACCCTTTGGGTGTGCAGTCGATCCTGATGTATAGAGCAATGTTGCCGGTTGGGAAGGAGAGACGTCTACTTCCGGCATCGATTGAGAAGCGCCGCACACCCATTCTTCCCATGTTGTGGAGTGAGGCTGGTCGTCGGTGCGGACTGTGATAACGACAAGTCCAAGCTCATCGATATGGTCGCGGATTTGATCGAAGCGCTGCTGATCGACGATGAGTATCTTCAATCCGCTGTCTTTGATGCCGTAGATCATCTCTTCGTCCGACCACCAGGCATTCATGGCTACCGCGACGCAGCCAATTGAAGTGATTCCCATGAACGCCCAGATCCATTCAGGATAGTTTCGAAACGAAATTCCTACCCGGTCACCCGAAACACAGCCCTGTTCCACGAGCCTATTGGCTACCTGAGCTGCGAGATTCCAAGCGGCCTCATACGTATAGCGTTCCTGCTGATAGACGTAGAACTCTTGCTCTCTAAACCTGAGCGCAGAACGATAGAGTTCACAAAGGTTTCTAGGGGCGTTGACGAAGCCTATGTACTCAACGTTGCCAACCCTGACTGTTTCGGTTTCGTAGGGTTGTCCTTGGGCGGTTACTTCACGGATCGCCGTGTGATATTCGCTGGACTGCATGTATTTCCTCGCCCGTGCATTTTACAAATCGGTTACATGCTCTAAAGAACCGGGTGGAGCCCCTTACCCCATCTGTTAGTGATACACACCGGGCTACAACAACGTTTGAGTAGCCTTGCTACAATCCCGCGACCGAGAAACTACTTCAAATGACGAGGGATTCTGGGAATGAGAGAGAACACTGCACTAGCCAAATGGCGTAACGGGGACAAGACAGTAGGTGGTTGGCTAAGTATCGGCAATGCCTATACGGCAGAACTGATGGCGAGTCTTGGCTTTGATTATCTGTGTGTGGATCTCCAGCACGGAATGCTTAGCTACGACGACCTCAAATATATGCTGCCAGCGATGTCAAACTACCCGACTGTGCCTTTGGTTCGGGTCGCTTGGAACGATCCGCCAGAAATCATGAAGGCTCTAGATGCGGGCGCAATGGGCGTAATTGTCCCAATGGTGAATAGCCGCCATGAAGCTGCAGTAGCAGTACATGCCTGTCGATATCCACCTGATGGAAACCGATCTTTCGGACCCATTCGTGCGTCGATGTATGGTGGGCGGGGATACATAAGAGAAGCCAATGGCCAGATAGCCTGCATCGCGATGGTTGAGACGGCAGAAGGTCTTCGCAATCTTGACGAAATCGCATCTACGCCAGGTCTTGATGCCATCTACATCGGACCAAGCGACTTGGGCTACGCATTGGGCTTGGGGCCCCTTGCGATGGATCAAGAAGTGCACAAGTCGACCGTCGAGAAAATTCTCGCCGCCTGCCGCGAGCACAGGATTGCAGCTGGAATCCACACTGGCAGTCTTAGCCAAACACAGTTTCATCTTGGGCAGGGATTCAATCTGGTCACCTTGGGCGCGGACAGTGCTTTCATGGCGCGCACCGCAGGATCGGAACTGGCTCAAGCAATGGATTCTGCCAATAACTAACCAGTTGTTGAGGGCTATCGCTCAATTGGGTTTCATGCCACTGTCTGTTTGACCATCTGGCTTTGTGAGCGGAGTCGACTCTCTTAAGTTGACGGGTTGTGCCAATACTCTCTGGAATTTTCTAATACTCGCCGGACAGAACGCTCAGTAGTTTTCTAATAGTCTCTTGGCCGCTGCGCAGGAGTGAAGCAGACTCATCCTCCGAAAGTCGATCCCCAACAAATTCTGCCTTGCTTTGACGATGGTCCGCACCTAGTCTTTCTGCGCTTGGGTGAGCGAGGGAGTAAAGCTGTAGTCGAGGCCATACGCTGCCCAGTACCTCATGGCCGGGTCCAAGTGTCCCAAGCGTTTGAACAACTGAACTGGATTTACGCTTGCCCAATGCTGCAAGAAACCAGACCACTTGAGAGGGTCTTGACTCTGAAATTCCAGTGCTCGTTCGACTTCGCCGGTCAGAATCTACCTGTTCGCTGCCCAGTAGTTTGAACCTGACCATGCCTCGATCTCCTTGATTACAAGTTGCGGATCGACCCTTGTCGCAATCATCGCAACTGCGTAAGGACGTTCTACTCGACTTGCGCGATGTAGTTTTCGCAGGTAGGAAAAACCATCACCGATTTCGTTGTAGACCACTTCCTCGATTACAGAGCTCAAAGTAGTGCAGTCTTCCACTCTGTCGAAGAGCTTGGTAGCCTCCAGGAGTACTTCGTAGCTTTGCTGTTCCTTCCATTCCGCCACAACAAGCTTAAATGATTCAACCTGCTTGTCATTGTCGAGATTGTCGTTTACTAGAGCTTCCCAAGCCGAGACCTGATCGTCGAGCAGATTGAGAGTTCTGGCTTTGCTGAAGCGAAGCTGCGCGATCTCGTCGAGTCCCAATTCATGGGCAATGTCGAGAACGAAAGAAGTCTTTAGATCGCTGCGCGTTGAGAGTATTGATTCCAGAGCACATGTTCTGAGGCTGCCACTTAGTGATTGCGCTGCCTTTGCCGCTTCGGTAAGGTCTACTATTGACCGGACATGAAATACTCTTTGCAGCAGTGATGAACGTCGGATGGATGGAAGGTCGATAGTCCAGCTAAGTGTTCGATTTGGGTCAATGGGTTGCAAGCTTACGAACTAATGTCGTATGTATGGCCTCGCGGTGGCTGCCGTACATGGAGCTCGTGGAATGGTCCAGCAGAGCGACGACGTCGTATTCTTCCAAATCATCAAGCAGTGCGTATAGGGCCGAGTTACGCAGGTAGGGGCTCTCAATCTTGTCCAGTTCGTTTTAGGTCTCGTTTTCTGTTTGCCAAACCAGTCCTGTTGTGGTGTCGGCGGAGTTTAAACAAATCGGAATAGGGAGAGAGGAGTCTGTACGTACTGATTGGAAACTGACAACAGTGGATCCTGTTGGTATAGATGCACTACAAACAAGTGCTCTGTTATTGTCACTGTGCGGTTCTCGAAGGAAGGCTCTTGAGACGCCATCGTTTCGTGTCGGCGTGTTGCACAACAACCTCTTCGCTTTGCATCATCTCCAGAAGGGTTCTAGAGATATGTCCTACATGACCTTTGTGACCACCATAAATCCCAAGAGTTTTTCCTATCTCAGCGTTACTGAGATCTCCTGGCGCAATATCCAGTAGGACACTGTAGATTGCAGACTTCAAGCTGGCAATAGCTGCCTGTGCATCGGCGTACGCGTGCGCAGGGCTAGTCGTTGGCGCGTTCATCTTGATTTCCTAACGAAGGACAGTCAGTCCATTCTAGAAAACTCGCAAGTTGGCTAGTACAGTAAATTGTGTGGGAACGATCCGACGACTTCCAGACTATTTCCATTGCCTGAAGCGAGTAGCTTCGCATAGCGACTGAGCTTTTGACCATCCGTTAGCAAGGGACTCGAAAAAACTCGGTAGCGTACACAATCGAATCATCAAGCCTGTCCTGCGGTCAACAAATCAGAAACTACTAACATAAACGGACATACCTAGGCGAAAAATCAGAGGCTACGCATTTCTCCACTCGGAACATCGAAACGCCCAAGAAGGTATCTGTCAAATTGGTACACGTGGTTGCAGTGGTTGACTAATGCTGGAATTTAGGACAGCAATAGCTAGCTAACTATGAAAGGACAGGATATTCACCTACAACACTACGTTTGCGATCTCCAACACACAAGAACCTACCATGTGCTTAAATCTCGAACGATTACCCAGTTTTTAGAAATTGCTCTGTTTGGATTTCAGCTGTCAATAGTCCTCACCAAGTCGACAATCCATGCCTGACATTCTTCCTGTTGTTGACTTGTTTTCTGGGCCTGGAGGACTAGCGGAAGGATTTTCCGCTTTTGGGAACTCTCATTCGCGACCTAAGTTCGAGATCGTTCTCTCGGTAGAGAATGAGCCCATGGCCTACCGAACTTTGCTTTTGCGGAGCTTCCTGCGGAAATTCTCTACCGGATTTCCCCCAGAGTACTACAAGTTCTTGAATGGTTTCTATGCAGTTGAACCCAATTGGGCAGAACTCTATCCGAGAGAGTGGCAAGCAGCTTGCAATGCTACATGTCGATTGTCGTTGGGTACACCTGAAGCAAAGACCTTTATCTACAATCGAATCTCAGAGATACGAGCCGTTCATGGAGGTAATACTCTACTCTTAGGAGGACCTCCTTGTCAGTCGTACTCAGTTGCGGGTCGCGCGCGTAATGCCAACAATACTAAGTACGACCCAAACAACGACCCCCGCCAATTGCTTTATCGAGAATATGCAGACGTCTTGGAAGAGCTTCAACCGGCAGTCGCTGTATTGGAGAATGTTAAAGGGCTGCTGTCGGCAAGGCTAAATGGCCGTTCAGTGTTCGAGGATGTCTTAGAAAGGCTTATGAATGCCGGGGGAACTAATCGCTATCGGCTAGTCTCGCTCAATGCAGGTGAAGATCTTTCTTGGCCTAGCGGTTTATGCCCCAAGGATTTTCTCGTACGAGCTGAGGAGCATCTCGTACCTCAAAGACGCCACAGAGTCTTCGTTGTATGCGTACGCAGTGATATCGCAAAATCTTTGACGTTTGACGAACTCCCTTTGTTGGCTCGACACAACAAGTCCACGTCCCTGAACGACGTGATTGGTACCATGCCCCTGTTGCGGAGTCGGCTTAGCCGGAACGATAGTGATACATCTTGGCACCAAGCAGTTCAAAAAGCATCTGCACGAATTCACCAGAATATGCCGAAGCTCGCAGAGGGATTCGAAGCTAAGTTTCGAAGCGCTCTCAATCGTACTGTCGATTCGACTCGGGACAAGACCCTACCGTTTCGAGATGCTCGGGGCAGTACGGATCTTCCTAGCACCTGTCCGCCTGCATTGAAGCAATGGATATTTGATACAAATCTCACTAAGTTACCCAACAATGAGACTAGAGGACACATCGAGGAGGACATAGCTCGCTATCTCTTCGCTTCCACTTTTGGCTATGCTCTAGGGAAATCGCCACGGGCTCAGGACTTCCCCCATGCCCTTGCTGCAAAGCACCAAAGTTGGAGTTCTGGCAAGTTTGCAGACCGCTTTCGAGTGCAATTGCACGACTATCCATCGACGACTATAACAAGCCATATAGCTAAGGATGGCCACTACTTCATACACCCAGACCCTACACAATGTAGATCCTTGACTGTGCGCGAAGCTGCCCGTCTGCAGACTTTTCCAGACAACTACTTCTTTCACGGAGGTCGCACTCAGCAATATGTACAGGTCGGAAACGCAGTTCCGCCGTTTCTTGCGTGGCAGATTGCGAAGGCACTTTGGAAATTTCTTTCTCGTCGACCTCATTCCACTGCCAGAGCCGAGGTCCCTCACTCAAGACTCAACAAACTCGCCGATCGCTCAACGTCCCCGCCCCCTCCCCAATCCCTAATAACCGAAGGTCTCGCAGATGAAAGTTAGTAGGTCAGTACACCAAGAACGTGAACTCTCTCCGCGTGCTTCATCACTCGTGGAGAGTTTGCGCGATATGGGCTACTCTCTACAGACAGCCCTAGCAGATGTTATTGATAATTCCATCGCAGCTGGGTCATCGAGTATTCACCTTTTGGCGGACACCCACGACTCTAAGCCGGCAATTGGCATTCTCGATGACGGAATTGGAATGACCGAGAAGACTCTCTTGGAAGCAATGCGACCAGGAACACGGAGTCCCCTAGAGACAAGAGAGCCCTTAGACCTAGGACGTTTTGGCCTCGGACTGAAAACTGCATCTTTCTCACAATGCCGTCGCCTGACAGTCGTATCCCGAAGAGCTAGGGCTGTCTCCTGCGTGGTGTGGGATCTCGATACTGTTGCAAACCGTGATCGATGGATAGTTGAAGTTCCAGCCAACCCTGACCAAGTGCGGTGGGTAAATAGGCTTCAAAATGATGGTACTTTGGTTGTCTGGGAGAAGCTCGACCGACTACTGGGTTCCAATCGACCAGAGGATCGGCAAAATCTAGTTCGTCTACTGAATGATGCCGCTGTTCACGTTGAGTTCGTCTTTCATCGTTTCTTGTCTGGACGAGAAGGTAGACGCATAGAAATTTCATTAAATGACCGTAAGCTAAACGCGTTCGATCCGTTTCACTCGAGTCACGTAGCCACACAACATCATCAAGAGGAAACTATTCGGTTAGATGGTGGCGAAATCAGAATTTGGCCAGTCACTCTCCCGCACCACGACAAGGTTTCATCTAGCGACTGGAAAAAATTTGGTGGCTCTGAAGGATATGTCAGTAACCAAGGTTTTTACTTATACCGAAATCGTCGTCTTATAGTCCACGGTACTTGGTTCAGGCTAGCCCGAAAGCTTGAACTTACAAAACTCGCGCGAGTGGGCATCGACATTCCTAATACACTTGACTCAGATTGGAAAATAGATGTCAAGAAGGCTTCAGCGCAACCTCCCGCGTCCGTTCGACGACGTTTGGGCAGGATTATTGAGCGAATCGGCGTTCCGTCTCGACTGACCTATACAAGCCGTGGTACAAAGCTAACGGAAGAAAGTCGGCTCCCTGTTTGGCGAAGGTTTCAAGATAAGAATCAAGTTGTATACAAGATTGACGAAGAACATCCACTGATTGCTAAGTTCAAGGGAGACCTCGTGCTAGATCAAGCGCAGAAGTTCGGAAGAATCCTTCGACTGCTCGCCTCTACTTTTCCAGTCGATGCACTGCATGTTGACGCTGCTACAAGTCCGGAGGATGTCAACGTTCCGCAGATTGAACACGATGATCTCCAAGAAATCATTTCGTCAATTAGGAGTATTTTGCAAAACGAGGGACTCTCAATAAGAGAAATAGAACAACGGCTAAAAACGGCAGAGCCATTTAGGTCAAACTGGAATGAAACTTCAGACATTCTACGTACATTCGCAGTGCGTGTAGAGGATTGCAAAGACGAATGAGAGAAATAGAGCAACTTCGTTTGGTGGTGCAAGCCGTTCTGGCTCAAGACCTACCCACACAGTCTCGTATTAGAGATGTCATTGACGAATATCGAAAGACTCATCGAGAGGTGACCGATACACAGGCCGAAGAGCTCGCGCTCGAATTCGAGAGCATTCACGGGGTCAGGATGTCAGATGGCGCTGCACTGCAAGATCCCGAGTTTGAACCGTGGTTAGACAATGCTCGATCCAATATTTCGTTTTATTACTGGGAAAGATATCGGTCCTACATGGCTAGTAAGGGTCTCTCAAGCCAAGTTCTTGGTGGACTTAGCAACGTAACAGACAGAATCCTAGGACTTCTAGAAAACCCTATGAAGCAGGGACAATGGGACCGAAGAGGCATGGTCATGGGCCATGTGCAATCTGGGAAGACTGCAAACTACATTGGCGTAATCAATAAAGCTGCTGACGCAGGTTATCGGGTCATCATAGTTATCGCCGGATTACAGAACAAACTGCGCAACCAAACCCAGCAACGTATAGACGAGGGATTCATTGGATTCAGTAGTACGATCAATTCGCCCGGTCAGATTCCCAATCCAATTAAAGTAGGAGTAGGCCGATTCGACTCGAGTCAGCAACCGAGCGCTTTCACCACTTCTCACCGCGATTTTCGCAAGAGTATTGCCGAGAGCGTCCGCGTACCTCTTCAGAATTTGAGCCAGCCTGCTGTATTTGTAATAAAGAAGAACTATAGAACCCTTCAGAACCTAATCGATTGGCTAAAGAATCATAACGCTGACCTTGGCACCGATACGATACGAGATCCAATGTTGTTGATTGACGACGAAGCCGATAACGCTTCGATAAATATTAGGCATCGAATTGACGAGGTCTCACGAATCAATGGTCAAATTCGTGAACTTCTAAATCTATTCGAACGGAGCAATTACATAGGCTATACAGCTACACCGTTTGCCAATATTTTCATCGATCCCAATTCTGACGACCAAATGGTCGGCCATGACTTATTTCCCCGAGATTTCATAGTGAGTCTTGATCCACCAACCAATTACTTTGGTGCAGATCTTGTATTTAGAGATTCCTCAGACTCTGTGTTGTGCGACGTTAACGATCATGAGGACTTGCTGCCTCTATCCCACAAGATCGACCACACACTATACGGACTTCCAAATAGTCTGCAAGAAGCAATCCGAGTATTTGTACTTTCGCGTGCAATAAGACTTGCTCGAGGTCAAGATCAATCGCACAACTCAATGCTGGTAAATGTCTCACGATTTGTGGCGGTACAAACTCAAGTTCGAAATGAGATACAAGCTTTTATAGATGGGATTTCTGCGAGCGTGAGAGTTAACGGAGCTTTAATTTTCGATGAAGCTTTGAAAGATCCAGAGATTCTTGAACTATACAGGGCTTTTGAGAAACACTTTTCCAAGTCATGTGGTCGTACTTGGGTTGAGATTCAGCACCTTCTGCAAGATAGTGTCAGTGCGGTTAGTGTAATCGAGGTTAACAGCAAGTCTGCAGGTTCACTCGACTACACCGAACACGAAAACATGGGTCTAAACGTTATTGCTGTTGGAGGACTTTCTCTTTCTCGTGGACTCACATTAGAGGGTCTGACGGTTAGCTATTTTCTTCGAAGATCGATGATGTATGACACCCTGTTCCAAATGGGCCGCTGGTTCGGGTATCGCGATGGATACCACGATCTCTGCCGTGTTTGGATGCCAGAGGAAGCTCAAGGTTGGTATGAGCACATTGCCGAATCCATCGAAGAGTTGCGAGACGAGCTTGCTCAAATGGAAAGTGCCAACGCAACACCCCAGGAATTCGGTCTAAAGGTCCGTAGCCATCCAGATAGTCTCTTAGTCACGGCTTGTAACAAGATGGGTTCGAGTCAACGCCACACCCAGCAAATTGGATTGGCGAACGCATTCGTTGAAACAGCGATCCTATTTAGGGATGATGAGTCTCTCGACACGAATCTTAGAGTTACATTACGCTTAGCTGACGCGATAAGCGACATAGGCCTCGCGCCCAAGGACGGCGAAGAACTAAATGGCGGTCGTCTTGTGAGAGATGTCCCAGTAGAGATAGTTGATGCGTTCTTGAGAGACTTCAAGAATCATCCCGGTTCACCTTTGACGGAGACAGAGCCTGTACGACGTTACGTCTTGAACCGCTCCTTAGATGAACTTAGCAAATGGGACATATTTTTCGCTGGCATTAAGAGAGGTGTTTCAAGCAGATCGCTTGTCAATAACCAATTGGGCTTCCGCCTAGTCTGCCAACATCGAACTCCAGGAAGACGTAGCGATAAGCTTATGTTAATGGTGACTAACAAACAACGAGTAAGTTCTCGAGGAATTACAAGGGTTGGATTGACCGACGAACAGATTGAAGCTGCCCAAAGAGATTACAAGAACCTGAAAAAGCAAACTCAAAACAGCGAGCTTAACTTTCCAGATCACATTTACAGTAAGGTTCGCACAAAACCTCTCTTGGTTGTGCATCTTCTGGCAATTGGCCAGAGGGATGACGACCTCAGCAGAGGCACTCCTGTAGTAGCGTGGAGTATCAGCTTTCCCAGAACGAGACACGCCGAACAGAGAGTCGAGTATGTCGTCAACAACACATGGTACCGAGAGCACTACGGTGACGATGACATGGACTTCGAAGAGGATTTCAATGAAGAGCTATGACCCTTGGTCCGATATCCACAAACCTTTGGGGGACGTTGAAATTAGTGCTCGACGAATTACAGGCACAGGCTCAAAGTTGTGGGGTCTATATTGGGCTATTGACAGACTCAGCCGCTGCATACTGATACTTCAATACCATTCAAATCATAGGTACTTTCATCCTCTGCCAAAGTTGGACGGACTCCTTGTCGAATCAATGCCGACTGAAGATCACATAGGCGAACGTATTCTTATCCGTCTTGCAGATTGCAGTCTAAGGGAGATATATCTTCGTTTTTGTTTGGACATAGTGGCGGCCACACAATCCGCTGACTCCGTAGAGGAAGCAGTCCAACGGTTTCTTGTTCGGACGTGGCGTTGGCACAGATTGCTTAGGAATGGTTTCGACGACGGCTTAACTAAAGAGGAGCAGAAGGGTTTAATTGGCGAGTTGTGCGTTCTTGAGCATCAATTGCTACCGGTCATCAACCCTGTCAAAGCCATACAGGCATGGATAGGACCGACCGGTGCTTCCATAGACTTTCAAGTCGGTTGGATAGGGATCGAATCAAAGACCTATTCCCCTCGCAATCCCAAGTTGCGGATTTCATCTGAAGAACAGCTCGATACCTCTAACACCACGAGGTTATTTCTTTACACTACTGAGATTACTGAGTCACCAACCGAGTCCGCATCGGTTTCGGTTAGCGATGTCGCATCACGTGTTCGCGATATTGTCGAAACTCTAAACCCGGCAGGTGTTTTCCAATTCGAGGAAAGATTGAGTGCCACAGGATTTGATTGGACCGACGACTACTCCACCAGCCGGTTCCTGATTGGGAATGCTTCACTGTTCGAAGTCATCGATGGATTTCCTCGAATTATTCCTACGTCACTAACGCCTGGAGTTGAAGATGTTAAGTACTCTATCGCGCTTCACCAGTGCCAAAGCTTCCGTATTGAGATTCTTGGATTAACACAGGCTATTACAGAGGCCAATGATGGAAGTTGAAGAGTTCGCACACGAATTTCTTCAGGACATACTTACTGAAGCCGATGCAGATGGACAGTTCGTGGAGGATGTCTTCTTTCAGCAATCTTGTGAATTCCTAGGGGAGGCCGGAGAGCTTGAGACTGCTGATCGCGTTTCATACCGATTGCCAGCACGAGGAGTTCGTGTTGACGGCTACGGGGGAGACCCGATTGAAACATCTGGAATTTTGAGCCTGATCATTCTTGATTTTCATCCAAGAACGGAAATCGGGCGGCTCACAAAGACCGAGATGGATGCTGCCTTCCGTAGGCTAGAGAATTTCCTGCATCGTGCATTGGATGATCGTTGGCGTGATTCACTTGAGGAAAGTAGTCCGGCATTTGGGTTGGCTGACCTCATCGCCAAGCGATGGCGGAGAATTGCTAAGCTACGCTTTTTGCTCGTCAGCAATCGTTCGTTGAGTGAGCGAGTTGACGGCAGGCCAGCAGGAGAAATCCACGACCGACCAGTTTCCTATAGCGTATGGGACATACGCCGTCTGCACATGCATGCATCGGTCAGCCAGGTGCGAGAAGACATCGAGATTGTGCTGGATCAAGACTTTGGCGGTCCCCTTCCAATTCTGTCTGCTCAACAGCCAGAAGCAGATCATGAGTCTTACCTAGCCGTAATTTCCGGCGAGATGCTCGCAAGAATCTATGACCGATGGGGCGCTCGTCTCCTTGAACAAAATGTACGGGTTTTCTTGCAGGCTCGTGGCAAGGTCAACCGTGGAATCCGCGTAACACTTGAGAACGAGCCTTCTATGTTCTTTGCGTATAACAATGGCATCACCGCTACCGCAGAGAAAGTTGATATCAAGACTGTCGGGGATCGCCTGTTGTTACACAAGCTCCACAACTTTCAAATTGTGAATGGAGGGCAAACTACTGCTTCGCTCTACAATGCCAAGCTAAGAAGTCAAGATCTCTCTCAGACTTTCGTTCAGATGAAGCTCTCTGTTGTGACCCCTGAACGAGCATCGGAATTAGTGCCAAAAATTTCCGAGTACGCTAATAGCCAAAATAGAGTAAATGCGGCGGATTTCTTTGCCAACCATCCATTTCATGTTCGCATAGAAGGGTTTTCCCGACGATTGTATGCACCATCCCCCGATGGTACCTTTAGACAAAGCAAGTGGTTCTACGAGAGAGCGCGGGGTCAGTATGCAGATGCCCGAGCTAATCTGACTCCTTCTGAACGCAGGAAGTTCGACCTAGAAAACCCCAGAAGACAACTATTTAACAAGACAGATTTGGCGAAGTTTCTCGGTGTATGGGAGGAACGACCCCATGAAGTGAGTCGTGGTGCCCAGAAGAACTTTGCTGCATTCGCTCAGCGTATTGGATCGTCATGGAATAAGTCCCCTGACGAGTTTGGCGAAGCGTGGTATCGTACAGCTGTCGCCAAAGCGATAGTCTTTAGGTCGGCGGAACGTATCGTATCAGCTCAAGAGTGGTACCAAGGTGGTTACCGGGCTAACATTGTCGCGTACTCTATAGCTAAGATTTCATACGATATCAATCAACATCGGTGCGCAGCAGACTTTGATCTGATTTGGCGCAAGCAAGCCCTAAGCTCAGCATTTGAAGAAGCGATTGCCGTTGTTGCCAAGCATGTGTGCGATGTGCTGACCAAACCACCTCTAGGCATCAGTAATGTCACTGAATGGGCCAAAAAGCAACCTTGTTGGGAGCAAGTCCGCACTCTTAGCATCGAATTGCCAGATGCGTTTGGCGAGGAACTAGTATCCATCGAAGAACACCGAGAAACCGTTCGAAGTGCGCGTCGTGAGCAACGAGAATTAAATGGGATTGAAGCTCAAATCGCGGTTGTAAATGCAGGCTCTCAGTTTTGGTCTGAAGCACTTAGTTGGGGGAAGGACCGGGGGCTCCTGTCGCCAACCGAACGAGAAATTCTGGAGGTTGCATCTAGAGGAACGAAACGAACTCCAACAGACAAACAATCATCGAGAACGATTCGGATATTCGAGAGGTTAAAGTCTGAAGGATTTCCAAGTGACCTGCCTGCATCGTCTTGAACCTAAGACGTCAACAACCGTATTAAGTCGGCTTCTTCTTGTTTATAGTTCTTCTTCTAGGAATTACTGATTCTCAGAATTGTGTGGAAACGCAAGCTCTAAGCTACCGCTTTTTTCACGGTACATCCAAAAGTGGGCGATCTGGTCTTATTCTGCTTCAAGAGGGGCGATTGAGATGAGCACGAAGGGGATTCTCGGTTGTCCCCGTGTTCCTGAACACGAGATATGTGGGTTGCGGCAATCTCTGGGTTGCCTTGCCTATGTCTATGTTGCTCGGTTGAATGTGCATGCAGTACGCTCTTTCGGAAAGGCAGCGATGTGCACGATTAGGGATTTGGGATCTTCCATTGTTCGCGACGACAGGTGTATTCCGCTAAGCAGGTCGTCTCGTATTGCATCGTCTTGGTGTACTAGTGCAACATCTAACGCAGCAAATGGATCTGAACCCGCCCAACGTAACATTGGCGAGCCATAGCTAGTCCCAAACTGATCGGGCTTGAGGGAAGTTGCAATCTGAATTGCTCTTTCTGGATCGAAACTCAAGGCTTGAGTAATAAATCGAATCAGAGTCCAGCTTCATGCCCTATCGTCTTTTGGGAGTTGCTGGTCAATTGTGTAAATGACGTCGATCCCATATTTATTTGACAATTCACGAGCTATGGGTTGCAGCAATTGTGTCTGGCCTTCGCCTCGAACTCGAACTGCGAGATTTTCTTTAATGTTCTACAGAAAGATTGGCCACGCAGCATCGGGGTCTGCGTTAGTCTCCCTTGCCCTATGAGCCGCAATGAAATCGCTGCCGCTATTCTCAATGTCGAGCTGGCTTGCAGTCTCAAGTATTTCTTCTCTAGTTAGATCGTCGCGAGAATCCACGATTCCGTTCAAAGCAGCTTGCACTTGAAGCTCACCAAGAGTCGTAGCATGTTCGACGGACTGCTCTAGATCAGACAACGCCCACTCTTGGTAGACGATTCGGATCAAGTCTTCAGCGCGTCCGGGAACCAAATATTCCATTCGCCAAATCGCTAGAGTTCTTGTGTCCCAGTTGGGGTCAGGTTCGGGTGCTCGTGGCGCAACATCATAGATTCGTTCCATTGTCTCTGTCGGATTGATATTGGCAAGCCGCTGTACAACGACTTCCTGTACGATGTGTCGAAATCTCTTGCTCTCGATTTCTTTGGACTATGACAATATTTCGAGCAGCGTCTTCCGGTCAGCTTCTCCCGTGACTTTTCGCAATTCCAACTCTTGCGCAAAGTATGTGTTCAGTCCGGCGATGCAAGTGAGGCTCGCCGAAACACTGCTTGCTGCATTAAATTGTGTTGGGTCGTTCTGACTAGCGGCTTCGGTTGCATCCTGTGTAGCAGAATAATCCGAATGTTGGTCGACTCGCGATGAGCTTAAAGAAGAAAAAGACACCATTAGTACCACGACTATTCCAACCGCAGTTACTGCAAGTTTCTGGGTGGGCGCTTTAAATCCGCGACTGATTGGGCATTTCACTGATTCAGGTGCTGCATAAATGATCAGTGTTCTACTTTCCCAAGGTACTCTGTCTACAAATGTGCGAAACCGCAGATTGGTTGGCAAGTTTGATAGCATTTGTCCAAGTCTCGACACTACACGGATGTAACGAGCAATGCGGCGACGTACTAAGATCATTTGTACGGTTGGCCCATCATCGAACAATTGGGAAACTATGCAGTCCATGCATGATGCTGGCATGGATGTCGTACGCATTAACATGTCCCACTCCACTCACGATGAAGCGGCAAAAACCGTGGAATGGGTCCATGCGCTGAATCGCAAGCGACATGACGAAATTCCCATTCTCGTTGATACAAGCGGACCAGAGATACGTACAGGAGAGCGAGTCGAGCCGCTCAATTTAGTTCCTGGCACGAAGGTCCTTCTCAGCGGCAGCCCACGAAACGTCGAAAGTTCGGACTTGACGCACATTAACATTGGCTACGCAGACTTTGGCAAGTCTGTCAGAGTGGGCGACACCATACGACTGGACAATGGGCTCATTAACTTAGACGTCCTCGAACGGACCAAGGATGGATTGGTTTGCAGAGTGGCGGATGGTGGCGAACTGGGTAGCAAGAGACACGTCAACTTGCCGGGCGTTCATGTTGATCTTCCATCGATTTCCTCAAAGGACCGCGACGACATTGCTTTTGCAAAGGAGCACGATGTCAGTTTCATAGCGCAATCCTTTGTGCGCAGTGCTGACGATGTGCTCGCAATGCGTGAGCTTCTGGGAAATTCTCACCAATGGGTCAAAGTTATTGCAAAGATTGAGAATCATGAGGGAGTGGATCAGGCCGAGTCGATTGCCAAGGCAGCTTTCGGAGTTATGGTCGCGCGAGGTGATTTGGGAATCGAGACTGACATTGCGAAACTGCCAAGCCTTCAACGTAGGCTTGTTGACACCACGTTGAGGCTAGGCCGACGCTGCATAGTGGCAACTCACCTTCTGGAGTCAATGGTCGAGAACCCCATCCCCACCCGTGCTGAAGCTATTGATGTCGCCAATGCGGTATATGAGGGTGTAGACGCTGTGCTGCTTTCCTCCGAAACGAGCATTGGCAAGCGACCCACACTCGCAGTAGAGCAGTTGCGTCAGATCATCGAGGAGAGCGAGCGCTATCCCGGGCTGAATTTTTCGCAAGCATTGGTCACGGACGACATTAAGCAGAATCTCGCAAAGTCGGCGGCAGAACTAGCAGATCATAGTGGCGCAGCAGGAATAGTAGTCATAACCCGTAGTGGACTCATGGCAGACCTGGTGACCAATTGCGCGCCCAGTAACGTCCCAATTTTCGCCTTTAGCAATCTTGATCATACTTTGCGAAGACTGATGCTGAATAGGGGCGTTTATCCCTATCGAACGTCGTTCAACAACAATTCAGAAATGACGATCCAGTCGGCGTTTGCAGTCCTCCGCAAGAAAGAAAACTTGCCTCCCGATGCAATTCTCGTTGTTGTCAGCGACGTGCTAAGTAAAGGTGCAGTCGACTCAATTCAGATACGGCACGCCGACCCGTCCTATGCTGCGACCATGCTGTAGAACATGTGAATTGAAACGAGGCACATCATGGCGCCGAAAACCTTTTTTAGCCGATCCGCAGGAATTCTTTGCGCAAAGTGAACCCCCAATGGTGCACAGATCGTGTTGGCGATAGCTATCGGTATAAGTGCTGGGAGGTAAATGTAGCCCAAGGTGTAAGGGTGATCGAGATCGCTTCCATTAATGAAGTAGCCTGTAGCTCCAGCAAGAGATACCCCTAGTCCACAAGTACTGGCAACGGCTGCTGCTCGGACTATTGGTGTATTGAAATAAAGAAGGGATGGGACAACGACATTGCCGCCTCCAATGCCTACAAGACCGCTAACCAATCCTCCGGCTGAGGCTACAACTGCAGTAGATCCGGCTCTGGGGGCATTGTGCTTAGAGGTTGGTAGTTTGTTGAGCAGCAGAACTGTCGCGACAAAGAGGAGGAATCCGCCAATAATTGCCTTCAGTAATTGGACAGGCAGAAACTTTGCGATATAGCTTGATGCAAACGCACCTACCATCAGCATCGGAAGCCATATCTGCACCATCCTCCAGTCGATGTTCTTTCGTTGAAACTGTGCGACAGCAGAGGAACCTGTTGTGAATATGATGGAAGCCATGGATGTTCCCGTTGCGAATAGAACCATGGCATTCGTCGGCAGCGACGGATTTGCAAAGGCGTTTGTCGTCTCGAAGATGAAGATCAGCGCGGGAACAACCACGACACCTCCTCCCACTCCCAGGAGGCCACCCAGAAATCCTGCGGAAGCTCCGATAAGCAGATAAGCAAATATCAGGAAAAAATTGTCCAAGTGATTGCATGGAGGGACGCGAGAAATGAGAGTTTACTTGTAGTGGAGGTCCTACCGCGACATTTGTACCCCATATGTAGGTCTACAACACGCACGTGTTACATGCTTGTGCTCGCTGGTTTATGTTTCCTTCACGTCGAACTCGATGCTCATTCGGTTTCTCGAGAGATCACAGATGACGATGGGAACGTATACATAGGTGAGTTGCGTGACAACGTGAAACATGGAGTGGGACGCATGGAGTGGGCTGATGGCCAAGTCTACGAAGGGGACTTCAAGAATGGATTAATTCATGGCGAAGGAACAATCACACTTCCAAGTGGCGAGGCCTACACAGGGACCTTTGAGCGAGAAGTCAGGCACGGCTATGGAGTACTGACTCGCCCAAATGGGGATGTCTACAGAGGTACCTTCGTAAAGGGTCAGCTAACCGGGGAAGGATCCTATGAGCACCACGTCAGCGGAGATCGCTACGAAGGATTCTTCCGCAATGGCGAACGCCATGGATTAGGAGTATTGGTGGCAGTCGACGGTGAACGGTACGAGGGTGGATTCCGATCCGACGAGAAGAATGGCTACGGGATTCTTAGACAAATCGACGGTTCGGAATATCGTGGGTTCTTCAGCAATAACTTGCGACATGGAAGCGGCGTGCTGAATTCTCAGGCGAACGGATTGATGTTTCAAACATGGGACCGGGGTGAACTCGTTGCCGAACAACCGATAGCGGCAACCGAAAACTGCTATTTGGAAGTTGATGGAAAGTCTTGGATGTTTAGTGGCGACGGGTGTGTAGACGGATTGGCGCATGGCACCGGAAGCGCTGTAAGTCTCGATGGCGACGCATACATAGCAAACGGTAAATTCGTACTCGGGCGATTGGCTGTGGGAGCAGTCGTCTCATTGGAAGACTCGCTGAGCGATTGAATGGAAATTCAAGACTACGAAATACTAGAAGCACTTTCCGACAAGGGAACGGCTAAGGTTTTTCGAGCTAAGAACCTTCAAAGCCACACTCAAGTAGCTTTGAAGGTGATCGAGATAGTCGATGCAGACACGCGCCGGCAGGCAGAGAACCTGCAAGCATGCTCAAGAGCATTGCAATGCCAACCGCATCCAAATGTTTGCAGTGTATTGGATACCGGCAGTGGCGATGGCCATGTATTCGTTGCCTACGAGTTGCTGGAATCCCGCGATTTGCTCGATGGCCTAGCGAGTGGGCTGGGACAGTCTCAAATAAGGCACATATTCGTCGGACTTGCTAAAGCCATCAAGCATTTGGAAGAGTTGGGCATTGTCCATGGCGACATAAAGCCAGCGAATATTCTTCTCCGAGCTAACTACGAACCAGTCCTGATCGATCTAGCGGGCGGTCTCTTTAACGATGGCAACCTGCTTGTTTCCACGCTTACGCCTGGATACTGCAGTCCTGAAGCACAAAGACGTAATCCAGTAGATGCCCGAACAGATGTTTACTCGTTGGGGGTTGTGTTCTATAGAACGTTGGTCGGAGATGTTCCCTGGAAGGATGTTGCGGGTGTAGGAAGAACGGCCACAGAAGAGGACATCGTTCCTCGTGTCAGCGAGGAGTATGAGTCGCTTCAACCAATACTGGACGCAGCCCTGTCGTACGACCGAGAACAACGACAGCTAAGCTTGGATGTCCTGAATGCAGCAATCGACGACATTGCACAAGCTGGGCAGACGCCATCCGTCGTTGTCCGCACCGATCTTGTGAGTTCCCAGGAACTCTCTTACATTGCGCTTGGAACAGAACGATTGCGGGCAACTCGAGCCGACACATCGTTTGGCGGAAAAAAGAGTTTGCTTTACAAAGCCATTGCACTACTCGGTCCGCTGGTGCTTGTATTTGCTGGCTGGCTTGGATATGTGGAACGAACTCTTGTACAAGAGTTCTTCTCCGGTCTGGGCATCGTCGAGCATCCCGAATTTGAACAAAGGTGGCGAACGGCCCAGGCTTTACGGTCTGATGCCAACCAAACATTGAGTGCCATTACTGCCGCCTACAACCGTGTTTTGGAAGTTGCTCCGGATCATCAGGGGACCAAACAGGCCATTGAAGACGTTCGGTCGGAGTGGAAGGTTCAGATTGACGACTACATTGCGGCCAATGCCATGTCTCTGGCTCAAGCTCGGCTCAATGAGCTGGTTCGTGTTTATCCCAATGACGAAGCCATCGACGGCTATGTGCGAAGCTTGAATCGGATGCGACGAGCTGACAGGTTGCTGGATGACACACGAATACTGCAAGAACAGAGTGGCACCGACGATAGCAGTGCATTTAAAGCTATGATTCTTGCCTTCAAGGAAATTGTTCGGCAGTTTCCGGGGTCTCCACAAAGCGAGGAAGCATTGAGTCGATTGAACAGCATGTCCGAAAGGCTCGCTAGGCTGTCGCTGATTGCCATTGAACAGCAGAACCTAACACGAGCGCAGGAACTGCTGGATTTGGCGATGGATGCAAGTACGGCGACGGCAGATGTGGAAAGTGCACAGGAAGAACTGATGCAAGCACAGTCGCTTCAGGAGGAAATCGAAACGAACTTGCAGAACGCAGGATTGCGACGAAACGAGCAAAAGCTGCTAATGCCGCCCGATGACAATGCCTACTCACTGTTTCGAAAGGTGCTAGCGCTGGACCCCGACAATCAAGTCGCTTTAGATGGATTAGACGAAGTCGAAGCTCAAATAAACTTGAAGGTGATCGACCTAGTTTATGAGAGAAACTTCGAAGAGGTAGATAGACTTGTCGATGCAGCTCGTTCACAAGGAGTTAGTCAGGACCTGATTGACGAGATGGAGGCAATTCGAGCCTCGGAACTTATGCGTATAGCTCAGGCCGAGGAACTCTTTGACGAAGCAAGCAGACTGTTTGATCTGGGCTACATTACTATGCCTGAGAGCGCCAATGCCCTGCAACAATTGGAACTGGCCCAGCAACAAGACCCTAAGAATCAGCAGGTCAAGAACCTCTTGCGACTGTGTGCCGAAAGATTGGCTGCGGTGGCACTTGATGCCTACGAAGCCGGTGTGATAGATGCCGCACTCGAATATTTGGACGCGGCCCTAGCTACCGGAATTGCTCGACCTGAGTGGAAAGATTGGCGAAGCGAGTGGTCATCTCAAGGCAATCAGCTCATTCCCGAAAATGCGACACTCGGTACGGGACCGGAAAGCACATCAGCGGAGCGGCTGGGTGGCGAGTAAACGATTTACTGTTCAATCACAATTGATGGAATTTCCCTTGTAACGTTGCATCCTTCATATGAGCGTAGAAATTCCCTTTGTTAGCAATCTCAGCTTTGAGTACGGCACTGTTGCTCAGGTCAGCCCTGGCATCCGAAGAGTCATAGCAAGAAATCCCAGTCCGTTTACGTTCTACGGAACTGGGACCTACATCGTTGGACAGGGAAGAGTCGCGATAATCGACCCCGGACCACTAGACACTGACCATGTTCGTGCACTCGTAGAAGCCACGCGCGGAGAGGAGATTTCTCACATTTTGGTAACGCACACTCACATGGACCATTCGCCTGCATGCAGACTGCTCAGAGCACATTGCGATGCGTCAACATACGGTTTTGGTCCCCATGGTTCCGGACATGCCGATGATGGAGTTGTAGTCGAAGAGGGAGGCGATATGGAATTTGTTCCCGACTGTTTCGTTGCTGACGGCGATGTCGTAGAAGGAGATGGTTGGGCAATTCGCTGTCTGTTTACTCCGGGACACACTTCGAATCACGTTTGCTACGCATACCTTCAAGAGAATGCGTTGTTTTCGGGTGACCATGTGATGGGTTGGTCTACAAGTGTCGTTTCCCCGCCTGATGGCGACATGGAACACTACATGGCAAGTCTCAGACGGCTTCAGACTGAACCGTTCGAAACCTATTGGCCAACCCATGGCCCCCCGATTGTCAATCCGTTACCTCACTTAGAAGCATTTATTGCTCACCGATTGGAACGGGAAGGGCAAATTCAGGATTTATTGGCGCGTGGAATGACCAAGATCGCAGCGATGGTTCCTCGCATGTACGCCAATGTAGACAAGAGACTTCATCCTGCGGCCGCGCGCAGCGTCTTTGCCGCATTGACCTACATGGTCAAACGCGGAGATGTCACTGTGGATGGTTCGTTGTCCGAGGATTCCACATTTGGAGTTGCCAAGCGCTAAGCGGTCCGTCGTGACTCGGATGCGGGCGATTCCGATTCGGCGACAAGTGGAAGCTCCACAGCAATGGCGACGCCGGAACCATCCACGAGATTGATGGCTCGTACACTTCCACCGTGAAACTCGGCGATCACGCGGACAACATACAGTCCTAGTCCAAAGTGCAGCTTGCTTTGCTGCGAACGATGGCTTACAAGAGAATTGAAAACGGTTCCCCAATTTCCCCTGAAGGCAGGTCCCCGGTTGGCAACGATAATACGAAGGTGTCGTCTGCCTCGCTCGAGCTGAACCTTGATTGGGCTGTCGGGTCTGTGGAAATCAAGCGCGTTGTCGATGATCTTGTCCAGCATTTGCTCAATGTAGAAGTCGGAGACTCTGGCAAATGCTTTGCCATTTGTACTTCGGAATACGAACTTAACGTCATTGTGGGTTGCTTGGAGATTTGCCACGTAACCTCGCAGCAGCTCATGAATGTTTACGGTACTGAGCTCTTCATTGGTTAGCGAATCCTCCAAACTAGCGGCGTCGGAGAGATTCTGAACAATGCTTCCGATGCGCATGACACCACGCCGAGCGCTTTGCAGGTAGCGCTCCTGCTCATTGGGATCAGATGTGTTACGAAGGTTCTCCAACGATGTGCTGACCGTGTTTAGCGGATTGTTGATTTCATGTCGTAATGTTCTCGGCATGCGCTGCAGAAATTGCTGATGCTGGTTTAGCCGTTCCAGCATCCCACCGATAGACCGAGCTAGATCACCGATCTCATCCCCAGCATTGATTTCGGCACTTATCGAGCTTGACGTGAGTCGGCCATGTTCGTCTATGGCTCGAGTTGCGGCGCGACGCAACTTCCGAATTCTGTATGCAAGGCGAATCGAATAGCCCAGAGCAACGACTATGACAATTACGAAAGCCAGAAGCGTAATCAGCAATATTTGTCCGAATGCGGTTTGCTGAAACGCAAGAATGTTTTCAATGTCCTGTTCAACCACCACTGCGCCGAGAATTTCGCCTTGAACCTGAACTGGGTGCGCAGCAAGTATTGATGGTGCGCCGGACTCGGAAATTCGGCGAACTGCGTGCGGTTCACCACCAAGTGCGGACTCAATAGCTTCCTGTTCAAGCTGGTCTGACTCTTCGATCGTGGGTTCCTTGAATTGCTCCCCTATGAACACTCGATGCAGTATCGGTCGGAGAGCACGGAAGACCTTGTTGAGATCACGCCTTTGCCCTTGGGGCTGAGACGAATCCACATCCCGATCTTCAATCTCCCCACGCGTGCGTCGTTGATGGTCCACTACGAGTATCCGCGTGTTTACATAGCCGAGGCTTTGAATTACGTCCATGGTTCGTGCTGAACGAAAGACTACGAGGTAGAAGCTATCCATTTCAGAACTTGGTTGCGCTTCGATTACATCTCGAACTACTCGACTGGCACTGTCGTCTACATCGACGTAGGAAATCGAGAAATCGCGGTTCATGCCCATGAGCGCTAATGGGAATTCGAACTCAACTGCCACACCATCGTTAGTTTCCTTTAGAAATCCACCGACTTCGCCAAGTGGACTGCCAAATTCGCTGGTGTCTTCGCCCAACCGAAACGATGTTGCTTCACCGGGACTCGAAAACGTCAATGCGATCTGCTCTGCACTGCCGTTCGTATTCCGATAGGAGATTCGCACATGGTCCGCCGAGTTGATGTCGATATTACCGGGATCTCGATAGACGTGTTCAAGGTCGCTGATCTGCAAGAAGCCGTAGAGACTGTTGATCTTTTCGCCAAGTGCAAGCTTGAACGATCCGTCGCCCGAACCAAAGCTGTGCGAAATCCTGTCGAGATTCTGGCCCCAATCCAGAGTCTCACCATCTACATTGATCACGCCGTCGAGAGGCTGAGCGAACAGGTGTTCGTAGTCCTCGATTTGTACGGGAAGATCATTGAACAGGTCACGACTGCTAAGTTGGATAGCGACCGTGCTGGCGATCTGACGCTGTGTGTTTTCTTGCCCTTGAACAAGCAGCCGCTCCATCTCTACGAGCTGGACATAACCCAACCAGGGCACTACTAGCAGGACCACTGCGAACAGCAGGATGAGCTTGACCTGAAGTTTGGGACCTCGCAGTTTGGAGGGGAGCTTCATGGTTGCGTTTTATGCATTCCAACGATAGCCAAAGCCGTATTCACTCTTGATCGCGGAAAAGCTTGTATCGACGCTTTCAAACTTCTTCCGAATGTTGCGAATGTGGGTATTTATGGTGTTGTTGGTAACGAAATTCTGGCTTGTCGTCTCCATAAGCGATTCGTAGCTGACCGCGTATCCAGGCTGTCGAACGAGTTTTGCAAGCATCTTGAACTCGGTTCCCGACAGGTCGATGCGTTGCCCTCGCCAAGAAACCAGCAACGCATCCTGGTCCAACCTAAGTTCACCAACGTCCATGGTGCGAGTACGCACGCTCTCGTCCGTACTTGATCGGACCTGTTCGATTCGAAGAAGCGAAGCAATACGTTCCGTGAGGTAGTCCAGCGATATCGGCTTGGGGAGGTAGTCCCACGCGCCTAGTCGCAATCCGGAAATCTTGTCGATTTCATCAATTCTCTCGGTGAGAAAAATCACCGGCAAGTCTGGAGACCGCGCCAGCAAGTCGCGGCACAGCTCGAATCCTGCATCCATTTCCTCACCCAAAATGATGTCGAGAACAGCCAAGTCCGGCAACGAACGACCAAAGCCCGCCAAAGCTGATTGGCGGTCGGCAAATGCGACTACTTCGTACCCACGCTTGCGGATGGCATCCTTGTAGTTTGCGCGCTGATCTGGATCGTCTTCTACGACAGCAATTCGTTTTGGCATAGTGGTTCCCTCCGTGGAGTCCTTAAGAATAGTCTAGATGTCCCGAATTGAAGCACAAGAAAATGCCGGATACATCGACAATCGCATCATTGGTTTGCAGGACCTCTTGGCCTACCTACCACATGCTGAATGCTTCCAACCTACTCTGAGGACGGTGGCTAGTCTTGCGAAGTTTGCCAATTTGAAGGACGAATCTTGTGTTTTCCTAACAGATTCCATTTTCTTCCATTTTTTCCACATTAAATCTCGCGTAAACGCATGTAAAAAGACCGCATGAAGTGTTTTGTGCCATTTGACGAGAGCCTGCTCGACGGAATTGAGGATCAGGTCACCCCATCGACTCTGGTTCCCTACGAGTATGACTACTGTTGTTGGCGTGTGTTCCGCGAAGAGAACGGCACTGAAATCGAGCTGCAAACGCACATCAGCGACGAACTTCAAACGGATTGGTCGAACCATTGCACAGACCCGTGATTGGGTTGAGTGATTCCTTCAAGGTCGCTCGCAGGGAGATTGGCAGCTCGCTCCATCGCAACGCAAGGTGATTTCTCTCGACTTCGCGGCGCTAGCAGTCTTGCGACGCTATGATTGAGGTTTTGCCGAGATTACGGTAACAGGCATTGAGAATCATTTGCGTTGTTGGTCCAGAGTCTACCGGGAAAACAACGCTTGCACGAGAGTTGGCACTGCGTCTCGAAGGGGTGTGGTTGCCCGAGTATGCCCGCGAGTATTTGCTCTCGCCGGAGTATGAACCAGACGATTTGTCAACGATCGCGGAGGAGCAATGGAAGAGGGAGTGCTCCCTAGCAAGGGCAATTCCACGAGTCGCCGTACTAGACACGGATCTAGTGGTCATCAAGATTTGGTGGCAAGAGCGCTTTGGCCAGGTTCCTGAATGCATTGACGACCGCTTGTCGCGCCAACCCAGACGACAATATCTCTTGACTGCCCCAGATCTTGAGTGGGAATACGACCCTCTACGAGAATCCCAACATGACCGAGTTCGATTGTTTCACGTGTACAAGGAAACTCTAGGCAGTTTGGGCTTCGGATACACAATCATTTGCGGTCGAGGCACAGAAAGACTAGCGAGGGCAATTGACGCTGTCAAAGCGTGGCCTAGTAGCCGTACATCATCTTGATGCGGTTGAATTCCGATCGCGCCATGCGGGCTTGAGCGCGAATCTCAGGTCGATCATTCCCAGTTGCAGCTTGTGCGAGCGCCCACGAGTGTTCTCTCGCTTGAAACACAAGACGGGTCTGCAGCAGAAATTCCTCGTCATAATCGCTTCGGTAATACTGTCGTGCGCACTCCTCAGTATTGGGGTCGGAGTAGCCAAGTCCATAGCATAGGTTGACGAGATCGAACAGGCATTCGTTGTCTCCGGCAAATTCCCAATCAAGTGTTACACAGGCACTTCGATCAATCCGGACGATGTTGTAGGGATTTAGGTCGTTGTGACAGCCTCTTGGTTGTCGTGGTTTCCAAGAGGTTGTATCCAAGAACTGATAGAGTTCATTGCGGACGTTGGCGGTGGAAAGTTGGGAAAGTGCGACCTCTACGGGATCGTGTGCATTTATTCCGGTAGGTATGTTGCAATGCAAGTGGAGTAGATATTGAACGCATTCCTCTATCTCAAAAGGTTCCTTTACCAGGAGCGGACCATCGACATACTCTGTAATCATATGGCCGGTTGCTCTGTCATAGCTGACAAGTTTCGGGGCTATCGGGAGGTTTAGGTAGGCTAATTCCGTGTCCACGGATTCTGGAACCGAACGACAAATCCTCAGGATGTACCTTGATGAACCGACACAAATCCTATAGTTGTCGTTGCTGTAGCCGCCAGGCAGATAATTTACTTCTGTAACCGGAGCGTTGTGAGAAAGCAAGCTAGCTACTACATCGAGGATCTCATCGAGATCATGTCTGAGTCGGTGCGGTGGCAAGGTCGGCGCGAAATAGTTTGGTGGAAATGGATGTGAATTCTACGAGGTTGCCGCGTTCGGATGGTGTGGCACACAATCTAGCACTCTTTGTTCGTTCGCTTCGAAACTCGGGACTGTCCGTTTCGCCAGCGGAAACGCTGGATGCCATGGCGATCTTGGCACGAATAGGAGTGAGCAATCCAACTGTTGTGAAGGACGCATTGGCGTTGTCATTGGCGAAGACACAACAGGAGAAAGAGTCGTTCTACGAAGCGTTCGATCGTTTCTTCAATTCATTTGCCTTTCGTGAAGCGCCAAAACGAACTTTGGTTTCATCCGCTAACGCAAGTGATGTAATCCGGTCAATGAGTACTGAAGTGTCGGCTGATTTGCTAGACGACGTAATCGCCCCAGTACTCTTGGGACGCCGAGACCACTTGGCATTGAGAGTGCAGCTGGCTGCAACTGCAAATAGAGTTCACCAAATTCAGTCGCTGCGTGAAAAACGCGAATACATTGAGCGAGTTTCAGACTATTTGGGATTGGACGAACTCGGAAAATACATCCGCAGTAGATCCGCGCGACCTGAAGTGCGTTACTTGCATTCCTACTTGCGGGATGAAATTGCAGCTTACATCGACGTGCAGTACAAAAATAATGTTGACGCAACAGGGAAGAGAGCCATTTTGGAATCCGCGTTGAAGGGTCAACTACGACACATTCCGTTTGAGTACCACGAGGCGATTAGAGAGGTCATTCGGAAACTCGCAGATCGCTTAACGCGAAGTCATAGAAAGAAACACTCCAATTCGGTACGTGGACACTTGGACATAAAACGAACGCTGCGACGCAACATCGCGTATGGAGGCAACCTGTTTGACCTAAGGTGGCGAAAGAGCAGAAGAAAGGTAGCCACGGTGTTTGTGCTATGTGATGTGAGTGGATCTGTAGCACAAATCGCTCGGTTTTTGCTGCTATTCCTATATGAACTGGTTGACATACTCCCGCGCATTAGAGCGTTCGCCTTTTCGAGCGCGGTGGGTGAAGTGACACAGGTGTTCAGTAAGCAGCCTTCGGAAGTAGCGATTGAAGAAGCCCTCTTTCAATGGGGTAAGGGAAACACCGACTATGGTCGAGTTTTGCGAGATTTTCGTGGGATGTGTGGAAAGGATCTAGGTCCGAGGTCGACATTGATTGTGTTTGGTGATGCGCGCTGCAACTACTACGATCCAGGATTGCCCGTCTTTCGCGAAGTGGCCAATAGAGTCAAGCAAGTCTATTGGCTGAATCCTGAAGAGCAACATCAATGGAGTGATGGCGACTCCGAGATGCGACGCTATGCTCCATATTGCACCCGCGTTGATTTGTGCAGAAGGTTGTCGGACATTGAGCGCTTTGCCGATCGGTTGGTCGCTAGGTCCGATTGAGGCCGGTTCCAATTGAAGAATGCTTGGCTTTCAGTGTCAGCAAGATCGCTCTGAACGACCTCAGTTAATGCCGACGAAGCAAAGAGTAGGTCCGATTTCCTTATGTAGAGTTAATGTGGCGATCGGGTCAAGAGGCGCTGGCTCTCGATTGACGATTACCAGCGGAATGTTCAATTGAACCGCCCACGACAGGACACCATCCGGCAGAACCTCACCCCAACAAGCCCTTGAGTTCCTAGCTGCCAGCAACTTCGAGGTCAGAATAGATTGAGCCCGATTGAGAACGGACTCAGTGCTCGAACTCTCGAGGGTTGTGAAAGAACTTGAACAGCTACTCGCAACAAAAGTCCGCTAAATGCTTGGTTTAAATCGGGTATTCCTAGCGTTGCACTTTTATTGATCTCTCAAGACGTTGGGCACTGGGTACTGCCGAATTCCGAACTCGCCGGCTACCATTCCGCACGTCGATACTTGTAGCCATAGTCTGCATAAGAACCCCACGTCAGGGGTTGACCGATCGGAGCAACACCTAAGAGGAATCGACTTTCGATGTCCTTACTCTAGTATGTCGCTAGCGCGGTTCCTCCTACTCTCAGGACCTACGGTGAAGGTTGGCGTGTTGAAAGCGTCTGATCGAATCTCTTCGGGCATACTATTTCACGACCCAGAATCTGGCTGCTAGAAACCTACATTCATTGATGAATCAAACTGCTCTTTTCCGGTTAGTTTTGGTTCGGAAATCCTCGCAGTAACTGCTCATGAATTTTGAAAGATTGACACCAAATCAGATCTATGAATTTCTGGACTTGGGCTATCTCAAGATTCAGTTAAAGGACGCAGCGCTAGGAAATAATTTTGCCGCTAGGATGTTCGTGCGAGCACAGGAGGCCTATAGCAGAGCAGATCTTGAATCGCATCATCGCAATCGAGTCGCTCATATTGCCGGCGAAGGTGTCGACTCCCTACCTGAAGTGAAGCAATTGCATTCGAGCCCTGAAATTAATGGCGCACTCGCTTCACTACTCGGGCATGACTTCTACCGCTATCGACACTCATTCATTCATCGTGCGGATAAGTTCGACCAATCGTTTCACAAAGATTCACCGCTGCCTTGGGGAACAAAAGGTGGAATTCGTTCGCATAAACTCGAATGGGCTATGGCGTTCTACTACCCGCAGGATACTACGGTTGCTTTAGGGCCCACAGAAATCTTGCCTGGTACTCAATATTGGAACGTGGACCGATTAGGAAGTGGCAATACGCACGGAGAGGATAGGCTCGGACTAAACTTCGATCGAAAGAGAATTGGCTCCTCACCCGACTTAGAACTTCGCGACAAGCACCTCGAGACGCAAAGACAGTCATTGGACAGGTACACAGAACCGCTGAAACTCGAAGTGTGTGCCAATTCGCTAGTCTTGGTTCACTTTGACTTATTTCATCGAGGAACTCGTATGACTTGCGATGGCGAGCGCTACATGTTTAAGTTCTGGTATACACGTACTTCTGAGCCGAACATCTGTAACAAAAGACACGTAAACGATTCCTATCAAGTAGGTGATAGTCGAAGAGAACCAATTGTGAGCCACATTGCTTCTTGGTTGAACCTGGCGGATATCAGGGATCAAAGCAAGGACGTCTCGGCCACTCTCACGAGCTATTCGAACATCGAATGCGAACCCATTCGAATGTGCAATGCGTACCTAAAGGCAAGACAAGATGACGATTGCCTCATCGACGAAGCTTGTTCTGGAATTGAGTCGTCGAGACGATCTGCTGTCTATGCGCTCGCTACACGCCCAAGTTTGGCAAAGAAGGTAATTCCACATCTTCTAAATTCACGCGACGTACATGACCTCCAATGTGCTGCGTTCCTAATCGGCGAATGCTGCAGCATCGATGCCGCCATCGTAAAGAAAGCGATTGAAATGACACGAGACGCGGAAGGAGACATCTCACGAGCTGCGATTATCGCGTTGGGCAAGATGAAGAGACGTCAACGAAATCTCATCTCGGTAGAGAGGCACAATGCCATCGTCGACAGATTGCTTGAAGTCTTGCAGGAGAGTACCAAGGACGGGGCACATCGCCAGCTAGCGTACTTGAGCCTCTTGTCTTTTGCTTCAGTTACACACAATCCCTTGCGGAGCGATCAGGTCGCGAAAATAGAGGTAGCCGTAAATTCAGAAACAAACAAATACGCAAGAAGTACAGGTAACGAAGTGCTGGCTCGCTTAAGCAGTGCTGGAAAACTAGCCAACTTCTAGTCCACATTACGCGCAGCTTGCGTTCTGAAGGATTTCAGTTAATGCCGACGACGAAGCTTAGAGTTGGTCCAATTTCCTTGTGCAGCGTCAATGTGGCGATCGGGTCAAGAGGCGTTGGCTCTCGATTGACAATTACCAATGGAATGTTCAATTGAACCGCCAGTTCGGGAAAGCCAGCCGCCGGATACACGACAAGAGAAGAACCCACTACAACAAATAGGTCACATGCGATGGTAGCTGACTGTGCACTATCCATGGCTTCTGCTGGCATAGGTTGTCCAAAGGAAATCGTCGCCGTCTTAATGATTCCCCCGCACTTTCGGCAGGGCTCGATGTGCTCTAGCTCTTTGAACTGGGTTTGAAGTTCAGCTAGCTCGTATCTAGTTTCGCAACTTAGGCATTTGGCATAGCCCGCATTGCCGTGCAGTTCGATGATTTGCTCGTCGGGCACCCCCGACTTCTGGTGAAGGTTGTCTATGTTTTGTGTGATTACGGCAGAGGCTTTGCCATTGCCAATCAACTGGCTAATGGCCTTGTGGCCGAGGTTTGGCTCAGCCAAGTTCATACTGCCATCTCCCCCAAACTTCCGTCTCCAGGATTCGGTTCTGACTTCCTCTGATGCAAGAAAATCTTGAAACTCGATGGGTTTGATCTTGGTCCAGATGCCAGTTCCCGGACTGCGAAAATCGGGTATTCCAGATTCGGTGGAAATCCCTGCTCCGGTAAAGAAGACGATGCGGTTTGATTGGTCGATCAGTTCGATGAAGCGATCAATTGCGTCGTCGTTTTCCATACTCTCGGAAGTTCCTTAAGTGGGCGAAGGCAATCGACAAAGCATTCAGGTGGCTACTTGCGTGCCATGGAATCAATTGCTCGCGGAAATTTCGGTTGATTGAGGACCTCCAAGACTGTTTTGGCAAGCTCGCGTGGAGACGCACGGCTCGTATCAACTCTTACGTCGTATTCCATGCGCGAGTGTACTTTTAGCAAAGTGGACTGTGCCGTACCAGGAAATCGACCCTCTCGGGCAGCTTCTCGTCGTTCCATTTCATGGAGGCTGCAGTAAACACCGACAAATATAGTCCTGAATTCCTTGAGTGTTTCCAAATATCCATCTCGATGGTCTGGATGGATCAGCAGGTCATCAACTACTACATTCAATCCCTCAAGTGCCAGACTAGCCACCGCGCGCCGCATTCCCCGCAGCACTGCGAGACCGTATTCTCCAAATCGTATCTCTGTAGCTCTAAAGTTGCTCAGATTAGTCGGGACGATGTTCAATCCCTCAGATCCGGGAGATCCCGTTGGTGAATTCATTCCGCGGTAACGATCTGGAAGACTGTCGCGAAATTGGTCCAGCGAAACGATCAAGCAGGGATCGGGGGAACAGTCCTGAATTGCTTTGGCCAATGTGGTCTTGCCGGCACATGAAGCACCATTGACGACAATTACAAATGGAGGATTCATTCAATCAGTCCCATTGGGCTGCCAAGAGGGGAAGTATCCCCATTCTCGCTGGAAGACTTCTCCAAACGTCGACAGATCGTGCGACTGCGAACCCCGACATGCCATGTTCATTGTCGCAACTACGGCTCCGCTTCGGACGGCATCCTGCCAAGGTGCATTGAACATCCAGGCGTGGGCAAATCCTGCTCGAAACGCATCGCCGCACCCAGTCGGGTCGTTTTTGACAGTGGCCGACACGGCTGGCTCGAATCCCGATTCGTTTCCCATTCGCCAAGCAATCTCCTTGGCTCCGTTGGTAACGATGAGACCGTCAAGAATTGAATTGACGTTCGGAACGGCGGATCGTATTCGCTCGATCTCGTAGAAATTTCCAATCAAGATGCGACATAGTTGCACCAACTCTTCACACTCGTCATTTGTGAAGTCAGAAATCTGTTGACCAGGGTCGCACAGAAATGGAATTTGCTTTGTGCGAAGCAAGGAAGCCGCTCCAATCATGTTGGGTGCAATGTCCGGAGCAAGTATTGCAAGATCAATCTGGTCACCGACTCCATTCAGAAACTCCTCGAATCTCTCACAGTAATCGTCGGTTGCAGCGGGACCCGAATAGAAAGCTGTGAACTGATTGCCGTCACGGTCCGTGAAAATGAACGCATGCGACGAATGTGCCCAATGCTCCAGCTCGACGATTCCTGTAGGATCTATCCCTGTTGCACGAATGTGAGACTTGTATGCGGAATCAAGGGGCATTCCACTCATGACAAAGGGAATCGCACGGTGTCCGAGCTGGCTCAGACTGTAAGCAATGTTCATCGCACAACCACCGAATTGTCTTTCCAATTCGTCAACACGCGTGGACACGTTGATGCCAATGTGTTCAGGCAGTCGCGCAAATGTACTCGGATACTGCGCAATATAGTCAATTGCGAGAGTTCCCGTAATGAGGACGCTGGCGATTCTTCATTTCCCCTACTAGTACACTCAATACTTTAATGCAGTTGGGCAGGAACGATGCACGGCGCAATTGGAATACTTGTAGTCCTTCTCGTGGCATGGGCGGTGAGCGAGAAGAGGCGGAATGTGCGGTACATACCCATATTGATCACGCTTGGCGTGCAAATTGCTCTAGCTGCCATTTTGCTGCGGGTGCCGGTTGTAAGTGAAGGATTGGCTTCGCTGAACGTAGTAGTCGGTGCGATAGCTCAGGCTACGCGCGAAGGGACATCGTTCGTATTCGATTACCTTGGCGGCGGCGAGCTTCCATTTGCGTTGACTGCAGACAGGGCTCCGTTCATATTTGCATTTCAGCTGCTGCCGCAAATCCTTGTGTTTGCAGTACTTGTCGCGCTGTTGTGGTATTGGCGTGTTCTCCCCTTGATCATCAAGGGGTTCGCATGGCTACTGCAGCGTACTCTAAGGATTGGGGGTGCCGTCGGTTGTGCCGCTGCAGCTAGCGTCTTTGTCGGAATGGTCGAGTCCCCCATGGTCATTCGGGCCCATCTAAGAAGCATCACTCGCTCAGAGTTCTTCGTTGTGATCACATGTGGAATGTCGACCGTTGCCGGCTCGATCATGGTGATATATGTGACGATCATTGGCGCAGTTGTCCAAGATGCACTTGGACACATTGTTACGGCCTCGCTGCTGAACGTTCTTGGAGGAATTCTGGTTGCGAGAATCATGATTCCCGATGACACTGTTACGGACTCTGGTGATGTGGAAGACGCATTCGGCTACCAGAGCGCATTTGATGCGATCACTCGCGGAACCTTTGATGGCGGACGCATTGTGATCAACATTGTCGCAATGCTAATTGTGCTAATAAGCCTCGTTGCGTTGATCAATCACATGATCGCTCTCGTACCCGTTGGCGATGCACCACTTTCATTGGAACGAATGGCGGGTTGGTTCTTTCAACCGTTTGCTTGGTGCATGGGCGTACCGTGGGCAGACGCCACATCAGCTGGTCAGTTGATGGGGATCAAATTGATCATAAACGAGCTGGTCGCGTATCAACAATTGGGTCAACTGGGGTTGGATATGGAAGCAAGAACGAATCTGATTCTCACGTACTCGCTTTGCGGCTTCACCAACCTCGGCAGCGTAGGAATACTGGTAGGAGGCGTAAGTGCTATCGTTCCTGAACGTCGAGAGGATCTGCTCGCGTTGGCTCCAAGAACGCTGCTTTCGGGAACTCTAGTCGCCTTCCTTACAGGATCGATTGTGGGGTTGGTGTCAGCTTTTGGCTAGAACGACAGTCTATCCGCGGAAAAGGCAAGGGATGGTCGAGTCCTGTCGAGCTTTGTCTGTCTAACCAAATTGCAGGGCCTGTACTTCCCCACAACAGACTTGCTAATGTTGACTGGCTAGCTGAACCTTCTGAACACCGGCTAGCTTTGCCGCATCCCAAACCGCAACGAATATCTCAGAAGTGGAATCTGGGTGCGGATTGATGATTACGGGAGCCTCTGGGTCTTCTGCGTGCAACCGTTCGATGTTGGCACGAATCGAGTCCTTATCAACATTGCGTTTGCCAATGATGATTCGATCGCGACTGGTGATCTTTACAACGATGGATTGCTTGTCCGGATTTGTGGTTTTTGGGGGCTGATCGTCCTCAGGCTGGTTGAGATCGAGTCCAATTTCCTTGACGAATGTTGCTGTCACGATGAAGAAAATCAACATGATGAACACAACGTCAAGCATCGGTGTCAGATTGATTTTCTCTTCGGTGTGTGCGTGCCTGCTTCTACGCATTCTCACGATCAAATCCACCTATGACTTACCACAAAGGCGCGTATAGTGTAATCGAAAGTCCTGTGAATTCGTAGGTATTAGCAATCAATTTGGTACGTCCCACATTTGACGCGTGTCGTGGAGGCGAATTAGACGAACTGTACCCTTGCAGGGCAGCTAGCATGTCGTTTGTTCGTCGTTCGGCGTGTACTCTTGGCTGCTGAAATTTACGCAGGCATACCTGTAGAGAGTCGTAGCTTGCTATGGGTCAGTGGTCTCGTCAGTGCGCATAGTCGCAGCATGACATAGAGACAACTGCATGCTCAGAATCAGGAATCTGTAAGAGTTATTCACACCCAAGTTATGTGAACCGCTGGTGTTAACAAGTCGCCAAATTAGGAATTAAACTAAGAAACACAAATAAATATATGATACGTATTATTTTTTTCATTACATCTTTGTTGCAGGTAAGTTGACAACAATTCTTGGGCACTATTCACATTCGGAATCCACCGAGTTATCCACAATGCTAAGCCACTCGATTCCAGGCTGCAAGTATCGTGCTAGCTGAGACTGCGGAGATGATGGTGGGGGCTTGAATTGATACCTCCACTTGGCTCTGGGCGGCAGGGACGCTAACACCGACTCAACTCTTCGTCCACTTTGCAGGCCGTACTTGGTGCCACGATCTATAGCAAGATTGAACTCCGCATATCGGCCTCTTCGAATAAGCATCCATTCCTCCTGCTCCTCCGTCCATTCATGGTCGCAGCGACGCTTGAGAATGGTTTCGTAGGCTAGTGCGAATTTGTTGCCAACATTTCTGACAAACTCAAAGCTCTCGTCGAATCCTTGGCCGACGTAGTCATCGAAAAACAGACCCCCCACTCCGCGGGTCTCATTGCGATGAGGCAGGAAGAAGTAATCGTCACATTGTTTCTTGAGCGTTTCGTATTGGGACTCTGACGTGCAGGCGCGTCGTGCATGCTCGTGCCACGTCTTGATGTCCTGGACGTAGGGCAAGTAGGGAGTCAGATCGAATCCGCCGCCAAAGTACCAAACCTTCGGTTGCGCATTGACAAGAAACATGCGCAAGTTCATGTGTGTTGTAGGAATGTGGGGATTCCAAGGATGGATGATTACTGAAAGAGCGGTCGCACGAAAGGACTTTCCCGCGAGGTCTGGATTTCGCTCTGTAGCAGCCGCAGGCAACGCATTTCCCAGACTGTACGTGAAATGCACGGCAGCTTTTTCCAACAAGGCGCCACCCTCGAGTACGCATGGTTGCGTGTACCCCTTGTTGGGCGTGTCTATTCGTTCGTTTGAAAACCTCCCGCCTCCATCCAACATTTCCAATCTCGCCACCAACTGCGACTGAAACTGTTGAAGGTGGTCACGAACAGCTTCAATGTCGGGTTGGCTCATACGACACGTAGAGTCCTTAGCTCTTCGATTTGCTTTGGTGTGTAATCAAGGGATTGCAGGATCTGCTCCGTATGCTCGCCCAAGGTTGGTGCACGTTTGCGGATGTGGTTGGCGATCGAGGAAAACTCCGTCGGCATGCGTGGAACAGGCACAGTCTGTGGAATGTCGGGGTAGGCTAGTTCGCTGCAGAAATTCATTGCCAATACCTGCTCATTTTGTAAAGCTTGATGGGGCGTAAGCACTTCGCCGCAGGGAATTCTGGCCGCTTCAAGTCTTGCAACGGCCTCGTCAGTTGTGTGCTGTTGGGTCCACTCCCCCATGCGCTCACTAATAAGTTTGGCGTTGTCGCCACGAAGTTGGTCGCTGGAAAATCTGGGGTCCCTAAGCCACTTTTCCTCACCCATGAGTTTGGCCCATCGTTCAAACAAGGGATTACCAACACACTGAACCAAAATCCACCCATCTTTCGTCTTGTAGACATCAGCGGGAGCCGCTGATTGCCCACGGTTTCCCGTGGCGGTGCGATTGATATTCAGTGCGGCTTGCTCGATCAACGTACCGCCGATTACAGTCAATGCAGATGCTAGCAAACAGCCCTGAACATGCTGACCCTCACCAGTTTGCGTTCTGTGCAAGACAGCAGCTACAGTACCCAGTGCATTCAAGCAAGCTGTTGTGAAATCAACATAGGGCACATAGTTCTTCATTGGCTCATCGGCGTACCCGGTCAGGTGCATATTTCCGGACATTGCCTGTGCTACGCCATCAAAACCCACTCGTTTGGCATAGGGACCTTTTGCGCCAAACGCAGTGGTGGTAGTAAGAATGATGTCCTGCTTGATCGATTGAAGAGTTTCGTAGTCTAGCCCCATGGACTTCAGTGTGTCTGGTGGCAGGTTTGCAACAACTATATCTGCGGTTTGAACAAGGCGTTGTAGGATTTCTTGTCCGCCTGGTTTCCTAGGGTTAAGAGTGAATCCCAGCTTGTTACGGTTCAGTTGGAGAAATCCAGAACCTGTACCAGCTTCGGAGATTGGAGCGGTAAATCGATCCTCGCTCCCATCGACCTTTTCAATTCGGATGACCTCTGCGCCCAAGTCGCCCAGCAGTGCCGCACAGTAGGGTCCGGCAATGTACCGACCAAAGTCCAAGACTCTGTATCCGTTCAAAACTGACATAGATCAGCGCTTCCTTAATTGAGTAGCCTACGCAAGCCTCCTCGGAGGCACGAATCATGCTTGATTTGCGTGTGACCTACGTTGCACATGCATGATTTCCTCGTGCTGGAGACATTTGTCAATGGTACTTGGACGGTAGATTCGGCTGCTGCCAAAGTGGTTCGAGTACCATTGGGAACCTATGGCATCTCTCCAGCGAATTCTCGACGAAGGTTGGAGGAATCTAAGAGCTGGGACGGAGCATGTTCGGTCCCGTGGCCTCGAGCCAGACGCTGTCCAGTTGGAGCTGTATTCACTCGCGTTTGGTTATTCCTACTTAAGGGCAAGCGAAGCACTGATCTCCTACAGAGTAGGTTGTCGGGAGCAACTAGATTCGTCCACCTTCGAGCTTGTCGACGGCTTAGTCCAGTGGTTTTTGGCGCATGCTGTCAACGAGCAGTACCATTCGCTATCGACACTTCTACCGGAATTGCGGTTGACTTTGTCGGACAAGGCCCAGAAGTTTGTCGATGAGTCGCTTTCTCCGCGATCGCAGTTGAAAGTGGGACAGTTGCTGCTGAAACATGGCATGCATTCTTTCCCAGATCTCTTGAATCAGGAGCTGCAGGTACTGCGGGAATCCATGAAACGCATGACCGACGCTCATGTGGCGCCACTTGCACAACGAATTCACCTGAACAATTTGACCGTTCCTGACGAATTAGTAAGGGTCATTGGAGAAATGGGTTGTTTTGGACTATCTGTGCCTGCCCACTATGGAGGAACTAAAGAGGCTGGGGACGACGGCACGCTTGCGACCGTTGTCATGACTGAGGAATTGTCTCGAGGATCACTAGGAGCCGCTGGGAGCTTGATAACGCGACCGGAAATCTTGGTCCGAGCGCTACTCGAAGGTGGCACTGAAGAGCAAAAGCGCAGATGGCTACCTGGAGTTGCTGAAGGCAAACTGCTTTGCGCGATTTCCGTAACAGAGCCAGATACCGGTTCCGATGTTGCTTCCGTTTCGTTGAAAGCGACTCCACAGGACAACGGGTGGCTGTTGAACGGAGGTAAGACATGGTGCACATTGGCAGGCAAAGCAGGGCTAATACTTGTGCTTGCCAGAACCGATGGTGATGCCATGCCTCCGCATCGCGGGTTGTCCCTCTTTGTTGTGGAAAAGACGCCGACAGACTCCCACTCGTTTGAGTTTTCGTCTCCTGGCGGTGGAACTGTATTAGGAAGATCAATTGGAACTTTGGGATATCGAGGAATGCACTCTTTCGAGATGTTCTACGATGATTTTCTATTGCCGCATTCTTCGTTGGTAGGTGAAGAGCAAGGCCTAAATAGAGGTTTCTACTACACGATGCAAGGTTTTTCTGCTGGAAGACTCCAAACCGCTGCACGGGCGGTTGGACTCATGCACGCAGCATACGAAGAAGCGTTAACACACTGCAATAATCGCGTCGTTTTTGGTCAACCGTTGGCTCAGTTCCCTATATCGCTTTCCAAACTTGGACGCATGGCTATGTATATCGTGGCAACGCGTCAGCTCTCCTATGTTGTGGCACGCCGCATGGAAACTCCTGCAGGTCAAGTTGATGCAAGTCTTGTGAAATTGATGGCCTGTCGATTCGCGGAATGGGTAACCCGAGAAGCTGTTCAGCTGCATGGCGGCATGGGGTATGCAGAAGAGACGCCGGTGAGTCGTCATTATGTGGATGCTCGCGTTCTCTCCATATTCGAAGGAGCGGAGGAAACGCTAGCAGTTAGGGTGATTGGCAAGTCGCTGCTAGACGGAATTCTCGATTGAAGATATGCGGCATCGGCTAACTAAGAGTATCCCTCCAGCTATAAGAGGAGAACAAACATGAAGATCGTCGACGTTTCCGTCACTCTGTGGAAATGGACCGACATCCCGCCTACGCGATACACTCGAACGGTCGCAAGCTCTAGATCGCGCTCGACGACAATGGGTTTGGTGCGCATTGTTGCGGACGATGGAGCGACTGGCCACTCGTTCCTCGGGTCTGCGTTGGATTCGGGAGAGCGCGATGCGAAAGTCTTGATTGACGGTCTCAAGCCCATGCTAATGGGACAGGATCCGTTGGCACGCGAACGGTTGTGGCAAACCATGATGCGTCGAACCCGTGGTTCGTTGATTCGTCCCATTGGAGCGGTGGACGTGGCATTGTGGGACCTTGCAGGAAACTCCGCGGGAGTGCCAGTTCATCGATTGATCGGTTCGTTTAGAGATGAAGTGCCAGCTTATGCAAGTTCGGCGGTACTGGACAGTCCTGAAGAATACGCTGACGAGGCTGTGCGACTAAAGGAAGCTGGATGGAGGGCATACAAGATTCACCCACCAGGTATTCCAGAACTAGACGCCAAAATTTGCCGCGCGGTAAGGGATGCCGTTGGCGAGGAATACCGAATCATGCTGGACTCGACATGGTCTTACGACTATCCTCAGGCTCTTCGCGTCGGAAAGGTAGTAGAGGAGCTCGATTTCTATTGGTATGAGGATCCCTTGGTTGAAGACGACATCTACAACTACGTCAAGCTCAAGTCGCAGCTTCGCATTCCCATACTTGCAACGGAGTTTCCAGCCGCTGGTCCGACTTCGTACGGTCCATGGGTTACGTCAAAAGCGACCGACTACCTGCGTGGAGACGTTGCACTCAAGGGAGGATTGACCTCCTGTCTCAAAACCGCGCATCTAGCGGAGTCATTCCACATGAACTACGAGGTGCACCACGGAGGGAACTCTCTAAACAACGTTGCTAATCTGCATTTGATCATGGCTATACCCAATTGCGAGTACTTTGAGGTTCTACTACCTGCCGCAGCGCAAAAGCACGGATTGGTCCGCGAAATCGACATCGATGCAAAGGGAATGGTTCATGCTTTCGACCGTCCCGGGCTGGGTGCGGACATCGACTTCGATTGCATTCAGGCAGCAAAAATAGCCGAATTGAAGTAGGAGTGGAGCGGGAAACGGGATTTGAACCCGCGACCCCGACCTTGGCAAGGTCGTGCTCTACCACTGAGCTATTCCCGCATTGCTTCTATTATGCTGAATCGCTACCTTGATTCAATCAATTGAAGCGGGTCGTGAGGTTGATTAAATTTTCTCGAGTAGGGTTCGCGGGCTGTTGCCGTCGTAATCCCATGCCTACTCTAGGGACAGTGTTGCTATTGTTGGTTATAGCGCCGGTAATGTGCCTAAGCGGCTGTGCACTTCTCGGGCCAACGCCCACAATTACCCAGCACCTAGACAGTCTGGTTGTAATGAACATAGATTTGGAAGATCAAACTAATCGTGATAGTGATAGACGAGCTGTTTCACGGATAGCTCGGATTTGCCGAGAATTCTATCGTCATTACGAAGATGCCTTCGACATTCTCATCGTCGTATCCAATCGGCTGGACAACAATTTGAGATATTGGGGTCGCCAAGACTCTTTGGGGGCAATGGTAGTTGTACGAAATACTGAAGAGGGTACCGGTGTAGCTGTATATAGGCAGGGGAAGAGATTTGGTTCGAAGTCCCGTTTAAGGGGCGTTTTGGTACTTCCGCATGCGTAAAGTTTGATTCTTGGATACGCGCTACACGAAATCATGCACTTGTGGGTTAGTGACAGGGAGGTGATTCCAACTACGGTCGATGGCCACTGGGGATTTAGTAGCGTCAATGGACAGCTAGGTGGATTCAATAAAGAACTACTCGAGTCGTTGGGCGATGGCAAGTATTCAGCAGGAGAGTTTTGGCCCCAAGCAGACTTCAGCAACTCCCGACCCTTCAGCGAGTTGGAGCTGTACCTCGCAGGTTGGCTCCCATCCGAAATGGTTCCCGACATTTTGGTGGCTGAGGATGCGAAGTGGTCGTATTGGACTCTGACAATGCAAGAATATGAGGCGTGTAGACTCGCACGAGCTTCGATTAAGTACGATCCACATTGGTGTTTTATTGAAAAAGATGCGTCTGGCAATAAGGTCTTCATGGCTTCTGAGTTTTCTACATGGACCATTGATCAGATCATCGAACGCTTGGGTCCACGTGTACCCGACACTGAAAATTCACAGAAGTCGTTTAGGATTGCGGTGATTGTTGTAGGAAGTAATCAGCAACCAGTCACCGGCATTGATACTGTTGAAGCTTCTCTATACATAGAACAGTTCACGGCGCCAAACAGCGTCCCGAAGTGGATTGGAGAGTTGTTGAGCGGTGATGAAGATTCCCCAATCAATCTCATCAATTTTTGGGAAGCGACGGGAGGCAGGGCAACTCTGCAAGCTGGCGACCTGCAGTCATTCAGAAAGCTGCATTTAGATAACAAGCGGGAATTCTAGCGCCCATATTAGGTGTCTTACGGGACTAAACGTCGTTTGAATCAACCAAATTCACATGGCTGGATCGTGCGTTAACGACGCCTTTCGAGTACGTATAGGAAGTTGCTTCCTAAGACGGCGCTGTAATTCTCACAAGTTTAATTGTCGTGCAGTCCATCTAGCACTATTGCAGCTCAAGAGCCAGGTTGAGCTGTATTTTGGATTTCGTCCAATGTGCCGGTAATTCCTTCGGCAACCCATGCTTCGTAAGTTTCTTTGTCTATGCCCAACTCATCGCGAAACACTTCCCAACTGTGTTCCCCAACGCAAGGTGCAGGACGTATCGGGACTTGTACAGCCTCAGAGAATCGCCAAGGGCGTCCCGGCAACCATGTCGCTCCTGCTTCAGGATGGTCAATGCGATTCAGGAACCCTGACTCGACAAAGTGGGCAGACGGTTTTCGATAGAGTTCGGTCAACGGAACTACCCGAGCAGCACATACGCCAGATTCGCACAGCGCTTTTTCGATTTGCAATGCGGTCTCGCTCTTCGTCCACGCTTCAATTTTCTCGTCGATATGTGCCCTATGTCGAAGTCGTCTGGACTCGATGGCAAATTCACCGCGGCGCAACGTAGGATCGCCAACGGTCTTGACAAGCTTCCTCCACATTTGGTCTGACTCTACGCCGATCGCAACCCACCATTCGTCTTTGGTTGGATAAATTCCATAAGGAGCGTGGCGCAAGTGATCGTTTCCAGTGGGCATTGGTACCTCATTTGTAGCCGAATACTCCATGACGTAATCACCAAGGACTGCAGCTATTGCTTCCATCATGGAGAGGTCTACTCGTTGCGGCAACCCGGTGCGGTCTCGATGGTTCAGTGCCGCCAATATGAATGCGACTAAAAAATACCCGCTAATGGGGTCGGGATAGAGTCCGCCAGTGTTCATTCCAGTATCGCTTTTGTACCCGTGGATAGATGAAAATCCCGACATGGGTTCGGTTGTTGCACCGTTCGCGGGATAGTCGCGATAAGGGCCGGATTCTCCGTATCCTGAAATCGATGCCCAAATCATCCCAGGTCGGACACGGTGCAATTCCTCCAGATTGATGCCCCATGATGGAAGGACTCCGGGTCTGAAATTGTCAGCAACGATGTCGAATTTTGGAATCAGTTGCCACAGAACTTTCCTTCCTGTCTTGTTGCGGATATCGAGCGTAATTTCGCGCTTATGCAAGTTGACCGAGTTGTAGTGTCCTTGAGTATTGCGTGCGTGTTGCTTCTTGGCCGGATCTGCTACACCTGGTGGCACAACATTTCGAATTCGACGAAACGCATCGGGATGGTAATGCGATGCAACTTGAACGACATCTGCGCCGAGCAGAGCTAGGAGTTCAGTAGCAAAAGTACCAGACCATGCTTGCCCGAAGCTGAGTACTCGTACCCCAACCAAGGGTCCCTCCTGAAGATCGGCTTCGCTTAAACGCGAAGGTTCTACACTCGGTTTGTACTTAGGATCGAGTTGGTCTTGTCGAGAAGAACCGAGTCTAGGTGCACTGTACCGTAGTCTCCAAGGCGAAGGACTCAACACTGCTGGTGCGCCCGAGGTCTTGACAGGTTTCTCATGAACCATCGTGTCGACGAAGAAATTCCGTTGATCGAACTGTTCGTTGTTCACGATGTCCTTCATGTCCTGCACGACGCCAACTACGCACCGTAGCTGCGTAAGTGAGTGGAATACGTCCCACCGATTGAGTTGAGGCAAGGTTTCAGCCAATCCATGAACGACTTCACGAAGGTCCTGCGAATGCCTTCCTATGTCTGGAATCAATTCTTGCTTAGCCCCAAGGTCGGGTCGGTTCACGGCTTCCATGGCTGCTGTCCAATTCTTGAAATCGGCTAGTCCAAAGTTCATTTTTCCGTCTGCAAGAATCCAGAGCGGGCCCGGAGATCCGCGAGTTCTTGCTCTGTTTGCTCCGATACGTGGTGGAACATTGTTGTAAGCGGCTGCCACTCCCCATGGATGTACGGTAAGAGCAAACGCTTCAAGTTCGCTTACATCGACAAGCTCAGCATGATCAGTGCTATAGCGTCTTCGCATTGCAGCAACTGCGGCGATGAATCCTGCTATGCCGCCAACAATTCCGCTTTGGTTCCTCGGCATGGCCAATGGAGGCTCTGATCCATAGCCATTGATCGATGCCCATCCGCTTCGTGCACTGATCGTGAGGTTGTTTCCCGGAGTGCCGGTTAGGGGATCGTCAATGCCGTGTGGAGTAATCGAGAGATGCACGGAGTGGGGAAGAGCAAGTTTTTCTGTTTGCTCAATGGCCATGCGATTACATGTCGTAGTCACCACAACGTCTGCGGATCGAATAAGTGAGTTCCTGTCTGCTTGTTCGTCGACTATCACCGACTTCTTGTTCCAATTGGCAAATGCCTGGACGAAGCTTTGTTCAACGCCAACGCATCCGTTGAGAAAGGGTGGTTCGTGTCGCAACGGATGTCCTTCAGGCGACTCAACCAGTATCACTTCCGCCCCAAAGTCACCAAAGAGGCGACTGGCAAACGCACCGGAGAAACGATTGGACAGGTCAACTACCCTGATGTTTGCTAGCGAATCAATCATTGGAATTTGATCCAGCTATCACCAACCTTGGTTTCTCAATACAGCGTTCTTTGGGAGGGTGCTACAGGAAACGAATCTGCTTTTGCTACAGGACAATACGTGTCGCATTAGTACTATCTGGTACGTTTGGGCATGTTTTACACCACTTACAGTGTCGTGAGCCTTGTTCATTCATAGGCTCCATCCGTTAGCCTATAGACATCGGTTGGTTTCGCAGGATATCGACTACTCCTTCTTTTCTCGTAGAATAGACGTATGCCCTACAGCTCTAGTCTCGTTTCTCGAATATTCGAGCCGTACAAGGACAATATTAGCGATTGAGCTAACAGATCGCTTGATGTTTTGGATTGGCTACAGCGACTTCAAAGTAACTGAAGTAAAACGACGGCGTGGGCTGTTTTTTTCGTATAGGACTATGTAGGGACAGACTATATGTGGCAAACGTCGAGGTGCAACACGCTTGAGTAGCTCGGTGTGATATCGGGTTGCGATTCCCTCTCTATGTAACTGATCAGGCTGGTGTAACTAGGGAGTCAATCCAGCAGTCGAGCAGGTTAGGCCAGACCCATCAGGAATGAGAACTAGCTTCGTTGGAATGCGTTGAAGGATCAAATGGTTGAACAAGACAACTCAAAAGTAATTTCGGTTCGAGATCTCTGTAGGACCTTCCAAGTGGGCGATGTGCAAGTACACGCCCTGGACCACATAGATCTCGACATTAATAAGGGCGACTTTGTTGCAGTCATGGGTCCGTCTGGCAGTGGCAAGTCAACTCTGATGAACATCCTTGGATGTCTGGATACGCCGACGGCGGGATCGTACGAGCTCTTGAACCAGCGAGTATCGGACATGGAAGACGGAATGCTCTCGAGTATTCGTAACAGATATATAGGGTTCGTGTTTCAAAGTTTCCACTTGTTGCCTCGGCTTACAGCATTGGAAAATGTGCTGCTGCCGCTGCGATATCGCGAGGACGAGGAATCCAACGGCGACGCGAGCCCAGAACTTGTGAGAGAAATAATGGAGCGATTGGGTATAGCAGACAGAATGACGCACCATCCCAATCAATTGTCTGGTGGTCAGCGCCAACGCGTCGCTATCGCGCGCGCGCTCGTAACCCGTCCTTCGCTGCTTCTGGCAGACGAACCGACGGGCAATTTGGACTCCAAGACCTCGGAGGGGATCATGTCGCTCTTCGACGAATTGAATTCCGACGATCAGACCATACTAATTGTTACTCACGAGGACGAAGTTGCCGCACATGCCAAGCGAGTAATAAAAATGCGCGATGGCAAGATTGAAGAGCAATTGGAACAGCCAAGACCTGCGAGAGGATTTGGATTTGGAAACTAAAGAAGAGTATGATTTTGCAATGAAGATTTGGAAGTTAGCATTGGCGTTTTTGCTTGTCGTGTCGGCTCCGCTGATTGCACAAAGCGATGAAGCAGAAAGCGATGAAGCAGATGAAGTTGTCGACCAATTTGAATCGGATGTCGACAGCGGAAAAATCTTGCTGACAGGCGAGATCGAAGACGCCGCAGCGCAACAGATTCTTATGCCGAGGTTTGTGATTTCTGACGCCAACACAAGAACGGTCGAGTGGATGGCGCCGGAAGGCAGCGCGGTGGAAGTGGGCGAGCTCGTTGTCAGGTTGGATCCCAGCGACCTCATTGCGCAAAAGGAGTCGCTGGAGATACAGCTTGAAGACACATTAGCAAATGCGGAAGCTCAGATTGCGCAGCAAGATCTTGCGATATTCGATGCGGAAACCGCTCTGATCCGAGCGGAGTCCACATTGGAGTTGGCTAAGTTGGATGCATCCACGCCTAAAGGAACAATCCCTGATTTGACCTATGAACGCAACCAGCTTTCGTTGGCAAATGCAACAAACTCTTTGAAGCGTGCAATTAGGGCCTATGAGGACGCGAAACTGACAAAGGAGCAAGCCATACCGCTTCGCGAAAGGACAATCGAGAGAGCTCAACAGGACATGAACGACGTCGATGGAGCTGTGGCTCAGACAGAAATTTACGCTACGCAGCCTGGATTTGTCATTTATGGCACCAATTCATGGACAGACGAGAAGGTCTATCCTGGCGCCGCTGTGATGAGTAGCATGGAAATTGCTAAGGTCGCAAGCCAAGACTCGTTACAGTTTCGTTTTTGGGTACATGAGGCCGATGTGCGTGGCTTGGAGATCGGCTCAGAGGTTGCCATTACGCCAGATGCATTGCCTGAGTTTGGAGTCCAAGCAGAAGTCACATGGATCTCGAGCCAAGCCAATACCCGTGACTGGAGTGATGGCGGATATTTTCAGGTTTTGGCGGAACCGATAGAAGGTGTAGCTATTCCAGCAGAATTCTTGCCTGGAATGGCAGTAGTTGGAGAGGTAATCAACTGATCATGAACCGAAGCACGCAATTGCACTATGTGAATGGTGCGAAGTACTGTAGCGCAATGCGAACGAGAATCCCTCGGCTCCTGATTGTTGGGGTTTGTTCGTGCCTTTCATTTCCGGCTCTGGCTGCAACGTGGTACGAAATCGAAGAAGAGGACCGCGTGGTGACTGTTGCAGCAACAGGTACCGTTGAATCTGCAAATGAACTGAGCGTAGGTGTACCAGCAACAGACAGTTGGAGACTTCGTTTGGCTAGCTTGGTCGAAGAAGGGACGCGGGTTCGGAAGGGACAGACACTTTTTTCAATCGAGAATTCGTCGCAACAACGCGACCTCGAACAATTGGAGGGCCAGCTCCAAGTCCGCAAGGGAGAAGTTGAAACGAACAAGGAGAGAAACCTCCAGATTATTGAACAAGAAAAGTTGGACTTGGCAAATCTTGAAAGTGAAGCCGACAAGGCTAATCGAAGGGCTGAACTTCCCGCCAGTGTTGTTCCTGGAATTGAATACAAGAAGCTAGTTGAGCAAAAGCGACTGGCAAACCTCTTGTATGAACGCGGTCTGACACGCAAGAAAATGAGTGAACGCTCACGAGAGCTGCAGAAAGAAGCATTGGACAGACAGATACAGCGACTTGAAGCGGATATTGAACAAAGAAAGCAGGAGATGGCTTCATTCAACGTGACTTCAACCATCGACGGACTTGCGATCGTGGGCGTTGGTTGGCAGGGCGAGAAACTGCAGTCCGGCGATCGAGTGGGTCCTGGACGACCAGTAGTTACCGTCGTTGACGACGAGAGTATTCTGGTCCGAGGAGTGGTGCGCGAACAAGCCGCGGCCAAACTTGCTGTTGGTCAACGTGCCATAGTGGAATCTGACGCGTTAGCCGGTTCAGAACTTGTCGGACGGGTGACATCGGTGGGTAACACCGTGCGCAGAAAGTCGCAACGGTCTCCAATTATGGTTCGCGACTTCACTGTCGAGTTTGATGAGGACTACTCTCACATTTTGGATCTCAAGACCAGTGTTCATGTCACTATTGAAGTGGACGTACAGGAAAGGGCAATCGCAGTTCCAAAAGAAGCGTTGGTTTACAAGGAGGGCAAACCTGGGGTTGTAACCAGCGGAGCTTGGACTCCCGTTGAACTAGGCAATGCCAGTGGAGGTTTCTTCATTGTCTTGAGCGGACTTAACGTAGGAGATAGGGTGAGGCTGTGATGGACAACTGGAAGAGCATCTCGTTTGCATGGATTCTATTGTGTCTAGTTGCGCTTGTCGGTTGTTCGGGAACCGGCCAAGGGATAACCACGGTCACTGTAGAAGCAAAGAATCATACCTTTGAAGTAGTAGCTAAGGGTGAGATCATGGCTACTGAGGAAATCCGCATTGGCGTGCCGAGCAATGTCAACATGAGCTTTGAAATCCAGTGGCTAATTCCTGAATACTCCGAAGTGTCCAAAGGTCAGATCATTGCTACCTTCGACGATGCGGCTGTCTTGACGGAAATCGAGAGAAAGGAACTGCAACTTGACCAACAGGAATTGGAGTTTGAGAATTTCGTGCGAAGCAACGTCAGCACGCGCACGCAAATATCTCATAACGCCATGCGTGTAGATGGCGAAACGGAGATCGCGGTTCGCTACGAAGACATTGACACGACGGCGTTTAGCCAGCAAGAAATCATCGACGCTCTAGAAAATATCGATTATCTGGAAGTGCAGGAGCAATTCTACGATTGGGAAGCAGATTCGCATGAACGGCGAGTTGATGCCGAGGCACAGAAACTTCAAGCAGATCTCGACATTACGAATCAAGATCTTGAGCGCAATCAGAAGGCGATGGAAGTGATGCAACTCAAGAGTCCGGATGACGGTACTTTCGTGTATGCCTACGTTGGATGGGGCAACCAAAAGGTAGCGCCAGGCCAGACCGTTTGGCCTGGTCGGCGTATTGGCTCTTTGCCGATTAGAGGCAAAGTCAACGCTGAAATCCACGTACTTGAGGTGGATGCGATAGGCATCGAAGAAGGTCAAGTGGTGAAGTTTCGAATCGACAGCGACGTAACTCGTGAATTCACCGGAGTTGTTACCGACGTTCCACGAATGGCTCGTTCGCTAGATCGTGAAGATCCAACAAAGTACCGCATTGTTAAGGCGGAATTTGACGAAGTGGATCCTGATTTAATGAGAGTGGGTAGCAGTTTCACTGCAACAATCATTACTGGCGAACTCAGCGATGTCATTCTAGTGCCGCAGCACGCGGTATTCTTTGAGGAGGACAAGCCGTATGTATATGTTTATTCCGATAGCAGCGATCCGGAAGTACGCTACATTGAACTGGGCCGAAAAAGCCCGACGCTCGTAGAAATAACCAACGGTTTAAATTCTGGCGACAAGATCAGTCTGACGGCTCCCGCCCACGCTTCAGTCTAGAAAGAGAACTACACAACGCAGCAGGTGAGAGGGTAGTAGGTATGAGTTTCGTTTCGTTTCTGAGCAAGGACCTGATACCTGACGTTAAGTCTGCCTTATCGTATCTCTCACATCACGGACTACGTACTTTTCTTACATTGCTAGGAATGATATTTGGAGTTGGCGCTGTAATTGCCATGTTGGCAGTCAGTGAAGGTGGTCAACGAGAAGCACTTGCAATGATCGAGGGTATGGGAGCCAACAATCTGATTGTCCATGACGCGAGTCCTACGGACGATAGTTTGATGGATGTCAGGCAGCACTCGGCTGGATTGTCGGTTGCCGATGCCAAAGCAATTGCAGACTCCATGCCGTTTGTTGAATCTTGGGCAGCGATCCGTGAACTTCCACTGTGGGATGATCTATTTTCGCCAGACGGCAGCAGCTCGGCCGAGGTTTGGGCAGTAAGTCCCGCGTATTTCAGCTTGTCAGGATTGGATGTATCTCTCGGGGAACTTTTTACAGAGGTTGACGACATTCAGTTTGCCCAGAAAGCTGTATTGGGAGATGCTGTCGCTCGCGAGCTGTTTCCACGCGGAGACCCGATTGGTCAACGCTTCAAGATAAATTCCCTTTGGGTTGAAGTCGTAGGGATTCTAGCCGACCGCCAGCTCTCCGGTGAGGACTTTCAAGGCGAGCAGGTTGGGGGTGAAAGCGGTCGTGCGTACATTCCACTGTCGACTGGATTGACGCGTATGGGACGTACCGACATGGACTCCGAACTGTCCCAGCTCAAGCTGAAAATCGAGTCAGGCCAAAACCTCTTTGCCTCAGCCGACGCTATCCAATTGTTTCTTGATCGTCGCCACGGCAATCAGGAGGACTTTCGCATAGTGGTCCCGGCACGCCTGCTTGCACAGCAAAACCAAACTCAGCAAATCTTCACAGTAGTCATGTGTGTTGTCGCAGGCATTTCCCTAGTTGTTGGCGGAATTGGAATCATGAACATCATGCTCGCTTGCGTGTTGGAGCGCCGTTCGGAGATTGGTTTGTTGCGCGCTGTCGGGGCGAGACGCAGTGACGTAGTGCGGCAATTCTTGATTGAGACAACGGTTATTGCACTACTGGGTGCATTCCTTGGCATAGTTGCAGGATTTGTCATCGCGTATGGCGTAAATTTGTTCTCTAATTGGGCGATTGCCTTTTCACTATTGAGCATTCTTGGAGCGGCGATCATTTGCGCCACAATCGCAGTTGCGTTTGGCGTGTATCCCGCTATGACCGCGTCGAAGCTTGATCCCGTGGCAGCTTTGCAGTCAGAGTAATTGCCGATCTGGCTTCACCTGAAGATATTCGGTTGCCCAAAAGCGGGTCGTAGAGCTACGATCAATGCATCTCCAAGCCACCGGCAACACTTAAAGCGACACCTGTAACGTTCGTTGAGCTGGCGAGAAAGACGGCGGCTTCTCCCATGTCTTCATTGGTCTGAGGACGTTGCAAAGGTATAGTCTGTTTCATGCGCTCTGCGAATGCCTCCCCGCTTTGATTCTCCATGAGATGGTCCAGCCACATGGCCGTACCGACGATTCCCGGGCATATCGCATTCACACGTATGCCGGTCGGCGCCAATTCCTGCGCAAGCGATTGAGTTAGACCCACAACGGCGAACTTGGATGCGCAATAGCAGGAGAGATTCGCCGAACCTCTCTTTCCGGCGATGGAAGCTGTGTTGACTATTGCTGCATTGTCGCTGGACTTAAGGAGGCTCAGCGCAGCTCGCGTCATGTTATAGATTCCTTTAACATTGACATCGAAAATACGGTCCCAGCTCTCCTCTGGGAAGCTGTCGATGGGTCCGCTATCGATGATGCCCGCGTTGTTGATCAATACGTCCAACGAACCATACTTGTCGATCGACGTCGCTACCGCTTGTTTGCAGGATTCGTTGTCAGTTACATCCAAGTGTGTACTGATTACATTTCCGTATCCGCTCAAATCCCTTACCGTTTCCTCGATTTGAGCCTCGGATGAGAGGCCGTATTGCCACTTAGAGCTGGATTTTAGATCGGCAATCACGACATTACTACCACGATGCAAGAACGCCTTGGCAATTCCTTTGCCAATTCCTCTTGCGCCGCCAGTGACTAAGACGGTGCGAACAGCCATATTTTGTCCTTAGGTGATTCAGGTAGACAGCGATACGAAGTCTAAATGAGTGCGTCAGTAGCATTTCACCACAGACGTTGTGATTTAACTGTGCAACTCTCTGTTTGTCCAGAATGCGTGCGAGTGCGATTGCCGGTTCGAAGAAGGGAAAACCAAACCTAGCAGAGCGTTTATTGATCGAGTGCAAAGACATCTCTTGCGAAGGGTAGGCTTTACGTTGGATGCTACAAACTCAAGGCGCATACAATCCATGCTCCCTTCCATCCGCAATAGGCATGCATCTTCGCAACACAGAGTACCGTCTCGTTGGTCGATGGCCGATACGGCTCACGCATGCGAATGGTCGCAGTCTTAATGCCGAACGCGGCTTGCTCATGGTGCCGTCGTGCCGCAAGCAGGACGAGAGTCCCGCCATCGCATTGCCGTTCGTACGCATTCCTGCGCACCAGGATCATGGCTTGGCCCCACTTTTCGTGCTGGCTGGCGGCCCGGGCGCACCGGCTATTGGTTCGTTCGAGACCGCCTTCTTTGAACACGTTGAACGGTTCTCCAGGATCTGCGACGTGGTTACCTTCGACCAGCGGGGTGCAAACAACGCACTGCCGAACCTTGACAATCCTGCGCCCCCACGCTACGACTTCGATGTCGTGCTCACGCGTGAGAACTTTCTTGATGCGCAGCGTGCAAGTGCTCGCAGGCTTGCTACGTATTGGCGGGAACGCGGCGTCAATCCGAACGACTACAACACCGTTGAGAATGCTCACGATATCAACGACTTGCGTCGCGCACTGCATGTGTCCAAGATCAATTTGCACGGCGCCAGCTACGGCTCTCACCTAGGCCTAACTGTCCTTAAACAACACGGAGAACATGTCGATCGGGCAATTCTCTGCATCGTCGAGGGACTCGACGACACCCACAAGCTTCCTGTTAACACCGATCGGCATTTTCGCCATTTGGGCGAATTGGCGCGGACGGACCGCAGCCTCAAGGGTGAGTTCCCAGACCTCGTGAGCGAGATGGCCGAAGTCCTCGACGAGTTCGACCGCAATCCAAGAACCGTGCAGTTTGCCAACGTCAACGCGCGCGCACACGTAGGCAAATTCGTCGTGCAGCTCGTAATTGGGAATGCACTTGGCAGTATCCGCGCCATCCGCGAGCTACCGTCATTTGCCCGCCAACTCGCCAAAGGCGATCACGCCACATTGACCCGCCGCGTCGAGAGACTACTGACGGGTCCCGGAATCCATGGCATGCAACTGGCTATGGATTACTCCTCCGGGGCCAGTGCCGAGCGGACCCGAATGATCGAGTTGCAACGTAGAGAAGCACTCCTTGACGACAGCTTCAACCTTCCGTTCCCGTTCGTCGGCGATGCCCTTGGAGTGGATGACTTGGGTGACGAGTTCCGTGCCCCAGTGCAAAGCGACGTACCGACCTTGTTTTGCGCGGGTACACTCGATGGGCGCACGCCGATCGCCAACGCCGAGGCTGCGCGGCGCGGGTTTCCCAATTCTCACCTCTTGGTTGTAGAAGGCGCAACCCACGAGACACCCGCATTGCTGCTCGATCCCCAAGCCGAATTCCTGCATGGGAACGATCCTCGTGTCGATCGACTTGTGAAACCGTTCGCCTTCAATCCATTCCGTGACACGTGAACAACAATTGAGAGTAGCCTCACTTCAAATACGAGCGGGAATGGTGTAGGGGAATTTCAATGTCGCTTAAACAAAGCGTATCGGTCGTCTTCTAGTCGGTCTTGACAACAGTGACGGACAGCGCGATGGGACGATTCGTCGTTTTCCAACGCTTATTCCTTCACAGGCAAGAATCAAAATGGAGTGCGCCGGCACGAACTGCCGAACTGCATTAACCTCATTCTGCAGAAGGGCTAATAGACTTCTCTAGACATCCTGAAGAGTTTCGAATCCTCCGAGACGCGCTTAAATTTAGCGCGGCTGGAATCTAGAGACTCAAGTGAGGTGAAGATCTACGAAGAGGCCCCAGCCGCCAATCCGGTCTTCACATCGGAAGCATCGCCAGCATCGGGATACGCCGGGGCATACAAGCCATACAGATGTTTGCCAATTCGCTCGATTCGCGCCCGTTCCTCCGGTTCCAAAGGCCCCTTGTGCAACGCAGCGATAGCCTCTTGCATTTGTGCGCGGTTGGCTGGTCCACACAAGACCATGTCTACACCTGGGTGTGAAAGGGAATAGCGATAGCAGTCGCAAGCACTGATAGGCTGCTCGCCGGTCGGCATCTTCTGAGGGTCCAGCAAATGTCCCCATCGTGTAGCCGTGTACGCGAGAATCGTTTGGCGAGGTTGAGAGTTGCGCACGTACGGGAACACATCTGTTTCCGCGCCTCGATGAACCGCGTTGTAACGCAGCATCAATATTTCGTATGGGGATCTGCCGTTCGCATAGTCGTCGATAAATTTCGGAACCAATGGACGATTGTGGCTGCTCAATGAAAGATACCGAACAAGCTGACGATCTCTCAAACGTTCAAACACATCAATGAACGATTGGTCTGGTACGGCATTTCGATTGCCCAGCAAGAGGAAATCAAAACTCTGCACTCCCGACTCTACCAATGCATCTTCCACTTCCTTTTCAATCGTGCCTGCGTCATTGGAATAGGACTGAATTGTGAAAATGAGATCGTCTCGATGCGAGCGTTCAAGATTTCTCATGGCTTCTGCGAAACTCGGTTGGCGTACGGTGCCCCAATAGAGGTAGTTGATCCCTTGCTCGAATGCTTCTTCGATCGCGCTCGCTGGTGCATTGAACGTTGACCCAATTCCAAGTCTGGCAGTGGTTAGTCCTGTCTTGCCGATTTGAATCTTGTCCAAGAAGTTGTCCATGGTGTTCCCCTAGGCTTGGTAACGTGCCGATAGTGCGCCGAAATGCAAATTACGATTGTGCTGATTCTCGTTTGGGAGCGTAGAAGGGCGTTCTTCGCGACGGGTCACGATCCAGTATCGTTAGACGCTCCATCAGTCGTCGATGCGGCCAGAAGTCCCCGCTTGCCGAGTGCAGTACGGCGCGATTGTCCCACATAGCAATTGACCCGGGTTCCCATGAGAATCGACAGGTGTAGTCGGGACGTCCTTCCTGCAACTTCATTTGCAGGAGCAGTTCGCGCTGCTCATCGGGCTCGATATTGTGCTCATCCGAAAACTTTTGGACGAATCCTTGTTGCACGAACAAGGTTGTGTGACCTGTTTCCGGGTGCGTGCGAGCTACCGGATGAATCGCTGAAGGTGTCTTTCCATCCATTTGGTGTCCTACGGACCCAACGTGGACTGCGCGCAATGATTCAACACGCCTCTTTGTTTCCAATGGCAATCCTTCCCACATGGCGTAGCAGTCGCAAAAGCAGGTGTCACCGCCGATGGGCGGCGCTTCTCGACACATGAGTATGGAGCCCATGGGCGGTCGTTCCTGCCAGGTTGCATCGGAATGCCAGCCGCTTGCTGCATTGGGTACGACCTCATCGGATGGCAACACCAGCATATCGGGAATGTCAGGGACTTTGATTTGCTGGTTCAAATCGTAGGGTGAATTCGGCTTGTGCTCCCTCTCACCGAACTGTGCGCCGACCTCTCCGAAGCGTTCCGCGAACTCAAGAAGCTGGTGCCGCGTTAGATGATTCTGGTTGCGAAAACCAATTACGCGCCTTTCAAGCCAGAGGTCTCGCAGAAAGCCCACCATTTCTTCAGTTTGCAGGTCCTTTGCCAGATCGATTCCGTGCACGATCGTCCCAATGCTCGGGTGCAACGGTTCGAGTTTGAGTTCGAGACCGCAAACAGACACCGGCTTGTATCGGATCGTTCCGAAGTGACCTACAACGAGGTCGTTGTCTTGGCTCAGAATGTGGTCTCGGAGTTCTTGTCGACTTGTTACTTCCGGATATCGAGCATGCGCCACGGCTCCAAGCGCATTGGATCGAGATGGTGGCTTGTCGCCATCTGCACGCTGCTTGAGCCTCTGGTAGAGCGGGTTGTTGGCTAGTTGGTGATCGATCGGTTCGATTTCGCTGTTTTCTTCTTGTCGGTGCATGGTATGTATTTGGCTAGTTCGACTGTGTCAAGTGTATTAGGACGCCAAAGTTGCTGGCATCAACTAAGATTAAAGCACATACGACATCGGTCACGCCTGCCATCACATTGCTGTTCTTCCGTTTTGCTAGTGAAGTCACATGGGACTAGTCGAGAGCTTCAAATCTACGCCCGAGGCTTGATGTAGCGAGCGGCCACCTATGTACGGGTCAAGTCGGTATTTACTTGCAAATCAAGAAATAATGTGCAACAAATGGCGGAGAGGGAGGGATTCGAACCCTCGATGGGTGTTGCCCATACGCGCTTTCCAAGCGCGCTCCTTCGGCCTCTCGGACACCTCTCCGATTGACTTACGGTCAAATCTGGTCTGGGTGGCGGCCGGCCAGCCAGATTCCGGCACCCGAGTCCATTGCTACCGCTGCTCCCTTCCAGGCCTGACGGGGTTTACAATTTTTCGTCGCGGAGGGGCCAACCAAAACCGCCTTTGAACATGCTCTCAGCATGTCGGGAAATTATAGTTCTATTGGTTGGAGTGAAGCATTCACGCAACACGTTGAGAAACGGTTGCCAAGTAAGTGCTCACGTGCTTTTGCACCGCGACACCTCTAGCTGTCGCTCATGAGCGAGTACTTGCGTAGATAATTTCTGAGTTGGTGATAGGTCAATCCGAGCATTTCAGCCACTTTTCGTTGATTGTGCTTGGCTTTGACAAGGGCAGCTTGAATGACCTGGATTTCCAAATCGCGCACGGTCTGCTTGAGGTCCAATGGCAAATCCGGAATGCCTGCTCCACGCCCGGCTGAAGCTTTATCCATTTCTCGCCCGATTCGATACGGTGAGTCGAAAGGATCAATTGCGATATCGCTCACAGGATCGTCCGGCCCGTTGCGATATACAGCTCGCTCGACGACATTCTTGAGCTGTCGGACATTTCCTGGCCATTCATACGACGTAAGCATTTGTCGAGCTTCCTCAGTGAATCCTGGAAAAACGTTTCTGCCGATTTCATTGGCCATGTTGACAGCGAAATGCTCTGCGAGTAGCAGAATGTCTCCCTTGCGGGAACGAAGCGGGGGCAGAGTGATCACATCGAATGCCAATCGGTCGAGCAGGTCCTCCCTAAACTTGCCGCGTTCGGCAAGGGACGGCAGGTCTTCGTTGGTTGCGGCAACAATGCGAACATCCGTTTGAATGGTACCTGTACCACCCACTCTTTCGAACTCGCCGTACTCGATGACGCGAAGGATCTTTTCTTGAACCCGCATTGACGCTGTTGCCAATTCATCAAGAAAAAGAGTGCCGGTATTTGCTCGTTCGAATCGACCTAAATGCCTTCGCGTTGCACCAGTGAATGCACCAGCTTCATGGCCAAACAATTCTGTCTCCAGAAGTGTCTCGGTCAGTGAGGCGCAGTTCATCTGCAAATAAATGGAATCCCACCGTTTAGAGAGAAAATGCAATCTGAGTGCGAGTAGCTCCTTTCCAGTCCCGCGTTCTCCCACAATCAGCACCGGTTTATCGAGTTCGGCTACCGTTGACACTTCTTCTAGTACACGAAGAAACGATGGCGATTCCCCAATTAGTTGTACTTCGTCAGAGGGCATTGTCAAAAAATACCAAAAATTGATTAAATTGACCGTATGAGAGTGCCTATCTTACCCAAACCAAAAGGTGGATGAGCTCTAGGTGCTTGTATGTGCTCTTTGAAAGGCAATTGGCACACTTCTTGCATGAAGGCTATCGAGAACATTTGTAACCACGTTTGGAGACGAAAATGGGTGTATTTTCTCGAGTAGCCGACATCGTCAACTCCAACATAAATGCTATGTTGGACAAAGCGCAAGATCCATCAAAAATGATTCGGCTGATAATTCAGGAGATGGAACAGACTCTCGTTGAAATCCGAACTTCCGCAGCACGTGGAATCGCGGACAAGAAAGAACTGATGCGCAAGAAAGAGCATTATGAGCGAGACGTTGACGAATGGAAGCGCAAGGCAGAAATCGCTGTTCGAAAAGAACGTGACGACTTGGCCAAGGCTGCACTTGTCGAATGTAGCAAGTCCGCTGAGGTCTTAGAGACCATCGATAAGGAACTTGCTGCCATCGACGAGATGCTTTCCAAGATGAACGAGGACATTGCAACTCTCACGCTAAAGCTCAAGGATGCAAAGGCTAGGCAGTCGGCTTTGGTTGTTCGAACCAAGTCGGCACAAGCTAGGCTAAATGTTCGGCGCCAGCTATCGGAACGGAACGTCGACGACGCCGTAATCCGCTTTGAGCAGTACGAGCGAAAGATCGATGATCTTGAAGGTGAAGTTGAATCCTTCGATATGGGCCAAAAGACTCTTGCTGAGGAAATCAGCGAACTCGAAGCAGACGAAAAACTCGACGAGGAATTGGCCAAGCTCAAGCGCGAAATGTCTGAGAAGGCTCAGCAATCCAACGGCTGACGACAACTTCTACAATCGCGGAATAACCGAGGATCATTAGCTAATGTACTCACCATTTCCAGAATTTTTCTTTATCGCGGGAATCCTGTTCATCGTAATCATTCTCCCGATTTGGCTCATACTTCACTACGCGCGTTCCAAACGCTTGCACAGGCTTCTCGCCAGAGAGGACCGCCAGGAACTTCGAGACCTGGAGGAGAAAGCAGAGGATATGGCCGATCGGATAGAAGCTCTAGAGTCAATATTGGACAACGAGACTCCAAAATGGCGAAGAAAGAGGACCGAGTGACCCATCATGAACGATGCAATACAGTTGATACCTGAATTCTGTTCTCTGCAACGTTATCACAAGGGAATCAGCAAGCGATGAATGAACCTAATCACTCCGGCAGCCCATTCAACTTCGCGGGCCGAAGACTGTATCGCGATCCCGACAATGGCCCGCTTTTCGGAGTTTGCACCGGTATAGCACAATACTTTGGGATCGAGCCCTGGATTACCCGTCTTGCCTGTGTTCTCGGTGTAATCTGCATCGGATGGGTCGTCATTCCAGCTTACATCATTGCAATCTTCGTCATGGATAGACGACCGGACGAGTATGAAGAGAGTCAGCAGTACTCTGACAGCTACCGGAAAAGCCGACTTAGAAGAAGATACGCCAAGTCCAAGAAAGACTCTGAGCGTCCGGTGGACCAATATGAGGAATCAAGCAACTTTAAGTGGCGCATGAACGTTGTGCGTCGCGACATCCGAAAGATGGAGCAGAAATTACAACGTATGGAGACCTACGTCACTTCAGGTCGCTATGAACTATTGAAGGAGTTTGAGAACATCAGCGACAAGTAGTGGATTCCTGCAAGGAAGGCGGAACCGGTCTACGTAGTCTCTAATGGCTGCTGCAGCAAAACGCTAAGCTGGCGAACAACAGTCGCTACTTCAAGAATTCATGCTTGATTACGTTGGGTGCATCCGTGAAAATTCCTGCGGCGCCCATACGCCTCAACGCTTGTGCACGACCAGGATCATTAACTGTATAGACATAGACTCTTAGACCAGATTGGCCGGCCCTTGCAATCACATCTTCATTGACCGCCCAATCCGCCAAGTTGATTGCTGTTGCTCCAATTTGGTTCGCCTCGCGGATTGTGGTTTCGCCTAGCTCAAGGCGCAGATATGCGAGGTCTACATTTGTGCTGCTAATCATCTTCTCTGCAAAAGCCTGCAATTCGGCGAAGCGGAACGATGACACCATGAATCTCCGTCGAGTGTGATTTCCCAGATTCAATGCGGTCGCGGAACCCGTTCGCTTCCCCTTGAGTTCAATGTTCACGAGGAGCTCTTCGGGAATTGACGCAATAGCTTCATCTAGGCGAGGAATTTGCTGTCCTGCACCAAAATCCAGTTTGCGTAGCGCTTCGTAAGATTGGGTGTAAGCGCTTCCGCTACCGTTGCTCGTACGATCCAGCGTCTCATCATGTAAGACAAGCAAGCGGCCATCGAGCAGATGTATGTCGAACTCGACACCATCGACACCCTCTTCGACGGCACGGGCGAACGATCTAAGCGTATTTTCCGGTTCTAGCGCGGATGCGCCTCGGTGCCCTATGATCTGAAAGTGTTCGATATTGCTCCCGCTCAAAGTGCTCTCCGAAAGTGCAATACAATGTGGACGCATGAGTTACATGGTTCTTGCACGCAAGTATAGACCTCGCACTTTCCACGAAGTCAAAGGACAAGAACACACCGTACGAGCGCTAGTTAACGCACTAGACAACGCCCGATTGCACCACGCCTACCTGTTTTCTGGCACTCGCGGCGTTGGAAAAACGACGCTTGGTCGCATTCTTGCAAACTGCCTCAATTGCGATGTAGGAGTCTCGTCAACGCCTTGTTTTGAGTGTGCTTCGTGCATTGCATTTCGGGACGGAAACTTCATCGATTTGATCGAAGTAGACGCCGCTTCGAGGACTGGCGTGGACGACATGCGGCAACTCCTCGAGAATGCAAACTTGAAATCGTCGATGGGACGCTACCGGGTCTATCTGATCGATGAAGTGCATATGCTCTCCAATTCAAGCTTCAACGCATTGCTCAAAACCTTGGAGGAGCCACCCGACCACGTTAAGTTCGTACTGGCAACTACCGACCCCAAGAAGATTCCAATAACCGTACTGTCCAGATGCTTGCAGTTCCACCTAAAAAACATTTCTCCTGAAACGGTTGAGGAACAGCTCAACGAAGTGCTTGTAAAGGAAGGCATAGATGCCGAGCAAGACGCCTTGAAAGTGATTGCACGTGCCGCCGATGGAAGCATGCGTGATGCTTTGTCGATTGCGGATCAGGCGATCTCCCACGGTGGAGGTTCCATAGCGCTTGGTAATGTTTCAGAAATGCTGGGAACCGCAAGAACCGACGAGCTACGACGAATTCTTGAACTCATCATTTCCGGCGAGAGAAGAGACATACTCGATTTCATACACGAGCTTTCGACCCGCGCGGTGAATTACGCCGAGCTGATAGCCAGTCTGCAACGTGCCATACATGCCATGTCTCTATATCACGTTACAGGTGAAATCGAAGACGAAAGCTTGATTCCGTGTGCCGAAAAGCTGACGCCGGAGTGGTTACAGGTTGCCTATCAGATCCTGGTAGTTGGAACACGAGATCTGCGCTTTGCACCGGACCACAGGACTGGATTCGACATGACGATTTTGCGCATGCTTGACTTTGAACCAGTTGCCGCCTACCCGATATCGACTCCGTCTAGTGCCAGCGATGGGGGTCCGACCCCAGCGGAGACAGACAAGGACGGGAGACCGAACCGAGGCGATTCGGATGCTGAGGAACCCAGCGGGTCCCCATCGGCGAACACATCGACAGAAGGCGCGCATGATCGCGAAGAAGGTTCACCATCGCGGACTGCAACACCGGATACAACAGTTCAGCGTGCGCGGACACAGTTCCAGCCGTGGCATGAGACCGTTGCAAACTTAGACATTCAAATGGAGCTAAGGCAGCATTTGATTTTCACCGAACTGGTTGAGCGCAACGGCAATGCCGTCTTGCTGCGAACTGCACCGGATCACGAGGAGTACTGGTCGCCGTCTAAGATTGAAGAGCTAAGCTTGGCCTTGCAGCAACTCCATTCATTGGAATTCTCGATAAGCTTCGAGTACGCAGAAACTCAAAACGAGACGCCAGCGCAATACCAGGACCGAATTCGTGCCGAAGCCGCTCAGGAAGCTCGCGATCGTCGAAGGCAGGAAGCCCGTGATCTCGAGGAGCGCAAGCGACTTGCGCAGGAAGAACTGGACAATGACTCTTTCGTCCAATCCTTGAAGAAGCATTTCGGCGCGCGTGTTCTTGATATTCAGCTGCACTGACTGCAAGAATGGAACCGTTTAGTCCTCGCATGGCTCGGCTCGTTCGTGCTCTACAAGCCTTGCCCGGCGTCGGACCCAAGACCGCGTCGCGAATTGCCCTGCATCTGGTGCACAAGGATCGCATGGGTGGACAAACCTTGGCCGATGCTCTGCACGATGCGGTGGCCAATATCACGCAGTGCAGGAAATGTCGCAATATATCGGACTCTGAAACATGTAGCTTGTGCAGTAACGAACGGCGCGACGGCAAGCAGCTTTGTGTTGTAGAGACTCCAGCCGACGTTGTGGCGATCGAACGTTCAGGTGGCTACTCTGGTCGATATTTCGTGCTACACGGCCATCTCTCCCCGATTGACGGTGTAGGGCCCTCCGATTTGGGAGTGGATCTCATGTCTTCACGCGTGACAACTGAAGGCATTAGCGAGGTAATAGTTGCAACAAGCACAACCGCAGAAGGCGAAGCCACGGCTATGTACATTGCCGATATGTTCGAAAACTCTGAGGTGGTCGTGTCGAGAATCGCGCATGGTATTCCAGTCGGCGGAGAGCTGGAATATGTGGACATGTCTACGATATCGCACGCTTTGCGTGGAAGGAAACCAATTGAGAGTGACTGATAGCCTCATCGACAAGCAGAGGGACTTGGATCGTTTTGTTGGCGAAATTACGGATATTGTTGGACTAGACACGGAGTTCTACTTCAGGCGGACCTTTTTCAGGGTGCCATGCCTATTGCAGCTAGCAACGCACAGCAAGGTTCGTGCGGTGGATCTCTTGGCTCCGTTGAACCTGAAATCGATCGAGAATTTGCTACGCGACTCGAAAATTCGCAAGGTGATGCACGCAAGCGGCGAGGACATGAAGCTGTTCTACTACCTTTTCGGCGAAATGCCGTCAAATGTGGTTGATACCCAGCTCGCCTGCGAGTTCGTAACTCTTGAAGAGCAACCGCCCTATAAACGTTTGGTCGGCGAGTTTCTTGGGATTGATCTGAGCAAGTCTTCGTCCATAACGACCTCCGATTGGCAACTTCGTCCACTGAGTTCGGAGCAACTGCACTACGCACTTGACGATGTGCGATATCTGTTGCCGTTGTGGCAGGCGCTAGAGAGCAAATTGCAGTCGCTTGGGCGAGAGGACTGGTTTCACGAGGAGATGCGAAGTTACCTGAAGGATCAAAGTAGAAGCATGTCTGACGGCATTCCAGGCGTGAGTGGTGTTGGGAATCTGTCACAGAAGGATCGCGCTCTCGCAAGGATCCTAGCGGGATGGCGAGAGAGGGTCGCGCGTCGAACAAACGTACCGCGCCAATGGGTAGCGCGTGATGATCAGCTTGTTGCGACATTGCGAAATCGCAAGAACTCAGGGGAGTACTTTCGCAAGCAATTTGGCAAGAAATTAGGTGCTACTCTTCACAAATCCATGAAGCGAGCCAAGAACGACTTGGCGAGGGGATCGCTTTCTTCTGCCATTCGTAACGAGTATCCGTGGAGCATAAAACAAGGTCAAACACTGTCACGCCGGCTGCGCGAGATTGTTCAGAAACACTCCGAACGGCTCCAAATTTCTCGAGTCCTACTGGCCTCTCAGAACAATATGCTTGAATGGAGTTCGAGCTACTTGAAGGCAGGTGTATTTCCACCTTCATTTGGCGGTTGGCGTGAGAATCTGTTAGGCAAAGAGTTCAAGCAAGCGTTGGAGGATTTACGTTGAGCAATGATCCTAGTGACGAACTGCCCTTCTGGCGCTCAAAGAAGCTCAATGAGCTGACGGTAGAGGAGTGGGAGAGCTTGTGCGACGGCTGTGCGCAATGCTGTCGCATTAGATTTCGCGATGAGGCTAGCGGGGACGTCTCGGAAACTCCTGTCGCTTGCGGACTATTGGACCTTGCCAGCTGTCGTTGCACGCATTACGAAGACCGATTGCGTCTAGTCGAGGATTGCATTCAAGTAACTCCCGACAACATTGCCAGCTTGACCTGGCTCCCTGATACCTGCGCGTATCGATTGGTTGCTGCTGGAAGGGATCTCTACGATTGGCATCCACTGATTGCGGGCGACCGTCATAAGATGGACAAGATGGGAATATCCGTGAAAGGACAGGTGTTGTCAGAACGAGATGTTCACCCGGAGGATTTGGAAGTTCAGTTGGTCAAGTGGGTCAAGTGAATCCGGAGATTCCGCATGTTGCTATCAAAGACAGGCCGTTGTGTCCTATCTAGTTGCATGGCTTGTGGCCATAGGGACGACAGCTGTACTTGCCTTGCTCGTCTACTATCCATTGCGACGCAGAAAGCTTCTAGCACTGCTTCTTATAACACTAGGTTGTTTCTGGGCGCTTTGGCCGATGAACTTTGACGAAGGACACCTAGCGCCCCTGTTTGTTGTCTTTATCTTTTGGACGTTCTTGGAACCAGATGTGAATGCGACACCAGCAATTGCCGTTGGGTTCATAGGTACTCTGGGGATCGTAGTATCGTATGTCGCGCTCCTTCTTATCCATCGTGCGTTCGGTCGACCAAAGCGTCAAAGAACGAGTGCCTGAATCTCTAGACCTAGAGCCTAAAGCCGATGACTTGGAATTCGTCCGTTCTCAAGAATTGGGCAGTTGTTAGCACTATCGGGTAACCTATCCATCGGTGCGACCCCCTAACTTGCACGCAAACTATCAAATTGGGATAGTGAGATTTCATGATTTTTGACAGTACGGACACCTACATTTCGACGGACGAGCTATCCATGGCAGTGGATGCCGCCGTCAAGCTTGAGCGACCATTGTTAGTGAAAGGCGAACCCGGAACGGGGAAGACCGTTCTTGCAATAGAGGTTGCCAAAACACTGGAATTGCCCTTGATCGAATGGCACATCAAGTCACAGACGAAGGCGAGCCAGGGACTGTACGAATACGATGCCGTCTCCCGACTGCGCGATTCTCAACTTGGAGACGAGCGAGTTGGTGACATCCGCAATTACATCAAACGGGGCAAACTATGGGATGCCTTCGACTCGGACCAACGTGTTGTACTGCTGATTGACGAAATCGACAAGGCCGACATCGAATTTCCCAACGACTTGCTGCAGGAACTGGACCGTATGGAGTTCTTCGTGTATGAAACGCAAGAGACCATAAAAGCCAAGCATCGCCCCATTGTCTTCATCACATCCAATAACGAGAAGGAACTCCCGGATGCCTTTCTGCGTCGATGCTTCTTCCATTACATAAACTTTCCAGATCGGGAGACCATGCAAGAGATTATTGAGTTGCACTATCCACAGATCAAACAGGGTTTGGTGAAAGAAGCAATGGAGATTTTCTTTGACGTGCGGAAGGTGCCCGGATTGAAGAAAAAGCCCTCAACATCGGAGCTGATCGATTGGCTAAAGCTCCTAATGGCGGATGACATTCCTGATGAGATCCTCACGAACAGGGATACGACTAAAGCGATTCCTCCTCTCTACGGGGCTCTTGTAAAGAACGAACAGGATGTTCAACTGCTCGAGCGCTTGGCGTTCATGAATCGCAGGGATAGTCGCGGTTGACCAAGTGGCCCAGTGAGAATGTTTGAATGCTGATCAATTTCTTTCTGACACTTCGACGATACAAGGTTCCCGTGACCCTGCGGGAATTGATGGATCTCTTGGCCGCACTCGACAACCACATCGTCTATGGAAGCATGGACGACTTTTATTTGCTCGCACGAACTTGCCTAGTTAAAGATGAGAGCAACTATGACAAGTTTGACCGGGCGTTCGGAGCGTATTTCAAAGGACTTGAGGACTTGCATGGATTGCTTGAAGCTCTTGTACCAGACGAGTGGCTACGTAGAGAAATCGAAAAAACCTTGTCCGATGCAGACTTGAAGGAAATCAATTCTCTTGGCGGACTCGAGGCGTTCATCAACGCCGTCCGCAAGCAACGTGAGGAAGAAGAACGGCGGCTAGCAGAACAACGCGCACAAGAAGAACGGGAAAGAGAAGGAGATCGCGAGGGCAACGGGCGCAATGGACCTGGCGGCACAGGCCGCGGTAGGAAGCGAAAGGCTCGCCGCGTATGGGACCAAAGGCAATACAAGAATCTGGACGACTCTGTCGAATTAGGCACGCGCAACATCAAAATGGCACTTAGGCGCTTGCGCAAATTCGCAAGAGCAGGAATGCCTGACGAACTTGACATGGATTCGACCATCAAGGCAACTGCGGACAATGGCGGCCTGCTTGACATCAAGATGCGCCCCGAACGCCGAAACACAGTGAAAGTGCTGACTTTTTTCGACATTGGTGGGTCGATGGATGCCCATGTGAAGATTTGCGAGGAGCTTTTTTCTGCTACAAAGACCGAATTCAAGCATCTAGGCAGCTACTACTTCCACAATTTCATCTACGAGTCAGTGTGGAAGGACAATCGTAGGCGTATGAATGAACGAATCCCGACTTGGGACATCCTCAACAAATACGCTGCCGACTACCGTATCGTCTTTGTAGGGGATGCGACTATGGCACCCTACGAAATCACTCACTCGGGTGGAAGCGTGGAGCACTGGAACGACGAGCCCGGTGCGGTTTGGATCGAAAGATTCAACAACCATTACGACAAGCTCATTTGGATCAATCCGACTCCTCAGGAGACATGGGAGTATTCCTCGTCGGTCGGCATGACTCAACAATTGGTCGACGGTCGCATGTTTCCGTTGACTATCCGGGGATTGGAAGAAGGCATGAGCATCCTGTCCAGGTAGTTCATTTACTTCGGTCCTGCGCGTTTGCGTTCAATCGAATTCAATTGCAAGCCTGCTAGTCCTTTAGCACGTTCCATGAAGAACTTAGATCCGTCACTGCTCATGGCTCGGGATGCCTTTGCCGCGCGGAAAGCCATGCGCAAGCGTGCGCTGACCAAGCGGGAAATCATTCAGTTTCGCAAGAGCTTCGACGAGGTCTCACGGCGAAAGGAGCAAGTACCGGAAATCAGATACGAGACAGGCCTTCCAATCAATCGTGCGCTACCTGAGATTGAGCGTCTACTGAAATCGAATCAGGTGCTCATCGTCGCAGGCGAAACCGGTTCCGGAAAAACTACCCAGATTCCACTCGCGTGCCTGAAAGCTGGCTTAGGTGTCCGAGGCATGATCGGACATACGCAACCAAGGCGACTAGCAGCTCGAAGCGTCTCCTCTCGCATCGCTTCGATTCTCGGCGTAGATCTAGGAGAGGAAGTCGGATACGCCATTCGATTTGATGACCGCGTAAGTCCAAAAACACTTGTCAAGGTAGTTACCGATGGTCTTCTGCTGACCGAAATTCGGCATGACCGCCATTTGGACGCGTATGACACCTTAATCGTAGATGAAGCCCATGAACGTAGTCTCAACATCGACTTTCTGCTGGGATATCTCAAGTCATTGCTCGCTAAGAGAAGGGATCTTAGGGTCGTTGTAACCAGCGCGACCATTGATGTTGAGGCATTCTCGCAATACTTCGACGGTGCACCGGTTGTCAGCGTCGAAGGCAGAAGCTATCCAGTCGATATCCGCTACCGACCCGTTATCGAAGACGTCGAGGAGACGATTAGTACTTGCGTTGACGAGATCGCAAACGAAGGATCGTCGCGAGTTCAGGACATCCTCATGTTTCTATCAGGAGAACGAGAGATTTTCGAGTGGTCGCACTGGTTTCGCAAGAACTTCGCTGAACGGTTCGAAGTTCTTCCTCTCTACGCTCGGCTACCTCCAAAGGAACAAAGCAAGATCTTTTCACAATCGAGCAAGCAGCGCGTTCTATTGTCGACGAATGTTGCTGAGACCAGCTTGACAGTGCCCAACATACGCTATGTCATTGACTTGGGCAATGCGCGAATCAGTCGCTACAGCCTACAGTCGAGAATTCAGCGACTCCCAATCGAACCAATTTCCCGGGCAAGCGCAAATCAACGCGCCGGTCGGTGTGGAAGACTGGCACCCGGGATTTGCTTTCGGCTCTATGACGAGCACGACTTCAATCGCAGAGCAGACTATTCAATACCGGAAATCAGACGAACCAATCTAGCCTCTGTTGTGCTGCAGATGCTGCTGATGGATCTGGGCGATATCGCTGACTATCCGTTTCTCGATCCACCCGACAATAGAGCGATCACGTCCGCCAAGCGTACGCTTCAGGAACTTGGCGCCACACGCGATGGCAAACTCACGAAAGTTGGAAGACAGATGGCAACGTTGCCAGTCGATCCTCGATTGGCACGCATGTTAGTGGAGGCTAGCCGTCGCAATGCGCTAACGGAGCTGCTAGTCATAGTGGCAGCACTCGCGGCTCAGGACCCTCTCCTACGTCCGCTTGATAAACGACAGTTGGCGGACAAGGCACACGAAGCGTTTGTTCATCCGCAATCTGATTTTCTGACCTACGTCAACCTGTGGAACTGGGCTGAGCGAGAGCGTCAAATCCACTCGAGAAGCAAATTCCGGAAGAGGTTGGAGTCAGCTTTCGTCTCACCCACACGGTATCAGGAGTGGCGTTCTCTACATCGGCAATTGCTACTGTCATGCACACGCATGGGCATGAAACTCAATGCAAACAACGCAGACCTTGAAAGCGTCCATTGCTCGATCTTGAGTGGTTCGCTAAGCTTCGTTGGCGTGCGTACGGAGAATGACACCTATCTTGGGCAGCGCAATCTGAGTTTTCGTTTGTTTCCAGGTTCGGCCCTGGCAAAGCGTAAACCCAAGTGGATTGTCGCCGCAGAGATTACAGAGACTTCACAGACTCTTGCCAGATGCCTCGCACCAATTGAACCAAGTTGGCTTGAGCATTACGCAAGCTTTCTTTTCAAATATCACTCTCACGATCCCTACTGGGACTCGAAGCGTGGCAAGGCACGGGTCTTGCTAGACGCTTCATTGTCCGGTCTCCCGGTGTTTCAGAACCGCCGGATGGATTTTTCCAACTTCGATATGGATCATGCTCGTCGCGTATTTGTGCAACATGCCTTGGTGGGAACGTCTGGCAAGATTGGCGTATCCATCATAAGAGCGAACAGAGAGTTAGTTAGTTCGCTCGAGGAAATCCAGAACCGGGAGCGCCGACGGGATGTAGTGGTCAGCGAATCACGACTGGTTGACTTCTACATGTCAAGGCTTCCAGAGCAAGTCTGCGATGTCAATTCGTTTCGCAAGTGGTACTCCAATTGTGACGAATCCTCTGTAGATACTCTCCGAATGAGTCCCAAAGACGTTTTGCTCGAGCAGAAGGTGCACCTGCGCGACGACGCATTTCCATCCGAGTTGTTCGTTGATGAAGCTTCGTATCCACTAAAGTATCGTTTCAGTCCTGGAGCAGCTGACGACGGAATTTCCATACAAATTCCGCATTCCGAACTGGCCCGCTTGAACCAAACCTCACTCGAGTGGCTTGTTCCAGGCTTCTTGGAAGCGAAGTGTTTGGAACTCTTGCGATCGCTGCCGAAGCAAGCACGCAAGAAGCTTGTCCCAGTTTCTGATCGAGTGAGGGAATTGCTACCTGATTTGCTGGCGCAGGGTGAATATCGTCACGGCAGTCTAATTGGGGCGCTTTCGAAGTTCGTAAGACAAAGGTTCCACGTCGAAATAGACACCAACCTATGGGACCAGACCAAACTCTCGCCGCATTTGCACATGAACGTACAGGTGGTGGATACCGGCGGACGGGTAAGCGATCAGGACCGGGATCTGCTAGCTCTGCGAGCGCGCATGGCTGACCAGGCGCAAAGTCGGCTTGGAAGTTGGGATACCTCAAAATTCGAGCGAAAGGGCATTAGAGAATTTCCAAAGGAGGGCATCGTGTGGTCACGGAAGATTTCGACGCGCAGCGGCGCAGTTGAAGCCTACTCACACGTTGTGGATCGCAGTGATTCAGTCGACATTACGTTGTCGCATGAATCTGGAGATGCCTTCGGACAGTCTTTGAAGGGACTGTGCAGGCTTGTGTATTTTGCTGAGCACCAGTCCGTGAAGTATCTGAGCAAGCTGTTTGACGATGATTCCAACATGCAACTTCAGTGGATGGCCGTAGGCAAAGCTGCAGATCTGAAGGATGCGGTGTTGTTGAAGGCGATAGAGCATCTCTACTTTCCTGATCAAGCACTGCCGGCGTCCAAGGTGGACTTTGAACAAATGATGGCTGCAAATCGGGGGAAGCTTGTTGAGGTTGGTACTCGACTGCTCGACCTTGTATCAAGCATAGTCAAGTCTAGACACGAGATAGTGCTAAGTCTCGAATCGTTGAGTTCGGCTGCGTACGATATGGCGAAGGCGGACATGCACAATCAGATCAACCTCCTGATTCCTCCGACTTTTCCGACACATGTCGACTACGACAGGCTGACGGACATTCCGCGTTACCTGCAGGCGTTGCGTACGCGCATCGCCAATTTGCCGGGCAAGGTCAATAGAGACAAAGCCTTAGCGATGGAAGTATGTGTGTGGGACGAGCGTCTATCCCAACTGCTTGAACGTGAACACGCAGAGAAGGACGCAGATCGGCTTATGCATCTCGTGCAGGAATACAGACTCTCATTGTTTTGCCAGACCATGAAGACACGCGTACGAATTTCGGCTAAGCGTTTAGAGGAGGAATTCCAGAAAGTTGAACAGAATCTTCCTCACGCACGGTGAATTCTCGACAAAATCTGCAAGAAAAATGGAGGAACTATTTGTTACTATCTTAGTCACAACGATTACACCGACAACAGAGTGCAATTCCCTTTGGTCGTTGCGCTTGAGCGGCAATTCCCGTTTTGGTACTACAGGAGGAGATACCTAATGGAAATACGTAATACAAAGCCTGCCATGATTGGAATTGGCTCTTTTCTGGCTGCGTCACTTGGCGTTTCGGTATCCGCATCGATCGACGAGGACTCGACTAACCTATTCCTAGCTGAAGCATTGGGCGACGCTAACAACGTTCTTACATCCGAAGAGGAAGAGGGCGAGTGTGGCGAAGGCAAGTGCGGCGAGGATGGCGAGGACTCGGAAGGCGAATGCGGCGAAGGCAAGTGCGGCGAAGACGGCGAAGATTCCGACGACGATGACGGCGAGGATTCCGACGACGGCGAGGACTCCGAAGAGGAGTAGTTTCTACTCGCTGACGAAAATTCGGTCACGCTGCGTTTCGATCTCCGAATCTCGGCGTGACCACTCTTTTTTCCAATGAGAAATTTCCCGATCAGTGGATCCGGCATCGGACTACGTCGGGGGTTGTTCGAGCACTTGAGACGATTCGAGTCTCTTGTAGCAAAGACAGTAGATTTCTTTGAGGTAGCCCCAGAAAACTGGATTGACGTAGGGGGTCACTACGGCAAGCAGTTTCGCGAAACTGCGGAACGCTTTCCTATTGTCTGCCACGGCTTATCTCTTTCCATTGGTAGTCCAGATCCTTTGGATTTTGAACTCTTGCGTAGGATCAAGCAATTCCTGCGTGAATTCGATGTTAGGTGCTACTCAGATCACCTGAGCGCATGCAGTGATCAAGGCCACCTTTACAATCTCATGCCCATCCCGTTTACTGAGGATGCCGTCAAGTACGTCGCTGATCGCATACGAACAGTTCAGGAAGTTCTAGAGCAACGAATTGCTATTGAGCATATCTCCTACTATGCGGCCCCCGGTCAGGAATTGAACGAGAGCGAGTTTGTCAACGCCATAGTGGCAGAGTCAGACTGCAATCTACTGCTGGATGTCAACAATGCCTATGTCAATGGCATCAACTTCTCGTATGACCCTGTCTCATTCATTGACTCCATGCCTATCGACCGAGTTGCCTACATACACATAGCGGGACATTACGTAGAAGCCGCAGATCTCCGTATAGATACGCATGCGACCAAGGTAGTTGAGCCGGTATGGGACCTGCTGGAGCACACCTACTCAAAGCACGGCGTTATACCTACACTCCTGGAGCGAGATTTCAATTTCCCGCCATTTCCCAAACTGATCGCAGAAGTGCAGCGTATTCGAGACATGCAAGAGGCCCATGCGATGGAGACCGGAGTTGTTGAAGAGGGTGCCTAACTCTCAATCCCACACTAGCCGACTTCCGTTCCAATCGGTACAAAATGCGTTCTCGAAGCACATTCGGGATCCAGAGAGGGTGCCGGGACCTCCAGACATTGAACCGCGGCGTTTGGCTATCTATGAGCGACTCTTCTACGACAACATCGAGTCGTTTTGCTCAAAGACGTTCAAGGCATTTCGTGAGTTGGTGGACGAAGCCTACTGGCATTCACTTGTTCGCAAGTTCATGAATACGCACCCATGCAAAACTCCATTCTTTCGAGAGATTCCAACCGAATTCTTGCAGTTTTTGGTGGAGAGCAACAAACAAAGCGAGAGCTACCCCTACATAGTGGAACTTTGCCATTTTGATTTGGTGCGTGTGGAGCTCTACTTCGCTGCGGATTCGGACATGCGAGAGGAAGGAGAATTCAATAGCTTAGATCAAGTCGTGGTTGCATCGCCCAATGTACGATTGCTGAGCTACGAATGGCCCGTTCACCGAATTGACCGGCAGTTTTCGGCAGCGAAACCACCCGACCAAGCAACGTGGCTTATCGGCTTCCGCAACAAAGCCGACAAGGTTGAGTTCCTAGTATCTAACCCTCGAACAATCCGATTGATTGAATTGCTTCAGGATCCACTAAGCGGCAACCAACTCGTAGAGCAACTGGCTCGAGAAGTCAATGTGAATGACGAACTGCTCCGCGACCAAACACTTCAAGCACTGAAGGGTTTTGCCAAGGTCGGCATCGTTTGTGTTCCGCTCGAATCTAGTGAATCTGTAGACCGCCAATAATTTGCGTTGCTAGTTGAGCCGCAAGCTTGACTAGAGCAATCCCAGCCGATAGTAGGAGTTTCCTGTCTCTCGAAGAGTGTCATCGATGTCGTAGGGCTCAAGACCAAGTTCTTGCATTGCTAAGAGACAGTATGAACGTGGCGAGTCGTAGGTGCTCTCAGCTGGCTGGCCATTGCTCATTTCTTCGCCACCAACACTCTTGATATTTGGGAAGAGCTCCTGAAGCCGTTGTTGCATTTGCCATGTAAAGAGCTCACCCTCGCGGTCCTTCGCCGAGAGAATGTAGCGCGATCCGTTCGTGGCTACATTGCTCTCGGCACACAGTCTGTGTGCACGTGCGACATCTCTGACGTCGACGTTATTCCACAGCATTCTTCCGCCACGCGATTTCTTGTAGGGTTGTCCCTCCAGCATGTACCTAATGCAGTTCTGCCAACTCCATCCCTGGTCATGGTTCTTGCACATCAATGGGCCTATGACGTGCAATGGGAGAATTGCCATGGCATCCCAGGTTCCATCGTCTTCAGCATGTTTGTAGAGCATCTTCTCGGACGCTGCTTTGGCCATTGCGTACGCTATGTCGCGATTCTTGGGAATCATTTCGTCGGTCCAGCGTCCCCGATAGCCTTCGATGTTGTCTCCGCACCAATCGTACTCTGTAAACACATAACCTTGGGGTCGCGGATGTCCAACTGCCGCGAATGAACTGGTGAACACGAACCGTTTCATGGTTCCAGAACGAAGTGCTGAGTCGAGTACATGCTGGTTTTCCGTGAAGCATCCGTCATACACTTCTTGAGGAGTTTCCCGGTTGTACCCGACTGCTGCGCCCGCATGTATGACCGCTGAGCAGTCCGCAAAGGCTTCGTCGTAGCTGCCTGCCTTCCAGATGTCTCCCTGGAACAATTCGACATTGCCTCTCAATCCTTCGTCGTTCAATGCTCTCAAGTGATCTACCTTGTCCGGATTGTTGAGGTCGCGAACGCACGCACGGACTGTATAGCCCACATCGGCAAAGTCCTTTACGATCCAGGAACCGATATAGCCGGACGCTCCTGTCACTGCTACGGGTCCGTCGGTCGGTCCAATTGCGCGATCTTGTGTAGTCATTCAAGTGCTCCTCGTATTTGGTTGTTGGGATGGCAAAGGCGGCATACCATAGCACAGTTGCCAATTGTGCGGTACCGGAGGGAATTCAGGGTATTTTGCGTTTGCAAAATCTTCCCGCGATCGCCTCTGGAAGATGTAATGAATTGACATGCAATTTGATTGCATCCAACCTTAACTCACTTGAGACGATTGCACTAACTCATAGAGAACACGTAAGTGCATAGCTGTTTTCGTGCCTTCGGAACGCGAGGATCCGCTGACGCCCGCGGACGTCTTGGAGGACGGTCTGGCGGTGGTCATTCCAACAAGGATGGGCCAGAACGGCTCTCTGGGAACTGCAGGAAGCCAATCTGGATCTCAAGGCCACATAGCCATGAACGACGAATTTTCTCTACAACGAAAAATTCCCACTATTTTTGATAGCAAGACACGACACACTAAATTTCTGTGCTTGAGGTACCATCAGTTTGGTCTTGTGTAAGGTTTTGGCATCAAGTGCTGAGAGGTCATTAGTTTCTAAACCTCACCCTAGCGTCGCCACAATAAGAGTGCCACTTTTTTTGAGGAGTCTTCAATGAGCTGCAACGCTACTCATTTGCTTTCTAGGATGATCGCAACGATGCTTGTTTTTGCTGCTGCATCCAGTTTCGCCGCATCCTTCTTTCCCTTTTACGTAGCTGGAGGTTTTGTGAACTGGTCCTCGGCCGATAGCACTATCGATGCTACGTCGGCTTTTCAAGGTTCGAGATTCGACATCCCATTGGATTCAGTTCGGGCGACGAGCACAGGCAATGTCGGGCGCATCGGTGCCGGCTACTCCTTTGACGAAACGTGGTCGGTGGAAGGATCCTACGTCACTGGCCCAAAACGATACGAGACGATTTCTGGTATTCCCCTCGAAGAATATGGCTTTGGCGACGGGTTTATGCTTGTAGCCAGATCAGACTTGGATTTTACGGTTTATCGACTCAATGCTGTCTACGAGTTCGTACTGAGAGATCCAATTTCCGTTCTGCTTAAAGCCGGCATTGCCCAAATTCGGGCTGAGATAGAGTCGACAACCTTTACGACGCATGGGACATATTTGACCCAGTATGAAACGTTGTTTAAGGAATCTCGAGATGAGACGAAACCATTTGCCGCTGCGGCTCTTAAACTGAACTTTCGGGATGGCAGGATTGCCGTAGTTGCGTCGCTCGTTCAATACTTCGATGCGCCAGGTGGACTGGGTCAAGCCCTCGAGTTGGATCTAATGTTGAGATTTTGAAGGTCTAGTGCCATCCTAACGAACCAGCTATTCGTTTCGGGTTAACGCCTCATGTAGTTCGGCAAAACCGAATTCTCATCCATAGCTGTTCAATCACGCATCCGAATCATTAGTGGTAAAGCAAAGTGCTAGGCGTTAGCTACAGATCGTTGACATGTGCAATGGCCTTTTATTGGCGCTAGCAGTATGTTCAACTCCCGACGAGGGTTCGATAGCAGCGAATCTGGTCGCCTCGCAATCGGAAGCTTCTCCTCCAACAAGCATAGGAATAGACTTCTTTGAAGGTTCTTTCGAAGACGCTCTTGCACACGCCGCTCAAGAGGAAGAGATGATCTTTGTAGACGTCTTCACGATTTGGTGCGGTCCGTGCGTGGTGATGCAGGAGACGAGAAATTCACCGAGTACATTGATGCGCTCGATTCCTACCCCCGAAACGAAGTAGTGGACTATGAGCGAAATCGCGATCCAAAAAGTCGTATGTTGCCGGAAAAGCTAAGGTTCTCATGGGAAACGCCATATCTTCTTGCTAGGAAGGACTTCGACGGATTGATTGAGGTGTACGAGGGTAGGTTTGAGAAGTGGGGAGACGCTACAACCGCCAATCACTACAGCTCCGCAGCATCCAAAATAGTTCGATCGGAAGATTTGGCTCACTGGGAGCAAGCGTTAGAGTATGCGGTACGAGGCTACGAATTGGATCAAGAAGATCCTTTTGTTGTGGCTATCTACGTTTGTGCATTGATGGGAATCGAAATGAAAGACGATGCGCGGAGAGTCGTTGAGGAGGATCGGTCCGGATTGACTGATTCCAATATCGATCAAGACAACCTTAGGATTTTCAATGTCCTGACACCCAAAGAACTGAAAGAAAGTAGCAAGCTCCTTCAACTCCTCGAAGGACATCTCCTTCAGGAGGGCGAGAGTCGTCGAGAATCTCTTCCGATCTATAGAAAATTACCTTGGCAAATCAATCACTTGCAACAGATGTGAGGTCGCAAAGTCCATTTCCAAAACTTCAACGACAAACGAGCCAACATATATGAGTGCATGTCCAAAGTCGTTGTAGTGTGCTAAAGCAGCTGTTGCGAACGTCACTTCGAGCTCAGGGAAGGTGCGGGAATCGCACCAGAAACTGCGTCTTTGCAAGAGCACGGGAAGAACCATCTCCTGCACAGTCTCTCCAATTATTGGTACATTATTCCCTCAATACGAACGCATCATTCACCATCCGCTCAAGGAGAGGCACCTTGAAACGATTCGCAACAGCACTCACAGTATTAGTCTTGTTTGCCGTGCCAACTCACGCAGAACAGGTCGCACTTTTCGGATTGGGGCTTCTAGGCTACGAGTACGAAGACGAAAGCTTAGACAGGAGTGGAGTCGGGATAGGAATAGACTACCTTTACTTCGGCGAAGACAACAACCTGTTCTTCGGTGCAAGTCTCGCAGGATTTTCGAACAATCGTCAAAGCGAGGGTTCGAGTTTTTACTCGATGGCTGTAGGCTACGGTTTGGAAGATAGCTTGTTTACGCCGTACGTAGCCCTGTTGCAATCGAGATTCGAATATTTCGAAGAAGAAACCAGCAGTGATACATCGCTAGGACTTGGCACGTACATAGGCCATTTCGGGCTCAGGGGTTTCACAGCCCTGTATGGAATAGGAGCTGATGAGCTGTCCTTCGGAGTGGGTGGGTACTATCGCTATAGCAACATTTTTACAAACAATGCGGTGATAGGAGTCTCTTACGAGACACCATTTGACGATCCATTGAATTCTGGAAGACTAATGCTAAGTCTCGGCTTTTCGTTCTAGGCTTGTCGCTCGTCTCAGACGACGATCTAGAGGAAATCCTCCAGGTTTAGTTGACTGAGTTTCTGTACTCTTGAATTTCCCTCTGCAGGATCTTTCGACTTTCACGCATTAACTTATTGATTTTACGGTGAAATGCGTTGGCCGTTGTTGGCACTCTATCACCGAGAATTGTATTTTTGACTAAGTCTATAGAGCCATGAAAGATGCGCGATGTGCTCCTCTACCCTCAAGAAACTTAGCTGGATACAAACACACCGAACCGTTCCTTAGGAGTGTCACACCAGTAGTCCAAACTAATACGCGATACAGAAGCACCAGCACTCCTACGCAACCGAAGAGGTGTTGTCTTCACAGGCGGATGTCAAGGCATTCCAACCTGCTATGTCCAAGGACGCGGATTGAGATTGACATTTCCAGATGGACACACCCTGTGATTGACAGCTTTGCCGGCATTAGTATTTTCAGGTATCTAATTGGTGCTTCGGGCTAGCAGCTTAGCCTCGATGAATTCCGAGTGCCGCAGATTTAGCAATTCGGCGGTTTTTCGAATCACGCTTTCTTCGTAGTGAAAAGGAGAACCGTCGAACGAGTTCAAGCGCCAAAGGTGCATTAGAAGCTCTTTGCGTTCCTCAATTGTCAGTCTCTCGTTGAGTTGTCGCGTAAATGGATATAAGCTGGTGTTGGACCTGTGCTCTGATTGTGCACGCTCCAAGATGACATTCGCCTTTTCTAGGCTGACACCGTAGAGTGCGAGCAGCGAATCGCGAATGAGATTCAATTCCTTTTCTTCAAGATTGTGGTCGGCCCAAGCTACCTCCAGCAGGATCGTTGCAGCTGCCAGTGGCACAACCTCTTCGAGCGCAGCATCTTCCGATCCTGCCAAAGCATCCTGGTTGCCAGCAGAGAATAGGTCTCGAAGTCTGTCTAACAATTGCCTTTACCACGAAATCTTGTAAAATGGACTCATAAAGTGGAAGTACTTCATAAAGGCTTCACTTTTTCTTCATTTTCTTGACGTTTTCGTTTATATTACGCACGGAATCACACAGGTATCGGTCGAATGCTGCTGCAACGAACAATTGTAAAGCCCGTAAATGCCATCGGAATTGGTGTTCATACCGGCAAACGGGCTACAGTTTCCTTGCGACCTGCGGCTGCAAACTTTGGAATTCAATTCGTACGAGACGAATTTCCCAATACATTTATTCGAGCATCGGGATGGCATGTCTCTGATACGACGCTATCCACTAGTATCGCATACAACGATGTAGAAATCTCCACGATAGAACATCTCATGTCCGCTCTTTGGGGAATGGACATTGACAATGTCATCGTGCATGTTGGGGGAGAGGAGGTGCCAATTCTGGATGGAAGCGCCGGCCAATTCGTCGAGTTGATTGAGAACGTCGGCACGCGCCATTGTTCAGCGCCGCGAAGGTATCTGAAGCTCGAAAGGGAAGTGACTGTTACTCAAGGGGACGCGATGGCGTCCCTTCGTCCATACGATGGATTCAAGGTTTCGTATTCCTATGTTTACAACCACCCGGTATTCAATCGCTGCCCTAAATATGTGGAGATTGACTTTTCCAAGACTTCCTACGTCGACGAGGTGAGCCGAGCACGATCGTTTGGTTTGGTACGTGAGCTGGAGATGGCACAGTCTGTCAACAGGTGCCTTGGTTCGAGCCTGGACAATGCCGTGGGCATCGACGATGTCAGGATCTTGAATCCGGAAGGGCTGCGCTATCCAGACGAATTCGTAAAGCACAAGATTCTTGATGCCATTGGCGATCTCTATCTCTTGGGCATGCCCGTGTTGGGTGAATTCGAAGGCTACAAATCCGGGCATGCGTTGAACAACCGACTAGTTCGAGCCGTATTGCGAACACCGGAAGCATGGAGCATTGTCAATTCGGACGGCGTAGAAGCCACCGATCGGGATTCCCAAGTTCGTCCTGCACGCCTTTCGTAGAGGGCTGGCACTCTGCCTTTTTCGTTAGGCAGAGAAAAATCTACTAAGCTACATTAGCCTAAACAGCTTCATGGCAATGAAGCATCCTTTTCGGCACAGATAGTCGCTTGAGTTCGTGCAAGCAGGCAAGTTCATATGCTATTTGTCTACCAATAAAATTCCAATCATGGTCGTTCGCACACGTCTCGCGCCGTCTCCTTCTGGGGCGCCACACCTAGGAAGCGCATATGCAGCGCTCTTCAATCGCGCGTTTGCCCGCAAACATGGCGGTCAGTTCATATTGAGGATTGAGGATACTGATAGGTCACGTTCCAGCGCAGAGTCGGAGTCCGCCATATTCGAAGCTTTGCAATGGTTGGGACTTAGTTGGGACGAAGGACCAATTGTTGGTGGGCCAAAGGGTCCATATAGGCAAAGTGAACGACTCCACATTTATCGAGAACACATTGAACGTCTTCGCAAACTTGGAGGAGCATTCCACTGCTTTTGCACCAAGGAGCGACTCGATGAAGTACGCAAGCAACAAATGCAGGAAGGCAAAGTACCGAAATACGATGGACATTGCCTCTCATTGAGTGACGCTAAAGTCAAAGCCAAGTTGCAGCAAGGGGAGCCACACGTAATTCGATTGCGAGTGCCGGAAGAAGGGGTCTGCAAGTTCAATGATGGTGTACGTGGCGAAATTGAAATCCCTTGGGGCCAAGTGGACATGCAAGTTCTGATCAAGTCGGATGGGTTTCCTACCTACCACTTCGCATCCACTGTGGACGATCATCTGATGGATGTTACTCACGTTTTTCGAGGCGAGGAATGGATCAGTTCCTTTCCCAAACACCAACTCATCTACAACCACTTCGATTGGACCATGCCGCGCCACTACCACTTGCCGTTGTTGCGCAATCCTGACCAATCCAAGATGTCAAAGCGCAAGAACGCTACATCAATCAACTACTACCGGAGATGTGGGTATCTGCCTGAAGCATTGTTGAACTACCTAGCTACTATGGGCTGGTCGATGCCAGAGGAACGGGAAAAATTCTCTCTCGAGGAGTTTTATTCTGAATTCGATCCGCACAGGATTTCGTCGAGGGGACCGGTGTTCGATGTCGAAAAGTTGAGCTGGCTCAACGGCTTATACATTCGTGAACTAACCCGCGACGAACTGAAGCAAAGACTGTACCAATGGGCGTTTGAAGGGGACCGACTCGATACATTGCTAGCCTTAGTTCAAGAGCGAACCGAGCGATTCGACGACGCGTTCCGTCAAGCGGACTATATTCTTGGAGATCGATCTGCACTAGGCAGTGAGCACTTTGAGCACAAGACATTGTCTCAACAAGAGTGCGTAAGAATTCTCGATTTTGCCGACCGTTGCTTCGAGAATCTTGAATCGTGGGACCGAGAAACTCTCTACAGTGCACTAGAAGGATTGGCAGATTCAATGGAGTATAAGTTCCGAGACTTTCTCTTTCCCTTATTCGTGGCTATTGCGGGGCGATCGGTAGCTTTGCCTCTGTTTGACTCTCTAGTGCTTCTAGGCAGCGACATTACCAGAATTCGTCTCCGTTCCGCGGTGCAGGCACTGGGCGGCATGTCAAAGAAAAAGCGCAAGGAGATGGATCGAGAATGGCGCGATCTGAGTCATGCGTGAACCACACTGCAAAGCCGATTTGGTCCTTTGCACCTTAAGTAGAATACTCATCCACACGGGGCCATAGCTCAGCCGGGAGAGCGCGACAATGGCATTGTCGAGGTCGGGGGTTCGATCCCCCCTGGCTCCACCATTCCCAGTCAAGATTGAGTGTCATCTGGCGCAGCCATTTCCTACCTGCAGAATCTTTATCGCTAGATTAGTCCTGCAAGTAACAGTGCGATCCCGAGAAATACGAAGAAACCCACGACGTCCGTGATTGTCGTCAAGATGATCGACGACGCAGTTGCGGGATCTTGGCCGAAACGGCTGAGAAGAATGGGGACTAATGCTCCAGCTACACCTGCGACCGCCATCGAAATAACCATGGCAAGCGCAATGATTACCGTCAAACCAAGCGATTGTCCGCTCCACAGGAATACAGCGCTCGCACAGACAAGCGCTATCAAGAGTCCGTTGACGATGCCTACAAACAGTTCCTTTCCAGACAGCTTATACCACTGGCGAATGCTGATTTCACGCAGCGCGAGACCTCGAATCGCAACGGCCATTGCCTGCGAACCCGCATTGCCACTTTGACCCGCCACAACGGGCAGCAAGACTGCCAGTGCAGTGAATTGCGCTATTAGATTTTCGAAGAGTCCAACGACAGCCGCCGCTAGGAAAGCGGTGAAGAGGTTTACGAGGAGCCAGGGAAACCGATGGCGGATAGCCAAAGATCCCGACGACAGTGCGTGTTCTTCGACGCTTACCCCGACCATGCGTTGAATGTCGGCTTGCGCGTCCGACTCAACAACATCGCGAAGTTGCTCGTGTCGCACGACACCCAGCAATTTCTGCTGGTCATCAACAACCGGTAGTGCATCAATCTCCCGGTCAATGATCAGTTCGGCCACCGAGTCGTAGGGATCGGAGACGCGAATGGAAAGGGTGGGTTCGGTCTCTGGCATGAGTTCACTTACGGGGGTGCTGCCATTAGCCAGTGCCAAATCTTGCATCGATACGCGACCTACAAAGCAATTGTTCTCATCCGTTACAAATGCAAAAGCGTCATGCTCGGTCGCCTCCACTCTGATTTGCTGCAAAGCTTCGTCCACTGACATACCCATGTGAATGCTGCCGATCGACGATTCCATGAATGTGGCCACGGAGTTCGGCGGGAATTGCAGCAACTGCGTTACTTCTTGCCGTTCTGACTCGCGTAGTGGTTCCAGCCATTTCTCGCGTTGCTGGCTGTTGCAAGACAACAACACTTTTAATAGCAACCTTGGTGGAGCGTGTACAAGAAACTCTTGCTGCGCCGCGACTGGAATCTTGTCAAATAACCCAACCGATTGAACTGGTGGAAGCAAGTCGATGACATCCTCAAACGACCTGCTATCCAGACTACCGGTCTCCTCAAACAATTGATCGGCGGTCAATGATTGAAGAAACTGCCCGGCTTCCGTTGGGAAGTATTCAACGTAGTGTTGCCTAAGCGCAGTTAGAGTTGCAAGCGTCATTGGAATTATTACCGGCCTTGTGCGGTGAACACTTCTCTTCCAAGCTCGATCATGGTGTCGAGAATTTCGTAGAAGATACCGGAACTCCTCGCTTCTGTTTCCTCCACGGACGCTTCCATTTCCGCGATCTGCCCCCAGCGGAGCACACCAACGGGCATGGAATCATTGTCGACCACTGGAAGTCGATTTACTCGATGCCAATCCTCCAAGTAGAGCACGGCCTGAGGTCTGGCGTGAGTGGGAATTTGAACTGTATGTATCACGCACGAACGTACCAGCGCATCACCTGCGGCCTGCGTCAAGCTCACATAGTCCAATAAGCCCACAACCTTTTCTTCTTCATCTACGACGATGGCAGACTCGATGGCGTCGCGATCGGTAGACGACTTTATTTCTCTGCGCACCTGGTCGACTCTTGTAGAACCTTCGAACCAAAGAAAATCCTTGTCCGCGATTTCCCCTACTGAGTCCTTGCCTGACATGAGTGACCGGTTGAGCACCCTTTTTCTGCGTGCATTTGGGATCTGCGATATGAGCTCGCTACGTTGGCTGGCCGGTAATCGATGTATTAGTCGCATGGCCTCATCCATGGTTGCCGAATGCAACCATGCAACTATGCGATCTTGTTCTTGTTCGTGGAGGAAATCCAATGCCATCTCTTGCGTAAGGTGGGCGGCTACTGGTACTACGGTGGCTTCGGGAAGCGATTGGAGTAGTGTCTTGGCTTCATCGGGGTCGCAGTGCGAAAGGACCCGAGCGAATTCATTGGGATGCTTCTGCGCGAATTGGGATACGAGACTAGGGGCCTCAATGTCGAGGACTGGTGGCTGCGTGATAGCTCTTTCAGACATTAGTTTGTATCCGAAAGCACTTCGGCGACAGACTGAGAGAATCGAGCAGCAGGAACAGATGCCGTTCCTTCACTAGTAACCAAGATTACCCGAGTACGCTGAATGTCAGCCACGGTGCCTTCCACGTCATCGATTCGTATGCGGTCTCCAACATTCAGCCGATTCAATTCTTGTCTAGCTACTAGGTTTGCAATGTGATGTTGAGCTCCTACGGCAAAGGAGAGTCCCAAAGTCACCAAAAATGCTCCTGCAACCACTAGCATGCCAATACCGACGACTGAGATATCGATCCCAAATTGCTGGAACGCGACAATCAAACCAATTAGGATCACCACGATGTAGGCAATCGTTCCTGACGGACGACCGATTCGCGTATCGTGAATCGTCCTGCGAACTATGTCGCGAACAGCGATGCCGAGAAAATGCGCTAACAATACGATTGCTATAGCTAGTACGATCCGCGGTACTTGCTGGGACACTAAGGTGTAGAACTCCCACTCGCGCGCGATCTCCAACACTTGGAAGGACCATAGAACCGACACGATCAGAATCGTCCAGAATGCTATGGGTCCTGCTCGTCGGAAGGCCAACTCGAAGCTCATGAAGTAGCCTTCCCCTCGGTCTCCAATACGATTGCTTAGACGCGCCAAGACGATCCGAACCACTAGAGCAACAGCAAATCCCATTACGAGTATTGCGGCCGCAATGAACTCCTTAGATCCAAAGATCCCATATAGGAATTCGCCAAACTGCATGGATTCCAAGGCTCTCACTCCAACATGGATTTCCGATTAGGGTAGGGGAGGACTTTTGACTCGGGATTGCAGTACCGGTTCCGCTTCACCTGTTAGCTTCCACTAACTCTATGCTGACGCCGTCGGGCGCACTCAAGTAGCAGATCAGCGAGCCCGCACTGAACTCCCAAGGCTCTACAAGCAATTCTGCGCCCTTGGATTTGATCTCCTCACAGAACCTGCGCAGGTCCCCGTGATAAGTAAAGCCGAAGTGGTCTGTTCCCCAGACATCGTGGCTCGAGTAGTTACCAAAGTCTCGCATGGGAGAGCGGATCTTTGGTGCTTCACCGGGTCTCTTGCCACGAATGAGTAGGGATGCACTCCCTACCTTTACTTTGATTTGCGGAGCGTTTCGCAACATGTAGCTTGCTTCAATCTCTCCACCAAGCATTTCCACATACCACTGAGCGGCTGACTCCGCATTTTCACTGATCAAATGAATATGGTCAAAATTGAGCTTGTAATTGGTCATTCAATAGCCCCACAACTTGAGCCCCACCTCATTGTAGGTTCTTGACAGTTCTAGCAGGAGAATTATGGAAGTTGTATTCAGCCTATCGAAAAATGCACCTAGTGGATTGGCAGCTTGAATCAATGCCTGCCATCTACAATCAGGATATTCTTTGCTTTCTCTTCGACCCAATTTTCGCTAGGAGTGTTGACGCGTGCATCGGCATGGGAACTATGACACGATCGTCGTTGGGGCTGGAATAGCCGGCCTTTACATGCTGTACCGACTGCGTGAGTGCGGATTGAAGGTCATTGTTCTTGAGAGAGGTGACGGCGTTGGCGGCACCTGGTACTGGAATAGATATCCAGGGGCACGATGCGATGTAGAAAGCTTGGAGTACTCATACACGTTTTCTGAAGAGTTGCAGCAGGAATGGAACTGGAGCGAACGGTATGCTGGTCAACCTGAGATACTTTGCTACATCGAGCATGTCGCAGACAGGTTTGAATTAAGACCCCACATCGAATTCAACACTACCGTCGAGAGCGCACAATTTGACGAGTCAGCTTCCCGTTGGATGGTGAGTGCCGATGGAGGCAGCGTCTACCGTTCCCAGTATGTCATCATGGCGACAGGTTGCCTTTCGTCAACCAACCTGCCGTCATTCGAAGGTGACGAGAATTTCAAGGGCAGCATCTACCATACGGGCAATTGGCCTCATGAACCAGTCGATTTCAGCAACCAAAGAGTTGGAATCGTAGGTACGGGGTCGTCGGCCATTCAGGCCATTCCCCACATTGCACGACAGTGTAAGTCGTTGACCGTGTTTCAAAGAACGCCCAATTATTCGATTCCAGCTCGCAACGGCTCGTTGGATTTGGATTACGAAGCAAAGGTCAAGGCCATATACCCGCAATTCAGGGCGAGAAATCGTTTCATGCCGGCGGCGCTAGGGTGTTTCTATGCCGCGAACAATCAGTCTGTACTCGATGCCACGGAAAACGTACGCCAACGAGAATTCGCAAAGCGATGGGAATCAGGAGGATTCGGATTTCTTGGCGCTTTCAATGACTTGACGATGGATCCCAATGCCAACGAAATCGCAGCGGAATTCGTGCGCGAACGAATTCGCGAAACCGTTCAGGATCCAACAGTAGCCGAACTTCTGTGCCCTGACTCAACCATTGGGTGCAAGAGGCTGTGCTTGGACACAAACTACTTTGAGACCTACAACCTTTCGCATGTAACTTTGGTAGACCTCCGTTCGGACCCGATCGAGCTATTGACCGAAACCGGCATACAGTGCGCAGAGAGCCAGCATGAATTCGACAGCATTGTGTTTGCCACGGGATTCGATGCAATGACAGGCACTTTGATGCGAATCGACGTCCAAGGGCGACGAGGGTTTAAGTTGAAGAAGGCATGGGAGGAAGGACCGAAGACCTATCTGGGACTCATGACCCATGGATTTCCCAACATGTTCTTTATCTCCGGTCCCGGAAGCCCGTCAGTGTTGACCAATATGATCGTATCCATCGAACAGCATGTTGAGTGGATTGAAGAATGCACGTCGTTTATGAGGAACCACGCCTTCAAGACCGTGGAGGCAGACGCGACTGCTCAGCTCGCGTGGGTAGATCATGTGAATGCCATAGCCGACAAGACGCTTTATCCCACATGCAATTCTTGGTACTTGGGAGCCAACATTCCAGGCAAGCCGCGAGTGTTCATGCCGCATGTTGGTTTTCCAAGCTATGTGGAGAAGTGCGAGCAGGTGGTAGCCAACGGCTACGAGGGATTCTCGTTCAATTAGCTCTACGGATTGATTTGTGCAGCCTCGCTGGCAATACTCCGGTTTGCAAGGGTTTTCCGATTAGGAACAAGCAGAGCTTGCCATTCAAGATTCTGCCCACTCGTTTGTAGGATCCTCACCGGCTACTGTGGTGCGAACCATCGATCGTACCTCGCCGACTGGGTAAGCTCGAGCACGGTGCAATACACAGCGATTGTCCCAAATCGCAACGTCTCCTACTTGCCACTGGTGAGCCCATGTTCGAGGTAGTTGAGCAGCATTGAAGGTCAGTTCCCGAAGAAGCTTTCGACTACTGCGGAATTCCTCTCCTACGATATGGCTCGCATGTCTACCGACAAATAGCACCTTTCGCTTTGAATAGGGGTGGGTTTTGACAATCGGGTGCTCGACAGGAGGTAGGTCTTTCAGTTCTTCATCTGAAAGTATGTCCAAACCGCGATGCCACGCATGACTAAATCGATAGCTGTGGACGGCAGTCTTGCTGCTTAGCCAGTTCTTCATGGAAGCGCTTAGAGCGTCGTACCCCTGACGCATGTCGGCCCACTCGGTCTGGCCGCCAGACGAGGGAACTACTCTAGCCGAGAGAATGGAAGCCATTGCCGCCACTCGTTTGTAGGAGCTATCGGTATGCCAGACCGAATTTCCAATGTTGAACTTACGCCCAATATCGGTCTCAGGAAGTAGGTTCCCTTGTTTGTCGATGTTTGAAATGAAACTAGCACCGGCACCACGATTGCGTTTCAATCCACGTTCAAGACGTCCAAAGCATTGCGTGAAGGCTGTTTGTTCCGCAAGACTTAGATTTTGTGCAGGAAAGATCAGAACTGCATATTCATACCACCAATCTAAGACTTGCTGGAAATCTGTCTTGGCGAGTTCTGAGATACGGGCTTGTAAAACGTAAGCGCCAAACTGTTCTGACGCAGGCTTGATTACCACCGGTGATTGTTTGCAGCTAGTGCGTCTAGAATTGGCTAGAGGGCGTCAATTTTCTCCCGCAACTGGCCCCGATGATCGGTGACTATGGCTTCCAGAGCTTGCAAGCGCTGTTCTACAGACTCGTCACCAACTCTTTTCTCAAGAGCTTCGAGTCGTTTGAGAAGCTGATTGCGCGATGTGATGCGACGAGCTTTAAGGTGGGATCCGAGAATGCCTCCGCCAACGCTAATTAGGACAATGAGTACGATCATTACAAACACGTCCATTGCACTATTCTCGAGAGTTGCTTCTGTGCTGTAAGTATACGGCAGCGGAATGGTCTACGCTCTAGGACTCACTGCTAGTCTCACTCAGGTACGGTAGGCTCAACAACAGCCGACGACGAGTGTGATCAACCTACAGGGCCTGTTGGCATGCATAGAACAACGAGCATCACGAAACAGTTGGTTTCGTGGGATTTTTTCGAATTCTTGGCTTAGTAGTGGACGCCGGCGATACATGTTCTAGGTCCCGCTGGCAATATAATGTTCCAAAGCTTGCTACTGGTTAAATTGCTCGTTTCGTGGGGATTTTCCGACGCCTAACTGAAAAACCTTGGTTACCCACCGATGACCGCATTGTGCAGTTGCACACGGCATCCATTGGCTCCCACAATCGAAGAGTCGCGCTCATTGTGTTCCTCTGCGTAGTGGGAAGCGTTTTCTTTCTGCTCTTTGCCGCGACTCACATGAGGCTTGCGATGGCGACAGATTGGGTACCCATGCCAGAACCGCCGCTGATTTGGATCAACAGCCTCGTATTGATCGGCGTAAGTGTTGCACTTGAAGTAGCAAGGAGCGCAGCCAACGCCATGAATCTCGAAAAAACACGAACATATTTCGTGATTGCTGGAATCGCAACGATCGTCTTCATGGTGCTGCAACTCGTAGTGTGGCAGCAGCTGATTGAACTCGGCTATGCCGCACGCAAGAACCCGGCGAATGCCTTCTTCTACTTGCTTACAGCCGCCCATGCCGTCCACTTGATAGGTGGTTTGGTGGCATGGTGGCGTGCGATTAAGAAAATGCGTAGGTCCGACAAGATCGAATACTCTCAAATACGTGTAAGTGTTGGACTTTGTGCTGTTTATTGGCACTTTCTATTGTTCATCTGGGTGGCGATGGTAGCGTCTTTCGTCACTACCTAACATGACCACTGGCACGGCCAGCAGCCGAAGGCTGGAGCTCGACGTCGAAGGCATGACGTGTAGCGCATGCGCTACTCGATTGGAACGTGCGCTAGGCAAGGCTCAGGGAATCGATAAAGTCTCCGTGAGTTTGCCCCTTGAGCGGGCATCGCTGGAATTAGACCCAGGCACGATTTCCTTCGACGATGTTGCCAAGGTAGTTCGCCGCACGGGATTCAACGTGGGCATCACCAATCGGAACTACGTTGTCGCTGGTCTGAATGACGGACAAGGCGCAGCGCGGGTACGCGAGGTTCTATTGAACTGTCCTGGCGTTGTAGATGTCAGCATGGCCTCGGACGACGGACTTGTACGAGTGGAATACGCCAATCGTGTCGTTGAAGATGCCACGCTTGCATCGGCGGTAGCCAGAGCTGGCTTCGAGTTGTTGTCGGAAGTTGATGAAGACAAGCCCACTGAATCCGAACGCAAAGTTCAAGTAGAGCGACGCAATGCGGTACTAGCGTCTCTCTTGACATTGCCACTAGTGCTTCAGATGATCGCTCAGTTTCTGGGATGGGAACGCTTGCACCTCATGCCGGCGGCCGAGGTCGCTCTAGTGACCCCAGTTCAACTCTGGTTCGGTCTTCGGTTCTACAAGGCGGCATTCAACGCCCTGCGCTCTGGCGGAACAAACATGGATGTGCTCGTCGCGCTTGGGACAACCGCTGCGTATGCGTACAGTTGGTATCTGCTCGTTGTGCTAGGCGAAGCTGCCCAAGGGGAGCTCTACTTTGAGGCGAGCGCGGTGATCATTTCGCTCGTGCTCTGGGGCAAGTATCTTGAAGCGGGAGCCAAACGGCGAACGTCGGCGGCAATTCGAGAGCTGCTTGCCTTGCGCCCAACAATTGCACGCGTAGTGTTGGATTCCGGTGAAGTCATTGAACGGACATTGAAACAACTGTGCGTTGGGGATGTAGTTCGATGCCTGCCGGGAGAACGCATTCCTGCCGACGGCCGCATAGAGCAAGGAACCGCAAGCATTGACGAGTCCCTCGTAACGGGTGAGAGCACGCCGCAGGTTAGGAGTCAAGACGAGCATGTATTGGAAGGCTCGTTCAACTTGGATGGTTTGTTGGATATCACAGTTACACAAGTCGGCGAAGGCTCGACATTAAGCAAGATTGCAAAGTTGGTAGAAGTAGCTCAACTAGGCAAAACGAGCGTCCAGCGTCTTGTCGATAAAGTCAGCGGCATATTCGTACCCATTGTCATGGTCATTTCGATGGGTACACTTGCCGCCTGGTTGTTGCTTGGTTCAGGTTTCGAAGTAGCACTAGTAAATGCGGTCTCGGTTCTCGTAATCGCTTGTCCTTGCGCATTAGGGCTTGCCACGCCCACTGCTGTGATGACTGGAACTGGCGCCGCTGCTCGAAATGGGATCCTCTTCAGGGATATTGAGGCCTTGGAAACTGGGCAACGCATCGATCACGTAGTGTTTGACAAGACTGGCACACTGACGAAGGGAAGACCAGCGCTGACGTACATTGCAGTGGAGACCGAACCTGACGGTGCGGATTCGGATCATCTCTTGCGTCTGGCAGCATCCGTTCAGTCAGCCAGCGAGCACCCAATCGCTTCAGCTTTCACCAGTCACGCAGCATCCAAGAAGATTGTGCTCGGAAAGGTAAAGGAGTTTCGTTCGTTCGTTGGCGAAGGTGTTGTTGGCACGGTCGATGAAACGATGTGCCTTGTTGGCAATCGCAAACTCATGCACAGGTTTGGCGTCTCCACTGATTCAGTTTCGCTCGATACCAGTGAGAGGAATGTAGTCTGGTTGGCCCGCGATGGGAGAATCGCTGCGAGCTTCGTATTTGAGGACGAACTACGGGACAATGCCAAACAAGCCATTGACCAAATTCAGGATGCTCACATTGAGGTTCACGTACTGTCTGGCGACAACGAAACAGTTACTTCGCGTATGGCAGACCGATTGGGCATTCAATCATATTGGTCGAATTCAACACCAGAGTCCAAGGCTGAGTGCATTCGAAATTTGAGAGAACGTGGTAGTTATGTGGCAATGGTCGGAGATGGAATTAACGATGCCCCAGCTCTCGCTGAAGCAAATCTAGGAATTGCCATGGGGTCCGGAACTGATGTCGCTATCGAAGTAGCGCCGGTGACTCTAATGCATTCCGACCCTCGATTGGTTCCTGCTTCGCTCCAGATTAGCCGACGAACTTTCAGGAAGATCCAGCAAAATCTATTCTGGGCATTTATCTACAACGTGATCATGATCCCGCTAGCGGTACAGGGCTACCTTGATCCGACTCTTGCGGGAGCCGCAATGGCCTTTTCGAGCGTGAGTGTAGTGTGCAACTCGCTACTATTAAAGCGTTGGACCCCAAAACTGGTACATTGAGATTATGGCGAACCTACAGAATATCGTTCTTGGCATCGAAGGCATGGAGTGTGACGCATGTACCCAGAGCGTGGAGCGTGCGGTTGCGAGTCTCCAAGGGGTGCGGGAAGTCAGAGTTTCATTGGAAGAAGCCAATGCGCACGTTGAGTTCGATTCCACATGCATTGATGAAGAGAGGATTCACCAAGCAATCTTGGACTTGGGGTTTGACTTTCCTAGCTAGAGTACAAAGCAACGCTTGTCCATTGCTGATTCCAACACGAGAAAGAAGACAATACTGCAAGGTTCGGATTGCGAACGGCCGTAGCTGGCCACTCAAAGCTCGCTAGCGAAACGTAACAGCCTCGAAGTTTCCTTCACCCAATGCTGCAACAAGCTCATCTTCGTTCACTATAGATTCAGGAAATCGTGTAGCGCAGCGACCTATGTGACTGACGATGTGCGCATCGCTGCCCCCTATGCCGAGATAGCCTTGCGTCCGTGCCATTTCCTGCGCGATTTCGTCCTCTTCTCCGCGGCTGCCGCCGTTGTAGATCTCGACGATCCTCACACCCGGGGGCACACCAAATTCCTTGAGATGAGCACTCATGCCGACCCGCGGGCGACCCGGATGGCAGGGCACCGGAACCGCTCCATGTTTCTCGCACGACTGAATGACGGAAGCGAGCGGAATTCGGATACTTGAAAAGTCAAACTCGTCCACCAATCCTTCGGTTACGCCAAAAACTAACACATGCCCGTATTCGGTTTCGACCTCACTCCCTTTGAGTATCGTGAGCGAGTACTCCTCAGCTAGTCCCGAATAGTCGGACTCAAAGTCAAACTGACGGTGTTCGGTCAACACGAAGCCATCTATGGGAATCTCGCGAGCCTGAATCCACTTGCAGTAGTTATCCACCTTGGCTCGGCCGTCATCGGACTTGATGGAGTGTGCATGCAGGTCGAGTATCACGAGCGTCTTCTCTTAGCTAGCTTACTAAGTTCCAAATCTACCTGGGATCGGAGATCATCTTCACTGTTGGAATTACTTATGTGAACGTCCGAAGCCGCAATTCGCTCCTCGTTGGTTATTTGGGCAGCGATTCGAGACTCCACTGCTTCACGCGACGAACCGTCCCTTGCGCATGCGCGGCTGATTGCAGTTTCTGGCTCGACCGAGATCACCCAGACTTCGTCGACAATATCTGTCCAACCCGCTTCAATCATTACGGCTGCTTCCAATATTACAAGGCCGCTACTGCAATCTGACTTGGCTTGGTTGATTTCTTGAACAGCAAGTTTCTTTATCTCAGGCCACACGATGTCAGTCAATTTCTTCAGGTTCGCCGGATTGCCAAAAACCAGTGCCCCCAACTTACGACGGTCGATCGTACCGTCAAACCCCACAATTTCATTCCCAAACGCAGACACTACCTTGCTGAAACCTGTAGTGGACGGCAAGTAGACTTGATGCCCAAGCAGGTCGGCATCGATGACCGGATAGCCTAAGTCTTCAAGGTGACGAGCAACGGTCGACTTGCCAGACGCAATTCCACCTGTCAGACCTATGACGGTCACGCTTTCTCTCCGTTGGGGCAGGGCATTTTAGCAATCGGGTGCCATTGGAGTTTCGGTTGCTCCAAGCTGCAGAGTTGGAATTGGCGAAACAGGGACGTAGATTGGGATAATTAGAATCCTTCTGAAATCTGCTCGCCTGCATCGCGACAGCAAGACATAAAGAGAAGCAAGAACTTGCGGTGGAAAGAGACATAAAGGTTGTGTTCGCGCATGCAGATGGGCGGCAAGAGTACCATCTCGGTAAGGTGGGCGAGAGCGTGATGGATGTCGCGCTGGATAACGGCGTTCCCGGCATTCTCGCGCAATGCGGAGGCGGATGTACTTGTTCGACATGCCACTGCTACGTAGATCATTCTTGGTTTGCCAAATGTGGAGAAATGCATCCGGATGAAGTAGACATTCTGTCGTTCACACCAAATCGCCGATCAAACAGCAGACTGTCATGCCAGATTTCGCTCACTCGGCAGTTGGATGGAATTTGTGTATTCACATTGGATGAATTTGAAAAGGAATAGGATCATGGAAGACTTTCGGGGAAAGATAGCTGTTGTCACTGGCGGTGGGACAGGCATGGGACGCGAACTGATGCGTCAGCTAGCAGCTCAAGGCTGCCACGTAGCAGCATGTGATGTCATAGATGCCCATCTAGAAGAAACGATAGACCTTGTGCGATCTGAGTCCCCAGATGTTCGAGTCAGCGGGCATCATTGCGACGTTGGCGTTGAAGAGGAGATCAAGCAGTTTGCAGTTGAAGTGCAAGAAGCGCACGAGACCTCGCACATCAATCTATTGTTCAACAATGCCGGAATTGGTGGTGCAGGAAGTTTCGTAAATGATCCTCGGGAGAACTGGGAACGGACGTTCAACATTTGCTGGAACGGGGTCTATTGGTGTCTGCGGGCATTTCTTCCGCTGCTCAAAGCAAGTGAAGAAGCTCATGTAATCAATACGAGCAGCGTGAATGGATTTTGGGCATCTATCGGATCTCAGACGGCTCACACGGCCTACTCAGCTGCAAAATTTGCTGTCAAGGGACTGAGCGAGGCACTGATTACCGACTTTCGATTGAATGCGCCGCATATTGGCGTATCTGTAGTGATGCCCGGTCACATTGGCACTTCCATAACAAGCAACAGTCAATTGATCATGTCAGGCAAGTCTGAGTGGGAAGTCTCGCCAGAGCAAGTCAAGCGAATGAGAGAGTGGCTGACCAATACTGGCGAGCCCGTTCATAACGAGAGCGACCAACAAATTGTCGATCGCATGCAGCAAAGGATGAACGCCTTTCGAGACAATGCTCCTACAAGCGCAGCCGAAGCGTCGGAGGTGATACTTGAAGGTGTCAAACAGGGACGCTGGAGAATTCTTGTAGGAGAAGATGCACATCGTCTTGATGAGAGAGTGCGCAATACACCAGAAAAAGCTTACGACGAAGACTTCTTTTACCGAATTATCTAGGCTGCCAGCGCGCTTGCAGCCTGCTATTACGACGAAAATCCAATCCAACGGCCAGCGCCGGCGACCGTGAACCACAAGACAAGCGAAACGAGACCCAAGGCGAAAAGCACGTAGCGGGGTGTCGTTTCTCTTCGAATCAACGGATGCTTCAAGGTGTACGTAAACACAATCACGGTCACGAGGGCAGTCGCTTTCACCCAAAAGGAGCGGTTGTAGTAAAGCTTGATCATTTCTGACAGCGCGAGTGGTATTCCAGTGGCAAACATCAATGCAAGACTTCCCAATAGATACGGTCCAGCACTCGCAGTTACCCTAGGTATGGACTGTTTAGTCAAACCCAATCCCAACAATCGTAGGTCCACAACAATCACAGCGCCGCCCAAGAGCGCGAGACCAATGAGGTGAACAGCTTCGATCGCCGGAAACAGCCAGTAGGAGTTGCGGATTGCATCTCCTATGGGAGTTCGCTCAAGCGTATCGAAGATGTCGTAAAGGGTCACGGAGCTGCTGCCTCGGAAATGCACCCTGCTAGGAAGTTCACCCAAGCGGGTTGGACTTTGTCGCAGTCGAACCAGTTGTAGGCAATCATTCTCCCGCAGATGATTACGCCGGCCCAGGTGGCAAGCGAGACACCCGCGGACAGTCGAACACGAAGTGGCGGTTTGCGGTCGTTGTCCCAGACAACGCGCGTGCGGGACATCCTTCTATGAAACAACCAAGCGTTAATCCCCGCCGCAATAATCAGTATGACCTTGAGTCGAAACCAAACGCTGTGAAACGTACGGATGGGTATGGCGTAGAACAACATCACGCCTGTGGAGATGATCACTACGAATCCCAGCGCCGTCCAAGGCAAGACCCGGCTAGTTACCTGTGACACGGGAACGTCGCGGAACGCGACGCCGAGCAAACGGAAATCTACTATGGCCAACGTCCCAACAAACACCATCAGTGATAGAACGTGGGTGGACTCCACAATTGGGTACATATGCAACGACTCGTGAAGCGCAGTGCTCCACGAGTGAGTGTCAAGCCACTCTACGAACTTACGTAACACGGTGTCCAAACCGATTGGGTGTAGCCGCTGACTTCTTGCTTGAGCTGGCTCAGGTCAACGGTTGGTCCAATATTCGTCGTGGCATTGAACACAGGATTGATAGAGACTAGCCCCAACCTGGAAGAGTGCCTCTCCATCGCGGTCCAAGACAGCTTGCCAGGCCAGCTTGCCTTGTTCGGACATTTCCGTGGAGTAGTCGATCCAAGTTGCTGCGCGTTCGGCAGATCGTTCTGGCAGCTTCAGAAGATTGCCGGACTCGATAATGATGCCGGCGGCGCTTTCCGCAGCAAACCAACCTTCGTCATCTGTTGGGACGAGAGAGTACTCTTCCTCCAACGTCATGATCCAACCTGCGGAATCCCACAGGACATCCGCTGCAGGCTCAACGACGAGATGCATAAGCTCTAAGGTTGTTAGAGCGGAATCGTAGGCGACTTCAGGTGATCTAGAAGAGTCGTCGAGGCCGCACCCCGCTGTAATAGTCAACGCTATGCAAGCGATGAACAAACGTGTGCGAGTCAATCTTCAACCGTATTGTCAGATGCTTGCTCGGTAGCTTCTTCTCCGTCTTCCGTGGAATCAGCGGTTTCGGAGTCGTCGGACTCAGGCTCAGACTCCTCTTCGGCAGCGTTTCGCACCTGCTCCAGTCGTTCTTGGTCTTCCTCAGTCGCTCGTTCAGTTGGATCTGCGCCATCACGCGGTGCTCCTGTACCTGACGAACCCATGAACAGCGTTCTGCCGTCGTCATAGGTAATGTTGCGACCGTTGGCGCGATTGGATCGGTCCTTCGATTGATACCCGTCAACTACGATTTTGGTACCTGGTTTCAGTGTGTCGCGAGTTATGCCACGACGGAGGAGGGTATTCGGCGTGCCTCCCTCGACCATCCAATCTTCGGTGGTTCCATCGTCTTTTTCGTGTTCAAGGTGAATCCAAGCATGGGGGTTGACCCACTCTACTTTTGTCACCTTGCCTTTGAGAATCAACGGACGATTAGGATCGAATTCAGCACCAAATGCGTGGTGCGCCAGCACATTGACCCCTGCCAACACAACAGCAGCGCACGACGCGATCTTGAAGATTCTCATTCACCGGCCTCCTCTTTTTCGGCTTGTTTGGCAAACCAATCTTTTTCGAGCTCGCGGGCGCCCTTGAGTATCCCTTGCATGGAATAGTTGCCTTCGTGGCATGCGTACTCGTACAGTTGGTCGTCGGTTTTTGGCCACGTATAGCGACCCGACCACTTGTCCTCCCATGCTCCCGGGTCAGTAACAGTGAAGTCGTAGAGCATGTTTTCGTCGTCAACCATCGTGAATCTCTCGACGACGTGCAATTCCCGAGTCGCTCCTCCCAGTGCTGGAGTATCGTTGAAATTGGTTGTATCCACCACAAGCGTATCGTCCTCCCACCATGCGATCGAATCGCCTAGCCACTTGCGAACATCGTCGGGGGCATGCTCTCCGCCAATTCGAATTATGCGCGCATCGTGCACCATCTCAATCAGAATCATAAGTGTGTCTTCTGATTGCACAACTCTCTTGATGTTGTTGTAGAGAGCCGGAAGCATGGGTGGACCACCTGTGGAGGAGAAACCCAAGAGACACCTATCCGATAAGGTCAAGTACTCTGGGTGATCGCTTGGTCCGTCGATGCCTTCGTCTAGCCAATAGGCAGTACCTGTGTTTTGCCTCCAATGAGTTGCTACCTGGCCAAAACGCTGCCTCACCGCTTGAGTCCATGGTGGTCTCCTCCCATTCGCCGGATAGTAGACGATCGATGTTGGGTATTCCCCATCAACTTTGTTGAGTTCCTCACCGTTGTCGATCCAGAATCTGTTGTAGCCACCAACATTGCCAGCGGGACCGCGAGAACCGTCGCCTCCTTCTGGGGGAGCAGTACGATTAGGATCCAGCACTCGGTTGTCATTTGCCTGATTTCCAGCTTTGACCCCCTTCGAGTAGTTTTCAGCGTCCGTAGGATCAATGACTGTATTGTTAGGATCGCGGCGTTCCAAGGGTGTCAAGGTCTTGGTGTCGTATGTGCCACTAAAGTCTGGCTTTCCCGATGGAGTTCGGGGGATGTCGTCTGATGCCGCCAGTTGGACGGCGAACAGTGTTGCAATGCCAGCAATTAAGAGAGTCTTCATCGAATGCTACCTCTATTCTTCAGGCTGAACGGATTCCCGACGCCATTGACCATAAAGCAATTCTTCTACGAATTGTACGCACTTAAAGTCCATCAGTATCAGATTTTCTTCCATACGACGATACAACGGCATTTCGATTGTCCACGGCTCGGTAAAGGTTTCTGGATCGTCGATTGTGGCCTGATATTTGATGTGATTTGGACCCATGGGGGTCCATTTCTCTGTTACAACCATTTTTTCTGAGTGATGGTTGCCCGATCTGTCAAACCACGTGGAGGCAAGTTGTGCTGTTACCCTCACTTCCAGAGTATCGTCATTCCATTTTCCAACCGATTGCCCCATCCAGGAATCGACCGGCGCGGGACCGGGATCCTCATAGAAAATGTCCCGAACTGCACCAGCATATTCATATGCAATGAAGAATGAACTATCGCTTTGTACGATTTGAAACGGGAAGGGCATGTAATTGGCGCGCGGTACACCTGGCAAGAAGCACTTGACCTCGGGGTCTCGGTCCGCCCAATTCGCCCTGTTTTCCTCGCGAATCTTGGCGGCTTCCGGCGTGTAGGGAATCCTCTTGCCTTCTTTAATTACGCCGAGACCACCGGGTACTGAACCAACCGCGCCCATTGCGAGCACGCGAAAATGCGGAACCGGACCGCGCGGTCCCTCGACGGTCATCAATGCTGGGGCGGCAAGATGCCGCTCAACGTTGTAGTTTGCTGTATTCAGAGCTTGCCAAATGCCGTTGAGATCTGGATGGTCGGTACCAGGAATTCTCTTAGTCGCGGCGAGGTCGGAGTTCTCCTCTTGAGCTACAGAGGAATTTCCTAGCATCAAGGCCAGAATCATCAGGACCGCAAGAACCGAATGTCTTGGTACTCGTGTAATTTTTGGAACGGTTTGCATGTTTGCTCCTTGAAAAGCAATCGGCATGTGTACACACCGATCTAAGCCGCAAAATTCGCCGAGGCTCTTGACCAAGTTTACTTTCATTAGCTCAATTGGTTCAAAATTGGCCGAGCAGTTGACGTTCAGCGCGGCGTCTGTCTTGCTTTGAGCAGACCCGCGTCGCTCACCTGTCAGTGGCCAGCAACAATGCTGACCGACTACAGCTCAGTGTCGTTGAACTCCAATTGCTGACTTCCTTCGATCGTGTGCCTCGATGATAGGGAACCGTCCGCGTCAGCGTTGGTCGAGGTAGTACTTTGCGGCTGACTACAGTCTCTGATCAGCAGTGCGCACCCGCTCATTGATCCGATGCAAAGCGTCAGTAGCATGAGGCTTCCGGCAATGCGAAGTCCAATTGATTTCATTTCCCACAGATCCCATTGAAAGTGTCTAAGGCGCAATAGAGTATCGCACATCTGCCGAATTCACTAACTAGTTCGTTAAAAATAAACGATCATCGTTGAGATTCTTCTGTCATCTCATCCTAACTGAACGAAATCAATCGGCGATTTACTCTCAAATGTGCTGTTTTGGCTGTAAGTCGGCCCCTCGTCGACTTTGTGCGGTAGAGGCACCTCTAAACTGCGGTGGACGAGTTCCCAGTCACTGATCCGACAACTCTAGGTATTAGGGTGGTGAAAACATATCCCTAAGTAGCATTTTTTGGGTAAAATTGATACCTATGTATACAAGATTACTCAAGAATCCACAACAGTCTGCCTTTGTGTTTGGTCTGCGAGCTGTGGGGAAGTCGACTTGGGCGCGTTCGCGATTTCCTGATGCAATGCACTACGACCTGCTTGACTCGAGCTTGTACTGGGATCTCTCGAGGGATCCCAACAGACTCTACAGGGAGGTTTCCGTCAAGCCTGCCGGAAGTTGGATCGCCATAGATGAAATTCAACGTGTACCTGCACTCTTGAACGAAGTTCATCGCCTGATAGAAGACCGTCAGACAAACTTTGTCATGACTGGGTCGAGCGCTAGGAAGCTACGACGTGGCGGTGTCAATCTTCTTGCTGGGCGCGCGTTAGTGAGCACGATGTTTCCGATGACATCCGCCGAGTTCGAGTTTCAATTCAAACTAGATCGCGTGCTGCAGTTTGGCACTCTGCCAGAAGCACTGAACCAAGCCAACCCTCAAGACTACCTGCGAAGTTATGTAGAGACGTATCTTGCACAGGAAGTCATTGCAGAAGCACTCATTCGAGACGCAGGAAGATTCGCGCGATTCTTGGAAATCGCAGCGCGTCAAAATGCACAGCCAACAAATGTCGCTTCAATATCAAGAGACACTGGCACAAGTCGAAAAACTGTACAGTCTCACTTCGACATACTGCAAGACACTTTCGTGGGCAATTGGTTGACTCCCTGGAAATTGAAGTCAAGTAACAAGCAACTGCAGCAAAGCAAGTTCTACTTTAGTGACACGGGAATCGTTCGAGGGTTGTCGAGCAGGCTGCCCTTTCCGCCTACAACGGAGGAGAGCGGTTTCTTGCTAGAAACTTTCCTCTGCAATGAACTGAGAGCTTACTTGTCCTATTCCAATACGCACTACCCTCTCCACTATTGGCGTACCTACGATGGAGCCGAAGTAGATTTTGTGATTGAGACACGAGACGGGTGCGTAGGGATTGAAGTTAAGCTAGCTACCCGCTGGACCAGCAAGTTTAATCGTGGACTCAATCGTTTAGCAGCACACTTACCACAACAAACGACGTTCGATCGAATTGGTGTATTTACAGGATCAAGAGAGGAGCTTTGGGACGGTGTTCGCGTGTTTCCAGTCAGCGAATTCCTCAAAAGGCTGTGGAGAAACCAGTTAATTCGGTAGCTAACACGTGCTGAGATTGCCCGGCCCGGATTTCTTTTCTGAACCTTACTCATGCCACTTGATCCCCATTGACGGTCGATCGGTAGTGAGCATCAGAGGCTGGATGACGATTGGATCCAAGCCCAATTGGGTGGCCCGATGGGAATGCCGATTCCCACCACAATTGAGAGCGTATTAGCGAGAGCAATTGCTATCATACAAGCCCTTGTACAGGTGGGTACTGTGGTGTCGAAACTACCTCTATTTGCACTCTTGGTCGTACTTCTGTCAGGTGCTAGTTTGTCTGCATCGGGAGTGGAGAACTTTACGTTGCTTGATCACCGTGGAGATGCCCACAAGCTGTATTACCTATCAGACTCGGATGCGGTAGTGATCATGATCCATGGGACTGGTTGCCCGATCGTTCGTAACGCATTGCCCGATTTCCGCTCGCTGCGGGATCGATTCGTCAACGACGATGTTCACTTCTTGCTACTAAATCCCGTCGAACACGACAACCGCTCAACGATACAAGAGGAAGTGGAGGAGTGGGACATCGACTTTCCCATACTTGATGACGAATCCCAGATCGTAGGCATGGGATTGGGACTAACTCGAACCGCAGAGGTTCTTGTTATCGATCCGTCAGACTGGACGCTAAAGTATCGGGGCCCCATCAACGATCGCCTTGAGTATGAAAGGCAAAAAGCTGAAGCTAGCGAACACTATGTGGCCGATGTATTGAAAGCCATGCTAGCCGGAGATACAGTCGAGTATCGAGAAGTTGCTACAAAGGGATGTCTAATCAACTTTCCGGATCGAACCAACGACAAGACGGAAATCTCCTATTCGAAGCAGATTGCTCCTTTGCTCTTGGAGAAGTGCGGGGGATGCCACGCAGAAGGTGGCATTGGACCTTGGACGATGGATAACTACGAGATCGTTCGTGGCTTTTCTCCCATGATGCGTCAAGTCCTTCGTGAACAACGCATGCCTCCGTGGCACGCTGATCCACATGTAGGACTGTGGAAAAACGACCGCAACATCACTCCAAAGGAACGTCAGCTCATAGTCCGCTGGATCGAGGCTGGCGCGCCACGAGGGTCGGGGCCTGACCCGCTCTTGGAACGATCAAGTGCAGTTGAGGAATGGCCTCTGGGAACACCTGACTACATCGTAGAGTTTCCAGCATACGAGGTGCCGGCGACTGGAGTGGTCGAGTATCAGTACTTCACCGTCGACAACAACATGGAAGAAGATGCGTGGCTGAAAGCCATGACTGTTGTGCCTGGTGATTCCCGCGTGCTGCACCACGTATTGATGGGCACCGTGAGTGGCACCAGCCCGAACAATGGACGTGGAGCGTTGTGGAATCAGTTCTTGGGCGGCTACGCACCCGGTTCATCGGCAAGCGGGGTATCCGGACCAGAAAATGCAGGGGTGTTGGTGCGTGCGGGTACGAAATTCCGTGCACAGATGCACTACACCCCAATCGGCAAAGCTGTTACCGATGTCACGCGGGTAGGCTTGTATTTTTTCGACGAACCTCCAGAGATGATCAAGCGATCCGGAGTTGTATTGAACACCATCTTCGAAATTCCTTCGAATACGAAGAATCATGTTGTGCGATCGTATTTGACATTTCCTCGAGACGCCACGCTCTATTCGCTGCTTCCGCATTCTCACTACAGAGGCAAGAACTCAAGCTACACGCTTGAGTATCCAGATGGACGGAGGGAACTGTTACTTTCTGTTCCCAATTACGACTTCAATTGGCAGACTAGCTACGAGTTCGTCAAACCGGTCGCTGTACCTGCCGGCTCGCGCCTACACCATCAAACCACCTACGACAATTCCATCCAGAATCCTGGAAACCCTGATCCGAACAGTGTGATTCGTTGGGGACAGCAGTCCTGGAACGAAATGCTTTACGGCAGTTTCGTGTACACATGGGACGGAGAAACCATAGAGAGTCCCTTTGACGAAGGGCAACGAATGAGACTTTCTCAGTCGTTTGGATTCTTGGATCGCGACATCGATGGCAAATTGAATAAGGAAGAGATTCCTGGTCGGTGGGCCAACTTCATTCGAGAGAATTTCGCTGCTCTAGATGAAAACGAGAGTGGCGGTCTCGAGCTTGAGGAGTTCATCGCTGCTATGAACCCCTCGAACCGTTAAGTCGGTCCACGGCGTTTGAGACAAACCTCAAGCACTGTAGCCGTGTTTACGATGCGGCTCAAGAAATTCACCGTCGTTCATAGAGATCGACTCTAGGACTGTTCCGCTTCGGACGCGAGAATGATGGCTCCCGATACACCCTTCGTTCGAGATTTAGTGATTCTTGGCGGTGGTCATGCAAATGTAGAGGTATTGCGTCGCTACGGCATGAAGCCCGAACCCGGAGTACGCGTGACGGCGGTAGCTCGAGAACCACACACCCCCTACTCTGGAATGCTCCCTGGTTACTTAGCGGGCAAGTACAGCTGGGACGAAATTCACATTGATGTCCTGAAACTCTCGACGTTTGCCAATGCGCGTTTCATCCCGGACGAAGTTACCTGCGTTGACTTGGACGAACAAACTCTCAGATTTCGATCGAGGCCAGATATTAGATTTGACGTGCTGGCGTTGAATACGGGGGGTGCACCGGGCAAGCAATTTCAAAATCACGACTTGGTGATTCCGGTCAAGCCGATTGGACGCTTCATTCCAGCATGGGAGCGAGTTGCCAAAGAGCATGGATCGGGTTCAGGCAGCCGACTAATAGTCGTTGGTGGTGGTCCGGGAAGTGTAGAAGTAGCACTTGCGGTCCGTGAACGCTACGGGGATGCATTTGACATCCACTTGGTCTCGGCCAACGACTACTTGCTCAGGGAACACAATGGATTTCTACGTCGTACAGTTGAGCGAGAGCTGCGACGCAACAAAATAGCCGTTTCCTGTGACTTTAACGTCGTCGATGCGACAGGCACCGGGGTAGTAGCCCAGGATGGTCGGAATCTCACCTCGGATTGTGTTTTGTGGGTCGCTGGGGTGGAAGCACCAGATTGGATCCGCGAATCCGGGTTCGCTGTTGACGCGGGTGGATTCCTGCGTGTAAACAAGCACTTGCAAAGCGTCTCCCATCCTAACGTATTCGCGGCGGGAGACATAGTTTGCTTGGATGGACAGGAACGGCCTAAGTCGGGTGTCTACGCCGTTCGCGAAGGACCCCTATTGGCTCAGAACACCCGAGCAGCCTTGACACAAAGGCGACTTCGCAAGTTTCGAGCTCAACGTCTTGCCATGGCAATTTTGCGGTTGCCGAGAGATCGAGCAGTGGCTTCGAAGGGCCCATTCAGTCTCAAGTCAAAGCCCATAGCCATTTGGAAAGATTGGATTGATAGGCAATTCATGAGACGATTCTCTGATGTTCCAATCATGGAGCCCAACAATGGCCGAGCCTTTGCATCGCGTTTCGGTGACGAACAACCGAGCTTGATGCGGTGCGGGGGGTGTGGATCAAAATTAGGCGCCGACTTGCTAGACCAAGTACTTCGGCGTTTGAACGTTGGCCCGAATAGTGAATTCATTGAGGGAATCGGCGACGATGCGGCTGTGGTCGACTGGAACTCGTCTCGATTGGTCACAACATGCGACGGCTTTCGCTCCATGCTTTCGGATCCGTATCAATTTGGGAGGATTTCTGCAAACCATGCATTGAACGATCTCTATGCGATGGGATCGGAGCCGCGAATCGCGTTGGCAGTTGTTACGGTCCCTTTGATGTCGGAAAAAATGATGCAGGAAGAGCTCTTCCAGTCGATGTCTGGCGCAGTTTCTGTATTTCGGGAGGCCAATGTCAAGCTCGTCGGAGGACATTCGGGGGAGGGGAACGAACTGTCTTTGGGGTTCGCCATTACAGGAACGGCCCCGACGGAGCCGATTCGCAACTCTTCCATGGATCCCAATCACGCATTGGTTCTAACCAAGCCGTTGGGCACTGGGTTATTGCTTGCGGGCGTCATGCGAGGAACAACATCAGCTCGAGAATTAGTGGATGCGATAGCCGTCATGGATCAATCCAATGCGGCAGCTGCAGACATTTTCCTTTCCAATAGTCCTAGTGCAATGACTGACGTGACCGGTTTTGGGTTGCTTGGTCACTTGTCTATTCTCGCTCGGCACTCTGATGTAGGCATCGACCTCTTTGTTGATCGAATTGCGACATTGCCAGGTGTGCGGGGTGCAGTGCAATGCGACGTGCGGAGTTCGCTGCATGAGAACAATGTGCAAGCGTTAATGGACTATGAGAATCGAGAGCAGTTTGGTGACGAGGAGCTCGTGCCGTTAGTGGACCCACAAACATGTGGCGGATTGGTTGCGGCAATACCTCACTCTCGCGTAGACCGATGTATCGCCGATCTACGAGCAGCCGGATTCGCACAGGCATGCCAAATTGGAGTCTCGGTAGCTGAGCAGAGACTGCGTCTAGTTCGCAACGTCGTGTAGACCGTGCTTGCCAGCTTCTAACTGGCTATTTGCTCCTGATCATTGGATTCCCAAGGTTCGAGGAAATAGCACACACAATCCTGCAGTGCAATTCGCGGGTCCTCGGTATACATGGACATGATTACGTTTCGGGCGAGCACGACCTCGTCGCCGTTGTACTCCAGATAATCGTTTGTCACATCGTGCATATGGTCATCGTGCGCGACAAGCCGGCCGCCGCCGGGTTTCACTCTTGCAATTTCCGTACCTTTCGCAAGCGTCTTGAAATTCCACTGATTCAATGACGGAGTGAACCGTGGCACCTGCCACTCCTTTTTGTCGTGGGCGTTTTCGATAACCACTCTGATGTTGTTGCGGTAAATGAGCAAATCATCTCCGCTCGTAGCTGGCAGATGACCCCGGCTTGTCAGTGTTGTCAAGAATTCTTTGGCTCGAATAGTGCTCTCCCGGTCCCACGGAGTGCCTACTTCAATCGTGATTGCGGTGCAAAACTCCGAGCATCGGCGCGATAACACACCGGGAGGCTGGGTGGCAAACATTGCGATGTCGCTGAATTCCCTCGCTACGGAAAGCGTAGCGGGATTCATATCAGTAATGACCGAGTGATGCGGATTGGGGCATGTGTTGTTGTGAATGTCCAAAGCGAACCAGGGCTTCCCGGAAGCAACTTCCTCAATGACTTCTAGTGTCCAATTGGATTCAGATGTGTGTTTGCCATCCCAGATGCGGTTGAAATCCGGCTGTTCATCAAGAGCCCGAACACATTGGCTTGCGGCTAGAACATTGCCTATCAATACATACATCGATGCCATCGCGCCCGACCGAATCTGATCCTTGAGAAGCGATCGAAGTGCGTCCCAGCCAGATATCTCATTGCCGTGGAGCAACACCGAGACAAAGATGGGAGGAGTGTTTGGAGTTCTGAGATCAAATAGGGTCGGTCCTTCGAGTACGCTTGACAAATCTGAGGCGTGAAAATCGAGAATCTCGGGGTCGATCGATGTCTCTCTTCGCAGTTTCACTTTGTGTCCCAAGAGTGAACGGGTTCGTTTGTTTCTTGTCGCTCTCCATATGCTCGAGTTAGCAAAGCTAGATCAGAGCCGTGAGCCTCTACCCAATTGCGTTGCCAAGTAGCTCCATTTTGGCCTGTATTTACGCGTTCGCGTATGACACCGATGAATTTCTCGACCTCATCTGCGGGAACTTCCTCGTTCAAGAGTGCCTGGTGGGCCTTTGGCAGCAGATCCTCGAGGATCAGGTCTTTTACAGGTACTTTCTTTCCATCGGTCCACGTAATGGCAGCATCCAATCCTAGTCTTGCCGCCGTATAGAAGTTTTCACGCGCAGTTTGAAATGGAATTTTCGACTCGATTGGGGAGGAAAGGTCGGACAGCGCTCGTACAAATCCGACGAACGCAGCGCAGTTTGCAACGCAATCAACGATAGAGGGCCCGGCAGGAACAACGCGGTGCTCGATGCGCAGGTGGGGTTGCCCGTCGTAGTCGAAGCCGATCAATGGTCGGTTCCAACGCCAAATCGTGCCGTTCTGAAAACGCAAATGGGCATATTTGTTTATGGGTTCAGGTTGCACGAAGGGAAGGAGAATCGAATGACTCAATCGGTTTTCCGCAAAAATTTCACCCAGCGAATCACGGGCGTAGTCAGAACCAAAGATGACTCGTTGCAGATGTCGTTCACCGATATCGATTGCCTGCTCGAATAGAGGTATGCGAGTTTCAGCCCAAAGGTCCCTTCCAAAAAGGAACGGGGAATTCGCGCTAAGCGCGACCATTGGCGCCGATAATGCAATTGCCGCATTGAAGTCTCTTACTGCTCTATGCGGTTTGCATTGAAGATGGATCTGAAAACTCGTCGTGGCGGCTTCCAGCATGACGTCCTCGTGCTTCAGCTTTAGCTCTTCTCGTCCCTGAATCTCAATGTTGAGATCCGCGCCGTCGCGCATGGCTATGATCCGGTCGTTAAGCGCTTTGTAACGAACCATGTCAGACATGTGGGTGGAATTGAGCAGATCCCTACGCATAGTCGGCAGAATGCCAACCTGCACTAGCATGCTTTCGTTGGCGTTCGCCGTCGATTGGCAAGCGGACCATGTAGCAAGCAGTTCGTCGTGCATCCGCGAAAACACTCTGCCGGTCAGCGAGCAGGGACTACCGTTCAGTTCTACATTGAACTCTGACAGCTCGGGTACGACAAGCGGGTTGTCTACGCTCTCCAGAATGTCTTTGTTGATGCCTTTGGGATGACCCGTCTCGTCAACAATGCAAGCTTCCAGCTCGAAGCCCACGATGTCACCTCTGGTACTAAACCCGTTGTTATCGAATAGCCTTGTAATGTGGTCGGTTTCTTCTTCTAGTAGGCGTCGGAACCGGCTGAAGTCAACGGCTTCAAAATGGCGTACGCTGATTTCGTCTCCCACGCAAACCTCGCAATCGAACTATGTCAGTTCGACTCAAAAGAATTCGTGGGAGATTGTAAGGTTTCGAATCCGAACTGCTATTCATGTAGAACAAACGAGCCATTGGGTCTTCGCAATCTCGGGTTGACGTCCGTTGGCACAAGTCAACCCACCTGCGAGAGGAGTTGCGCAGCTATGCAATACTCTACACATGGACAATGAACTGACCGAATGGACTCTGGTGAGTTCCTCGCGCAGCCGCCAGGCAATCATCGAATGCGAACTCGTGCTCACTTCAATCGGGATCGAGACGCGTCTCGAAAGGAATATCTCCGGTTGGTTGCTATTTACCCGCGCCGAGATGGCTAATGCCGCTCGCCAGCAGCTAGCACTCTATCGCAAAGAAAACCGACGATCTGGCGTTCAGCGGGATCCTTCTCCTCGCATCGATAGCGGCATCGTTGGGTGCATAGCTTACCTAGGCATCATTTGGGCTGTCTGGTTGCTAGAGAGCTCGGGTCTTGCTTCTCGACTATCGCAAGACGGCGCAATGTGGGCGCTAGCAGTACGGGATCAAGGAGAGTGGTGGAGAACTGTAACAGCATTGTTGCTGCATGCCGACATCGCGCACCTGATCGGAAACTCGGCATTTGGTTTGGTGTTCGGCATTTTGGCCGGACGCTACTACGGCAGCGGCGTGGCATGGTTGCTCATCGTTCTTTGCGGTGCACTTGGGAACTATCTGAATGCCCAGGTCCAAAATGACATGTTTGTCTCGATCGGAGCTTCGACCTCCATGTTTGCTGCCGTTGGCTTGATTGGCGGCATGTTCTTTCGGCGAAGATTCTTGCCAGGAAGAGGGTGGAAATACAACGCCATCCCCATCGCAGGAGCCATCGGCATTTTTGCCTTCATGGGAATCGGTTCTGAGCGTACAGATGTCGTAGCGCATTTCACGGGATTGATTTGCGGTTTGCTTGCGGGCGTAATCGTGGCAAGCTTCGATCTACGAAGAATTGGTAAATCAGGTCAGATAGTGGCTGGCATTTTGACACTTGCCATTTTGGGATTTGCCGTCGCCAGCGTTTGAGTTCGTGGCGGAAGAGGTAGGAGTCGAACCCACCAGACGCAGGTTAAGCGTCTCAACGGCTTTGAAGGCCGCGCGCCTCACCGGAGACGATGCTCTTCCGAAAAGCATTAGAGTACAGACTTGACCTTGTTTCAAGCCTTAGAGCACTCGAACGGCATGCAATGCTCTGCTTGCCGTCAAGAATTAAGGACATGGCACGCAAGAATTAACTCTTCAGTGCCTGCCAATGCATGATCAAGTTGGTAGTTCAACTGTCCAACATTACAATGAACACTCAATGAACTCATGGTCTCCTTCGCTCGCAATGCACGTTTACATCATTGCACACAGCATCCTCCTGCTATTGCCGGTCTAACCGGCTACCTCTTCCTACATTCTTACCCTCATCGCTAACACCTGAATCCCATTTGTAAACGCATGGAGTAGCCATGAAGTCCTACCCAGTCTCCGGCGGCAAATCCGGCACAATGCCATTCGAAAAGTACTCGCATTTCGCACCGGTCGATCTACCCGGTCGCCAATGGCCATCGCGGCGATTGTCGCATGCTCCACGTTGGTGCAGCGTAGACCTTCGCGATGGCAACCAAGCTCTCATTGAACCTATGAGCGTTGACGAAAAGCTGCGAATGTACGAGCTGCTCTTGGAGGTTGGATTTCTTGAGATTGAAGTAGGGTTTCCAGCAGCTTCGCAGCCGGACTTCGATTTCATTCGCAAAATCATCGACGACGGCTTGGTGCCCGATGACGTTACCGTTCAAGTCTTGTGCCAAGCACGAAGAGAGCTGATTGAGCGTACCGTTGAAGCCCTCGAAGGAACTCGAAGAGCGATTTTTCATCTCTACAACTCGACCTCGACCTTGCAGCGAAGGGTTGTGTTTGAAATGTCTCAGAGCCAAATTGTCGACTTGGCGGTATCTGGAACCCAGCTGGTTCGGGACATGACCCGCCACTTGTCGGGCACTCAGGTCGAGTTTGAGTATTCGCCCGAAAGTTTTACTGGTACCGAGCTCGACTTCGCTTTGGATATCAGTTCTGCAGTGTGCGCCACATGGGGTGCCACACCGGAACGCAAGGTAATTATCAATCTACCGTCGACGGTCGAATTGGCCACACCCAACGTTTACGCTGATCAAATCGAGTATTTTTGCGACAACTTCGAGCATCGCGACTCGTCGATCATTAGCCTCCATACCCACAATGATCGCGGAACCGGAATTGCTGCCACAGAATTGGCTTTGATGGCGGGAGCCGAGCGAGTTGAAGGGACTCTGTTTGGCAATGGCGAACGAACGGGCAATTGCGACTTGGTTACAGTTGCAATGAACCTGTTCTCACAGGGCGTGGACCCGGAGTTGGATCTTCGAGACATGCCCCGAATCAGGGAAACGGTCGAAGCCATCAACAAGCTACCTGTGCACCCGAGGCACCCCTACGCTGGAGATCTCGTGTTTACGGCGTTTTCTGGATCCCATCAGGATGCGATTCGGAAAGGCATGGCGCACGTAGACAACGTCCAATGGGAGGTCCCATACTTGCCAATCGACCCGGGCGATGTCGGATCGTCCTACAAGGAATCTGTCAGGGTCAATAGTCAATCGGGTAAGGGAGGTGTTGGGTTTGTACTGGAAGAGCACTACGGAATTTTTCTCCCCAGAGACATGTTGATTGAGTTCTCGGGTTCCGTCCAGAAACTTACGGAAGAGACGCAAAGCGAAATCACCCCTCAGCAAATGCTAGATTCCCTAGTGGCGGAATTTCAATTCATTGACGGACCGTATAAGTTGGAATCCTATGAGGTCTGCAACGACACTGAGGCCGCGACAGCCATAGACGCCAGCATTCTGGTTGGCGCGAATCGGATTTCCATCTCAGGTAGGGGTTCTCGTCCCACCGATGCGTTCGTCAATGGATTGGTTGAAACACTCAACGAGCCACTCGACTTGCTTGAATGCTTCCAGCAAGCTATTGGAGAGTCTCTACTTCCACATAACGAAATGAGACAGATTGGGATAGTGGCGATTGAGTTCGAAGACAAGCCAATCTACGGAATTGGCGTCAGCCAAGACGGTGTTCGGGCGACACTTGTTGCGGTCATGGCGGCGATGAACCGCAGGTGGCGACTAATGGAAGGTTAGGCATACACCGAATTAGGTTGGCTCCAACTCGGCGTTCCCCCTCTTAGATTCACGGTCATCTCCGCTCTCGGGAGCCAATTCGACCTTGACGACACGTATGCTTGGAAGCGATGTTTCGCCGACTTTCACAGTCTCGCAGATGTAGTTGCCAAACTTCAAGCCAACATTGGCATCCGGTATGTCCTCTAGATGTTCCAACATCAGGCCGTTCAGAGTTCTTGGTCCGTCGGTTGGCAGCTCCCAACCAAGAGTCGCATTGATGTCGCGCAGAAGTACATAGCCGTTGATGACATAGGATCCGTCGTCCTGTGGGTAGATGTCGACTATGTCCGCCGCCGAATCGGTGGTGAATTCCCCGACGATTTCTTCCAAAATGTCCTCAAGCGTGACGATGCCTTCGATGGCACCGTATTCGTCCACTACGAAGGCAAAGCGGTTTTTCTTTTTTTGGAAATTGATCAGTTGTGTTGAGAGCGGCGTTCCTTCAGGTACGAAGTAGGGTTCCTCCAATTGATCCCTCAACTTGTTGACGTCAAAGTCGTCGGGATGCAAAACAACCCCAGATCGCTTCAAATGCAGGACTCCCACAACGTCTTCAATTGTGTGTTCGTACACGGGAAGCTTGGTGTGGGTGGCGTGAAGGAGGTCGTCAACTATTTCGCTATGTGTTAGTGCGAGATCTATTCCTTCCACTTCCGAACGGCGAATCATGATGTCGGCTACCTTAGCTTTCCCCAAATTGAGAATGCCAAGCAACATCTCCTGCGGCCGATTGCCGATGTCAATTTCGGTCCCAACCACAGTTCGCAGTTCGTCCAGGGAAAGCGACGATGATTTGGCTGTTGTGTTCTTTACAAATGGGTTTACAAGAATGCTGGCGCAAGAGTTGACAAGTGTCACCACTGGCGAAAGTACCTTAGCCAACGGAGTCAGAACGTAGCTCGAGGGAAATGCAATGGTTTCTGGGCGTTCGGCGGCAATAGTCTTTGGTGCAACTTCGGCAAACACGAGCATGATGAGCGTGAAGGAAATCGCTGCTATGGCGGGGCCAGCCGCCCCAAACCACCTTGAGCAGACGACTGCGGCAATGATGGCTGCGGCATTGTTCACGAGGTTGTTGCCTATCAGAATTACTCCCAACAGCCGATCTTGTCGAAGAAGCAGTCTGTGTGCTTTTCGTGCGCCTTTGTGGCCTTCCGACACCTTATGTTTTAGCTGGTAGGGATTCAGCTTCATCATGGCGGTTTCCGAACTGGAAAAGTAAGCGCCCACGAGGATGAGACCGAAGGTAGCGGCTAGCAGTATTGCAGTGGGAATCAACATTGTCGAATGCAGTGTGAGGGTTGCTTAAGCCAAGAGACCTTCGGTAACAACTTTGGTCCCAAAGTAGCCGAACAGCAGGACTACAAATGCTGCAAGCGAGAGCTTCGTTGTGAAGTTGCCACGCCAACCGCGCACCATGTGTCCAAGCATTACCAGCGCATAGATCAACCAAGCCACAGTAGTCATGATGACATGGAAGTGACTAGGATGAGTGAACAATTCTCCCCAGAAGAAAACGAACCCTGTCGCGTTAGCTATCGTCAGCAGAACCAATCCCGTCCAAAGCGCGTTGAACAGTGTTCCCTCGGCGGACTCGAGCGGCGGATAGATTCGGAGAAATACGTTGAAACTGTGCCTGCGAATTGCCGCGTCGAGCCAAATCAGCAATGCCGCTTGGCAAGCCGCATATGCCAGAATCGAATAGGAAGCCACGCTAACGATGACGTGCATCGTGAGTCCGAGGCCTAATTCTGTGGGATGCAGCGAACCACGGTGGAACAATCCTGCCACTAGCAAGATCAAGGCTATCAAGGGATAGACAACAAGCGCGATTGGAGTCGCCCGTATAGGTTTGTAGAGATGTTCAGCGACGGTGATCAGTGCGGCAGGAACGGTAATCAATGTTGCAATGGGAACCGCAGCCAAGTCCACACCATTGCCAATCCAGAAAATCTGAATGGCAAACACAATGTTGCAGCAGCAGGCAAGTATTGCTACAGCCGGGGCAAAACGCAGCATCAACCCGTCGTCGACTTCTCGATTTCTGAAAGCCAAGAAAGCTGCAACTCCATAGAGGATTGCGGCTATTGCTGCAAGCGTCATTGCAATATCTTCTCAAAAATTTCTAGGGTTTGGCTGCCAACACATGCAGGAATGCCATGTCCTATACTTGCACGAGAGTCATCGTGCATCTACCAATACGCCTCCCGATTCATGGATTGATCTGAGATGTTTGACAATTTGAGCGAAAAAATTTCTGGTGTTCTCACTCCCCTGCGGAGCCGGAGACTGACCGAAGCCAATATTCAAGAAGCCATGCGAGAAGTGCGCAATGCACTCCTCGATGCAGATGTTGCCTTCACTGTCGTATCAGAATTTGTACAGGATGTCCAAAGGCAAGCGATTGGTCAGACTGTATCGCGTCGTGTGCAACCAGGTGATGCATTTGTCGGAATAGTACACGATTCTCTCATCAATCTAATGGGGAAATCCAACGACAAGCTCGACTTGGACGGAGGAAATCGCCCTAATGTGGTTCTGCTGGCGGGACTCCAAGGTGTGGGCAAGACTACAACGGTCGTCAAGCTTGCCAAGTGGCTCAAGGAACGTGAATCGAAAAAAGTTGCAGTCGTTTCCGCAGACACCTATAGATCGGCTGCCATAGAGCAGTTGCGAAGTCTTGCTGAACAAGCCGACGTGCGATTCATACCAAGCAAGAACACAGACAAACCCGAGTCTATAGTCAAGAGAGCTTTCAAGGACGGCAGGAAGAACTTCGACGATGTATTGCTTGTTGACACAGCCGGGCGACTGGCGGTCGACGACACAATGATGCAGGAAATTCAGCGTATTCATTCCCTGCTCAACCCGCGGGAGACTCTCTTCGTCGTTGATGCGATGACTGGGCAGGATGCAGCCAATACAGCGAGAGCGTTTGACCAAGCGTTGCCTCTAACGGGAGTGGTTTTGGCGAAAGCTGATGGCGACGCTCGAGGCGGAGCTGCACTTTCGGTACGCTCAATCACAGGAAAGCCAATAAAGTTCATGGGAGTAGGCGAAGATCTCGATGGACTGGAACCTTTCCACCCTGATCGAATTGCCTCCCGCATTCTGGGAATGGGAGATGTTCTTTCCTATCTGGAAGAAGCTGAGCGCAAGGTAGACAAGCAGAAAGCTGAGCGCCTTACCAAGAAAATGTTCGGGGGAACCAAGTTCAATCTTGAGGATATGCGCGAACAGTTGCAACAGTTCAGTGACATGGGCGGGATGGATAGCGTCAAGGACATGTTGCCGACCCTTGATCCATCACAAGCAAGAATCAAGGAAATCGACGACGATCAAATCCGCAAGCAGTGTGTGATCATAGACTCCATGACACTCCGAGAGCGTAGATTCCCCGCAATTCTTGACAGTTCTAGAAAACGCCGCATTGCAACGGGGAGTGGGACTCAGATCCACGATGTGAACATCCTCCTACGCAAGTATCGTCAGCTCGAAAAGCAGATGAAGAGAGTTGGTCGTAAGGGCGGCAAGATGATGAGGCGATTAGAAGGTATGGACAACATGGGATCGCCAGGGATGCGCCGTCCACGCTGAAGCCGCGTTTTGGCAGAGTCCTGTAGGGCCTCTGCCAACAAATTGAGCCCGTTGAACTGCTACGGTCTGAAATCGTTGGCTTTTGGGCAGCAGGGATAGGATTGTTGATGAAGTAAGCCTATCTCTAGCCCAATAGGACTGGCTGCTTAACAATCCATAGCATTTCCATTAAAATGCGCGCCTTCCCACTTGACCTCCTTTGATCACTATGGTCGTTATACGCTTGGCTCGTGCCGGCACAAAGAAGAAACCCTTCTACCATCTTTCGGTTACTGATAGGCGTAACCCTAGGGATGGCCGCTTTATTGAGCGCGTTGGTTACTACAACCCCATTGCTCGCGGCGAAGCAGTACGCACATGGGTAAACCTGGAACGTGTCGACCATTGGATCGGCGTTGGAGCAATTCCGAGTCCAAAAGTACGAAGCCTCATTGCTGCGGCGCGATTAGACCAGGCAAGAGTAGACGAGCCCGACGCTGTCGAAGAGCAGGAAGTGCAGATGGATACGGAGCAAGCGGATGTGGAGGAGGCTGTGGTGGAACCATCTGCTGGCGAATCACAGGTCGAGGAGACAGAAGCAAGTCCACCAGATGGCGAGGAGCCGATTGCTGAAGCGACCGCGGAACCTGTGGATGGCGAAGCCGAAGCCGAAACAGAGACAGAGGCAGAGGCAGAGACAGATACCCAGCCTGTTGAAGAACCCAGTGCCGAAGAGGGCAGCCCGGAATCGAACATAGAGGACGAAGCAACAACTGATACCGAGACAGTCGAAGAAGACACCCAAGATTCTGAACCGGTTCCTGACTCTGACTCGTCCGATGTTGACGCCGAGAGTTCCAATGTTGACGAACGTGAAGAATCCGACGACAAGGACAGCAACAAGTAGACGTTCTGTGGGGCTGTAGTTGCGTCGCTACATCACAATGACTTCTGTATGTAAATGAATAACTCTTGCTTAGCAATCATTTGTCTGAAATACCTAAACAAGATTTCGTAGTAGTTGGCCGGATTTCCAAGCCGTTTGGATTGGAAGGGTGGTCGCATATCACATCGTTCACCGAACCTCCAAGCAACCTGATGCAATATAGACCCTGGGCTCTTGGTTCCGACACTGACTCCACCGACCATTGGGAGATCGTGGGGAGCCTCGAAATGCGAGCACTAGCCGGCAGCTTTATTGCCCGTATAGGGGATTGTGAAACAAGGAACTCGGCGCATGGTCTGACAGGACGATTGATCGGTGTACCGAAGGGTTCGCTTCCCACGCTTGCTGGAAGCGAGTTTTATTGGGTCGATCTTGTTGGCTGCTCAATTGTGAATGAATCAGGATTATGTCTCGGAACGGTTCTAGATGTCTTCGAGAACGGCGCTCACCCGATACTGAATGTGCACAGTGACAAGCGACAGCACTTGATTCCTTTTGTGTCCAGTGTGATCAAGTGCGTCAAGCCGGGTTCGGAAATACGAGTGGCGTGGGAAACCGATTGGTGATTCGTCGCGATGTGGTTTGGTGTTGTCACAATATTTCCGGAGCTTGTTCAATCTGCGCTGAATGAAGGAGTGGTCGGGCGTGCCATTCGGAAGGGCAATATCGTTCTCGAATTGATTAACCCGCGAGACTTTGCCAAGGATTCAGCCAAGACCGTCGATGACCGACCCTATGGTGGCGGTCCAGGGATGGTAATGATGGCCGAGCCGCTGGCAGACTGTGTAAATCATGCACGCAACCTGCTATCTGTCTCCACCCCAACCACGGTTTTGCTGAGCCCTCAAGGCGAGAGATTTGACCAATCCATGGCGAGGGAACTTGTACAGCTTGACTCGCTGCTGTTGATTGCGGGGCGTTACGAAGGCGTTGACGAACGGTTTGTCGGTAGATACGTAGACCTAGAAATTTCGATTGGCGATTATGTCCTCAGTGGTGGTGAGCTAGCGGCATTGGTATTGATCGATGCCGTGGGCCGACTGATTTCTGGTACATTAAGCAACCCGGAATCGGTCGATGCAGAGTCGTATTCGGACGGACTGCTGGATTTTCCTCAGTTCACACGACCTCGATGTTTTGAAGGGAAACGTGTGCCAGAAGTATTACTGAGCGGCGATCATGCGGCAGTCGAAAGGTGGCGGCACAATGAAGCCATAAGACGTACCTGGGAGCGAAGACCGGACCTGTTGCTGGGTCGTAAATGGTCAGAGCCAGAGCGGGATTTCTTAAGGTCCTTGGAGTGTTTTGCTAACAATTCAGGCGAACGTACGGTATAGGAGAACAGTAGTGAGAAACAACAAAATCATCGAGCAACTCGAGAATGAGCAAATTCGAGATTCCATACCTGACTTTCATACCGGCGATACCGTAGCCGTTCGCGTTGTCGTACGCGAGGGATCTCGCAATCGATTGCAAGCGTTCGAGGGCGTCGTCATTGGCAAGCGCAATAGGGGTCTGAATTCGTCCTTTACCGTTCGAAAGATTTCTCATGGTGTTGGTGTTGAACGCAGCTTTCAGACCCATAGCCCTCTGATCGATTCGATCCAAGTCATACGGCGGGGTGACGTGCGCAAGGCAAAATTGTATTATTTGCGGGAGCGTTCAGGAAGGTCGGCTCGGATCAAGGAGAAGGTCTAGCGAGTCAACTGACAACGTACGTTCCTACGCGCAACATCTGCAACGGGTTCGCGCAATGTTAGACAGGATGTCACCCTTACGGCAAGGAGGCCGATATGGAACCGCAACGGATTGGCGAACCGCCCCAAGAAATTCGCAGGTACATCAATAGCGTTTGGCTTGAGAAAGGTCTATCGGAAGCGACCTGCGAAGCATACCAACGAGACTTAACCCAGTTTGAGCAATGGTCGGATTGCGGATTGTTGTCGAGTCGCGAAACCAACATTCTTGAATTCTTGGCCTTCAAGCAGGAGCAGGGATGCTCGGCGCGGTCCTCGGCCCGCATTCTGTCGACGTTCAGAGGTTTCTTCAAGCATGCGATCGAACGCGGGGACATTGATCACGATCCCTGTGCGAAGATCCAGAACCCGAAGTTGGGTCGACCGATTCCGGACGTGCTATCGGAAAAGGACGTTGAGGACCTGCTGCAAGCTCCGGACATCAACAAGAATGCTGTGGAGTTTCGCGACAGAGTCATGCTGGAAGTGCTATACGCCACGGGATTGCGAGTTAGTGAAATTGTTTCACTGACGATTCTCTCCGTGAACTTACGCCAGAACGTGGTCCGTGTGATGGGTAAAGGATCCAAGGAGCGTATTGTGCCGCTGGGCGAATATGCGTCCAGCTGGTTGGAACGCTACATTCATGAAGCTCGCTCTCAGTTGATGAACGGTCATCGCTGCAATGCGCTGTTTCCCAGTAACCGAGGTCAACGAATGTGTCGACAAACGTTCTGGCATGCAATCAAACGTTACGCCTCTAGGGCGGGAATTGTGAAACCGCTATCTCCACATACTCTTCGGCATGCGTTTGCAACTCATCTTTTGAACCACGGCGCGGACCTTCGTACTGTACAATTGATGCTTGGACATGCTAATCTATCGACTACACAGATCTATACGCATGTCGCAACTGAAAGGTTAAAGGAGCTGCATGCTCATCACCACCCGCGAGGTTGAATGTCTAATGCAATCATTTCGTAAGAAATTCAAGGGCCTATCGATTATTTCCTTGCCCGTCGCTGTTGTCGCCATGGCATTAGCCATTGGTTCCTCAGCACAGCAAGAAGATGGGAGTGCCCAAGAGTCCGAAAGTGGCAAGAACGCCATCAAGGAAATCACAAAAGTTTTGGGAACCACAACCAAGGAAATCTCGGAAGCGCCACTGATAGATTTTCAAATGGTCGAGATGGACAATGGCCGCATTGCTTACACAAAGACTGACGGCGAGTACGCATTCGTTGGGGATCTGTACGGATGGACCGATCAACGATTCGTCAACTTGACTCAAAGGCAAAAGAGCAAAGCGCTATTGGCGATGTTCACTTCGCTGCCAGACGTGAGTACGATCAACTACGCACCTGAAGCCGAAGAGGATCCAGCGATAGTGTATGTCTTCACCGATGTCGACTGTGGCTACTGCCGGCTGTTGCATGAGCATATGCCTGAGTATCACGCGCTGAACATCGAGATTCGGTATCTTGGCTATCCTCGGGCAGGCCTCGGCTCTCGAGCCTACAACAGACTTGTTTCGGCTTGGTGCGCTGAAGACCGCCATGATGTCTTGGCCCGTGTCAAGAATGGCACCGCCGTCAACGATGAAGAGTACTCCGTCAACCCCGAGTGCGCTGAAAACGTTGACAAGCACTACGAGCTTGGACAGAAGATCGAGATTACCGGCACGCCGACTAATGTGCTTCCCAATGGAAGAGTTGTACCGGGATTCACCCAAGCTCAAGCTCTTAGAGAACTGATCGATTCCTAAAAACACCTCGTTCTTGGATGCATTTGGGTCGGCAATCCCGTAGTGCGTCTTGGAGTCGCTGGATTAGGAACAGTCGCGCAAGGGCTCTTCGAGCTCTTGCGCGAGAATGCAAGCCGAATTGCACGCCAGATTGGCGAACCGATCTCTGTTTCGCGTGTAGCTAGCCGAACCACGAAGCCAGAGGTCGACATTTTAGGTGCTGAATTCAGCACAAACCTTGAAACACTACTAGCTCCAAATGTCGATATCGTTGTCGAGTTAATCGGCGGCGTCGATAGAGCAAATACCTTAATCTCTAACGCCCTGCAATGTGGCAAGCCCGTAGTTACCGCGAATAAGGCTGTACTGGCACGTTTCGGGAACAACTACATTGCAAGTGCTAACAAGCACCAAGTGTCTCTAGGATTCGAGGCATCTGTCGCAGGTGGCATTCCTATTGTGGCGACAATCAAGGACGGTCTTGCTGGCAATCACATTGATTCGATTTATGGGGTACTCAACGGAACCTGCAACTATATTCTTACTGAGATGGATCGAGAAGGGTCTGCATTCGGCGACGCACTGCAGCAAGCCCAGGATCTAGGCTACGCGGAAGCCGACCCAAGCTTTGACATTGACGGCGTTGACGCAGCACAGAAGCTTGCGATCCTTGGTTCGATAGCGTTTGATCAGCCAATCGATATGAACGATGTCTACATTGAGGGTATAGCGAAGGTCGATGTAGAGGACCTTCGGTATGCACGAGAATTGGGGTATCGAATCAAGCATCTTGCTTTGGCACGCATATTCGATTCCTCGGTTGAAATGCGCGTGCATCCAGCGCTGGTGTCCGAGCACAATCTGCTTGCCTTTGTAGATGGCGTGGAGAACGCGATATCAATTGGAGCAAATGGAGTTGGCAGTCTGCTGCTTAAGGGTCCAGGCGCTGGAGCTCGTCCCACGGCTTCCGCTGTACTGAGCGACATTATCGAAATAGCAAGAGGCAAGTCGTCGTTGCCCGCAGGTAGCGACATTTCTCGCGAGGCCAGTCCGATGGAGAGCTTGTCGTGTGCCTACTACCTGTACATTCCCGTTTCCGATGAACCTGGAGTCATGGCGTCTCTTGCAGAAATATTCGGCAAGCATCGAATTTCAATGGAAGCAGTCATCCAGAAGTCGGATGCAATCCGGTTCGGGGAGGACACCCGATGGGTCCCAGTCGTTGTGCTTACCGATGAGACTACCGAATCGGTGATGAATGCAACCGAACGAGACTTGCAAGACCTACCGTATGTGCATGGTCAGATTAGGCGCATCCGCGTTGTTGAACTCAATTGAGCGCAAGTAGGCCCCAGCGACTGCGTTTCGAGGCGCGACCTCTAGCTGATGATTGGGAACAGTTGCGGCGAACCCTGAATGTCTCTTCGATTCTCGCGCGAATCCTGAGTGCACGAGGGGTATCGTCGACAACAGATGTCGACCTCGGATTGGCGCGCATGTTGCCGCCTGATGGAATGCCGGGAATTCAAAATGCCGCGGCACGTCTAGTTCACGCCATTGACAACGACGAGAGCATCTTCATTTCTGGTGACTTTGATGCAGATGGGGCTACTGCGAGTGCCCTGTGCGTTCTTCTTCTTCGCGAATTTGGTGCAAGGCGTGTAGAGTTTGTAGTCCCCAACAGGTTTCAGTTCGGATATGGTTTGACCAAACCCTATGTCGAGTCGCTGGTTGAGCGCAAACCCAGTGTCATCGTCACTGTTGACAATGGCATAAGTTCCAATGAGGGTATAGCGTTTGCTCGCGAGAAGGGAATCGACATTATTGTTACGGATCACCATCTTCCCCCCGAGCAACTGCCGGTCGCCAATGTAATCGTAAATCCCCAGCTTGACCGGAATTCATTTCCGAGTGCTCCTGCTGGTGTCGGGGTGGCGTTTTATCTCATGGCGGAATTGAGACGCCAACTTCGGGCTTCGGGCAGATTTGACAAGAGAGGGCTCGAGGAACCAAACGTCGGTGCCTACCTTGATCTAGTCGCGTTGGGAACTATTACAGATCTTGTGCCGCTAGACCAGAACAATCGAATACTGGTTGCGGGCGGACTGAAACTAGTGCGCAATGGAAGGTCTCGACCCGGAATCGCTGCACTTTGCGAAGCGAGCAAAGTAAGTGTTGCGAGCATCGATGAAGAGGATCTGGGCTACCGCCTAGGTCCCCGCGTTAACGCTGCGGGAAGGTTAGAGGATATCAGTCTGGGTATCCAAGCACTGGTTGCAAACGACATAAACGAAGCTCGAAAGTGCGTCTCGAAACTCAACGCTATCAACGTAAATCGAAGAGAAATCCAATCTGACATGACCGATGTGGCCCTCCAGTACCTGGATGGGCTTGCAGCAGACAATCGCAACGGCATCTGTATTCAGGACGCATCCTTTCACGAAGGCATTGTTGGATTGGTTGCAAGTCAGATTGTCGCTCATCTAAGGCGACCTGCTGTTGTTTTTGCTGTAGCGAACGACGGAAAATCGGATTTGCTAAAGGGGTCGGCCCGTAGCATTCAAGGTGTACACATTCGCGACGTTCTTGCAGATATTGATGCCCGCTATCCTTTCCTAATTAAGTCATACGGAGGCCACGCTATGGCGGCGGGTCTGACTATCCATGGCTCTAGCTTTGAGCGGTTCTCCAGCTTGTTTGATTCAGCGGTTGCGGCGCGTGCACCGGCAGAGTCTTTTACGTCTACTGTGCAAACCGACGGAGAATTGGATCCGAAGGAACTCACGTTGGACTTGGTCCACGAAATCGAAAAATGGGGACCCTGGGGACAGGCTTTCGAACGCCCGTTGTTTCATGGATCTTTCGAGGTCGTAAACGAAGTTCCCGTCGGCAACAGGAAGCATGTCAAGATGATCTTGAAGAAGGATGCAAAAGTGTTGGACGCGATAGCCTTCAACAAGCGTCCGGCGAATGCTCCCGTTGCGGAAATTGCCTATAGACCAGCGGCAAATCGCTATGCAGGAGTGACCACAATGCAATTGATTGTGGAATCTCTGCAACCTGCGTCGGGATAGGTGTGCCTTGGGAGCCAAGCGAACCACCTGACAAAAAGCTCGAATTTTCCCAAAGCTACAAGCGGCTGAGTTCGAACACATCCTGCGTCATTCGGCCGGAATGGCGCAACGTACGGCTTGAAGTGCGGTCTAACCGAGTTAACCAACCGGTTTGCGAATTTCCTAGTTATTGGAGAACGAATATGCTCAAAGTCTGGATGTCCATCCTGGTGGTGCTTTGTGTGGCAGCCCAAGTCCACTCTCAGGATGCTAAGTTAAGACACGACAGGATCGACCCGTATGTGTTTGGAGGTTGTACCACGTGGTTTGACTACGAGGACGCTATAACGACCGAGATTGGAGGAGAGTCCGACGGCGCATCTGTAGGATGTAGCATAGGTATTGGATTTCCTACGTTTGACAAATGGGGATTGGAGTTGAGCTATGGAAAGCCACCCAACATCAAGACTCTACAGACCATGCTCGGTCCGAATGCTAACGAGGTTCAAGTTCAATCCAAGCAGGGCACCGATTTCTGGTCCTTAAAAGCGCTGGTAGAACAAAGGTTCAACAATTGGGCCTTTGGCATTTAAAAATTAGGCATCTCCTACACAACCCAAACCTTAACGGCAAGGCCAGTTGCAGAAGACACAGAAGAATTGCCCGCCGTCTCAGATAGCAAGTCCTACATGGATCCGACGCTTTCACTGGGATTGAAGTTTCGTGTGGCCGAGGCAAAGACCGCGCCCCGCGGGGCTATTGATTTGGTATTCCTTTACACCAAGCACATCAATGCCGACATTTTTTCGGACGGGATCGAGTTCAATTTCAGAGTTTCGTTTTGAGAGTACCTGTTGTCTAGAAGAAGGTAGCTAACGTGTGGCCCCTAGACTTCGATTGGTGGCTCACCGAAGACACGTAGCATTTGGTGGTGTCCCTAGCAACTTGATCAATTGCATGTTTACCATCGACGCTTTGGTCTTTGAACCTATGTTTCATTAGGGTCCAATAGCCCAACGTTCACTTGTTGACGGTAACTCGGAGTATTGTCCCTGCATCCTGAAAGTCCCCAGGCATCGTACCGATTAGAACGTCAAGCTCTCGCCCATTAAGCTGATCGGGCAAGCATTAATAGGCAAGTGCTAAAATTTCGCACTCCACAAGTCGCAAATATTGCGGCTAGGTCTCCTTGCAGCATCATTCGGGTTGCCAGGTGCGTTCATGCGGAGTTTTGCTTCTTAAGAGACTTTTCGCGTCTAATCAGCTTGCACTAGTCACACCTTGGTCACAATGACTCCAGCAACGGAGAATTCGTTCCTCGGCGCTTACGAATTGGGAGACTTGAAACACACGGGAAGTTAGCGCGTTTTTGGGTTAACGACCTGACTTGAAGGGAAAGCAATGGCAGAAATCAACTCCATAAGAGAAAAGATCAAGGACATACGCACACGAATGTATGTGTTAAGGGACTCTCTTTGACTACGACGACAGTAAAGAGCGACTGCAGGAGGTTGAGCTCCAACTAGCAGATGCTGGCACATGGACAGATTTGGATCTTTCGCAAAGGTTGTCCAAGGAACGTTCACTTCTAGCCGATTCAGTTGAAGGAATGGACAGCATTGTTCATCGCCTTGAGGAGGCGGATGGGCTTGCGGAGATGGCTTCCGATGAAGGTGAGTCTGAAGTATTGAATGACGTTGCCGACGAGCTGGAATCCATTGACTCGCACCTCAAGTCCCTCGAATTTCAGCGCATGTTTTCCAATGAGCTTGATGTGCAGAATGCATATTTGGACATTCAATTCGGCGAGGGTGGTACTGAATCGCAGGATTGGTCCAACATGCTTCTGCGCATGTATTTGCAGTGGTGTGAGAAGCAAGGTTTCAAAGCTACGATTGTGGAGCTTTCAGAAGGCGATGTGGCAGGAATCCGAAGCTCGACGATTTTGGTGGAGGGTTCCCATGCATACGGATGGTTGCGCACCGAGACAGGTGTGCACAGACTAGTGAGGAATTCTCCGTTCGACTCAAATCATAGGAGGCACACTTCGTTTGCATCTGTGTTCGTGTACGCCGAGATAGACGACGATGTTGAAGTGGAGATTGATCCAAGCGACGTACGAACCGATACGTACCGAGCTAGCGGTGCCGGGGGTCAACATGTCAACCAGACAGATTCGGCCGTACGACTGACCCACATCCCCACGAGTACGGTCGTGCAGTGTCAGAGCGAACGGTCGCAACACAAGAATCGGGCGCAGGCTTGGAAGCAGTTGCGGGCAAAACTCTACAGTTTGGCGTTGGAGGAGAAACAGGGTCAGAAGCAGGCTATCGAGGATTCCAAACCCAATATTGGTTTCGGTAGCCAGATTCGATCCTATGTCTTGGATCAGTCTCGCGTAAAGGATCATAGAACTGGATCTGAACGAGGCGATCCCAACAGAGTCCTCGATGGGGACATAACATCGTTCATGGAAGCAAGTCTGATTGCAGGAATCTAAATGGATGATCGAAACGAAGTCGCGGTCAGACGACGAAAGCTCGCCGAGTTGCGAGAAATTTCCCCTGCGTACCCTAGTGGGTTTGAGAGAACAGATTGGGCGCATGCTTTGCATGACCAGTTTGCCAAATCCTCCAAAGAGGATCTTGAACGCGAGTCCGCGAGCGCTATCGTTGCGGGGCGTGTCGTCTTGCGTCGTGTCATGGGTAAAGCCAGCTTCATAACGTTGCGCGACGGATCGGGAGAAATACAGTGCTACCTTCGCCAAGATGGAATTGGAGTTGAAGAGTACGGCAAATTTGTGGAACTGTCGGACCTAGGCGACATAGTAGGCGTTAGTGGCAGATTGATGCGAACCAACAAGGGAGAGCTGACTGTGGAAGCTGACGGTTACTCCATGCTTGCCAAGTCGCTTCAGCCGTTTCCTGACAAGTTTCACGGAATCGAGGACTCGGAGCTCAAATATCGGCGACGCTACGCAGACTTGATTGCCAATGAGACGTCTCGAAAGGTATTTGCTACGCGCAGCTCTATTGTGACGCAATTGCGCGCATTCTTCGAAGCCCGGGGCTACATGGAAGTGGAAACACCCATGATGCATCCCATTCCTGGAGGTGCATTGGCGAAGCCTTTTACAACACACCACAACACATTGGATATGGAGCTATTCATGAGGGTAGCTCCCGAGCTGTACCTGAAGCGACTTGTAGTGGGCGGTTTCGAGCGCGTATATGAGATAAACCGAAATTTTAGGAACGAAGGACTGTCGACCAAGCACAATCCGGAATTCACGATGCTCGAGTTCTATCAGGCTTTTGCAACATACCCTGACTTGATTGAGTTGACAACAGACCTGATGACTCACTTGACCACGACTGTATGTGGCTCAGCACAAATCGAGTGGGATGGACACAGCATCGACTTTGCCGCTCGTCCGAACCACATGACTATGCTGGAATCCGTAGCCGACGAACTTTCTCTAGACAATGCCTCCGATGCTCTTGATGAGGCCACTTTGCGTGAAGAGGCAAGCGCACGATCGGTTCATCTACCGAAAGGATGCGGGTGGGGAGGCGTATTGAACGAACTGTTCGAAGCGCTGGTGGAACCGAAGTTGATACAACCAACCTTTATTACCGAATACCCGACAGAAATTTCCCCACTGGCTCGGCGCAATGACCAAAACCCTCTTGTCGCTGATCGTTTCGAGTACTTTGTGGGTGGGCGGGAAATCGCCAATGGATTCTCAGAGCTTAATGATCCTGACGATCAGGAAGAGCGCTTTCGGGCGCAATCTGAACGATTGGCGTCCGGTGACACGGAAGCCATGCATTTTGATTCTGATTACATTAGGGCATTGCAGTACGCCATGCCTCCAACGGCAGGCGAAGGAATTGGAATTGACCGGCTTGCGATGCTCCTGACCAATACCACAACAATTCGAGACGTATTGCTCTTCCCGCTGCTCAAGCCCTCAGCGCAATGAGCGAAGCACTGGAGCGGGTGAAGCTGCACCCGTCTTGGAAGAATGCCTTGCGGCAGGAATTCACGTCCGAATATATGATTCGTTTGCGAGAGTTCCTGCTTGCGGAAATCTCCCAAGGAAAACGCCTTCATCCACCAATGTCAAAAATCTTCCAAGCATTGGATCTGTGTCCATTGGACCAAGTTCGTGTAGTCGTCATTGGTCAGGATCCTTACCACGGACCAAATCAAGCACATGGACTTTGCTTTAGTGTTAATCAGGGCGTTCCCGTTCCTCCTTCGCTTGTGAACATCCTGTCGGAGATCCAGCGTGACGTTGGTGCGGGCGGACAGTCGACCGAGGTACAACCTCACCACGGCTGTCTTGTTCCCTGGGCGACACAGGGGGTGCTATTACTCAACGCCGTCCTTACGGTGGTCGAAGGGAATGCAGGTTCACACCAAGGTCGCGGCTGGGAGCGATTCACTGATCGAGTTGTCAATGTTGTCAATGAGCAATGCGAGAGTGTCGTGTTTTTGCTATGGGGACAACAAGCTCAACGAAAGGCTGAATTCGTCAACCGAAGTAAACACTGTGTCTTGACAGCTCCGCATCCTTCACCGTTGTCTGCAAACAGAGGTTTCTTTGGGTGCGGTCACTTTTCAGCTGCCAACGAGTACTTGGTATCTCACGGATACGATGCCATAGACTGGTTGGCGATCGAATGAACTAGGAGTTTCTCTTGAGTCAATATTTCGAGATACATCCCACCCACCCTCAAGAGAGGTTGTCTAGACAAGCGGCGGCAATCGTGCGCGATGGCGGCATCATTGTGTACCCAACAGATTCGACCTATGCATTGGGTTGTGGTTTGCTCGATGGTTCGGGAGTCGATCGCATTCGAACCATTCGGCAGTTGAAGGCAAACCATCTATTGACCATAGTCTGCAAGGACCTGTCGGAACTGTCGACCTACGCTCATGTCGACAACGTCACCTACAGGATGTTGAGGCGCAATACTCCCGGCCCGTTCACGTTCGTTCTGAGAGCGACACGCGATGTGCCTAGAAAGGTTGCGGGAAGCAACAGAGGAACCATAGGTTTGCGCATACCTGCGTCGCCGATTGCCATGAGTTTCTTGAAAGCCTTAGACGCTCCGCTGCTGTCCACTTCCCTAATATTGCCCGGTGAGGAATATGCGATGACGGATCCCCGCGATGCGCGCGAATTGTTAGAGCATCAGGTAGACGTAATAATTGATGGTGGTGTGCTAGGTTCGGATCCAACTACGTTGGTTGAGGTGGTCGACTCGGTCCCCACCGTCAAGAGGGAGGGGATTGGGAAACTAAACAGTCATGAGCAGGGTCAATAGATTTTTCGCCAGCACATCATTGGATCTACGTTGAGCAACGGTCAAATGGACAACCGGGTTGTATCAGGAATGCGTCCTACGGGACGCGTCCATCTCGCACACTACCACGGAGCTCTAAAGAATTGGGCGAGGTTGCAGCACGAGTACGAGTGTTTCTTCTTTGTAGCTGATTGGCACGCGTTGACAACCGGGTATTCGGAGACGGAAAACATCGAACAAAACACGTACGACATGCTGATCGATTGGTTTGCCAGTGGCGTTTCTCCTACGGCGAGCACAGTGTTCGTGCAGAGCCGTGTGCCGGAGCATGCAGAGCTGCATGTGCTGCTATCCATGGTCACGCCTCTTCCATGGTTGGAGAGAGTGCCAACCTACAAAGACACGATCACTCGGCTGAATGACAGAAATCTCAACACCTATGGTTTTCTTGGCTACCCGCTGCTGCAAGCAGCCGACATCTTGATGTACAAGGGCACCAAGGTGCCAGTAGGAGCGGACCAGGTTGCCCATGTCGAACTGTCGCGGGACATTGCACGAGCATTCAACTTGAACTATGGACGAGACGCTGAATGGCTTGTACTTGCGAAACGTGCATTAAGCAAAGTACCAAAGAAAATTGCCAAGCAGTATGCCGAGTGGCGCAAGAAATACACAGAACAAGGGGTCTCGGAGAAGTTGGAGGCGGCGCGTGCTTTGATCTACGACCAGTCTCACCTGTCCGTAGACGAAATGGAACGTCTAATCGGCTATTTGGAGGATGGCGGACGCATCATTCTGCCTGAACCTGAGGTCCTGCTTACAGATACTCCATTGGTTCCTGGACTCGATGGCGAGAAAATGTCGAAGTCCTACAACAATACAGTCTTGCTCCGCGAAGAGCCAGGTGTGCTTGAAGAGAAGATCAAGACCATGCAGACGGATCCGGCTCGAGTTCGACGACGCGATCCTGGTGATCCTGGAAAGTGCCCCGTATATGCGCTGCACAAGATCTACTCCGATGCTTCCACGTTGGAGTGGGCTGACGCAGGATGCCGTTCCGCCAGTATTGGTTGTTTGGACTGCAAGGGTCCACTGACCGACACTCTCAAGAGCGAACAGGATGGATTCCATGAACGTGCAGCTCCATTCATTGAAGACCGCAGCCTTGTGCGCAACGTGATCGAGAAAGGGTCCGAGAAGGCTCGTATCATCGCGCGAGAGACCTTGGAGGACGTCCGGTCAGCGATCGGCATATCGTATCGGTGATTCCAGGAGCGGTTGACAAAGAGGTCGAGGAGCGTATAGATCGCACCTACGAGCTGCCGGACGACCTATACATTCCGCCCGATGCATTGATCGTGATATTGGAGGCCTTTGAGGGTCCTCTAGATTTGCTGCTGTACTTAATCAAGCGCAAGAATCTCGACATATTGGACATTCCGGTTGCCGAGGTAACCGACCAATACATGGCGTACATCGATCTCATGACGTCGTTGCGCGTGGAGCTGGCCGGCGACTATCTAGTCATGGCTGCCACGCTGGCAGAGCTCAAGTCTCGAATGCTGCTTCCTCGTCCCTCGGACAGTGAGGAGGAAGAAGATCCCCGCGCGGAACTCGTGCGCAGACTCCTAGAGTACGAGGTGTTTCAGCACGCTGCCGAGCAGATTGACGAGTTACCGAGACTCGAACGGGATGTGTTCCCTGCAGCGCTCTTGCGCCCCGATCACTTGATCCAAGCGGACCCTCCCAGTGTCGACCTTCGAGAATTACTTGCGGCGTTCTCCGAAGTCCTGGAACGCGTTAGACTCAGGAAGCCGCATGCAGTGGAAACCGAGTCTCTGTCTGTTCGCGAGAGAATGACGCAATTGCTGGATCGACTTGCGGGCACTGGGGGATACGTGGCATTTTTCGACTTGTTTAGTCCTGCAGAGAAGCGGCAAGGTGCTGTTGTGACTCTTCTGGCTTTGCTCGAACTGTTACGCGATGGATTGGTGAACGTAGTGCAGCATGGATTTCATCAGCCAATATACGTAACCCACGCCGCAAGCCGAGCCTGATAGCCGCCGCTTTCCATGGATGAGTCGCCAGACATCAAGCAAGCTATCGAATCTCTGCTTTTTGTAGCGGAGGATCCGCTAAGCAAAGAGCAGTTGCTGAATCTGCTTAGAGACTCCGAACTGGATGGGGATTCGGGAGATCTCGCCCAGCGAGTGACAGCCGCTCTAGCTGCGTTGCAGGGAGACTGTCGGGACAGAGCCTATGAGCTTATCGAAGTTGGATCCGGTTATCGATTTCAGGTGCGAGGCGAACACAACAAGTGGATCGCTAAGCTCTTGTTGCACAAACCCAGACGGTACTCCCGAGCATTGCTGGAGACTTTGGCATTGATCGCGTATCGGCAGCCCATAACCCGCGGTGAAATTGAGCAGGTCCGTGGTGTGGCTGTCAGCTCGCACACCATGAGAACGCTTATGGACCGAGGTTGGGTACGAGAACTGGGTGTCAAAGATCTTCCGGGCCGCCCAATGATGTACGGTACAACGCCTGCATTCCTAGATTACTTCAGCTTGAGGTCGCTTGAGGAATTGCCTCCGCTTCGAGATATTGCGGAGTCCGGATCTGCCGTCGTCGGTGACGAAGGCGCCACCGACCAAGACTGACCTTTCGTGGCATCCAATCGTACAGTTGGCGAACCGTCGCATGGTGGTTCCCAAAAACTACACAAGGTCCTGGCTGAACGTGGCCTCGGTTCTCGACGTCAGATGGAAGAATGGATTCAAAAGGGCCGCGTTCGTGTGGATGGCGAGATTGCCCACGTCGGTCAGCGGGTGGTTGTTGGCTCACGGATTGAAGTCGACGGCAAGCCCGTAAGGGACTCGAGCGCTCAAGAATATCCGCGCATACTGGTCATGAACAAACGGGTAGGAGAGATCGTCTCGCGCAACGACCCGCAGGGACGTCCCTCGATTTTCTCTCGCTTGCCAGCCTTGAATCATGGCCGATGGATTTCGGTTGGAAGGCTTGACATCAATACGAGCGGCCTTCTGCTGCTAACCAACAACGGCCAATTGGCTCACCGCCTCATGCATCCTAGTTCAACGATTGATCGCGAGTACGCTGTTCGCATCATAGGAGAGCTGTCGAATGATCGCATGGACAGATTGCGCCAAGGTTTTGACATCGACGGCACAATCCAACGTTTTTCAGACATTCAGTACTACGGTGGTTCAGGCTTGAATCATTGGTACCACGTAGTTCTGCTCGAGGGCAGGAACAACGAGGTTCGCAGGTTGTTTGAGAGAATCGGAACGAGCGTTTCGAGACTTAAGCGTGTACGCTTTGGTCCAGTTGTGCTGCCGCGTGCTATGCCCGTGGGAAGGTCGACCGAAATGGGTGAGCGTGATGTAAGGGCAGTATGTTCCTGGCTAGCGATTGACGTACCTGATGGTTGGCACAACCAAGACAACAAACGGGAAGAAAAGACCTTTTTGATTCCCTTTCCGGGACTGCCGTTGTCCTAGTACTGCGCGTCATGCTTTGTCGGCAAGATTCCACGATTGTGTATCGAATTTTTGGCCGCTGACACCCCGGGAATCTGGACCCATGAGATACAGGTACAACGGCATGTGGTCGTCAGGTTCTGGGAGTGAGTTTGGGTCTTCGGCGGGATATGCCTGAGCACGCATCGCTGTGCGCGTTCCGCCTGGATTTAGCGAGTTGACTCGTAGATTCGGCTCATTCTCCAATTCGTCTGCAAGAATCTCCATGAGAGCTTCAGTTGCGAATTTCGACGCAGAATATGCGCCCCAATATGCCCGACCCTTCCTCCCCACACCTGAGGAAGTGAAAATGATCGATGCATCCTGCGACTCTCGAAGCAGCGGCAGGAGCGATTTCGTCAACAGGAACTGGGAGTGAACGTTTACCTCAAAGACTTGAGTCCATTGCGAGTATGAGTAATGTTCGATGGGGCTCTTCTCTCCAAGTATGGATGCATTGTGGAGAATGCCGTCAAGGTGTCCGTAGACATCTTGAACCGCGTTGCTCAACTGGATCACATTGTCTTCATTCAGCTGAGCAAGGTCGATTGGAACGATGAGTGGTTTGCTAGATGCTTCAACCACGATTTCATCGTTTATGGTTTCCAACTTATGTCGCGTACGTCCGAGCAGCACTACTTCTGCCCCATAGAGAGCAAAAGTCTTGGCGGCGGTGCGTCCGATACCGTCTCCCGCGCCCGTTACTAAGATTGTGCGACCCTTTAGGAGGTCTGGGGAAGGCTGGTAAGTGCTATTCCGGTTTGGTTGCATGCAGCAGATAGTTCACGCTAGCATCAGCGACGAGGGTTGCGGTGCGTACTAGCGGATTGTAGCGATAGCCCGCGACTTCCTTTACTACCATGCCTGCTTCTCGAACAGCCTTCGACAGTTCAGAAGGCTTGATGAACTTGCGATAGTCGTGAGTTCCTCTGGGCAGCACATTGAGAAGATACTCTCCCCCCAATACGGCAACCAGATAGGCCCGTGGATTACGATTGATTGTTGACAGAAACAGTTGACCACCAGGGCGAACTAATCCTGCTAACGCCTGGACGGTTTGACAGAAGTCCGGAACGTGCTCGAGAATTTCAAGCGCGGTGACTACGTCGTAGCGTTGCGGTTCTACTTCTACAAATTCCTCTGCCGTGGTTTGACGATATCGTATGCGGCTTTCCAGACCCATTTCTATGGCATGTAGTTTGGCAACAGTTAAGGGACCTTGAGCTGGGTCAATACCCGTGATTTGTGCACCCAGATTGGCCAAGCTCTCAGTGAGAATGCCTCCCCCACACCCAACATCCAAAGTTTGTGCGGAGTCTAGCGACGCACGTTCAGCTATGAATCGCACACGAACGTCGTTTATGTCGTGAAGAGGCCGAAATTCGCTATCGGGATCCCACCAACGCTGTGCTAGGGACTCGAATTTCTGAATTTCTGCTGGATCCAAGTTCACAGCAGAGGGAGGCTCTGACATACGGTCGCATGCTTTTGGCAAATAGTATAGGAGTTAAGCGAACCCAAGTCGAAGCTCGTGGCGGGACGTTGAGTTGTAAAGGGGTTACGAGTCGAACGCCCTAGCGTTCGAAATCAATTGTCTACTAGGCGTAGCACTCCAATCTGGCAGCAGTAGGCTGCTTCGTTACCGTCAAATTAAGCTTGCGCTGCCAGAAACTCAACCTGTCTACTTACACTTCGGGTGGCAAAGAGGCTAATTGGATAGGATAAAGCAGCCGATATCGGAAGTGCTGCAAGCAACACAGTGAAATCCATGAGCCCGTAGGATTGGTTTCCGGCAAGTAAGAGTAGCAAGCCGGTCACTCCCCCGTAGGCCAGGAAAGCAAACACGCTGCCAGACACTGAAGCGGTTAGAGGTGTAGCGACGAAACGATCATATATTGACAGTTCAGCCAAGTACTGGGCGACTGTACGCTTTCTTGCCCATATCCCCACAAGAACCGGCGCGAGAGCAATGAATAAGACAAAAAAAGCAGCAAGCGCCAACATTCCGTCTGCAAGGGATGCAAGAATCGCAGCACTTTCGTCTAACAATAACAATCTGATTACGTCATAGGCATTTACATACAGGAATAGCGGTGCCGCAACAAGAACAACATGCGCTCGTGTGACTCCAACAGCGCTCTTGCGAGTGGTGTCATTCCATGTAGGAGCCTGTGTTGTGTTGTCCATGAAACCTGTCAACTTCGATTCATTTCTAGTTCAAATCATTGTGCATTGATGCATGCAAGTTTGTCAACTCTGAGTTGCATGGAGGCACTTCTAGCCTGTACATTCGACCCCTTATTCGCTAAAATAACAGTTCCCCTTCCAGCCTCCCTTTTGCGCACCTTTGTGCCCTGCTATGAGTGATGACGATATGCCCATCGGGTCCGACGGAGGATCCAATGGAGACGACGAAATAAGCCAATCCACATCGACTCGACCGGACGGCGATATTGTACGGGTGTTCATAGAAGACGAGATGCGACACTCGTATCTCGGCTACGCGATGAGCGTGATTGTTGGACGTGCCTTGCCCGACATTCGAGATGGATTAAAGCCTGTACATCGACGTGTTCTGTTTGGGATGGATCAACTCAATAACAGGCATGATCGACCGACTATCAAGTCGGCGCGGATAAGCGGCGAGGTTGTCGGAAAGTACCACCCCCACGATGAGCATACGATCTATGGGACGATCGTACACATGGCTCAGGATTTCAAGATGCGGTACCCATTGGTGGAAGGCCAGGGCAACTTTGGCTCGATCGACAACGACCCCGCGGCGGCACCACGCTACACAGAAGCTCGAATGTCACGTTTTGCCTCGATGATGTTGGCGGATCTCGACAAAGAAACAGTCGATATGGGTCTCAACTACGACGATACATTGCTGATGCCGATGGTTCTGCCAACCCGAGTTCCAAACCTGCTGGTCAACGGGTCTTACGGAATCGCAGTGGCGGTTGCCACCAACATTCCGCCGCATAACTTGGGCGAGGTCATTGACGCATGTGTTGCGCTAGTAGACGATGGGGAACTCACGGTCGACGACTTGATGGAATACGTCCAGGGACCAGATTTTCCCACTGGTGGAATCATCAATGGCAGAGCAGGTATCGTGCAGGCATACCGAACTGGCAAAGGACGAATGCTGGTGCGTGCCCGCGCCAGCATAGAGGAGGAGAAATCGGGTAGAGAAACCATTGTCATTACCGAGATTCCCTATCAGCTGTACAAATCGAAGCTGGTCGAATCAATTGCCGATCTTGTTAGGGAAAAGCGCTTGAGTGGCATTTCCGACCTGCGCGACGAGTCGAGCAAGAATGGCATGCGCATCGTTATTGAAGTAAGCAGAGGTGAGCCCGCAGACGTGGTATTGAACAACCTCTACACTCACACACAACTGCAGTCCGCAGTGAACGTGAATTGCGTGGCGCTTGTACGAGGGCAACCGCGCACTGTAAACCTCAAGGACATGCTGATGGAGTTTATTCAGCATAGACGAGAGGTCGTTGTCCGCCGGTCAACATACCTGCTCCGGGAGTCACGCCGAAGGGCTCACACTCTTGAGGGACAGGCCGTAGCCTTGGCGGATATCGATGAAATCGTTGAGTTGATCCGCAAGTCCGAGTCAAGGCAGGATGCTCAAGCGGCACTTACCAATCGAACTTGGCTCAATGCAACCGACGAGTCCGTTGCGACTGGTGATCGCCAATCGCGTGTGTCGGCCGTTCATGCATTGTTGCGGAGAGCGGACGTAAGACTAGCCCGTGTCGAGAATTTGCCTTCGGACCTTGGGTTTGAGCCAGAAACGGGAGAGTATCGGCTGTCGGACGAGCAAGCAGATGCAATCCTTAGTTTGCAGCTTCACCGATTGGTTAGCCTGGAACAGGATCGATTGATTGGGGAATATGAAGGCCTAATCTCGGACATCAAACAGTTGCAGGAAATACTGGATTCTGACGTGCGTATGAACCAAGTAATCAAGGAAGAACTTGAGGAGGTGCGAGAGCAGTTTGCGGACGAACGGCGCACTGAGATCCTTGCAACGCAGGAAGACTTCACAACAATTGACATGATCGTCCCCAAGACCGTAGTGGTCACGATTTCGCATGGTGGGTATGCCAAGATTCAGGGAATCGACGTCTACGACACGCAGCGACGGGGCGGCAGAGGAAAGGTGGCCGCAACCATGAAGGACGACGACTTCATCGAGCACCTTCTCGTTACCCACAACCATGCAACACTGTTGTGCTTCACCAACAGGGGACGAGCATATTGGCTGCCAACCTACTTGATACCTGAAAGCAGCAGGAACGCACGGGGCCGGCCTCTTGTCAACATGCTGGAATTGGACGAAGAGGAACGGATTTCCGCCATTTTGCCCATCAAGGAATTCACGGACGACCGGTTTGTCGTCATGGCGACGCAGCAAGGCTATGTGAAACGCGTGGAGTTGAGCAAATTCAGCAGACCCCGACGCATGGGATTGATTGCCATCGGTCTGGGTGAGAATGATCGACTGATCGGTGCCGATCTGACCGATGGCCAGCAGGAAATCGTTCTGGTTCAGAACAAGGCACGAGCTGTCAAGTTCATGGAATCTGACGTACGCGTGATGGGTCGAACTGCTCGCGGCGTCCGCGGCATGCGTCTACGAGAGGGTGCTGAAGTGATTTCACTTGTCATACCTCACGAGAACGGATATTTGCTCTGCGCTACGGAGAATGGCTACGGCAAGCGAACCGACCTGAAGGCTTTTCGAAAAACCGGTCGTGGCGGACTGGGAACCTATGCGATCGGGCGGTCAGCGCGAAATGGGGAGCTTACTGGCGCTATTCAGGTGATGGATTCCGACGAGGTCATGTTCATCAACAACCGGGGAACACTCATTCGCACTTCTGTGGATCAAATTCGCAACATGGGCCGCCATGCCCAAGGCGTACGTCTAATCAGGCTTGGCGACGAAGAGAGGTTAATCGGCATAGGACGTATCGCAGAGTCAGTAATCTCTCAAGACGAGCAGCCTGCCATTGAGGAAGATGACGACGGCTCGCCGGATTCCGCAGGTGGCGGCGATACAGACCAAGACTCGGACACTCTGGACTAGATCTAGAGAGTTCGAAGTGTCACGGAATTTCCGCTACTTCGCGATGGCTTCTCGTGATGCCTCGAGCATTTAACTTCTCAGCTGGTCCTGCCACGCTACCAGAGCCTGTAATGCTTGAGGTCCAGCGTGATCTTCTCGACTATCGAGGGTTGGGTACTTCCGTTATGGAAATTAGCCATCGCTCGGACGAGTTCATGGATGTAGCACGACGAGCTGAGTCCTCGTTAAGGAGACTACTGGGCATCAACGAAGACTATGCAGTTCTTTTCCTGCAGGGAGGAGCTACGATGCAATTCGCTATGGTGCCTCTAAACTTGTCTAGCACTGGCGAGACCGTCGAGTACCTTGATACGGGATCGTGGTCGCAAAAGGCGATCAGCGAAGCTGGTTACCTTCGAGAAGTTCATGTGGTTGCCTCTTCCGAGCACTCAGTGCCCGAAGTGAGCACGTGGGATAGAAGTTCAAGTTCCAAATATTTGCACATTACCTCGAACGAAACCATCAGCGGCGTCCAATTTCCTGATTACCCGATTGACATGGGTACTACGCTGGTCGCGGACATGACCTCCGATATTCTGACCCGGCCGTTCGACATCGAAAATTTTGGATTGGTGTATGCCGGAGCGCAAAAGAACATGGGTCCGGCGGGAATTTCGATCGTTATTATTCGAAAGGATCTATTACGTGAACCCCGGCAGGGCGAGCCACTGTATCTGAACTACCGCGTTCACGCGGACAACGATTCGATGTACAACACACCTAACACTTTTGCCTGGTACGTTGCGGGGCTCGTATTTGATTGGTTGAATGAATCGGGTGGTGTCGCGGAAATGCAACGCCGATGCGAGGAGAAGTCGCAGAGAATTTACAGAGTAATCAACGCCAGCAGTCTGTATATTTCAAAAGTGGAGAGTGCTTTCAGGTCCAAGGTGAATGTAACTTTCTCGCTTCGCGACGAATCGTTGGCGGACGAGTTTCTTAAGCGGGCGGCCGAAGCCAACATTGTCAACATAAAGGGACATCGCAAGGCTGGTGGATTCAGAGTGAGCCTCTATAACGGGGTTAGCGTCGCGGCAGTTGATGCACTAGTCGAGTACATGAAGACGTTTGAGAGAGAGATTGCATAGCTGTGAGTGACGAGAAGCTGCACAAAGTACGTTCCCGAATAGACGGGATAGATGACCAGATACTTGAGCTACTCAATGAAAGGGCAACATGTGCAAAGGAGGTCGCCAAGTTAAAGATTGACACGGCAGAACGCGAACCGACCGCGTTTTATCAACCTGACCGCGAATCTCTGATGCTGTCTCGATTGAGAGAAGTGAACGAAGGGCCGTTGTCCAATGCCCAGGTCGAACAGCTATTCAATGAGATCATTTCTTGTTGTCTTTCCCTAGAGCAGCCGCTCACCATAGGCTACTTGGGTCCCCGAGGCACCTACACTGAATCTGCAGCCGTCAAGCAATTTGGACACTTTGCGGTTACCAGGTCGTACTCATCCATCGACGAAGTATTTCGGGAGGTCGCTTCCGGTACTTGTCAGTATGGTGTAGTACCAGTCGAAAACAGTACGGAAGGCATGGTCAACCATACTCTGGACTGCCTAATAGAAAATGACGTGAAGATCTGTGCCGAGGTGGAATTGCCCATTCACCACGCACTTGTCTTGAGAAGAGATACCGAACCAACGTCGGTCAAGAGGATCTACTCGCACGAGCAATCTCTCGCACAATGTCGAAAGTGGCTAGATGGAAATTACCGAGACGTCGAGCGCATTGCTGTGGCCAGCAACGCCGAAGCTGCACGATTGGTATCCGGGCGACGCGACTCAGCGGCCATTGCCGGAATTCTTGCTGCCGAACAGTACAACCTTAGAGTGCTGCATCGCAACATTGAGGACCAAAGCGATAACACGACACGGTTCTTGGTTTTGGGAATGCAATCAGTTGGTGCAACTGGAAACGACAAGACTTCAGTTCTAGTAATGGCTAGCGATCAACCCGGGGCGCTATTCAATGTGCTGGGACCGTTTCAGAAGCATGATGTCAACTTGTCCCGAATCGAGACTCGGCCTTCCAATCGGAGCACATGGTCGTATGTGTTCTTCATAGACTTCGACGGCCACGTGTCACAAACTGTCACTCAGACGGTACTTCAGGAAATCAGGGACGTCGCCATCGACGTGAGGTCCCTGGGCTCATATCCCAAGGCATTGAAGGTATGACTGCTGCCGTGAATGAGCGCGTCAAGGAGCTCGCACCTTATACGCCGGGAAAAGCAGTCGAAGAACTAGAACGCGAACTTGGAATATCAGATTCGATCAAGTTGGCAAGCAATGAGAATCCGCGAGGCCCCAGCCCTAAGGTACGTTCTGCGCTGCAGCATACTGTTGACTCCGTTTCGCGCTATCCGGATGCGGCTGGATTTCGTCTCAAGCGACTGTTAGCTCAGCGATTGGGTGTATCGACCGATCAGATAACTCTAGGTAACGGCTCAAATGATGTGTTGGAACTGGCGGCGCGGGTAGCCATGTCACCTGGGACCAACGGCATTGTTGGTGAGCGTTGTTTTGTCGTTTATCCATTGGCCATAGCTGGGGCTCATGGTCAAATGGTTGTCGTCCCATCCAACAATTGGAAGGACAACCTTGAGGGAATTGCAGATGCAGTGGACAACAACACGCGGATCATCTACCTTGCAAATCCCAACAATCCGACGGGCACATACACTAGCGAAGAAGAGGTTCGTTCGTTCTTGGATGCGATTCCATCGAGCGTATGGGTTGTAATTGACGAAGCTTACTTTGAGTACGTGAGCGAAAGCGACTATCCCGACGGGGTCGAGTTGGTGAAGGCTTACCCCAATGTCATCGCCACAAGGACCTTTTCGAAGGCATACGGACTGGCTTCTCTTAGGGTGGGCTACAGCGTTTCGTCAACCTACTTTGCTGATCTCCTTAACCGAATTAGGCAACCCTTCAACGTAAACAGCATGGCTCTAGCCGCAGCCGAAGCGGCGGTTCAAGACGACGAGTACTTGACGGAAAGCGTGCAGTTGAATTCAACTGGCATGAAATTTCTGGAGCAAGCGTTCGGTGACTTGGGCTTTGACTTTATTCCTTCCGTTGCAAATTTCATAAGCTTCGACTGTGGTGGAGATGCCACTCCCATCTATGACAAGCTACTAAGAATGGGGGTTATTGTCCGTCCTATTTCGAGCTACGACATGCCCAATCACCTTCGCGTAACCATAGGAACTCACGCAGAGAATTCGCGATTTGTAGAAGCGTTGACACAAATCTGCCGCGATTGAGCTGAGCTGGCAGTAGCTGTGTAGGTAATGAACAGTGTCGTCTAACATCCCGGTCATAACGATTGACGGGTTGTCTGCATCAGGCAAAGGTACCGTTGCAACGGCAATTTCACTGAAACTCGGTTGGAACTTGCTAGACAGTGGTTTGCTCTATCGAATCGTAGCGTTTCTTGCTGACCATTTTGAGCTTGATATCGATGACGCAAAAGCCATCGAGATCTTGATCGCTCACAGGGTGAAAATTGTTTACTCCAACGGCGGCGTTCAGGCCAGACTAGGTGAACTGGGTCAGCCGCTTCGAGATGGAGTGCTGATTCTGTCGGATTCGTTGCACCGAAAAACCGTCCAGTGGAACGGCGACGATGTAACAAATGCCGTACGAGGGAACAAGATTTCTCGTCTTGCCGCCCGAGTTGCCGCGTCTCGCCGAATAAGAAACGTGCTCGTCCCCAAACAGCGAGAGCAGAGAGTCAAGCCCGGTCTGGTTGCCGACGGTCGCGACATGGGAACCGTGATATTTCCCGATGCCCAACTGAAGATATTCTTGGAAGCCTCTCCAGAAACCAGGGCTCGTCGACGGATGGCGCAGTTGGGAGCAGCAGAAACCGAGGCGAGCTACCGACAGGTCCTGCAGAGCCTACAGGAACGAGACGAACGCGACAGTCTACGTGAAGTTGCGCCTGCTAAACCTGCCGTGGATGCGGTTTGCATAGACAGTTCCGCATTATCGGTGGATGATACGGTAGCTCGCGTTATGGGTCTGGCCAGTCAACGGCAAATGATCTAGTGACGCTTAGTTCATTCCTAACTCTTTCCCGACCCGCGTGTCCGCTGTTTGAACTTTGCTAAAGCGGACCGATCGAGAAAGTGCGAAGCTAACAATCCTGGAGACGTATAAACGCATGTTTAGACCGCCTAAGCCTGCCTAGTCTATGTCTCTTGCCTCCTCGGCTATGTCGTCGTTAGCAGACTCTTCGGAAGCTTGATCACGACTAGCTTCCCCGTCATTGGAGAATAGGGTCAAATCGACCGTATCAAATGCGTCTTTAATTTGTTGGCGTGCTTCATGCATCTTTTTCTTGACTTCTTCGACTGTTATCTTTCCATCGCTGTCGGTGTCCAATTCCGCGAACTGCTCTCGTATTGCTTCTTGCTGCTCCTGCCGGGTGAGTGACTTGAAGTGTTCGTCATCGCTATCCAACGGCGGAACGCTCCCCAGCTCTTTGAGAGTTAGTGCGTTGTCGCTGTCGCTGTCGTACTTGGAAATCTTTGAAGTCCATTGGGTACCAACTCTCTCGATTTCTTCAGCAAGGATCGAATCGGAGGTCTCCAGAGCAAATCCTGCAAGCTCTAACAGGACCCCGGCGAAGGCTTCCCTCAATTCAAGTGCGGAGGTTGCAGCACTAGTAGCTGCTTCTCCAAGTTCAGCATCGTCCGTCGAACCGTTTGTTGTTAGGTCTACAGCGTCTTCACTTTCCACTGACTCGTTCGCGCTCAGCGATATTGCTAGCGTTAGTCCCAGTGCAACTGACGCAGTTGCTACGAAATCTAGAGTTTTCATCATTGTCTCCCATGAAAAATACTGGGCCAATTTGGACTTTGTTCCCTTATCGGGTTAGAGATGCACTGTGCAAGCGATTGGTTACAAGTTCTGCAATCTATGCAACCATGCTGAATTGTCACGCTTTCCAGACGCAACCGACCAGGGACTGCGTCCTCTAATGTTCTCCTGTTTGACGTCAGCGCCGCTGCCTACCAAGTGCGAGGCCACTTCAAGCAATCGGTCCTTTCTCTTAATGTTTGATTGTATAGCGGTCATTAGCGGCGTGTTGCCTTCCCTATCTCTTGCATCTACAGCTGCGCCTCGGCACAGAAGCAATTCGACGATGTCGACGAAACCCGCTTTGGCAGCGCAATGAAGAGCAGTCTGTTCCTTGTAATTTCGGCAATTAACGTCAGCCCCTTGATCGAGCAGCTTTTTGACAGCTTCCAAGTTGCCACCCCGGTCGCCACGAGATGCATACACCAATGGCGGCCAGCCTCCTTCTGCAAGGTTAGGTTGGTAGGGAATCCCGTAGTCGTTGAGCGCGGCGATAATTTCCGGGTTTGTCACTCCGGACCTGGGGACGGCTGCAAGGTCGCGATCTACACCTGCATCAAAGAGTTTCCTGAGAATTGTGACGTTTTCACGCCACATTGCAAAGCGAATCAACCAGTACGAGTAGGGAATAGGATCGGCTCCGTTAGCTAGCAACAAATCCAATATCTCAGTACGGCCGCTACTAACAGCATAGTGGAGTGCAGTGGCCGACACGTTTCTGTCATTCTGTACTTTCTCCTTTCTAGCTAAGCTTGAATCGGCGTCGAGTTGCTTACGAACTTGGCGGATATCACCCAAAAAGACGTTGGTAAAGAAGTCGATATCTGCGCCACAGTTCAGCAACAGATCTGCCGTGGATTCTCGCTTCTTGTACTTTGCCGCACAGTACGCTGAAATGTCGACAAGAAGAGGCGTGAAGTGGCATGCACAGACATCGATGTCCGCACCTCGTTGAATCAAGTACTCAACCACGGTCGTACGTCCACGATATGCTGCCTCCCAGAGCATCGTTCTTCCGTGCGAGCCCGTTCGGCTAATCCAATCTGGACGCAGGTCAAGAATCTTTTCGACAGAATGCAAGTCACCGCGACCAGCAGCCGCGACCCCAATCTTCAGAAAGTCACTTGCTTTGCCGGTAAGAGCTACTTCTATGATTGCCATGACAATAGACGAGAACGATTGGACGCCACAGTAAGAAGTCCCACCTGCGTGAAATGTCTATTAAGAATAACAAGCACATACTAGCGTGACAATCGGTTTGTTGAACCTTGGGAGGCAGCGCAATTCCGGTTACGGCGGCGATAATTCGCTGTTTCGCAGACGAGCAGTGCCCGCTACACCGACTCAGATGGGCTTTGAGCACTAACTTGAGCCTCTTTGCAGAAACGATCGGTCCAATAAAATACAGAGGCGCCGTGGATACGCTTTGTAAACTAAGTGTGATCAATTTTGACTGTGTCCACGAGCAACCGTCTCTGGTAGTATTTGCAGTGTCAACTATCGCTTGATTCGAGCGACTGGAATTCAAGACCAACAGCCGGATTGACAAGCAATTGACATTCCGTTACGAATCGAAACAATGACATTGTGTCCAAGGCACTCCCAATGATTCCAAACAAGACACAATTGGAAAAAAGCGGGGAGATTCCGTTGGGGAATGCGTTGTTGCGTTGGCGGTACAAGCGAGTAAATGCAGCATTAAGCCGAGTGCCTGTGTTACCTGGCCTTTATGCGTTTGGACATGATCGTCGCGTACGTCACGGATTAACTGCTGAACGGGTATATGTCTACATCGGCGAGACTGACAACCTTAAACGAAGGCTTGCCCAGCATTTGCCGAAAAACGAAACAAACGCTGGGTTAAAGAACTACTTGCGATGCAATCCCATGTCTACGTGTTGGTATTGTCCACTAGTGCACGAGTCAGCTTCGGCGCGTAAGACGCTCGAGGCCGAATTGATTCAATACTTCCGTCCGCAATTTAACTCAGTTGGCAAGTAAGGAAAAACGATGAGCGAAATGATTGAGAACGAATTAGACCAAATGGTCGCAGGCGTAGAAGAGACTGAAAGACGCTATGCGCGCACGCTGCGCATGCTTCTCGATCTCCAACGTGATAAGGAAAATCACCAACTAGCATTGTCTGCGAGAATGGGTACAAGCCAGTCTTATCTCACTTCGGTGTCTCTGAAATGGATTGCGACTAATGTTTCCTATGCTAAGGACCTCCCAATCTTCAAATCTCAAATCAAAGAAGAGACTGGAAAGATTTCCATAAACGACATTACATTGCCAGCAATTCAACAAAGAGAACCTGACTGGAGACGACAAATGGCAATGTCAACCTACTTGGCTATTCGAAAGAACCATAAGTTTGGACCTCTGCTTTTGGTCGCCTACCAGCCTTGGGTCTACGATCTAAGCTCAGACAATTGGGGACCAGATAAGCGTGCACTGAAGTCTTCACTAAACGTCAAGACTTTGGATAGCAAAGCTAATGTTGTCGATTTGGATACTGTTAATACCAGCTATTTCGCTCTAGACGGCCAGCATCGCCTCATGGCTATACAGGGGCTACGCGATCTCTTGGAAGGTCGACTGTATGCCAAAGACCGACACAACTTAAGACTTGGCAAGAAAAGTCTGAGTCGGGAGGAAGTGGAACAATACTACGAGAAACACGAGACTCGCTTAGGTTTAGACGTAAACAAGCTTCCTGATGTTCTTAACGAGATGATGGGAATTGAGATTGTGCCAGCAGTTCAGGAAGGTGAGACATTCGAGAATGCTACATCTAGACTCCGGTCAATATTTGTTGACGTGAACGAAAATGCCCGCAGGTTGGAAAAGGGCGAACTTACACTTCTCGACGAAAATGATGGATTCAGAATTGTCGCTCGAACACTTAGAGTAAAACATCCGCTCTTTTCAAAGGATGATCGCGTTGACGAAAGTGCAAGTCAATTGTCAGAGAGATCACCTTGCTATACGACCCTTGACACTATAGTCAGCATTGCTCAGTCGTACCTCCGCCACAAGCAACCTTTTAGTCATTGGGGGCAGGAGCCATTTGCAGTCACAACAAGTATTATTGCTCGGCCAGACGATGAAGAAATTCTTGATGGTGTCAATTGCCTTGCTGAGTATTTCAAAGCACTACAAGATCTTCCATCACATAGAGAGATGATTGCGGGAAAACCCGCCAGCGAGATCCGCTCTATCGATGGTGACGACAATATTTTATTCAGACCTATCGCTCAGGTAGCACTAGCTGAAGCAATACACGAGCTGGAGCTAAGAGATTTGAAACTATCCGCACTGATCAAAGTATTGGCTAAACAAGAGAATAAGGGAATGCTTAGATTGCGGACAGAAACCACACCCTGGTTCGGAATTCTTTGCGACACCGTAGACAGGAAGATGCGAAGGAAAAAGGAGAATCAAGACCTCTGTTCAGAAATGTTCCAGTATTTACTTGGTGGTGGATTTGAAGACACAGGTGAACGAGAGGATCTCCGCACGAAATTTTTTAATGCAAGACGACTAGGACTTTCCGATGAAGAAGAGGATCAAGCAATTGACATTTCAGGAAACTTGGTAAAGCGAGAGGATTTTCACTTACCACATCCGTGGAACTAGGTAGAGTCTAATCTCAATTCGACCATTGAATTGCGACGTGTCTGATAAAAAGGAATTGTTTCAGTCAATTGGCGAGATTCGTCGGGCGAGCGACGAGTATCGATCGAATCAACAGAACCCAGTAGCAATTGAGACCATAAACCAGTATAGAAGGTTTAGGTTGAATTGTGTACAAACAAGCTTAGCACTATTAAGACAGGCTAGTCTTCCTGATAGGGTCTTCGTATGTGCTCGCCTCAAACGTCTAAGTAGTATTTACCGTAAACTTAAAAGAAACGAACGTCTTGAGATCAAGAGTTCCGTGAACGAAATGGATGATATCATTGGATTCCGAATTATATGTCAATCCTATTCTGATGCGATGCAACTTGGCAAGCGAATGGGAGATATTGGTGCACGAATAAAGGACTATTTGCAGGACACCCACTTTACTGGAATTGGATATAGATCAATACATGCGGTCATTCGCTTTCAACAACCATTTTGGGAACGCCATGTAACTTCACGTTTTGAGGTACAAATTAGGACTTGGTATCAACATCGTTGGGCGTGCTGGTGCGAACGTTTTGGTGAAAGAGCGAAAGAAGGGTTTCCATGTGCTACGAGTAAGGAACAGGAAATACGACGGGGGTTACTCGAACTTTCACATCAACTAAAGATGTGGGAGGAAACACATCCACACATCGAGCAACACACATTGTTACAAGTATCTGATCTCTATAACGTTGCTGTCGCTTGGTACAGCGATGACGGTTCATTAGGCTATGATCCCTGTATGTCTGATATGGCATTAGCCTCGAGCCTGTTGAGCTATCTAGAAACACAAGAGTCCATCGATTCTTTGTTATTAATTGGGATCGTTGACCAACAGAACTTAAGGGAGTTATTGAGAAACACACACCCCAAATTCATGACTCGCGAAGCACTGGATCCACATTATTGGATGCCAACGCAAGAATAAAATTACTATGTATTTTACGATGTCAATTTTGCCAAGCGTCTAGCTACTGTCGTCCAATTTACCTCTGGTGTTAGGTGATTCCACGAAAAACGGACAGCACCGAAGACAAGGTCGTCAGACAGTCCCATCGCACGCAATACGTGGCTTGGAGCATAATGCTGTGACGTACAAGCAGACCCATTTGAAATTGCCACCAAGTCTTTCAACATGACCATAATTGCTTCAGCATCAACTCCTGTCACGGCAAGACTTAGGATATTTGGGATGGCGAGTGATTGGTCGCCAATAGGAGTCATATCAGTTCCCAACTCCTCTGCCAACGCGTGAACCAATTCCTTGCGAATTTCTAGGCATCGCATACGACGACTCGAATGCTCAGTCTCTGCACGCTCTGCCGCCATTCCCATTCCGGCAATAAGTGCGACCGGAACGGTGCCATGGCGAATCCCTCGTTCCTGACCACCTCCAAGTATAATTGGCTCTATTGGCGGCCGAACAAAATTGCGGCTGCGCATTACCAAAGCTCCAACGCCTGTTGGTCCAGATATTTTGTGGGAACTAACACTGATGAGATCTACTCTGGTATTTTTTAGTGGCCCAAGGTCCTTTCCAAACCCCTGTGCAGCGTCAACATGAAACCAAGCATCATGGTGATGAAGTAATTTAGTGATTTGTTCTATCGGTTGGCGGATTCCTGTTTCGTTATTTACATGCATGACGGAAACTAGGAGCGTATCAGCACGGATCGCCGCAGCTACCTCCTTTGCGTCTACCGTGCCAGATGGATTTGACGAAAGAAATGTGATATCAAAACCTCGACCGCTTAGTGCTTTCAAAGGTTCAAGAATGGCTTTGTGTTCTATGGTTGTTGATACTATATGTCTTCGTCCAACTTTTTCACCATAGGCAGCAATTCCTAGAAGCGCAATGTTGTTGCTCTCAGTGGCTCCACTAGTAAAGACGACCTCGTCGGGAGATGCGCCAACTACTCTGCCAACCTGTTCTCGTGCCATTTCAACTACTCGTTTGGCTCTGACGCCGAATTCGTGGGTTCGACTTCCCGCATTTCCCGGTTCCTCCTGCCATACACGGTTGACTACTGCTAACACTTCAGGATCAATTGGAGAGGTTGCTGCACAATCAAGATATACAGGCACGTTCCTTCTTGGGACGGACGATGATGGGACTAGAACGTTTAGGGATCTTTCTCTGTTCACTCGACTGCCCGAGTCGCTACAATTGGGACAGGCACTTGTTCAGTCTTGTTCGAGTTTACGTGAGGTGTAGGGTTCGATTGGGCTAAATCGTATGCCAATCGAATTAGATCGCCAATAGTCCTAAGTTGTTGAATTCCAGCTAAGTATGAGATACCGCGATGCAAATGTAACCGAAACTGTTGCGCAATTGTTTCTTCATCGAGAGGTAATCCGTCTTGGTATAGCCGCATCTTGAGCAGGCTCAGGTATAGATCGGAGTATCTACCACCAAACACCGACCAGCTCATTTCTACATTACTATCCGACGGAATCTTTGAAATAGGAGGCACGCCTGGCTCCGAAAGCGATAGGCAAAAGCCCCAACGACAAAGTTCATTCCAATACTTGATGCCCGTATTACGTTTCAGCTTAATGAGGTGATCTTTGGCTCGTTGCGAAATCCTTATGGACTCAATTGACATCACAATTCAATTCCTCTCCGCTGAAATAACCCAAATTGATTTTTGTACTGGCGGATTCATCGTCATAGATAAGGTTGTAACAATGCCCAACGTAGGGTTGAAGTTCATTCAGGTACCTTCCCGTAATTTCCTCATCCGTAGAGAAAAGAAGAACTTGATGGCTGGCGCAGGGAAAGTAACGTTCCACTACAAGACTACGATGACTGGCATCCAATCGACCTAGAGGAGTATCTATCGCGGTTGGAAGAGCTCTCCCTGAAGCCTTGGCAAACCCCCAAAGCAACGCAATCGCAAGTAACTGTCTTTCTCCAGCAGAAAGCCGATCAGCACCTAACGGATATCCATCGTGCCCGAAGAGAGTTAGTGCAAATGACTGAGGATCGATCTCAAGTCGAGATACAAGGGTACTCTTGCGCAGTAATTGCTGAAAGCTATCGAAAACCAAGTCAGCGATTCGTGCTACGTGGCGTTCAATCACTGACGCTCTGAACATATCCAGTGTCCTCCGCACACGAACGACATGATCCAAGACCCTTGCTCGGTCTTCCCGGACTCCGGTTGCTCGTGCGTCCTGCTCTAGTAGACGTAAAAGCAAATCTTGACTACGATTACGTTGTCGAGTCAAGTGTTCAACCTCATCATCGATCCGAACTAATCTAGATTCAAGTACAGCGATTTCTGTGCGGATTACCTCTCGCTGGCGAATTAATTCGCCAATCATGTCGCCACGGGGAATGCTTGCATGCTTCTGGCGAGCACCCTCAGCCTTTGCTTCGATTGCAGTGTATCTCGCCAATTCGCTACTTGCTGTTTGGTTAAGCTCGTCTAACCCACCACTAAGCAATGAGTGTAGATGAGCTCTTGCCGTGGGAGATAGCCCGAGTATTACATTGCGAGCTCCCCATTCCTGCTGTTCGACACGATTGTCATCAAGCCATTTCGAAATCGTATCGATTCTAGCCTCCCCAAAATTCTGCCGGGTCATTTCCTGAACTAGCTCTTTGTCTCGATCTAATAGTGTTACTGCCAGCTCCCTGGCTAGGCGAGTTTTCTCTTCTTCTTGGTCCTGCGCTTGGATTGTTTTGAGCAGATCGAAAACTAGCACAAGTGGTAGCGCACCGCTCGCTAGTGATCTCAAATGATCTTTGCATTTCTCAACGTGATTCTCGGACTCGCTGAGCTGCCGTTCGATTTCAATCCGTTCCTCATACAATTCACCCCCCAGTCGACGGTATTCAATTTCGATGTTCTCGAGTCGCTTACGTAGTTCGTTCAAGTTCTCTGAATTAAGGACATCTCGCTTTTTCTGAAGATTTGCAATCTGTTCATCTAGTTTTGCAACACACCCCTCTTTTTCTTCTAAATTGGGTGTGACTGGATCGTTTTTTTCTTCCATCCTCTTACGTCGTGCATAGACGACTAGATCTTTGCTTAACTGATCGACAATGTCTAGACCGAGGAGGTTTCGAATTGCTGTACCAATCAAATGGACGGAGCTTTCGGGAGTTGCGTATTGCTCAGCCTGTTCTCCATCAAAAAAGAAGAGACCAGCTATGTTGGGCGGAAAGAGATCTTCGACTTCGGAGAGCCAGTTCTCTGCCAAGACTTCATTGGGGCGCCGATCCTTCAGAATTTCAAACCTCTCTCGGCAGCCACTCTTACCAACACGCCACGAACGATGTAGGCGATATCGGCTCTCTTGACCATTTAATGTGTGACGAAAAGCCAACTCTAATGCAGCTTCTTTGATGCCCGAGTGGCGATGAACACACTTGGAGAGATAGTCGTTGTAGGATATTTTGTCACGGCTGGCAATCCCTGAAAATGGTCCATAAAGGCAAAGCTGTAACGCATCTAGTAAAGTGGTCTTGCCGTGTCCATTTAGCCCACCAAACAACACTATCGGCTTTCCACTTGAGGGTGGGGTCAAGCGTATTTTCTGCCTATCGGCAAACGGACCGAAATTGTGGACAACTAGCTCATCAAGGATCATTTTGCTTCTTGCGATGATTCTAGCTGCGTTTCCATCGGATGAACGCTAGTGTTGCTATTTCCTGTCAACGAACGCCGAATACTTTGGACAGAATCACTGTAGGTTGCTATACGTGCAACTGCATCATCCTGATCCTCATAGAAGTGCTTCAGAAATGCGCGGTCAACTGCTTGAAAAAGCCCGGAGCGCCGCAGCAGCGACTTGTACTTTTTCTCGACGGAAATCAACTCCCTCGTCAACTGGTAATGGAGTTCGTTCCCAGCACAGATTTTGGCAAGGATTGCAAGCTCTTCGGATCCAAAAACTTGGTTGTCGTCAACGTGACGACCAGAGTACCGGGTGCCCGTGATGTCCTCGTAGATACGTGGTAGCTGATCTTCCATTTCGTGCTTTTCTACAACCCAAATGCGACGAATCTCCTCCAATTCCTCAAGAGTTATTAGCTCAATATCTTGGATTTCCGGAGGCGCATGCTTCTTGATATGGACTTGAGCTGATAACACTTTCCGAAGCCAATTGGCACGGACTTCTTGACGGTAGGGACCTGGAATGGGTCGACCCAAAAATAGCTGCACTGATCCGTTCATACGCCGAAAATCACGGAGATGTCGGTCACTGTCAATTGTCTTGGGTGGATCTAATTCATTGCGCAGTTGAAGAAGCGGGAGCATCCACTCCTTCTCTTCATCATTTTGGATCATTGACTTCATCGATTTATCTTCACTCACGAGTGTACATACCCAACAACCAAAGCGACTGTCGCCGCAGCTTGGAGTTGTTGTATCGACTACAAGAGGACATTCGCCTCCATCGCTTGCGCCTTGATACATTGAAAGTAGATCCTTGTTTCGATACCCCCATGGATTTGCAATTTGCATGAGGTAGAGCCACACATCGTCGTTTGTCCAGTTTTCCAATGGAGAATAGATAAATGCATTTGGTAGTTGACTGTTTGGGCTTAGTTTTTGACGGACTCGTTGAGACTCGTACTTCTCCATGTTCTCAGCTCTCTTTGCGCTTTCGGCTTTTCTTGTTCCGAGTACGACAATCGCTTCGCCATATCGCTGAACAATAGAACTGATGAAACGATTCGATGGCTGAATTTTCAGCCGTTCGGTACACCAACGGAATTTTGGCCGAGGAGCTGGGTACCCGCGACCGATCAAATTGACCCAAAACGTGCTAGCTATCTCTGGCGTCAATCTGTGGGCCGTGATTGGTAGCTTCTGTTTTCGGGCAGCAAGATTGATCTTCTCTAAAGACTTTGATACCCAAAGAGCAACTATCGGGTTCTCGACAAGTGTGTCGGTGCTGATCACATAAACAGGTTTCGCGAGGTCCTCTTTGGATAGTCCAGCTAACGCTAACCAAACCAATTGCAACGCAGCGGTTGAATCTTTACCTCCGCTATACCCGATTACCCAGGGAATAGAGTCGCTCTTGTAGAGAGCTGCGACTTCGCTCATAGCTTCGTCTACTGCTACTTGAAAACTGCTACCTCCGAAGGCAGACGACACCATTCCTAATTCTTCATCCATGATTGCTACCTCTTTGAAACGCATCTTCAATGCGCATCTCTTCCGGATAGAGAGCTAGTCCAAGACAAATCTTGATTGCATTGGTTGTGAGTGCGATGTTTTGTTGAGATTTGGAGACTCGACCAGCAATTAGTGCTCGGCCTTCCCACATTTCGACATTTGAACGGCGCCAGTCAATCTTTCCGATCTTTTTTATTTCTTCGCGCCATTCGTTCGGTCGTTCTCGTATTAGGGCATTGCCCGCTCTAGCGAGAGCCTGAAGGACCACACTATGAGTATTGAGATAGTCGCTACGTACTTCCCCCGATTTCATCTGATGTGTGCTGACACGCTCCCATTCAGGAATACTCTCGGCCAAATGCTCCCAAAATTGAAGTGCTAGATTTGCAAGGACTTCGGGGTCTTCTTCGTTAAGGTTTGTGAGGAGGTCTCGCGTAGCGCTGTAGAGTGCACTTAAAGTGAATAGTCGACCAGAGCGTGCGGACAACGTTGTCTTTTCAAACTCTACCAATCCGCGAAAGACTCTGGACTTGGCAATCATTTCCTTCACAAGCTGAGCTGACAGGTCACGATGGTCATAGAGAACACTTAGAGATTTGGAGGGACGAATCGCATATCGATTGAGATCAGCGAACATTTGCTGACATCTCTCAAGACCAATGTCAAGAAAGAAGACCACAGCAATAGTCTCATCACCAAGTTCTGGTCGTTCCCGCAGTGCCATTTCTATCGCTGCTCTGCGGTGCTGACCGTCGTTGATTACGAATCTTGATGTCATGGGTATGTTTAAGTACCCGACACGACTAACCTCTCCGTCCCCTGCCAGCTCATCGAAATTGACCTCGCCATCAATAGACGCTGTTATCGCAGAAAAAACATAGCTGTCAGGGTTTTCTGCCAGGTAGCGGGACATTTCAGGGACGCGAGCTCTATTGAGTTGACGTTGTGCTCGAAGCTCTGGAACTATTTCGTCTTCGTCGAACAGAAACAGTTTTGGGATGAGCCGGAGAGGGCACATTGACGTGTAATACTCACGGCCCGCTTGAAATCCCTTAATTGCTGGGAAAACGTACTTGAAATCTGTTTCCATGCGAACCCAAGGGGAAAACAATACCTAATACAAACTTATTGTCGCAAACAATGCAAACTTTAGCAAATTTGTCAAATCCAATAATCAGGACACTGTGTGAGAGAAATTGATCGTGTCGGGTATGCAAGTGCGAAACCCAGTCTAATTGAATTGACGAGAGTCGCGTTCACTGGTCGTGTAGGATGTGTCCAATTGGCGGGACTAGAGCTAGTAGTCCAATTGTGCCGTTGTCACTGGCCTACTCGATCGTGGCTCTGTAGTCTGGCGACCATTGGAGAACACTTGCACGATGTTTCGGCAGAATCTGGGATATCACAGTAAAGTGTATTGGAGAGACGGTGTCGCATGAACTTAAGAAATGGCTAAGGACACTCCGCATGTAGCTATGATAAGCGACTTCATGCGTAGGGATTCGTTGGTAGTCTTTTTGTTCCGCACGAGCTCATGGTGTATACGATCCGTTTGCCCATGGTCGCAACGACTTCTAATTCAAGCCGCAGTCGTTTCGTCTGTAAAGAAACTGTGGCACAACTGCTTCGTCAGAACCATGCCGAATGTTCGTGAAGTGCCGTTATGGATGTATACCTCTTGTTAGTGGATAGACACCAAGCTGGGTAATGGGAGGGCTCCCATGTCAGGCTTGTTTTAATCGTTGCACTTGGGTGAATTGAAACCCTACTGCAATCTTGATCCAACCCGAACGTTGCCAGCTTTTTCTTGCCGCGACCCGGCCTGGCTTCCGGCCGAGATAGATCACATCTGGTATGGCGACTGCGTTCTTGTAACTACCGAAGATGCCATCTCCAAGCCGGGCGACCAGTTGCCAGTGCTAGTTGGCAATCAACCTGTGCTGTTAGTGCGAAACCAGGAGGGAGTGTTGACTGCCCTCTCTAATCTGTGCGCCCACCGTCGAGCTCTGCTTGTTGAAGAACCGATGAACGGGAAACGCATTGTGTGTCCTTACCACGCTTGGATATACGATGACGCTGGTCAGCTGGTGGCTTGTTCATTCAGGCTACCTGGAACGATTGATTGCGAATCCCGTGTTCTCCTAAGCTACTTAGTTGAATCTTGGCACCGGCTGGTCTTTGCCAGCCTCAACCAAGATGTCGAACGGCTCTATGAACGCTTTGCGGTGGTCGGATCCTATGTGAACGAATGGGAGCTCGATGCGGTGGACCATGGAGCGGCAATAGAGGTCAATGAAACGTGGGATTGCAACTGGAAGGCCGCCTCACAATGCCATGGAGAGCTATCACCTCTTTAAGGTTCTCCCATCTTCGCTCGAGCCGATCACACCGACTAAAGGCACTTACTACATGGCCGGTTCAGCCCGCGATCGGTCACTGTTGGAACCGTCATAGGCGGGTCAGACTACTTGCTAGCTGGCATACCGCCAGGATTTGTTGGTGTGCTTACTGAGGAGAGCATTGTCTGGCTGACCGAGTATCTCGACGCTGCTCATCGATGTACACTACGAGCGAGTAGCAGCTACAGGCGGGGTAAGACTCGGGTGCTTTTCCGCCCCCTAACTGCTTGGTTCACATGCAATGTTGAATCCTACCAACTCACCGACATCCTCTCTGAGGACAAAGCAATTTGTGAACGTGTCTACGTAGGATTGACGATAATTTCCAACCTGGACAACAATTTCCGATTGAATGCGTCGTCATGGATTTCGAACATTACCTAAATTGGCGCATTTACGATTTACAGCCGCCCCCGGGTGCATGGGGAACAGAGAACGTGAAGAACAATCCAGTATCCGCGAGAAAATCCAGCACATATCCAGTGTAGATACCGCGCTGCTCACATTGAGCACTAGACTTGGTGTCTCGAATGGCAAGCGTGTAGAATATGCAACCTTCTTATGTGCGCCCGCTCAATTCTGATTCATTCTGAAAGAGTTGTTATCGTATTGCGCGATAGTGGGCCACCCTCGGTGAGTGCACGTCCAGATGAACTGGTCATTGCAAGTTGCTACGCCATGGGTGATTGCTAAGGGGAGCCACTTGGAGAAAACCGTCATGGGAGTATATGGCAGAGTCTTTTGAATCGCTGTTTGAACAGAGCGTTCAGACAGTAGAAATGACACCGGGATCCATTGTCGTGGGTACCGTTGTCGACATTGATACGGAATTCGTCACGATGCACGTGGGTTTGAAGTCCGAAGGCGTAATTCCAAGAGAGCAATTTCTTGACGCAAATGGAAATTTCGAACTGGAAATTGGCGACCAGGTCAAGGTTGCCATGGAAGTGGTCGACGACGGGTTTGGTGAAACCCGTCTCTCGAGAGAGAAGGCAAAACGGGCCGAAACTTGGGAAGTGCTGGAAGAGTCGTTCGAGAAAAAGGAACCAGTAAAGGGAATTCTCAATGGCAAGGTAAAAGGCGGATTTACTGTAACTATCGATGACATAAGAGCATTCCTGCCAGGCTCCTTAGTGGATACAAGACCGGTTCGAGACGCCGTGGACCTTGAAGGCCAGGAGCTCGAGTTTCAAGTCATCAAACTGGACCAACGCCGAAACAATGTTGTTGTTTCACGTCGAGCGGTTCTTGAATTGGAAAATAGCGAGGAACGCGAAGCTCTGCTAAGTTCGCTGGGAGAAGGTCAGGTCAAGCAAGGGGTTGTCAAGAACCTGACTGAGTACGGTGCCTTTGTTGATTTGGGTGGCATCGATGGGCTGCTGCACGTAACCGACATGGCGTGGAAGCGTGTCCGACACCCAAGCGAGGTAGTTACCGTAGGGCAGGAGATCACCGTAAAGGTACTCTCCTTCGATTCTGAGCGAAATCGGGTGTCTTTGGGCGTTAAGCAGCTGGGTGACGATCCTTGGGTGGAAATTACCCGACGCTATCCCAAAGGAACGAAGGTTTATGCCACGGTCACCAATATCCAGGACTACGGCTGTTTTGCCGAAATAGAAGAGGGTGTTGAGGGTCTGGTGCATGTATCAGAAATGGATTGGACTAGCAGAAATGTAATTCCTTCGAAAGTAGTAACTACCGGCGATACCATCGAGGTCATGATTCTTGACATTGACGAAGACCGGCGTCGAGTCTCTTTGGGAATCAAGCAATGCCGAGAGAATCCTTGGGAGGCCTTCGATCGCACCCACTCTGTTGGCGACAAGGTATCAGGAACGATCAAATCTATAACAGACTTTGGAATATTTGTGGGATTGGACGGTCACGTGGACGGACTGGTTCACCTGTCCGACATGTCTTGGACAGAGTCTGGCGATGTTGTTGTCCGAAGATTCAGTAAGGGTGAGCAAGTGGATGCCGTTGTTCTTGCCATCGATGTTGATAGAGAACGCATTGGACTTGGGATCAAGCAATTGGATTCCGACGTACTTGGCGACTACACAAAGGCGAATCCGAAAGGTTCCATCGTAACCGGCGAGGTAACTGAAGTAGATGCAAAGGACGCCACCATACAGCTTGCACCCGAAGTTCAAGGAATGATCAAAGCTGCGGAGATTTCTCAAGATCGAGTTGACGACGTGCGGCAAGCTCTCAAGGTTGGCGAGTCAATAACGGCGAAGATCATCAACGTTGATTTGCGAAATAGAGTGGTTTGGCTGTCTATAAAGCAAAGCGATCAGGACTCTGAAGCGGAGGCACATCGCGAGTATCAGCGTCAGACCGCGGAAGACTCTAAGTCGACAACTTTTGGCGAATTGATTCGCTCTCAATTGAAGAAGCGCGGAAGTGCTGAAGAGGAGAGCGAAGTCGTCTCTGAATCCGTCGCGGCTGAATTGTCTGAGGACACATCAGCGACAGAGGAAGCTGAGGCAGGAGAAACGGACGAATCCGAGAATTTGGACGAGTCCCAAACAGCTTCTGCGATCGAAGACATTGAAGATTCTGCTGACGACAGCTCCGAGGAAGTGGATCAGACGACGGGTGCTGAGGCTGGTGCAGGACCTGAGTCTCAAGAGGAGTCCGATGAGCCGAAGAGCGAATCGGCAACTGGGACGACGAAAGACGATTCTGACAAGTAGGAAACATGCGAAGCGCGTGGGCTTGGAGTGGATAGTGGATACTCCTTTGAGCTCACGCCATAAAATGAAATCCTGCCAAACCAGCTACATGGGAAGACATACTAGACCAGCATGACTCGATCCGAGTTAGAACAGCGAATCGCTGAACAACAACCAGAATTATCACCTCAAGCTATACGGCAGTGCGTAGAGCTCATCCTACAGAACATCTCCGAAGCACTTGTACTCGGCAAACGCGTCGAAATCAGGGGATTTGGTTCTTTTGGGCTTCGTCGCAGGGCAAGCAGGATCGGGCGAAATCCACGAACCGGCGAAGCAGTGATAGTACCCGAGCGCCATGCTCCCTATTTCAGACCGGGTCGTATTCTGCGTGAACGCATAAACGATGCACGACTGCGTGACAACTCCACCTATCTGCGCCTCGAAGAAGGTTGGAAGAGCCGTACAGGCGACAGTTCTGACGCCTAGCTCCGGAGCCCCGACAACTAATCCACCTCAACTCCGACAGTCATGGATATTCATGGTGTTTTGAATATTGCCAAGCGAGTGGCACTTGTAAGCGTAATCTTGTTTGCGTCGGCATTTCTTACAGTTCTGGCAATTGAAAATCAGACGCCTACGGTCATTGGCCTATGGCTATTTGAGTCGACAGAGCTTCCGTTGGTTGTTTGGCTTGCGGTGGCTTTTCTGCTTGGTGTCTTGGTGGCGTCCGCTATTGCACTCTACTTGCATCTTCGGCAATCCAGGCACGAATCGAAGGAGCAACCCGACCAACAATAACTGAATGGCACGACGAGTGCCTTCTGGGTTGGCTTGGGTTCCGGGGTCTTATTCTTTCAGGCTGAAGTTTATGGACGAGCGAAACTGTAGCTCGTCGATTCCACTCCTGAGCATTGCATTGGAAAAGCGCGGGAACGGCGCGGCGCGATCCACCATTCGTAGAGCTTCCGCATCTAGTTCACTGAATCCGGACGACTTTACGATGCGGACCGAGTCAACTTGCCCGTCGGGATACACGGTGAGCGCAACTTCGACGCTACCTTCCTCTCTAGCACGTCGCGAGGTCTTCGGGTACTTCTTGTGGCGGTTCAATTGAGCCGCGACTCGCGCTGAGTACGACTTCGAGAGTCGTTTGCTATTCCCCACTTGATCTGAGTCGCCTGCTCCTGTCGACGCAGTGTTCGGCGACACGTCCCTGAGGTTTGCTGGCGAGATATCCAACGACGGCATGGCTAGTTGAGGTTTTGGCAAATCAAAATTGATAAGTGGTTGGGGTGGCTCTACCGCCAGTAGTTCCGGGTCGGGTAATTCTCGCTCAACTTCCGGTGTGACTATAGGTTCCGTAAATTGAGGAATCGGTTCTAGCTCCTGCGGCTCTTCTACGGGCTCGTCTGGTTGCAAGACTCTCGTGGGGTCACTTAGGTCGCCGACAAGCTTCAATCCTACTTCCACGCCTTGATTGCCAAATTCTGCACCCAGCCGCGAGTCGAAACCAATCCAGGCCAAGACGGCCACCGAATGCAATGTGAACGCAATGAGCACGGCAATTGTCCAACGTGGAACCTTTCTCATGGTCCGCAGCTTTAGTCGCCACAAATCTTGGCTACTCATTTGCTGAAGCGGTTTGGAGTGTAGCGAGCGCTACCTTCTGGAGACCTGCCTCCCTAAGAACCTTCAATATTTCTCGCGTCTTCTGTGCGGGCAAGCGTGCATCAGCCCTGACCAAAATGTTCTGTGATGAAATCCCTGCTTCGTTTGGGCGAAGGGAATGGATTTTTTCAGCAAGCTCGTTTGTCGTTGTTGCTACACCGTTTACGAAGATTTGCTCTTTCATGTCGATGGATACGGTGGTATTGACTCTATCCCGTTCGGTATCGCTAAGCGAAATGGGTGTATCCAACTGAACGTTATCGGATTTTTGTATTTGCCCTGCAATCATAAAGAAAGCCAACATTAGGAATACAACATTGATTAGCGGAATCATCTGTGTATCTGAATGATTCTGTGGCTTCGTTTCGGTACTGAACTTCACTTCAATCTTCTTTGAGGACCAAGTTGTCGGCTCCTGCAATTGTTAGTCGGTCAAGAACAGTTATTAGTGCCTGCGTTGAGATTCCAGGAAGTGCATCGACAACGTAGACGGCATCGGGCTGTTGACCTATCCAAGCGACAAGATCGCTTCGACTCTCGGTACTGATCGTTCGATCTTCGGTGGCAATGATTCCGTCTTCCGATTCAATCGTCAAGTGGCGTAAGGATTGCTCGGTGTCCTGTGGCGATTGCGTTGAGTAGCTCATGGGCAACTGTTTTTCCTTTGCAACGCTAGTAGTTAGCATAAAGAACAGGAGCAGTATGAATACTACATCAACAAGTGGAACGAGGCTCACTCGTTTCTTGTTTGTACTTTGAAAACTATTCAATTGCAAAGACTTACACCAACTACTTCTTGCCACTGTCGAAGTGGAAGTGAGTAAACACCTGGGTAACAAGATCGCTCATCTGTGTAGCTACTCGTTGAATCTTTCGGTCCATCCAATTGAAGGCAATCAAGCTGGGAATGGCTACGCTCAGTCCTAGAGCCGTTGTAATTAGTGCTTGCCAGATTCCCCTGGAGAGAACTGAGGGGTCTACTTGGGTTCCAGCGGCCTCCATAGCCTGAAACGCGCCTATCATTCCAAGTACAGTACCAAGCAGTCCTAGCAAAGGGCTGAGTGTTCCAATAGCCTCAAGTGCGGGCAAGAGAGTTCTTAGGTCATTGAGTTTAGCGGAAGCCACTCGGTCTAGTTCCTCTCTGAGGATGTCTTCTTCCATTTGGGTTTGGGTGAGGTTGTACATCGCAATCTCTACAACTTCCCCTGAAAACACTTCGCGATCGAGTTCCTTCAGTGCTTCATGGCATTCTCCTCTTCGCCACATCGAAAGCGCAGTGTCCAATGTGCCAAGCGTCTCGGGCTTGGTGGTAACAAACTGCCAGACCTTGAGAAGAATGATCGACAATGCGGTGATCGACATCGCAATGAGGATCCAAACTACGGGACCACCAATGTCTAGAAATTCTCCCATTCCCTGAAGTGCTTTCACTTTTGAGTCCCCTGAGTAGGTATAGCCTTTGGCCCCGGGTGGCCTATACGCGAAGCTGCGTAGCCAAGACGGAGTAGGTTACACCCCAATTGCGTTCGCGATGTGGTACACGCGCTTAAATGGATGATTTGCAGCCAAAGATGAGCAATGGCTGCAAACTCACCGGTGTCATGTTTTCACATGAGGAGCTGTCTACCTAAAGGAAATTCCGAAGTCAATCCAGAATCTCCTGCCCTTGCTATACCGACGCCTAGTGTCCACGGTACTTTGGTCTACGATTTCGTCGAAGAGATTGTTGACTTCAAGTGTTGCAAACATCGACAGTCGCTCCGATAGTTTGCCGCGCCATGTCACTTTCGAGTTAACCGTGATAAGACTGTCAAAGTCGAAGTCCTCGTAGATGTCATACTCCAGCCCCGATGAGGGATCGGTATAGTTCTCCCGCGAGTCACGAGCGACCGTTCCGCCTCGACGATGGTTGAAGTAGTTCGTCCAGTTTATGTCCCAAACTGGAATCTCTGTCGTCGTAAAGAATCCCAAGGTGAACGGAATGCTGTAATCCCACGGCGGCAGCTCGTCGACCGAAATCAGGCCTCCTTGGTAGTAGATTAGGTCCTCTTCCAATTGCTCGTCGTAACCGGCATCGTCTTGCCGATTGCTTGAGGACTCGCGATACCCCAAGCTGATGGAAAAGTGGGTATTCGTTTGTCCAAGTACGATCGTGTCAGCATTGGTAATGGTTGTCGTAATTCCTTGAGATGAGCTCTCGCCGTCGTTGGTGTAGTAGTACAAGCCATCGTCGTCGCGCTTGCGGGTTACACCGTCTTCGTTGGCGCGATTTACGAATGAAACCGTGGCATGAACCAATTCACCTTCAGTGCGCGACCACCCCACCATCAATTCATTGGAGTAGGGCGTGTCGAGCTCCGACCTGCCGGATCTGTCGTCGTATGTCAAATGTCGGCAATCGACAAAATCGGGTATGGAGCATGGAATTTCCTCGCCGGTTAAGCCTCGAGGTCGTGTCAGGTTGGAGTACGTTTCCCGCCATCCGTAGATTGCGTCATTCAGTTCATACCTGAAGAAGCTTCGTCCATAGTAGCGACTAGCACCCACAACAAAAGCACCGTAGTCCGTATGTTGCTGCAAACTGACTCGTGGAGAGACATTGAAGTTATCCAAATAACTTTCCCAATCGGTGCGTAGACCTAAGGTCAACGTGGTGTCCTGGCCCTGCATCAGCTGCAGACCAACAGTGTCCTGTACATATGCCGATACTTCTTGATAGGAGACATCGACTTTTCCTGAAAGCCAGAACGAACGACGTTGGAGAAACTGGTCGCCTGCACTGCTGACGCCATCACCGTCTTGGTCGCGGCAACCCATTCTCCCGTTGTCGCGCACGCAAAAATATTGTTCAAAGACGATGTCTTCAGGCCGCTCGTAAAAGCTGCTGGTACCTCGGATTTCTCCACCAATGGATATGTTGTGTACGCCGAATCCCTGTTCAAATTCGTCCATGGTCCATTTGGGCTTTACGCTCCAACGCGTCTGTTGCTGGTTGGAGTCGCCAAATGCGCCTTCGTAGCGTGATATCCCACTGCTTTCCAAATACTCGTCATACCGGAAAAAGCTAGTTTCACTATCCAGCGTGTTAGTCAGCTGGTCTAGAGAAAACCTAACGTTTAGCGATCCATTCTGAAGTTCAGTACCTACATCCACGGTCGTACCGATGCCTTGGTGTTCCTGTACGAACATTCCGGTGTATGTTGTTGATGTGAGTCCGTCGTGTGATCTGCTGGAGTAGCGAAACGAGACTCCAACATCGTACTCGCCAACGGTCGTATCCAACCGTCCTACGAGATTGTCGATTGAGTCTTCGTAATCGATCATTTGAATGATGTCGGCATCATCCTCAAATTCCTGTGCAAATACCGACGTTCTTCGCGTTAGAGACAGTGTCAGACCAAGGTTGTCGGTGAGTCCATACTGGACCGAGACGCCATAGTTGGCCTTCTCGTAGTCGGGTGTATATACGCCGCGATACTTATCTGCCGTTGAAATGTCGTCTTCGCTTAGGTGGAACTGCTCCCATTCGTCCCGCTGCAGTCCATAGGTGAACGAAAAACGATCCTCATCCCCATAGGACTTGAGCTCGGCTGCCACTACACCTCCGGTGAAGCCTCCGTATTCCACAGGAATATTGCTGTCAAAGACCTGTATCTTCTGAAGCAGCTCAACATCTACGTAGTAACCCTGGGGCGAGCTGCCACCGTGTGGCGCAACAAGACTTGGGGTACTCCAAGTGTCTTCTGACGATGCGGGATTGAGATCGTTGGTGGTATCGGTGCCGTCAAGCAGAAACAGGTTCTGATAGAACACATTTCCATGGATCGATATTTCATCAGGTCGCAATGACGCAGTTCCCGCAGAAAGGTCGCTCGAGCGGGAGAATTCCACCGCAGGATTGAGCCTTAGCAGGTCTGCCAGATTTCCCTCACCTGAAGGCGTTTCGGTGATTGCTTCTTCCGTGTAGGTCGTGGTGCCCGGTCCGATCTCGATGGGAGTTGCTTCGACATCGATCTCAACTACTTCCACGTCTTCATTTTCGGCATCTTCACCTTCGACATTTGCTTGGGCTAAAAGGGGCCAGTCCCAAACTCCTTCGTTATTGTCAATCGGGTCTTCTTGAGCAGCTAGGATGGCACATAGGGCCAACGATGCCAATCCAAGTGCAATTGGCCGCAGTCTAAAGTTCATTGTTGTTACGTTGTCTCCTGATCACAAATATTAGGCCAGCGAAAGGGCTGCTGAGAATGCCATCGCCCTTGTGCAGTAAGGAAGCAATGGGCTCTCCGCTGCCTCATAGGCCTTTTATTCGACATTAGGCAGATTTTACTAACTGGAATGCACTTGCGTACGCTCTCTTGCATACAAAGAGCTTCTAGGCAACGGCTTTTTCCAAATCAATTTCTACAAGCTGCGGAATGTCAGTCAAGTAAATTGCACACCGAACAGGACGGTCATCAATTTTCTTCAAAATTGTCGAGTAGAGAGCTAGTTGGCCCGAGTATCGCCTTCCTACATACTGCTCAAAGCTTTCCTCATCACGCTTGTTCAGCATTGCTGTTTTGTAGTCAATAATCCAACGAGTGCCGTCAGCATCGACAAAGGTCCTGTCGACAACTATGCTGCGAACCGTATCGTCGAGCCATGCGGAGAACGGAGCTTCAGATTGAGCTTGGCCGTGTGTGTTGGATAGAACCCACCGACCAGCCGGATCAGACACAACTCGCTGCAGGTGCTGTTGGGCCCGCTCCAATACCCAGGCTAGATTGGATCCGTCGACTCCTTCAGCTCGAAGACTGTTGCGCCAGGCGCTAATACGCTCACTGCTCAAGCATTTCAGCTCGTAGTCTTGGGTGTCGGCGAGGAAACGGAGTTCTCGGTGTACTAGGTTTCCCAACGCCAATTCGCGCTGAAACCCTATTGGTGCTAAAGTGGTTTCAGAAGGCGCTGTGGGCGACAGCAATCCACGTGGGACTTCGTGGATGGTTTCAGGCGGAGCAAACTCGTAGCTGGGATCGAGTCGTGTCAGTATCGTGCTCTTGGGCAGATTAGCATCCGACGGAATTTCGCGCCCGGCCACGAATTGTGCTTCGTGCAATACAGGCTCGAGCAGAGCCAGAAGACTATTGGGTTTCGGTTTTTGCTTGTCGTCTGGAAAACTCCCAAAAACGGCGAGTGACTTCCGGGCACGAGTAGCTGCCACATAGAGGAGACGCTTGAGTTCGTTCGCGTTCCTCAATGAGTCTTCTTTGAGAAGCCAGTCAAACAAGCTGTCTTGCTCTCCAGCAAGATTTAATGCAAGAACCAGTTCTTCATTCCATGTCTGCCACTGCAGCAGTCCGCGAGTATCAGTGCGAGGTCCCCGATTGAGATCGGGGAGAATCACGTGGTCGAATTCAAGCCCCTTGGCTTTGTGAATTGTCATGATTTCCACATCGGCTGAGTCCCCAACCTCAGTTGCGTACTCGGATTCGATTCGGTGCCAAAGTTCGTCCATGCGAATCTCTCCACGTGTGGACGCTTCAAGCAATGTGAGAAATCGTTCGGCGTTTATCAACGTATCCTCATCTTGATACGCATCGTTTCCGCCCAAGCGGTACCAAAGCCGTTCGACTTGAGACCGCAGCGTCATGTGTGAGTCGCTTCGAGCCTCTAGTAGTGCACCTGTCACGCGGGCCAAAAGACGGTTGCCAAGAGCGGAGAGTTCAGAGCAATCCAACATGTTCGTGCCAGTTTCGCAAGCCGCTACAACCTCCAAGTCTCTCAACGACAATCCGCACAATGGCGAGCGAAGTACAGACAACCACGCGAGGCGATCACGGTCATCGTTGAGTGCTTGCACAAGCGAAAAGAGATCTCGTACAACCGGTGCATTGGCCAACGGAACGATTTCGACCCCCCTCCACTTCAGTCCTTCGTCGCGCAGTGCTTGGAAGAATGTAGGAAGGTTGGTTCTTCGCTGAACAAGCAAGCCCACGCTGTCTCTCGGAAATTCGGCCACGGTTTTCGAGATGTGCTTGGCGACCTGACGAGCTTCCTCTAGGGCGTCTGGATCATTCAAGCAAAGCGTCATTTGCACTCCACCTTCAGGTTCACGAGTTGGCGTTGAATCAGCGTACGCGACAGCACCCACGGTCGAATCGTTGATATTTCCGAATACCAGCCTAAAAACACGATTAATCCAATTGACTATCGTCTCGGACGACCGAAAGTTGCTAGAAAGTTGACGTGGTTGAATTGGAACGGCACGCAGGCCATTGGCGTAGGTGTCCTGGAAAAGCTTGAGGTCCGCATCTCTGAATCCGTAAATGGATTGCATTGGATCTCCAACGGCGAAGAAAGTGTTGCCAGAGTCGGGCGTCCAGGAGTCCATTACTCTTTCCAGCAGATCGAATTGCGCCTGGGAGGTATCTTGGTATTCGTCGATGAGAATGTGGGATATGCGATAGTCGAGTGCTAACGCTAGGTTGGTTGGGAGTTCGTCCCTTGCCAATGCTCGCTGAGCGGCGAAGGCAAGTTCGGTGAAGTCAATGATTTCGCGTTGACGAAATATCTGGTTGAGTTGTTCCAGTAACGTTGTAAGTACTACGACAAGGCTCTCTAGGGATTCGGAATGTGCATCTGGAATTTCGGCATCGGGTAGGTGAAACAATCTCGCTAATGTGACTTCAAGGCCAAGCTGTCTGGTTTTTACAATTGCATCCAAACACAGATCCTTGGCGGCAGAGCCTGGAGGGAATCCGTTTCTCTTCGTTACCGTCTTCCGCAGAGTACCTGCTTGAGTCACTAGTGTTCGAGCCAGAAATCTCCAATCCTTCGGAGTCGAAAATTCATTGAAATCGTATTCCAGGTATTGCGCCGCCGAATGGCAAATGCTTCCGTATTGCTTGTAGAGTTCATCAGGCAATTGCATACGCGCTGCTTCAATCACAGATCGAATGTACTTCTCTCGCGTATCGGACAGATCTTTGAGGAATTGATCGGATCCTTTCTGCGCCGTGATTTGCGTCATGATTGCTCGTATAGGCGCAATCCAATGCTGTCGCTTGCTGAGCATTGCAGACAACATGCCAAGCGCAGCAATGTAGTTGTTGTCCAACAAGGAAAGTATGGTGGCTATGTCGTCGGCGAATGCCGTGTCGGAGAAAACCAGGCCTATCAGTTGGGCGGTTGCGTCGTCATAGATTTCTGTCGCGTCATCGAGTCGTTGATAGTCTAGACTCAACTGACTCTCATAGGGCATGCGTTGCACGAGGCTGTAAGCAAAGCTGTCGATGGTTTGAATCTTTAGACGTTGTGGATTGAGCTCCAAGTCCCAATTCATGAGACGACTTCGGTCCAATGCCTCCTTTGCGCCCTCGGACTCGCCCTGCGCAAGTTCAGCAAGAATCCGAGTCTTCATTTCATGTGCGGCTTTGCGAGTGAAAGTTATGGCGAGTATTTCTTCAGGTTGGTTTACGAGTGCCAACAAGCGAAGGTAGCGCGAGACTAGAAGCGTCGTCTTTCCCGATCCGGCGGGAGCCTGAACGATAAATGACGCGTCGGGCGCCGTGACTTCATTTCGAATGGGCTGGTCGCTGGCCCTTACTATCGCCGTGCGCAGCACGGACGTTTCGGCCGTCATTCTGTCTCCATTCCATGATCCTCAAGGACAAAGTCCACATCGGCGAATTGCCTGCAGAAGCTCATTAGGTGGCAGTTGCGACAAATGTAATTGGGATTCGTCGGTCTAACTGAGGCATGCCCCGCTTTGAACTCTCGGGCGATATCGCTCAAGGACGATTTCCAATCGCTTTTGAGTCCGGCAAAGTCGACTCCGAACTTTCTATCTGCTGCATCCATGCGTGCCTCTCTGTCTCGGTAGTCTGCTATGCCAAACTGGCTGACAGAATTGGAGGAGACCTGCTGGTAGGCCAAACCATCGCAATCTTTGATTGCAAGCGCGTAGAGCGGCATTTGCGGATCCAGCGGCCTTGGCGGCCTCCAATTGCCAACATTGGCCGCACCGGTTTTGTAGTCAATTACTAGGGCGCCAAGTTCGTCCGTCCTGTCGACTCGGTCTACTCGTAACTTGATGCGGATGCCTTCGATTCCGATACTTGATTCGGTTTCGACATCGACGACTTCAAAGGGACTACGAGAGAGCTCAAATTCCCGCCACAGATCAACGATCTTGCGGATTCGATCTCTTTCGAATCTCAAGAACCGATCCGGCAGAAGAAATCTCTTTAGTCGACGGGTCGCCTCGTCTATTGCAGCCTCAACCGACGCGTTAGAGATTTGGGCGATTGCCTCTTGGTTGCGGGCATTTTCCACCAATAGTTGAAGAGTTTGATGGACAACAGTTCCGCGATCAATCAGATCAGGGAAGCGATGTGGTTCCTGGCTGTCTCTGAGATTTGTCCTATGAATTGCCCAAGCACGAAACGGGCAGTTCGACTGATCGCGTAGGAATGAGCTACGTATTGATTCGAGATCGGACACCTGCACTGGTGTGCCAACATCGGCAATGAACTCGCGCAAGACGTCGAATTGACGAGCTTTTCCCCACGGATGATCGTGTCTGGCGAAATCTGGATTGGCAAGAACCTCGCTCAATTCAACTGCACCGTGTTCAATGACAAGTCGGCTCGGTTGAATCTCGGTTTGCTCATCTTTAGGTGCACAACTGAATACTAGCTGGGCTGCACTTTCCTCCCACATTCGGGTGAGGTCTTGTGCCCAATTAAGCATCTGTTGGTGGGTGACTCGTGGTATTACCGCTTTGCGCTGTACCTTGATCGGGATCATCGGATTGGGGTTTGCGTCAGGAGGCCAAGTGTCTTCCGCCAATCCGCATGCCCATAGTGCGTCGAACTGCAAACCGACCGATTCCATTCGGCTCAGAACCTGCACCGGAGCGTATCGGGATTCATATGTCAAAGTGTGCGATCGGGCACCGTCTCGGACCAATTGGATCGCTTGCATCCAGTGCGTACGTCCAACAAATGAGGAAAGGCTAGCTACATCGTTCAACACTTCGACAAATGAAGCCTGAATCTTGCGTTCCTCTTCGGTGTCACTGTCGGATGTCCATCCTGCGAGATGCAACACACGAGAAATGGTTTCCATCCACTCGCTCAACAGCTTGGGCCGTCCAGCGGTCATTCGTGTGATTTGTTTCGAAGTATCCGATTGGCTTCGCGACGCGTGTCCAGCAAAACGAAGCCGGTCCGGATAGTGTTGAGGAAACTCGAATGGGATTTCGAGCCCTTTGAGGTAAGGCGATCTTCCTAGTTGGAGTACTTCGGTATAGCTCAAGTCTCCAATTGTCCAAGACAGGAACTTCAGCACATCCTGAACTAGTCGAGTGTCACGCAAAGGGACTCCCGCCCCTATGTTGATGAGCTGATCAATTCCATTGCAGTCAAAGAAAGAAGCTTCAAAGCTCCTGCGTATCGTCAGGTAGTCGGTTGCGAGATCCGGCACGACTATGCCTATCCGACAATCCTCTCCTAGAGTTGCAAGTTTCTCTCTCGCCCATTCGGAGAATCCCGATTTTTCTCGAGCATTGGATTCGAATCCGATGGTCTTGATCGATTGGCAGTTAACTGATTTTGGTTCAACGTTTTGTTTGATTAGGTGATTGCTTTCCAGTACGTTGATGAGCTCCCGACGAACTGGGGAAAGTTCGTTGCATCCAAAAAGTGTCAGACTTTCTGGAGTAAAAGTACCTGTCCGAGTCGCATTAGCAATCAGCGAGGGTAGCTTTGGAACTGTAATGACTTGCTGCTCGTCGCTAAATTCAGTGAAGGAGCGGACCCAATCGATGAACAATCGACCGTTTTCTGTCTGACGCAAATCGGGGGCAACCCGCCGCAGGTTCCATTCGCAATAAAGGCGCCACGCATCTACTACGGCACTGGTGTGCTTGTGATACTCGGTGTCGGGTGCACACAATCGAAATGCTAATTCAAGCGCTGATCGTTGGATTAGCCCGTTGCCTGCGCTAGGATGCCCTGCTCTTGCTAGCTCGTGATAGTAGCTGACTAAGAGAGCGTCAAAGTGCGTGATTCTTGGAGATTGCCATGCCGAATGACCAGCTTGAATGGAATCGAATGCCCATGCATACCGCAGTTCCTGTGCTTGTCGTGCGGTGGCAGTCACGACGGTTGTCGCCACAATGGATTCTCGCAGTATATCGGTGAGCGGAATTAGGGGACGTCGCATCTTAGGACCGCTCCAGTGTTTTCTGCAACTTGTGCGCTACCTTATTGTCAGCTTGTAAAATACGGCGGAAATTTTCACTAAGAATAACGGCAATGTTACGCGCTCTCTGGAAAGACTTTTTCGCGCAGCGATGGCCTATGAAGATCGTGTTCGTATGGGGCTGGTTGTGCATCATCATTATGGTTGGCGCAATATTCGCGCCTTATTTCGGCGTTGTGATTGACGACGCGTTGGCACCGTTCTTCAATTCAACTCCTTAATCACTAGGGGTTCTCCCGCTCTTGTGGCTCTCAGCGCTAACTGACGAACAACGAAGCGTTCTGATAGGTCTGGCGCACGATGTCATAGTCTCCGACGGCGTGCTCGACCCTAATGAAGAACTCATGCTTGACGAATTCAAGCGAGAAATGGCGTTGAGCAGCAAATCAGGAACTGACAGTGCGGAAGTCTCGCGCCTCGCATCCATATTTGGTACTCCTCGTACTAGGCGCATAGCGGTAATCAACCTACTGAGGTTGTCGTATGTCGACGGTGAGTTCGATATCGAAGAGGAATGCTTGCTTAAGCAGATTTCCAATGCCTTGGGGATTGACAGCAACGAATTCCAACGCATGGACAACTGGGTTAGACGTCTTGTATCGTTGGAAGTGGAAGCAAGGGATTCATTTCTGCAAAAGTAAGGCTTTCGAGAGTCTCACCCTCCAGTGTGTTCGAGCATTACTCGTCGTGCTTCGTTGAGCTCTGCAGCGAGATAGCTGGAGCCACCTTGATCGGGATGGAGGTGCTGGATCAGACGTCGATGCGCTTCGACGATCTTGTCGCGACTAGCAGTCGGTTCCACTCCGAGAATGTCCGCAGCTCGTTGAACCGTCATTTGTTCATTGCTTTGGGCTTCCTGTTCGCCCTCAGCGTGGTTTTCGGTACCAAGGTCTGGTCGATGTCTCGCAATGTAGGCCTCTAGGAGCCGTTTGGATTCCTCTGTCTGGAGGCTGCGATAGAGTTCGGCGATCTCAGTGTCATCAAGTTCGTCTAGTTTCTTGTTGGCATAAGGACCTTGTAGGACCCGACCAGAGATGTTGCCTGACTCGTGGTCCAAGACCATGGCTAATTCGTCTGTGCTCGCTTCACTGCCTTCACCATCGTTATCAGCATCGTCGAAAAGGTTAGATTTCGCGCGATTGAACATCCTGCCTATTGGATTTCCAAATATCAGAGATTGGGCAAAGAATGGCACCAACCCCAAGAACAACCTCCTTAAGAATGGAAGTGCGGCGGTACCGATTGCGGCTATGGGATGGATGCGGTTGGAAAGCATTCCCGCCACCAGAACAAGCACCAACACCCCCGAAGCAATGAGCACTGGTTTGGAAGTCAATGAGACCTTTTTGTTGCCCCAAAGGAGCTTGAACAGCAGGACGAGTGCAAAGATCCCTGCAACCGCAAGGACAATGTACATGATCATGGCTTGATTTGCGTTAGCAAGCGAGTAGCGAACTGTCCCTTAAGTTTCTTGATCGCATCAATGCCATCAGTTGCATAGGCGGCTATCGCACCAAGCAATTCGGCGAGTTCTTGGGCTGACCCTGGGCGAAACGGAATGTGTGCGCCCCCGGAACGCTGTGCGACTCGGGAGAAGACATGCCCAGCAAACGCATCAGAACCTTCTTGAAGCACGAAAACGGGCACTCGAAACAAACCCAACTGTCCAGCAAGTTCATGCAGTTCATGCGGATTCTCCTCGCAGGCGTCGCCTACGAAAACCGCCGCCCGCAACTCGGACGCTGCGGCTTCTTTGCGTATGTGGGAGAGTACGCGCACAATTTGCGTGCCTCCGGCAATGCACCTCACATGCTGCATGCTGTTCAGTAGTGCTGCAGAAGAGTTGTTCCAGTCTGAAGCATGGAACTCGTTGAATCCTCGATAGTAGACGAGCTGCACAGACAATTTACGGGACTGCGCTGCTTGGAAAAGTTCGCCGTGAAGCCGCGTCGCGAGGTCCCACGTGTGCTCCCGGCTTGCCGTTGCATCCATTGCAAACACCAGACGAGCGGGTTTGTGGGTTGCAACGGGATGCTTTTTTGTGGCCTCTAGAAATGCAGCAACTGAATTCTTTCGGTCCGGTAGTTTTTCCATACCGTGATTATCTAATATCGAAGTAACTGCGCACAGATGCAGGTTGCGCGTCTGGTTCGCACTTGGCGTGAAGATTCCGCTAGTGTCAGTGTCACCTACAGTGGCGGCTCGCCGGCAGTCTGTGCGAATCCGCAACATTTGTTGCTAAGTTGCAATCCAATCCGCAATTTCGTATACATTAACTATTCACAAGCTGACTCAACACAAGAGAATTAGGGAGGTTCGATTGTTGGAACAATCCGAGGCACAGCAGCAGCTGGAGCGACTTCGCATGGAACATCGAGACTTGGACGAAGTAGTGGATCTACTGATCAAGTCCGGACACAAGGACGAAATGAAGATTCAGCGCCTAAAAAAGAAGAAGCTCCATTTACGCGACCAGATTGCTCGACTCGAAAGTTCTCAATCAATGGAAGCGGACGCTTAATACAGAATTCCTGCGCTGTCGCATAACTTGCCGACAGCTCAAGTCTTATTAGACGCTTTGAAATGGCTCCATCTCTGTGGCACTCGTAGGCCACGGGGCGACTAGCAATTTACCCACTTTTGAAACTCATCCCAAGGAAGCCGAACATAGCATGGCGAATTCTCCAGAGTTCGTGTTTCGTAAATTTCGAAGCTTACGCATATTGCCTGGCCGGACGGATTTCGTGATATCTGTCATTCCGTACAATTTCGTGCCGTAAGGAGAGTCTGGGGACTAATCCATCCACATTTCCCATATAGCCATATGGACACTACAACGTGGTCCATCGACAATGTGTCCTCGAGCTTTTAGCTGGCGGTCAGGATCGTGCTTCTACATCTGCCACGGAGCATCCTATGCCTAGTTTCTCCGACGTCCAACTGACGCCTGGACGACGATTGCGCCTAGCTTTGGAGAAGGAAAAGCCGCTGCAAATTGTCGGCACAATCAACGCATATGCGGCATTGTTGGCGGAACGAGCAGGCTTTGAGTGCATTTACCTGTCTGGTGGTGGAGTTGCTGCCTCTTCCTGCGGATTGCCCGACCTTGGAATAACTACGATGGAGGATGTGCTCACCGATGCACGAAGAATCACTAGAGCTACAAGCCTGCCGTTGCTAGTAGACATTGATACTGGTTGGGGTTCGGCCTTCAACATTGAACGCACAATCCACGAAATGGAGCGAGCTGGTGTTGCTGGTGTACATATCGAGGACCAGGTAGCACAGAAGCGCTGTGGCCACCGTCCCAACAAGGAAATCGTGGATGTAGCTGAAATGTGCGACCGAATTTCTGCGGCAGTGAGTGCAAAGGAAGATGAAGACTTTGTGCTGATGGCTCGAACCGACGCCCTGGCAGTTGCTGGATTAGATGAGGTACTGAGTCGTGTTCAAGAGTTCGAGCGTGCCGGCGCAGACGCCATATTCGCCGAAGCGATGACGGATGCGCGTATGTACAGAGATGTTGTTCAATGTGTGAACATTCCCGTGCTGGCGAATTTGACTGAATTCGGTCAGACGCCTTTGTACCAGCTACAGGAGATGCGTGAAGCTGGGGTGAGCATGGTTCTCTACCCGCTTTCGGCATTTCGTGCGATGTCCCGTGCCGCCGAGCAAGTATTCCGCACCATTCGTGCCGATGGGACCCAACGTGACGTCGTAGACGGCATGCAGACGCGCGACGAACTCTATGAAGTATTGGGCTATCACAAGTACGAACAGAAGCTCGACGCGCTTTTCCAAGGAGACGAACGGAATGGTTGACAAGAAACTGGGCGGCAGCGGCCTAAGAGGGCAGGTTGCTGGCGAGACCGCGCTCTGCACGGTCGGAAAGACGGGCACTGGTCTAACCTACCGAGGCTATGACATTTCGGACCTAGCTGAAGGAGCTACGTTTGAGGAAGTGGCACACCTGCTCTTGTACGGAGAGTTGCCCAACAAGGATCAACTCCAAAGCTATAAAAGGCGTCTGCGATCCCTGCGCTCTCTACCGAACGAGTTGGCAGCAACGCTTGAGCGAATTCCTGCATCATCCCATCCAATGGACGTGCTCCGAACCGGTGTGTCGGTTCTTGGAAATTTGGAACCTGAACGCGACCAAACTAGCCAACAGGATGTGGCAGATCAGCTCCTCGCAATTTGCCCATCAATCATTAACTATTGGTATCGCTTCAGTCACGAGGGCGTTCGAAGTGATGTCGAGACAGATTCGGATTCCATTGCAGAGCATTTTCTCGAGACGTTGTTAGGAGAAACGCCGAACGACACCTTTGCTAGGGTCATGGACGTTTCGCTGATCCTCTATGCAGAGCACGAATTCAATGCCTCGACTTTTACTGCGCGCGTATGTGCTTCCACATTAAGCGACATGCACTCTTGCGTAACTGCAGCGATTGGTTCGCTGCGCGGGCCACTGCACGGCGGCGCAAACGAAGCGGCAATGGAACTCATTGAACGTTTCGAAACACCTGATGAGGCGGAGCAAGAAATTCTGCGCATGCTCGACCGCAAGGAGTTGATCATGGGATTTGGCCACGCCATATATCGAGAATCCGATCCACGCAACACAATAATCAAGCGCTGGGCTGAAAAGCTTGCGTCGATGGTCGGAGATTCGAAACTCTATCCAATTTCCTGTGCGATAGAAGAGGTCATGTGGAACACGAAGAAGCTCTTTGCAAACGCGGATTTCTTTCATGCAAGCGCATACCATTCCATGGGGATTCCCACAAAACTCTTCACACCAATCTTCGTTTGTTCGCGGGTTAGCGGCTGGACGGCGCATGTCATGGAGCAGCGCAAGAACAATCGAATAATTCGCCCAAGTGCCGACTACATCGGTCCGGAACCTCGTGCTTTTGTACCGATTGATCGCCGCTAATACATCCGCGGGTTTCCGCTAGGTTGACCATGGCAACTAACGTTGAATTGAGTGCACGTCCTTCTCCAGATCAGGTCTTGCTAGACATCGCTGACTATGTCTGCGACTTCCATGTGGATTCGGTCGAAGCTATTGAGACGGCGCGTTATTGCCTTATTGACACTTTGGGGTGCGGATTCTTGGCTCTGCGATTTCCTGAGTGCGCGAAACTACTTGGTCCGATTGTTCCTGGGACTTACGTGCCCAACGGGTCGAGGGTACCCGGAACCCAATTCGTGCTCGATCCCGTCAAAGCGGCCTGGGATATTGGTTGCACCATTCGTTGGCTCGACTTCAATGACACTTGGCTTGCGGCGGAGTGGGGCCATCCCTCAGACAACCTGGGCGGGATTTTGTCAGTCGCCGACTTCATAAGCCGAAAAAAGCAGACTCAAGGCGACACTTCATTGGCGATGTCGGACGTGTTGCACGCCATGGTAAAGGCCCACGAGATTCAAGGATGCCTCGCTCTTGAGAACAGCTTCAATCGAGTGGGGCTTGACCACGTTCTGCTCGTGCGTGTAGCCACGACAGCCGTAGTTACGCGGATGTTGGGCGGAACGAGGGATCAAGTCGTTGATGCGCTCTCTCATGCGTTTGTCGATGGGTCGAGTCTTCGAACCTACAGACACGCCCCGAATGCGGGTCCACGGAAATCGTGGGCTGCTGGGGATGCTACTAGTAGGGCTGTGAGAATTGCGATGCTGGTTATGGCAGGAGAGATCGGCTATCCGAGCGCACTTTCCGCACCGACTTGGGGTTTCTACGACGTTTCGTTCGGTGGCAACTCGTTCAAGTTCCAGCGTCCCTACGGCTCCTACGTCATGGAGAACATCCTGTTCAAGATTTCATTTCCTGCTGAATTTCACGCACAAACCGCAGTTGAAGCAGCAGTCCACCTTCACGGTAAGGTTGCTGGACGATTGAATGAAATTGACAGGGTGGTGCTTCACACACACGAATCGGCGATTCGAATCATCAGCAAGACTGGTCCGCTCAACAATTTTGCGGATCGGGATCATTGCCTGCAATACATGACTGCGATAGGCCTGCTGACAGGAGACTTAAAGGCGGAGGACTACGAAGACGACGCTGCATCGGATCCGCGCATCGATCAGTTGAGGGAGCTCATGGTCGTCGTTGAAGACGAGCGATACAGTAGGGAATACCACGATCCCAATATGCGCTCCATTGCAACTCGCGTAGAAGTGGTATTCAAGGATGGGGAACGGATTGACAAGGAGGTGGAATTCCCGATAGGCCACAAATTCCGCAGGGAGGAGGGAATTCCTAAGCTAGTGGAGAAGTTTGGGCAAAATCTCAGGACGCGATTTCCCCCAGCCCATGCAACGAAAATCGAGGACCTTTGCCTAGATGCCCATAAATTGGCAACGACTTCGGTTAGCGAGTTCATGGAATTGCTCGCAATCTAGATCTCTAGAACCTGATAATGGACCTTCCTGCGATCTGTCCATCTGCTAACGCTGAAGTTGCTTCGTTAATCTCGTGAAGTGAATAGGTCTTGGTGACCAAGCCTTCAAGGTTCAAATCTCCGTTGCGATGCCATTCCAAGAACACGGGGAAGTCACGGTCTGGCGAACACGAACCGCCAATCGATCCGCGAAATTGCTTTTCCGTGCCAAGAATTTCTGAGGCTCCAAGTTCTACTGTTGTGTGTGGAACTCCCACTAGAACTGCAGTTCCACCTTGGCGTGCGCCGAAGTGTCCGGTTCTCACAGAAGGCACTATTTGCTCCATGGTTGTCTTGAGACCGATGCAGTCAAACGCATAGTCCACGCCGCTGACGGGACGTCCTGCGATGTTCAGTTCGTTTGCGTTCACGGTCATTTCATGGATTGCTCGTACAGGGTCAACTTTTGAGGCGTTGATTCCATGGGTAGCCCCAAATTGTTTTGCAAAGGTCAGCTTTTCCTCCTCAAGGTCTATGGCAATGATTGGATTTGCGCCTCGTATACGTGCCGCGATGATTGCCGACAGTCCGACTCCGCCGACACCGAAAACTGCAACGGAGTTGCCCGCTTGAACATCCACAGTGTTGATCACTGCACCCGACCCAGTCATTACGGCACAGCCGATGATGGCGGTTGAGTGCTTGTCTTCGAGCGGATCGGTTTTTACGACGAACTGCTGATCGGCAATAGTGTGTGTAGCCCAAGTAAAGACATTTTGAGAGACTGCCGTTCGTCCCTCGATTTCAAGTGACGCCGCAGTTGGTCTCGTGGATACATGGGCGGCGTCTCTCGGGACCCAAGTAACGAGAACCTCGTCTCCCTCGTCGACGTGAGTCACATCCGTACCCTTCTGGATAACCACACCGGTTGACTCGTGCCCCAGGAGCGTAGGCGCGGCGCGTGGCGAATTCATCTGGTGTAGTTGAGAATGGCATATGCCGGACGCGAACTGTTGCACAACCACCTGCGTCGGTCCAGGATCGGGCAAGTCGATTTCGCGAATCAGCAATGGACCTTCCTGGGTTGGCAACACAACGACTTCTGCAGGTGTGGGCATGGTTGGGCCTCGGATTCAGTATTCCAACGTTTCAGTTTGTAGTGCTTTGCATTCTATGGCGTTATAGCCTGCGAAGGAATTACTCGAATTGCGCCTCTTCCGTCGATCCGGTAAGCGCTGTGATCGACGACTCTCCTGCCTGGATCACGTTGGCCACCTCGTCGAAGTAACCGGTTCCCACTTCTTGCTGATGACTAACAAACGAGTAGCCACGTTTGCTTGCAGCAAATTCCTGTTCTTGAAGCTCTACGTATGCGGTCATTTGCGTGTCGACGTAGTCCTTGGCCAATTGAAACATGCTGTACCACATGCTGTGAATTCCCGCCAACGTGATGAATTGGAACTTGTAGCCCATGGCTGCCAGTTCCCGCTGAAATTTGGCGATGGTGGAATCGTCGAGATTTGAACGCCAATTGAAGCTTGGCGAGCAGTTGTAGGCAAGCATTTGGTCAGGGTAGACGCGGTGAATGGCCTCAGCGAAATCCCGTGCTTCTTCCAAAGAGGGCACAGCGGTTTCGCACCAGATGAGATCGGCGTAGGGCGCATATGCCAGTGAGCGTGCTATTGCCTGTTCCAATCCAGCACGGGAACAATAGAAACCTTCTGAAGTTCGTTCACCGGTCAAGAAAGGACGATCATGTTCGTCCACATCGCTAGTAACCATGGCCGCTGCGTTGGCGTCTGTGCGTGCCATGAGTAGCGTAGGTACATCACAGACATCCGCGGCTAAGCGCGCCGCGATCAGTTTCTGAACCGCTTCGGCAGTCGGAACGAGAACCTTGCCGCCCATGTGTCCGCATTTCTTGACTGAAGCAAGTTGGTCCTCGAAGTGAACTCCAGCAGCCCCGGCAGCGATCATTGACTTCATTAATTCGAAGGCGTTGAGAATGCCACCGAAACCAGCCTCCGCATCAGCGACTATGGGCGCGTAGTAGTCCGTGCCGTCGTCAATTCCCTTGGCCCATTGAATTTCGTCTGCTCGTCGGAACGCATTGTTGATACGGTTCACCACTGAAGGCACCGAATTGACGGCGTACAGAGATTGGTCGGGATACATTGTTTCCGAGGTGTTATTGTCTGCCGCCACCTGCCAACCCGACAGGTAAATGGCCTTTATGCCAGCTTTGACCTGCTGTACCGCTTGGCCGCCGGTTAGTGCACCAAGCGCATTGATAAATGGCTCTTCTTCAAGCAAAGACCATAGCTTGTCAGCTCCATGAGCAGCCAGCATGCTTCGATGTGGAATAGTTCCGCGAAGGCGAACTACATCCTCTGCGGTGTATCCGCGCTTTACGTTTTTCCATCGCGAGTGCGATTCCCATTCCTGCTGCAGTTCCGCGACTTGTTCGGATCGTGGTTTACGAGGTACATAGTGAAGAGCCAAGTGCTTTCTCCTGTTTCAAAAGTTGCTGATTGTATTGGCACGGTGGTGGCGTTTGTCGGCACGATTCGGCACTAATCGTGCGCTGAGTCCATTACGAACGCCGAACATATCGCATTGATCGATGGGGGATTCCGGCATCGTCGAATTCCCTTCCATACGCTTCGAAACCGTTTCTTGCATAGAAGTCGATTGCGTGCGTCTGTGCATGCAGGAAGATCTCCGAAAATTTGAGCTCTAGCGCTTTGGCTACGGCGCATTCGAGAAGCTGGCGACCAATGCCAGATCCTCGGTAGGTTTTCAATACGGCCATTCGCCCAATTTGCCCAGTCTGCAATAGACGGGCGGTGCCTACATGCTTTCCTCCGGAGGTTGTTGCAAGAAAGTGGTAGGAGGCCTGATCGAGGCCGTCGATCTCAAGGTGTCTTGGCACTCCTTGTTCGTTTACGAACACCTCAGTCCGTATTGCGATCAGTGTGTTGACACAACTGTTCCAAGCTACTTCGCGAATGTGCACTGCAAATGTTGAGAGGTTGCCTACTGGCGTGATGCCTTGATCTTGTCTAGCGCGTTCAAGGCAATTTCCTCTGCAAGCCCTACGTAATTCTCGGGAGTCAGTCGGCTCAACTGGATCTTTGCTGCAGAGGTCAGGTTGAGCTTTTCCAGCAGTTCAAGGTAACGTTCCCGGTTGAGCTGCACACCTCGTGTGAGCATCTTGACGCTGTCGTATGCATCTCGAACTCCTTCGATCCGCATGACAGATTGGATTGCCTCAGTTAGGACTTCCCAGGCATTTGACAAGTCCTCACTTACTCTTGGATTGTTCAGTTCCAGCTTTCTTAGTCCGCGAATAGAGCTTTGGTAGGCGTGGACGGAGTGACCGAACGCGACCCCCAGATTCCTCAGTGCTGTGGAATCCGATAGGTCTCGTTGCCATCTTGAGATGGGAAGCTTCTCCGCAAGATGGGTCAGCAGTGCATTGGCGACGCCAAGATTACCCTCGGCATTTTCGAAGTCGATTGGATTGACCTTATGTGGCATGGTTGAACTTCCAACCTCCTCGGCAACCGGTTTTTGTCGAAAGTAGCCGAGCGAAATATAAGCCCAAATGTCGCGGACAAAATCAAGCAGTACAACATTGCACCCTTTGGTCAGGTTGAGCACTCTTGCAATGTAGTCGTGCGGTTCAATTTGTGTCGTGCAATCTTGAGGTTCGAGACCTAGCAATTGAACAAATGTTCGGCCCATGGTGAGCCAATCGACATTGGGGCAGGCAGCAATGTGGGCGTTGTAGTTGCCCACTGCCCCATTCATCTTGCCATACACGACCTCATCCTTGAGCTTGTTGCCCCACTCGTTCAGTCTTGCCGCGAAAACGGCAAGTTCTTTGCCCACTGTTGTGGGGGAAGCAGCCTGTCCGTGAGTCCGTGCAAGCATTGGAACCCCCACAAGCGGCGTCGCTAGATTCACTATTTCGTCAACTAAATTGCCCAAAGCAGGCAAGAGGACGGACTCACGTAGGTCTCGAATCATGAGCCCGTAGGCTAGATTATTGATGTCCTCCGAAGTACATCCAAAATGCACCAATTCGGAAGTCGATCCGAGACCGATATCGTCCAATCTCTGGCGAAAGTAATACTCCACGGCTTTTACATCGTGATTGGTTTTGGATTCAATGTCACGAACCTTGCGGGCGCTTTCCAAGTCGAAGCCGCGCCAAATGTCGCGGCATTGGTCTAATTGATCACCGCCGAGAGCGGGAAAGTTTGGAATCTGATTGCTTTGGTTGAGGAAGAGATACCACTCGACCTCGACGGTCAACCGGTACTTTATGAGTGCATACTCGCTAGTGAAATAAGCCAACTCCTGTGCTTGCTTTCGGTAGCGGCCGTCAAGAGGCCCTACCGCAGTCAGGGGATCGTAGGGAAGATTCGTCGTAGAAACCATCTATCTGAGCACGCGACTTATACGCGCACCTCCTAGACATTGGTCGCCGTGATAGAACACAACAAATTGACCAGGTGTTGCTGCTCGTTGGGGTTTTTCGAATTTGACACGAACCAGTCCGTTCGCCAGCTTGAACTCGCAGGGCGCAGGTGGTTGCCTGTATCGAATCATGGCCTGGCACGTTGCATACTGAGCAGGTTCATCTATGAGCCAGTTTGCATCAGTAGCCTCAAGCTCGTCGTTCAGCAGTTCACTGTGATCTTGGGTCACAACGAGTCGATTTGAGTCCTCAAGCTTTTCCATTACATACCATGGAGATTCGAGTGCGTCCTGCTTGCCGCCGATTGCCAATCCTCTCCTCTGGCCAAACGTATAGTACGCAAGTCCTATGTGCTCACCCAATATTCGGCCTCGCGTGTCTACGATTTCGCCCGGCTTGTGTCGAATGTATCTCTCAAGCAGCTCATCGAATCGTCTTTCTCCAATAAAGCAAATGCCGGTGCTGTCTTTCTTTTCTGAAACATGCAGTCCATTGCACTTCGCGATTTGACGAATTCGTACCTTCGTGTGGCTAGCCAAAGGAAACAAACAACGTCCAAGTCGTTCTCGTGGTACTCCACTGAGGAAGTAAGTCTGATCTTTCGATAAGTCCGCCGCGCGAAATAGTGCAAAAGTTTTGTCTCTACCTACCCCTCGAGCGTAGTGTCCGGTAGCTATGGTGTCGCTGCCAAGCTGTTCCACGTAGTCCAGGAACAGTCCAAACTTTATTTCTCTATTGCATAGAACATCGGGATTGGGAGTGTTTCCAGCCTCGTATTCGCGCAGAAACTCGGCAAAGACGCGCTCCCAATATTCGGCCGCAAAGTTGATCGAATCGAGCTCGATGCCGAGCCGGTCCGCGATTCTCTGGGCATCGGCAAAGTCTTCTGTGGCTGTGCAATAGTCAGTACCATCGTCTTCATCCCAGTTCTTCATGAACAAGCCCGACACTTGATGTCCCTCTTGTTGAAGTAACAGGGCAGCAACAGCCGAATCCACTCCGCCAGACAGTCCAACTACAACAGAGGCCATGTTCCCGTGCTCACGACTGCCCGTTCGGCATGAATTGTTGTTATTGTATTCTCGTACTACACCCGAGGCTTCAGACACGAAGGTAGCATCGAGGACGATGGCTAAGCTCACTCACCTATCTAAGTCGGGCGATGCCCGCATGGTCGACATTGCTAACAAGAAAGCAACGAACCGCGAAGCAGTTGCCGAGGCGGTTGTTGAAATGGCGCAGAGCACGCTGGATTTAGTCTTTCAGGGCAACGTGCCTAAGGGTGATGTGCTGTCGGTGGCTCGAATTGCTGGCATACAGGCGGCCAAGAAAACCAGCGATCTTATCCCTCTATGCCACCCGCTTCCACTGTCTTCAGTCGATATCTTGTTCGAAAGGATCACACCCAAAACACTGAGGATTCAGGCAACTTGCAAGGTAACGGATCGGACCGGAGTAGAGATGGAGGCATTGACAGCGGTGTCCGTTGCAGGACTAACAATCTATGACATGTGCAAAGGTGTGGAGAAAGGCATTCAAATTGGGAAGGTTCGATTGATGTCCAAGACTGGTGGAAAGTCCGGAAGCTGGCAAGCGGAGCCAAGCTAAGGCATGGAAATCAAAATCCTATTCTTTGCGTCATTGCGCGAGGAACTCAATTCTGAGATGCTGACACTTTGCCTTCCCACAGGTAGCACTACCGACTGCTTGGTTGCTGCGTTGTCGGTTGCTCTTAACCGACCGATCGATCCTGTCTTGACTCAAGAAGGCGTGCGCATGGCCGTCAATCTGGAGATTCTGGAAGAGTCCGTTGAACTCCGCGACGGCGACGAAGTTGCATTCTTTCCCCCGATTACAGGAGGCTAGCACACCATGGATATTCGGGTGCAGCAGGAGGATTTCTGCATTGAGCAAGAGTGGCGCAAGTGCAGGGATCGAATGTCAGGTGATGGGGGAGCTATTGTGGCATTTGCAGGTCTTGTCCGCGATGCGAGTCGCGACGACGACGTATTGGGCCTATACCTAGAACACTATCCGGGTATGACTGAGAAAAGCATCGAGAAAATCGTGCTGGAAGCGAAAGATCGCTGGTCTCTTCTCGACGTTACAGTCATTCATCGAATCGGCGAATTGAAAGCAAGCGAGCAAATTGTCCTTGTGCTGGTTGGCTCCGCCCATAGGCCAGATGCGTTTGCAGCCTGCGAGTGCATTATGGATTTCTTGAAGACCGAAGCGATGTTCTGGAAAAAGGAGATTCGCCGGTCATCTGTCGAGTGGATTGAGTCGACATCCAACGACGAAGTGCGCAACCGGCGGTGGAAGGAAATTTAGCCAAAATAGGGACTTGCGACAGACATCCCTTCATTGCTGGTCGCTATAATCCGCACTTTTTTAGGGTAGCCCGCCGCTTTGAATTACCAGCACATTGAGATTCCCCAAAACGGTGAGAAGATTACCCTTGCCGCAGATGGATCTGCCAACGTTCCCCAAAATCCAGTCATTCCCTACATTGAGGGCGATGGAATAGGCGTAGACATAACCCCGGTCATGCGACGAGTAGTCGATGCCGCAGTTAGTCATTCCTATGGTTCAGAGCGTCAAATTGCTTGGATGGAAATCTATGCCGGCGAAAAGTCGCTTCGGGTGTATGGTGAAGATCAGTGGCTTCCGCGCGAGACACTCGACGTCCTGCAGGAGTTCAAAATCGGCATCAAGGGTCCTATGACAACTCCTGTGGGAGGCGGAATACGCTCGCTGAATGTGGCACTTCGTCAGGAACTGGACCTCTACGTGTGCCAACGACCGATTCGTTGGTTTCAAGGTGTTCCAAGTCCAGTTGTAGCTCCTGAAAAGACCAATATGGTGATTTTCAGGGAGAACACCGAGGACATCTATGCGGGAGTGGAATGGGAGGCGGACAGTGACGGAGCTCAAAAGATTCTTAAGTTCTTGCGTGACGACATGGATGTCCGCAAGATCCGATTTCCCCAGCATTGCGGAATAGGAATCAAGCCTGTTTCAGTGGAAGGAACCGAGCGTTTGATTCGTCGAGCACTGCAGTATGCAATTGCTGAAGATCGGGATTCTGTTACCTTCGTCCACAAGGGCAACATCATGAAGTTCACGGAAGGTGCATTCAAGGACTGGGGCTACTCTCTTTCAGCCCGAGAATTTGGAGCCACCCCATTGAATGGCGGACCCTGGCATGAACTAGAGAACCCCGAAACAGGCAAGCAGATTGTTATCAAGGATGTGATTGCTGACGCAATGCTTCAGCAGATACTAACCCGTCCCGATGAGTACGACGTCATTGCAACGATGAACCTCAACGGCGACTACCTATCAGATGCTCTCGCAGCTCAGGTAGGCGGCATTGGAATTGCCCCTGGCGCAAATATCGGCGATGAAGTTGCTGTATTTGAAGCCACCCACGGTACTGCGCCCAAGTACGCTGGGCAGGACAAAGTCAACCCAGGTTCGCTTATCCTGTCGGCCGAAATGATGTTGCGCTATATAGGTTGGAAGGAAGCAGCTGACGCAATCATACGAGGAATGGAGGGTGCGATTGGCAACAAGACTGTAACGTATGATTTCGAACGCCTCATGGATGGCGCGACTCTTCTCAAGTGCTCGGAATTTGGTGAGGCCATTGTGGCCGCAATGTGATTTCTCGACGAAAAAGCACTTCCCTTTAACAGGTACCAAACCACATTGTTAGGTTAGGCTGGACACTACCGCGACAGGGTGGTTGCACATATCCAACCATTAGCTGCACGGCATCGGTGTTGAGACCTGGAGAATTCGGGTCAATTCATTCACGTTTCACCTTCGATTTTCCAGCCAACACCAAAAGACTGTCGGCGTCAAGGACTTACTGATCGCGATCTTCAAGGAGCACGAATAACAAGTGCTCTTCTTCACCCAATTGCAGCAGGTTCGTAAACACTCCTACTGGCAAACGGTTGTGCACAGACTAGCTTGTGGGGATATCCTCGTGCTGCACGTTTAAGAACCCTAAGCAAAATCTGTTAAATTTATGACAATGACTCAATCGCCTAACATGAGGTTAGAGGAGAAAAACTCGAATTGATCGACGACGATCCTATCGATGACGTGAGCCATGACGCCGATGACGTGGTTGTTCTCGAGCGCTCTGTCGCAAAGACTAAGCCTCCTCCGATGTACAAAGTCGTCATGTTCAATGACGACTACACACCGATGGAGTTCGTCGTGCACGTGCTCATGGAATTCTTCTCTATGGAGTTTGACAAGGCCTATCGAATCATGATGACGATTCACACTACGGGACAATCAGTAGTAGGGATATACCCGCGAGACATAGCTGAGACCAAGTGCGACCAGGTCAACAGTTATTCGCAGAGCCAGAACTATCCATTACTATCGACTATTGAAATGACGGATTAAAGCGATGTTTACTCAGGATCTCATATACACAGTTGAGAAGGCGATGAACCATGCGAGGTCGAACCGCCATGAGTTCGTTACCGTCGAACACCTGCTTCTAGCTTTGCTCGACAACGAAGAGTCCCGTGAGGTATTGGAGAACGTTGCGGCTGATATCGACCTGTTGCGACAGGACTTGGAGTCGTACCTCAGAAAGTTCATGCCGGTAATCCCACCTGGCAAACAGAAGAACAACAACGTAGACCAGTCCACGGGATTTCAGCGAGTTGTCCAACGGGCTGTATTCCACGTGCAATCAACTCAGCACCCCAAAAAAGTCAGTGCAAAGGACGTATTGATCGCCATTTTCAATGAGTCTGAGTCACAAGCTCTCTTTTTCCTCAGCAAGCAGAACATCAAGCGGATCGACGTAGTGAATTTCGTTGCACATGGTGTATCGAAGATCGCCAAGGAAGGTGAAGAGGAAGAACCGTCCTCCGAGACGACTGAAAAGAGCGGCGAAAAGCAAAAGCAGCCATCCGCGCTCGAGGCGTTTGCCACTAACCTCAACGAATCTGCTAAAGCCGGTCTGATTGATCCACTAGTAGGTAGAGACGAGGAATTGCATAGGGTGTTGCAGATTCTCTGTCGACGTCGCAAGAACAATCCGCTGCTTGTCGGCGAGTCTGGCGTAGGAAAGACGGCCATTGCCGAGGGATTAGCCAAGAGAATCGTCGATCAAGATGTTCCTGATGTAATGAAAGAGTGCAGCGTCTTTGCACTTGACTTGGGGTCGCTACTGGCCGGCACAAAGTATCGGGGCGATTTTGAAAAACGCTTCAAGCTGCTGTTAAAGGAGTTGAAATCCAAAGAGGGAACTATCCTTTTCATCGATGAAATACACATGATCATTGGTGCGGGTGCTGCCTCTGGCGGTGTGATGGATGCCTCCAATATGCTGAAGCCATTGTTGGCTTCAGGAGAAATTCGGTGCATGGGTTCAACCACCTATGCGGAGTACCGTGGTGTGTTCGACAAAGATAGAGCGTTGTCGCGGAGATTCCAAAAAATCGATATTACAGAGCCATCGGTAGAAGATACCTACAAGATCCTGAAGGGTCTCAAGCTCAGGTACGAAGACCACTATCAGCTTCGCTTTACCGATAGAGCCTTACGTGCAGCCGCCGAATTGTCGAATCGCTACATCACTGATAGATTCCTTCCTGACAAGGCGATTGATGTAATTGATGAGGCCGGTGCCGCGCAACAGCTAGTGTCAGGTAAGCGTCGCAAGAAGACCATTGGAGCACCTGATGTGGAACATGTGGTAGCCAGAATAGCGCGTATTCCTTCAGCCCAAGTTACCGTATCCGACAAGGAAGCGTTGCGCGACTTGGACGTCAAGCTCAAGATGACCGTATTTGGTCAAGACGAGGCGATCGACATGTTGGCCTCGTCCATCCGATTGTCTCGCGCTGGATTGCAGTCGGAACAGAAGCCAATTGGATCCTTCTTGTTCGCTGGACCGACCGGAGTCGGTAAGACGGAAGTATGCCGACAACTCGCTCTGATTATGGGCGTGGAATTGCTTAGGTTCGACATGTCGGAATACATGGAACGGCATACCGTTTCGAGATTGATTGGCGCGCCGCCAGGATACATAGGGTTTGACCAGGGGGGTCAGCTGACGGATGCAGTCACGAAACATCCCCATAGCGTTGTATTGCTGGATGAAGTGGAGAAGGCGCATCCCGAAGTTTTCAATTTGCTGTTGCAGGTCATGGACCACGGTACATTGACTGACAACAATGGGCGTAAGGCTGACTTCCGCAATGTTGTTCTTGTAATGACTACAAATGCAGGAGCTCAGGAAGCCGCACGTTCTTCAATCGGATTCGACGAGCAGGACCATTCAACGGACGCCATGGAAATGCTAAAGAAGATGTTCATGCCAGAGTTTCGCAACCGCTTGGATGCGATCATTCAATTCAGTTCACTGTCCATGGATGTGATCAAGACCGTAGTTGATAAATTCCTGACCGAACTGCAGGCTCAGCTGGACGAAAAGAAAGTGGAATTGCAGGTCGACTCCAGCGCTCGCCATTGGTTAGCAATAGAAGGCTACGACGAGAAGATGGGCGCACGACCCATGCAGAGATTGATTCAGGAGAAGATCAAGCGTCCATTGGCCGAGAAAATACTGTTTGGTCAACTCGCGGACGGAGGTGGGCTTGTTGAATTGTCTTGTGACGAGGATGGCCTGACGATAAGTGTCAAATCGCGAGACGAAATTAAGTCTGAGTCCGTTAGCTCCACATCGGTGGAAGAAGCCGTAGACTAACGTTCGCGATAGACGATGCGTCCCTTCGTGAGGTCATAGGGCGTCAGTTCAACCTTAACGCGATCACCCGTATAGATGCGTATGTAGTTCTTGCGCATCTTGCCAGAGATGTGCGCAATGATAATGTGGTCGTTGTCAAGTTTTACTCTAAACGTAGTGCTTGGCAAGGTATCGATTACGACACCCTCCATCTCAATCTGTTCTTCTTTTGCCATTCGTTCCCCGATGATCGTGCACATTGGGTTCACCAATGTGCAGAATGCGGGATTGTACAAAATACCCCTGTTTCAAGTCACGCCAGAATTTCTGTGCGAGGTTAGATTTCTTCGTTGGCTTGCCTTGTCCTTGAGTGTGGTTCTGGCAGAGTTGAACCTTCAAGCTAGACTTCCAGTTGATGATTAACTCGCTACCTGAGGTATGAACGGACGAACGCGCCAGGGACCTCTAATAGTTTCGATCTTGCGATTGGCAATCACATCGTGAAGGAATGAAGCGCGATCGACCCGTGTTGCCCCAAGGCTCTCTAGGTGTGGAGTTGGCAATTGGCAGTCCACAAATCTGAAACCCCACGAATTCAGTAGTCTGCACAACGCGAGCAACGCTACCTTTGAGCCATTGGTCTTAGCTGAAAACATTGACTCTCCATAGAAATGGGCTCCTAACGACACTCCGTAGATGCCTCCGACAATTTGATTGCCCGACCATACCTCCAACGAATGGGCATACCCCAAATGGTGGAGTTCCGCATACGCAGCCTTCATTTTGTTCGTTATCCAACTTGACTCCTGTTGGACCCGGGGACGGGAACATTGATCTACTATCTCGTCGAACGAAGTGTCCACTGTCGCTAACCAGCGGTGTCTTCTGCACCACTTGACCAAGCTGCGCGATGCGTGGAAGGAATCTGTTAGGAGTATGCACCTTGGATCTGGGGACCACCACAGGACAGGGTCCTTGTCGTCATTGAACCAAGGAAAGATGCCATTGGCGTATGCTTGAAGAAGACGTTTTGGGGAGAGGTCTCCCCCGACTGCGACAGGCCCAAGCGTTGGACCATCCCGTGGATTAGCAAAGGGTTCGTCGGCGTAAATGAACTGTGGAAGCCTTATCTGCCGCACATTTCGATCTATTTCGCAAGCTGATCTAGATACTTTTCGGCATCCAATGCAGCCATGCATCCAAATCCAGCTGAAGTGACTGCTTGTCGATACACATGGTCTGCGACGTCTCCGGCCGCGAAGACACCCGGCTCGCTTGTAGCTGTAGCGTTCCCATCCAACCCGCTTGTTGTAACGATATAGCCGTCGTGCATATCAAGAAGGCCATTGAAAACGCCGGTGTTTGGCGTGTGACCAATGGCTATGAACACTCCCGACAAATCTAGCTTTGTGCGTGACGAGTCGAGTTTGCTCTCAATCTCGACGCCGGTAACTCCGTTCTCATCCCCCAAGACTTGGTGCAGAGTATTGTTCCACCAAATAGTAACCTTACCCTCGTCGACACGTTCAAAGAGTCGGTCTTGCAGAATCTTCTCTGCGCGCAATGCGTCACGTCTATGCACGACGTTTACGTGGGATGTGATGTTCGCCAAGTAGAGCGCTTCCTCCACGGCAGTATTTCCTCCACCAATTACTGCGACATCTTGGTTGCGAAAGAAAAATCCATCGCACGTTGCACATGCGCTCACACCTCGACCTTTGTATTTCTCTTCACTCTCTAGGCCGAGATACTTTGCGGACGCACCCGTCGCAATAATCAAGGCGTCGCAAGAATAATTGTCAACGTCACCATGCAGATTCTTGACCCCGTTTTTGAAATCGGCAGAGTGGACTTCATCGTTGATGAGTTTCACTCCATACTTAGTCACATGCTCTTGCATTCTGATCATTAGATCGGGGCCTTGCAAGCCCGTCGAGTCGCCAGGCCAGTTATCAACATCGGTTGTAGTGGTAAGCTGCCCACCGACTTCTATTCCTGTAACAATCACAGGATCCAGGTTTGCCCGAGCAGCATAGAGTGCAGCTGTGTATCCGGCTGGGCCGGAACCGAGAACGATCAGCCTGTGGTGTTGCATGGTCTAGCGTTTCTCGCACATTGACAAGGGCATCGTATTTTAGGCACCCATCTCGCTGAGGGGCGTTCGGTTTCCAATTGTAAGATTGCCTAACGAGAACCAAATCTCTACTTGCTCGGTTTGAATTAGTTGTTGACTGAGCCATCGGGACGTGCATGTAATTGCCGTAATTCGTTGCATTGCGACTCAGGGCTTCCTTCAGCCCAAACTCGCGGGTGACTGTCTCGGTCAACTGCAACGGGGGAGGTGTCATACCGATGCGATAAAACCTTCATTTTTCGTCAACCAATCGCCAGTACAACATTCATCGAAAGTTCAATTCCATGACATGTGCTCAGGCTTGAATATGCCAATTTCTGGTTGATCGGAGATTACAGATGGGCACGGAATATGACGAGACTGAAAACCACTCGACAAACCCCACTTCCAATACACCTTTTGGCGAAGTAGTACGAGCCGCAGCCTCTCGACGTAGCGTCGTAAAGGGAAGCTTGGCCACAGCTGCTGTTGCCTTCATGGGTTCCCAAACGACGCTGAACGGACAGTCAACACCAATCTTGCCAATGCGTCCGGGTTTGACAGACTTCAAGCCCCTGGCTCGTAGCGATGCCACGGGACCTTGGCCCTCGATTTCAGGAGACTACGAATTCGACATCATTTTGCCTTGGGGCGATCCAATCGAACCAGGAGGACCAGCATTCGAATATCCATTCACTTCAGCAAATCAAGCATTGCAGATTGGTACAGGTCACGACGGCATGTGGTTTTTTCCAGACCGTGACAATCCAGAGAACGAGAATCGGCGTGGATTTCTTGCAATCAATCATGAATTTGGCAGGAATCCAGCAGTCATTGGAAAGAACCAGCCCGAGAGTCTGGAGGACGTGCGCGTATCGCAACACGCACATGGGGTATCCATTGTTGGCATCGAGCGAACCGGTACCGAATGGCGAACGTTCGCCACACCCAATGCTCGACGCATACATGTAAACACTCCCATGGCATTCGGAGGACCTGCCGCCGGGCACCGACTTCTTACGACGAGTAACGGCAACGCCGCGTTAGGTACGGTCAACAATTGCGGGTCTGGCTATACCCCTTGGGGTACATACTTGACATGCGAAGAGAACTTCAATGGCTATTTTGGCGCGACACACGAAATAGAACCTTGGATGTCAACAGAGTCGCAACGTCGCTATGGCTTTAGCGAGAATGGGTTTCGCTACGGTTGGCATCTATACGACAAACGATTCGATCTATCCAATCCAGGTTTCCAAAACGAGGAGAATCGATTTGGATGGGTGGTAGAAATCGACCCATATGATGCATCTCAAACTCCGATCAAGCGAACTGCGTTGGGCCGCTTCAAACACGAGAGCGTTGCCTTGGTTGCAGGTCAAAACCGTCGCGTAGTCGCCTACATGGGAGATGATCAACGATTCGACTACATTTACAAGTTCGTCAGCTCTGATGACTACATCGGCCTAATTCATGAAGGAAAGTCACCCTTGGACCACGGCACACTCTATGTGGCCAAGTTCAACAGCGACTACACCGGCAATTGGATTGAACTTTCTCTCAACAACAGAGATCTACGCAACCGTTTTCGCGACATGGGCGAACTCCTTGTCAACACTCGGTTGGCCGCAGACATTGTGGGAGCAACCCCCATGGATCGACCAGAGTGGATATCGGTCGCGCCGGATGGCATGGTTTACTGTGCCTGCACAAACAATAGTCGACGCCAGGTTCAGCACCCTGCCAATCCACAAGTGCCAAATCCAGATGGCCACATCATTCGATGGCGCGACTCTCACGCGCACACAGGTATGTGGTTCAAGTGGGATATATTCCAATTGGCGTCAAGCACTCACGGTACTGAAGCCTCCTACAGCGATCCAGATGCAATCTGGATTGATCCAGAAGGACGCCTATTCATTGCAACGGATGGCGGACAGAAGGATGGAATGAACAACCAGCTACTCGTCGCAGACACTGTAACACGAGATGTCAAACGCTTGTTCGCCGGAGTAGCTGGCGACGAAGTTACTGGCATTGCCATGACCCCAGATCGCCGAACCATGTTCGTAAACATTCAACATCCCGGAAATGGAAGCATTGATCGCAGTGATTTCCCCAGAATGGGAAGCGCACCAATTCCCAGAGAAGCAACGATAGTCATCCGACGAAAAAACGGAGGAATAATCGGAACCTAGGCAACCTGTGGCAGTGCTTGCCCACGGCGGCGGATTTGCCACCGTAGGATCCTGCCCTTTCCCCCTAGATTCGGGCTTGCTCGACCATTCGGGCAGGCCCGAATTGCGTTGCTAAGCGTCTTCGCTGTTTCCGTTCAATACGCGCTTGAAAAAGTCCTTCAAGCGACCCCATGCGTGTTTAGCGGGCTCTTTGTTAGTTTCTAGGTCACGTTCAACATATAGCCAGAACCCGTGTTGTACTGGATCATAGATGTGAATGTCGTTGGGTATGCCTGCGTCTCGAAGCGCTTTTGCGAACTCCTGTACTTGCTCCACAGTGGGTCCACGATCCTGGCCGGCAAACGTTCCGTGAAACTCATGGTGCATGTTGCTAAGTTGCTCCGGATCGTACAACAATCGCCCATAGAAGATTGCAGTTCCGTCGTGATGTTCTCCACCGAGCGCAAACGTCAGGGCCACCCCTCCACCGAAGCACCATCCGATCGTTGCCACTTGTCCATTGGAATCAGATCGATCTTTCAGATACTGCACCGCTGCATTGAGATTCGCAATCAGTTTTTCGGGTTCTCCCTGCGTTTCACGAACCAGAGCCATGTTTTCTTGTGCGTTGCTACCCGTACGACCCGAATAGAGATCGGCAGCTAGCGCGATGTAGCCTTCCTGAGCCAATGCATCGGCGACCTGTTTTACACGGGTGACAAGACCATTCCATTCGTGAATAAGGATGATTGATCCGAACGGACCGTCTCCCTCTGGAATCGACAGATAGCCTTTGGCGTCCTCGTGGTACTCAAGGAGCTGCCCGGTGGGATCGCTTCCTTCACCTTCGATGACGCTCAGCATCTGTGGATCGGCCTGTGCTTTGGAATCTTCTTCTTGAGATTGGGCTTGCAGCACGATAGCGATCCCGCAGAAAACGGAGACCACGAAAGACTTGGTTGCAGGATGCAAGTTCATGCGAACACCTGTAGTGTCAAAGATATGAGAGCTTGACCGATGGTAGCACGACAGCGGAGCGCGCGTCCAAGGCACGTTGAAAGCTAATCGGTATTCTGATATAACGAAGCTAGTTTCAGGTGGACTTGGCCATAGATTTGCTTGATGGACTCGCGATTCACGCGACTCTAGAAGAAGCGTTGATCTGCGCCAATCGGTGTACTGAACACCAATCCGTTTGATACCATAGCTATAGATTTGTCCATGGACAAGGACGAATGATGTACAGCATGAAGCTAGATTCGATCGCGTTTTCTCCTCGAGTTCGCAATCCAGTCCTTCTCGGATTGGTAGCGACCTTGGTTTTTCTGGTTCTAGTCGCCTACTCTCCGCTTAATCCAGACTGGGGCCAGGCGTCTAACAACGAAGCTATACGGAACATTTTTGGTCCGGTAGGTTTGTTCTGCTCCAACATACTAGTGGCTGCTTTTGGGCAGGTTTCCTACGCAATCCCAATATTGCTGTTCGTAAAAGTGTTGAGCATCGTTGCGCATCCCCGAGAGTCTCGTTGGTGGGTGGGCTTGATGTCCGTAGGTGGGTTTCTTCTTGTTGTTTTTTCGCTATGTTTGCTCTATGCAGCTTGGGTAGGAGGTCCATTAGAAGAGGTAGGGAAGGTATCGGGAACTGTTGGCTCGTGGATTGCGATAGGAACTTTTCCTTTGCTGAATGCAAAAATTGCGGCAATAGTGTCGACTGTGGGCTTGCTGGTCGGCATACATGCGATGGTTCGACTGCCGTGGTTGAACGTGATGGAAACGGTGGGCGGTTTTCTCGTAATTGCCGTGTCCAACACCAAGAACGCTGGCATTGCGTTTTTCCGGTTTGTACGGAACAGACAACACGGAAAGATCGAGAGATCAATAGCACGCCCAGGGGTGACAACGGTCCGAAAGAGAGAGTCTGGCACAGCAACTAGAAAACGCGCAACATCCTCGGGTTCGCCTAGAAAGCGGCAAGAACCGAAGCTGAACACAACGTCAAAGGCAACGGTGCCGTCAAGAAAGCCTTCCGCAAATAGCGCTTCGAAGCAGCGTCTTGGAGCGAATTCCGGACTGCCAGATTTGGCACTATTGGAATCCTCGCGCACAAGCGCTGTTACTGCAGCATCCCAGGAGTCCATCAATCGCGTTGCGGACCAATTGGCAAAGAAGCTCGCAGACTTTGGAGTGGACGCAGAGGTTGTTTCCGTACTGACCGGCCCTGTGGTCACAAGGTTTGAAATTCAGCCAGCACCTGGTTTGAAAGTCAGCAAGATTGCATCACTTGCCAAGGACTTGGCACGAGCGCTCGCTGTTATGAGCGTTCGCATCGTGGAGGTAATTCCAGGAAAGTCGGTGGTGGGGATAGAAATTCCCAACGAAGATCGTTCACTCGTAGGATTGCAGGAAGTCCTTCGTGGTACTAAGAGGAGCGGAGGCATCGACTCGCCTTTGAGCATTGTGCTTGGCAAGGATGTGGCCGGCGTGCCCGTGTTTGCCAATATCGAGAGAATGCCGCATCTCCTCGTCGCCGGCACTACGGGGTCCGGCAAGTCGGTCTGCATTAACGCCATTTTGATTAGTCTGCTCTTGCACACTAGACCAGAGCAGGTACGCCTTATTCTCATTGATCCAAAAATGTTGGAACTTTCAATCTATGAAGACATTCCGCATCTTTTGACTCCTGTTGTGACTGATATGCAAGAAGCATCTCGAGCATTGGGCTGGTGCATTGCAGAAATGGAAAGACGCTACCAATTGATGGCAGCACTTAGTGTCCGAAACCTGGCTGGCTACAACGCTCTGATCGAATTCGCGGAACGCGACGGTGAAACCGTACTCGACCCTCTAGCTGCAAGGGAGGGACGACTGGATGCTGAACCATTGACCAAGTTGCCCTCCATTGTTGTGATTGTCGACGAATTCGCCGACATGATGATGATCGTCGGCAAGAAGGTTGAGCAGCTGATAGCGCGCATAGCACAAAAAGCCCGGGCAGCCGGAATTCACTTAATTCTTGCTACGCAACGTCCATCGGTGGATGTCATTACAGGACTAATCAAAGCGAACATTCCTTGCCGCATTAGCTTTCAAGTTTCAAGCAAAATCGATTCGCGTACGATTCTGGATCAAGGTGGCGCAGAACAGCTCCTCGGTCATGGGGATATGCTTTACCTGCCACCTGGCAGTGGGGTTCCCGTGAGGGTGCACGGCGCTTTTGTGTCCGATACCGAAGTGATACGTGTGGCAGAGTACTGGCGTTCTCAAGCGGAACCTAATTATGTGGACGAGGTTACTAGCGATGAAGCCGCACAAATGTCGGATAGTTTGGTCTACATTGGTAGTGACGACGAAAAGGACGAGAACTATGACGAAGCGGTTGACTTTGTCTTGCAGACAAGGAAAGCATCGATTTCGTCGATTCAACGGAAATTTCGAATTGGCTACAACAGGGCAGCGCGGATCGTTGAGGCCATGGAAAGCGAAGGAATCGTCTCCGCTCCCAACGACATGGGCAATCGCGAGGTCTTGGCCAAACAATCTCAATAGCGTCAGAAATTCCGCAGTTGCTCTCGCCTGTTTGTTAGTTGCCAGTCAGTCCTTGCTGGCTCAGGAGCAGTCGCAGGATCAACTGTTTGAGAGATTGAATGCGGTGCAGTCGCTGCAGGCCGAATTCGTTCAGCATATTCGTTCCGAGAACGGGGACCAAGAAGTGAACCAAGAAGGTCGCATTGCGTTTCAACGTCCTGGAAAGTTTCTTTGGGTAGTTTCAAAGCCGTTTGAGCAAGAGGTGCTGATAGAGGGCGACCGAATGAGCGTGTACGACGCAGACTTGGAGCAGCTTACCCACTCAAGAATGGATGTCTCAAACGAACTTTCAATTGCAAATCTGTTGATCTCTCCCAACGAAGACATACTCGAACAGTTCGAGATTTCGCACAGCGACGCAAGATTCTCTCTAGTTCCGCACGATGCTAACGTTCCCTTCAAGGAGCTAGTGATTCAATTCGACGGCGACGAAGTCACCCTTGTGCAGGTAGAGGATCACTTCAACACCGTTAGCGAGTTCAAGTTATCCAACATACGCGTCAACCAAGACTTAGATTCCACGATTTTCGAGATTGAAGTTCCGCCGGATACAGAGATCATTACGTACGGAGAGAGCGAGAAGCCTACGCATAACGGCAATTGATCCAATGGAGACGGCACAACCGCTTGCTTCGCGAGCGAGACCGCGGACCCTTACCGAATTCATAGGCCAGCAACACCTATTGGGTCCAGGAAAACCTTTGAGAACGCTGTTCGAATCTGGCAACGTTCACTCCATGATCCTGTGGGGTCCGCCCGGTACTGGCAAGACGACATTGGCTCGCCTCTTGTCACATAGTGCCAAGGCAAACTGGATTTCAATGTCTGCAGTTCTAGCGGGAGTGAAAGATGTTAGAAGTGCCATTGCGAGGGCGGAATCCCAGCCCGAGCTGCAGACCGTAGTGTTTTTAGATGAGGTGCATAGATTTAACAAGGCTCAGCAAGATGCCTTCCTGCCCCATGTGGAGAGCGGCACGGTCACTTTAATTGGAGCGACGACGGAGAATCCATCGTTTGAAGTGAACTCAGCCCTGCTATCACGTACCCGAGTGTTCGTGTTGAAGCCCTTGACAAAGGATGAAGTACGCCTAGTTGTCAATCGCGCACTTGAGAGTGAATTTCCGGATCTGACTGTTGCGTCCGATGCGCTCGACGAGATTTGTGCGTTTGCTGATGGAGATGCTCGAAGAGCATTGAATCTTCTGGAAATGGCCACTCAGCTCATTGATTCCGACAGCTTGGAGCTTGCACAAGTGCTCGCCGCGTCAGGACAGTCGCATCGCAGGTTCGACAAAGGTGGAGAAGAGTTTTACAACCAGATTTCCGCACTGCACAAGTCTATGCGCGGTAGTGATCCCGATGCTGCTCTTTATTGGTTTGCACGAATGATCGATGGTGGGTGTGATCCGCGTTACGTAGCCCGACGATTGGTTAGGTTTGCTTCCGAAGACATTGGTACAGCCGACACCAGAGCAATGTCGGTTGCATTGGACGCATGGGAAGCCTATCACCGGCTTGGCTCCCCCGAAGGGGAACTTTCCTTAGCTGAAGCGGTCATTTATCTCTCGTCAGTGCCTAAGAGCAATTCAGTCTACGAAGCATTGAATATGGCGTCGGCGTATGTTCGAGAGCACCCGTCGTTGCCAGTACCCATGCGGCTACGAAATGCCCCAACCAAACTGATGAAGGAATTGGATTACGGGAAGGGCTATCGATATGCACATGGAGAGGAAGGTGCGTACGCCGCAGGAGAACACTATTTTCCTGACGAAGTTCAAGCCCAGCGTTTCTACAAGCCGTCGGATCGTGGGCTAGAGCTCAGGATTAGGGAACGACTAAACGAATTGCGGAAGCGAGACAAACGCGAACGCAACCGTTGACATCTCGCGTCGACCACCAAGTGGGTTCATTCGTCAGGATTCTGCTTGAGGCTTAAAATGCGCACTTCCTCGAGCGCTTGACACATCCCACTTGTGGGTTTTGTCTACATCAACACTTACACCAAGGAATGACTCATGTTGGATCCGCGAATGTTCCGACAGAATCCCGACGCTATTGCGGGAGCGCTAAGCATTCGCGGTTACGAGTTGGATCTCGATACCTATCGCGACTTGGAGCAAGCCCGACGTGATCTGCAGACCGAAATGGAGTCCTTGCAGCACGAACGGAATATTGTGTCAAGGGAGATAGGATTCGCCAAACGGTCAGGAGATGACATAGAGCCCTTGGTTTCCGCCGTCGGCGACCTTGGGGCACGATTGGAAGTAGCACGCACCGAATTCAGCAAGGTGCAGGGGCAGCTACAAGATTTCCTATTGCATGTTCCCAATATTCCAGATGATTCAGTACCGGTCGGAGAAACGGACGAAGACAATCGCGAGTTGTACCGTTGGGGAGATGTAACCGAGTTTCCGTTTCCGCCTAGAGACCATGTCGACCTCGCTGGATCCAGTTTGGACTTCGAGGCATCAGCTCGAATAGCGGGAAGCCGGTTTTCCGTTTTGCGAGGGCCGCTAGCGCGGCTTCACCGCGGATTGATTCAGTTCATGGTGGACATTCATACGGACGAACACGGCTATGAGGAACTCTACGTTCCCTATATCGTGAATCGCGAATCGCTCACCTCGACGGGGCAGCTGCCGAAATTCGAGGACGATGTGTTCTTTGTTAGTTCGGAAGTGGACAGTTTCCTTATACCGACTGCAGAAGTACCGGTAACCAACATGGTTCGCGATCAGATCTTGGACGCCAACGATCTGCCGCTGAAGTTCGTCTGCCACACACCTTGTTTCCGACGAGAATCAGGAAGTCATGGAAAAGACACCCGAGGATTGATCCGATTGCACCAATTCGAAAAGGTCGAACTCGTGCAGATCACGCATCCGAATCTCTCGTGGGTTGCTCTGGATGAAATCGTGAACCACGCAGAGACCGTACTCAAGAGGCTGGAACTGCCATTCCGAGCCGTGAGCCTTTGTGGAGGCGACTTGGGATTTGCCAGCGCTAAGACGATTGACCTTGAGGTGTGGCTGCCCGGATTTGACAGATATCGCGAAGTCTCCTCATGTAGCAACTTTCTCGACTTTCAAGCGAGGAGGGCGCAAGCTCGCTTTCGGCCAGGTCCTCAGGAGCGCCCGGAACTGGTTCATACCTTGAATGGATCGGGACTGGCAATTGGCCGCGTGTTGATCGCGATTATGGAAAACTATCAGGATTCTCAGGGGCGTGTGCACATCCCGGATGCTCTCATTCCCTACATGCACGGAGTGCAGTACCTTGAGTTCGAATCCTAGCTTCTAAGCAGAATCAAACGCAATCGCTAGGCTTTGGCGTGCCGCTTAGCTGCGCCACCGCTTTCGAAGTATTGCTGGTGAACAGTCTCGCGAGCGTCAGAGAACTCCCGAGCGAAGGGTCAATTTTTCTCGCTATGTTGACCAACGGTCGCATGGAGGGACTAACTCCCGTAGCAAGATAAAACTCTCTTACAGCATGGATTACCGACCAATGGTCGTTGGTTAATTCAATGCCCAGAGTTTCGGCCACAACATGGGCGTGCTGCTTGCTCCACGAAGCAGGATCCATGAGAAAGCCTTCTTGATCGCATTCGTTCAAGACCATGTAACAGAACCTGGCGTTTGCACCACGAGGTCTACGAATTCATCGAATGAAATGCAGGTAACTCCAGACGGTGCTGCGAGACCACGACCTTCGAGATCTTCGCCGATCACATACGTTGCAGCGCAGGTTGTTCTCTTGGCACAGTAAGCAGCATCTCCGATAAACACGACGGAATCTTTCCTTCGTGCGATCTTTTCGCAGGAATCTATGACTCCACGGCTGCAGACAATATGAAGCATCAGTCACTCACTACGCAACTTGCCTTGCCAATTGCGTCCTGAATCTGTGAATCTGACGCTAAGCGGACAAAGTCTGGCAATCGACAATGGGCAATGTTCCGATCGTTCAAGCTAGACTGATGTACAAGTATTGTTTCAATATCGTAATCCGGTAGAGCCGTCCACTTCTTGGCGGTGTCTTTGCGTCCGACCCTATCTCCGTTTCCAACAAGCTGAAATACTCCGTCGTCCAGGAACACCACTGTTGTGGGTTGGCCAAACACTCCGCTAACAAGAACCATGTCTACGGTCTCGTTTGCCAGCACTCCAGGCGGCTTTCTGACAAGGTAGAGGATCGAGTTCACTAGTTGAACGTCACCACTCTGTCGGATTCAAGTGTCGCATCGATGAATTGTCCAAGTCCTACGATCTGGAATCCATTGGTCTCTCCATTAATGGACACCACATCGGAAATCCCGCGTCGCTGCGCAGCTCCGATGCAGACCATGAGTTCCACGTCATTGTCGAGGGCGAAGTTCAACCAAGCTTCCTGGAGGTTCCGTTCGTCACTAGGAAGTTGATAGGTTTGATTGGCGATGGCAACGGCTTCCTTGTAAAAGAACACTCTATACAAGGTCAAGTTCTTTCGGATGACGGCTTGTGCGAAACGCAGGGCCTGCTCGCATGCGTTTGAGGAGTATGGTGCGCCTTGAACCAACAGCGAAATTTTCACGTTGTGGTCTACTCGCTTAATCAATGGCGGAGGGGCAGGGATTCGAACCCTGGGAGGCATAAACCTCGCTGGTTTTCAAGACCAGTGCTTTCGTCCACTCAGCCACCCCTCCAAAGGTCATTCAGCTATTGTGCCCGAATTCACAGCCCGACTATTGGGGAATTGACCTCACAATCGCTCGGTTACGATGGATTTTGGGAGAACATGCTGAATGTCATACACAATTGCACCCGGTCTGCACAAATCCAGGATGGGTTCTGCAGCATTGTTAGCGAATTCGTCGTGTGCAACAGCTAGAACTACAGCATGGTAAGACCCGTCTAACGGCCATTCGTTCAAGCTGATGTCATTAGGTATTGTGCTCTGACTGCGTTGTGCAACTGGGTCGCATACATCAACCTTCAATTCGCGAGAGCGAAGTTCACGTACAAGCTCAATCGACTTGCTATTGCGAGTGTCAGGACAATTTTCCTTGTAGGTGATACCCAGTACTAGGACTCTTGCTGTCTCTTTGTCTAGTCCTGCTCGTTCCAGTAGGTCGCATACTCGATTGGCAACGTACTCCGGCATGGAATTGTTTACCTTCCTCCCGGCGAGGATCATTTCGGGATCGAAGCCGATCTCGCGTGCCTTGTAGGTCAAATAGTAGGGGTCTACACCTATGCAATGTCCTCCGACCAAACCTGGTTTGAAGGGCAAGAAGTTCCACTTCGTAGAAGCAGCCGACAGCACTTCTGCGGTATCGAGATCCAGGAGATTGAAGAGCTGCGAGAACTCGTTCATCAGCGCAATGTTGATATCTCGCTGAATGTTTTCAATCACTTTGGCAGCCTCGGCGACTCGAATAGACGACGCTCGATGCGTACCCGCTCGAACAAAGGAGCGATAGAAGCGATCGACATAATCGGCCGCCGTCTCATTCGAGCCTGCGGTGACCTTCACGACATCGCCAAGTCTGTGGGTTCTGTCTCCTGGATTAATACGTTCGGGGCTATACCCGACCCAAAAATCTAGATTCAGCGTTAGTTTCGAATTGCTCTCGAGCCTAGGGATGCATAAATCCTCCGTCGCACCTGGAAACACGGTGGATTCGAGTATCACGACGGATCCGCGCTTCATTACTAAACCAACGGAGTCGCAAGCCTGCAAGAGAAGTGTCAGATCTGGATTGTTGTCGGCGTCTATGGGAGTGGGTACTGTTACGACAAAGACGTCACAGGCCCGCATCTCTTCTAATTCATTCGTGAAATCAAGATTTGGATTGTCATCGAAGTCTGAGGGCTCAACCTCTCCTGTGTGATCTTGGCCAGCCTTGAGCGACTCGACTCGATCGTGCGAAAGGTCGTACCCACGTGTGGGATACAGCTGGCTGCAAGTAAGAGCTAGGGGCAGCCCAACATAACCGAGGCCAACTACGCCAACGGCAGTCGAAGAATTCAGTTCAGTAGGCTGTGCACTCACGTGAATTGAGTGATCCTATTGTGACTCAGCAACCGATTTGGCCCACTTGTAGTCTGCTTTGCCACTTGGACTGCGAAAAATTTCGTTCACGAATATGAACGCCTTGGGCAGCTTGTATCGCGCGATGTGGCGGTTGCACTCGTCCAGCAGACTTTCCTCGGAGGGTTGGGCCTTGTCTCGGAGTTGAACAATGGCAACTACTTCGTTACCCCACCGCTCGGAGGGACGTCCTGCGACAACTGCATCAAAGACATCTTGGTGATGCTTCAACGCTTGTTCCACCTCCTCTGCAAAAATCTTCTCGCCACCTGAGTTGATAGTTACGGATTCCCTCCCGTGCAATTCTAGAGAGCCGTCTTCAAGCAGCTTGACTTTATCGCCTGGTACCGAATAGCGAATTCCGTTGACTACCGGAAATGTTGCTCTGGTTTTGTTCTCGTCGTCCAAATAGCCTAGCGGTATGTTGCCGCTCCGGGCCCACCAGCCCAGGCCGCTATGTCCAGGTGCCAAGACCTGGGTCATGTCATCGGACAGAACCGCATTGTTCTCGCTCAATGAGAAACGTCCAGTTGTTGCGCCGGAGGTCCGGTCACTCACATGTGTGGCTTGACCTCCAGTCTCGGAGGAGCCAGCCGAGTCGATGATCTTGATGTTGGGAAGTGCAGACAAAAGGTCTCTTTTCACCTTGGCTGTCATGATTGCTCCGCCGGTGATAATGTTCCGCAAACTCGGCAATTCCCGTTGAGTCCGGTCCAATTCGTCAGCTAGAGGGCGACCAAACGCGTCGCCGACTACAAGCAGATTGTTTATTCCCTCTCGTTCTATCGTGTCAAGAACGTCCTTTGCGTCGAACTTCTTTACGTTGTCCTGGATGACAGTAGTTCCCCCTGCGTTGAGCATTTGCAGCGCGTTCCAATGTCCCGCGCCATGCATGAAAGGCGGTGCAGGAAGCGATTTTCGGGACTGATTGATCGACCTCATGACGAATTCGTCGACAGAGCGCAAGAGTTCTCCGTTGGTTCGTCGCCCTCCCAGTGCGGCGGTGAGTATGTCTGCATGCCGCCACAGCACACCCTTCGGCATTCCAGTTGTTCCGCCTGTATAAAGAATGTAGAGATCGTCGGGAGAAGGTTCAACACTGGGCAGTTCATTGGAAGAATGAGAAAGTGCTTCCTCGTACTTGATTGCACCACGAATCGTTGGAGCGTCGTCGTCCTCGACTTGAAGCAAGAGTTCGAGGCTGGGAACGTGCTCCCTAATGGATTCGACGTGGTGTGCAAGCGAACTGTGGAAAATCAGCACTTTCGTACTTGCATTGTTGAGAAGGTAGATGAGCTCCTCGTCAACGTAGCGGTAATTGACATTAAATGGAGCTGCGCGGCACTTGTAAGCACCGATCATACCCTCCAAGTATTCGTTGCCGTTGTACAGGTACAACCCGACGTGATCTTGGCCAGATTGCCACGGATTGAGTTGTGATCGTGGGGTGTGTAAACCTATCCCGTTGTCAATCAGAAAGTTGGCGAGTCTTCTGGTCCGGTCGGTGAACTCCGCAAACGTGAATCGACGATCTCGAAATATGATCGCTTCGCGGTCGCCAACAGCGTTCGCTATCGCTTCATTGACATTTGCTAGGTTGAATTCCAATCCCTTCTCCTCTACTTTCCTTCAATGTTCTGCCGATCGGAGATTTTGAATCCTACGAGACGGTGGAGTATTTTGCTGAAGATTCCTTGTCTTCATCGACTTCACTGTCGCTAGTCTCATAGCGTGACGGTTCGTCGTAGCCCTTGCGAATCTTTGCCAATTCAGGAATGTAGACTCTCAGAGCGTAGGTTGAGCCGGCGAGGAGTATCGCGCTTGTCAGTAGAGCAAAACTGATACTCCACACTTCAGCAAGCCATCCGATGGGGATCATTCCAAGAGGCATAAGTCCGTGGGTTGCCCACAAGATGGCCATCATGCGACCGCGCATGGCAGGTGGAACTACCAATTGAACGACGCTCATGTTGAGCGATCCCATCACCGAACTGAACAGACCGATGAGCGCACTGAATACCAGCGCGAACCAAAGAATGCCCGAAAACGCGAACAGGGCAATGAAGATTGCCCATAGGTATGCCGTCAAGAACATGAGCCGTCCTTTGTGTCCAACGTCACCTAGTCGAGCAAGCGTCAATGACCCGAAGAGCGCTCCTATTCCCATGGACGCGACAAGGTACCCCAATATCTGTGAGTCGCCGTGCAGCATGTCTGCATTGAATGCTGGCATTAGAAATGTTGCCGAAAATCCGAAAGTCATCGGAATTAGCCCCATGAGGAGGAGGCCGACCAATGTGCGATTGCGGCGAATGTAGATAAACCCCTCTGTCAAGTCGCGTCGTACTTTCTTTGGTATTTTCCGATGGGGCTCGCCACGATAGTGCAAGAGATAAGTGCAGAATATCGACACTGCATGAAGCCCGGTTATGACGAAGAAGACCAAACCGACGCCCTGGGTAGACGATGTGTTTCCCGCTGCGAACAGTGCAATCAGGGTTCCCGCCGCAGTAGGTCCAGCAACACGAGCAAGATTAAAGGTAGAGCTTGAAAGCGCCATGGCATTGACGAGAGACTTTCGACCCACCAAGTCCGGTAGTATGGATGTCCTGGCAGGCATGCTAAGAGCCATGACGGTTCCATTGAAGATGCCAAAATAAATGAAGTGCCAGAAATTTATGGCATCGAGAAAGATTATCAAGCCAAATAGGAAGGTCGCCACCGTGCTCAGGCACTGTGCCGCCAGCATGATTGATTTCTTTTTGATTCGATCGGAGAGCACACCTCCAATCAGGGAAAATAGCGCCGATGGGAGAAGGAATGAGAGCATTACCCAAGTCAGTGCCAGCTCGGATTCTGTTAGGTCGTATATCAGCCATCCACGAGCCAATATCTGCATTTGCACAGCAAACGCAGCAGAGAGGCTAGAGATCCACAGAAATCGGAAATCGCGGAACTTTAGTGCTTCGAAGGTTCTCCCGAGTGAACCTTGCAGTAGCGAGGGCATATTGGGGAAAACCCAACAGAATGGAGCATTTGGGAAGGTCGGAATGATAGCAGATGTGGTTTTCTTGAATGTACATCGCCAGATCCGACGTGTACCGTAAGATCAACCACGGCAATTGACATTAAGGAGAGTGAGGAGCACGTACCAAATGGCTAGCTATCATGAATTGGGACAGCGCTTTCGCATCTTCAATCGGGTGCTATCCACCGATTCTGAATGCTTCACGTATCGCGTCGGCCCAAGGCAACTACTGCCATCCACCTGCGTGCACCATCGAGATCCCTTGCTGTACAAGAGAGATGTCAGAATGTTGACTTCGAGGAAATAGATACAGCAACTTAGATAAATATGTCACAGAGCAATGAGTATTTAATAAAATTAATGTATTAATTAATAATATTGATTAGCAGTCCATTGAGGGATACCGTGTTCCGCAACGTACAAATTACTTTTGGCCGCCTTCTTGCAGTTCTCCTTGCTCTAGTGTGCACCGTAACGTTTGCACAGATCGATCCCAACTCTCGTGCCATGTCAACCGCGTTAACGCTGTCGGAGAAACCTGAACTTGATGGCAGGGTTCGTGGCGACCCGGTATGGGATGCAGAAGTGCCGATTTCAAACTTTAGCCAATTGCGCCCCGAAAACGGGGAGCCTGCATCCCATCGCACTGAAGTCTACTTTGGATTCACTGAATCGGCATTGCACATAGCGTTCCTGTGCTACGAGGAGGATATCAATCAGATAGTCGTCTCCAGCAATGGTGAACAATCAGATTCCGTCGCAATTGTTCTAGACACCTTCTTGAACGGGCGCACAGGGTTTGTGTTTGCCACTAATCCCAATGGGCCGCTATGGGACGGAGCTATTTCTAGTGGCAACAGGGACTGGAACTGGTCGACCACATGGCGTGTAGAGTCCCTTCGCACCCCGTTCGGTTGGAGTGCAGAAATGGAGATTCCCTTTAGTTCCTTACGATATGGAGACGACAGAGTGCAAACGTGGGGAGTGAACATCGCACGAGTAACTATCGCCGACAACGAAATTTCCTATTGGTCTCCTATTCCCGAACAGTTCAGCATGTATCGAATGGATCTAGCCGGCAGGATTCACGGCATTCGTGTACCGTCCATGAATCGAAATCTTCTGTTTACACCCTACGCACGAACCGGAGAGGTACAGTCGGATTTCTCTGCGGAAAACCCGGGAAATGATGCAGGATTCGACATAAAGTACTCAATCACGTCCGGATTGACATTGGATGCAACCTACAACACCGACTTTGCTCAAGTGGAGTCCGATCAGCTTCAGGTCAATCTCGGTCGCTACGGACTTTTCTTTCCAGAAACTCGTCCGTTCTTTCTGGAAAACCAAACCTTGTTCACCGTGGGTGTGCCTTGGCAAACTCAATTGTTTCACAGTCGAAGAATCGGAATAGCGCCGAATGGCCAGCGTTTGAGGATAGACGGAGGAGTTCGCGTCACGGGAAGGATTGCAGATCAAACAAACCTGGGGTTTCTTCAGATGCGGTCCGACTCGCAACAAAGCGACGACAGATCGGACTTCACAGTGCTACGTTTGAGTCGAGACTTGAAGAACAGGTCCTCAATAGGCTTTCTTGGGTCAAGAAGGCAAGACGGTCACTCGGCCGGCGACACTTTTGGGGTGAACGGTTCTTTTGGTATCGGCGCCCGCACTGATGTCCATACATTTCTTGCTACCACGCGAAGTGACTCATACAGTTCAGATGAACACGCATTCAATGTCTACCTAAACTACAGTTCGCCGACTTGGAAATACCAAGCGTGGATACACGAGGTAGGCAATGGGTTCAATCCTGAAGTTGGTTTCGTATCGCGAAGAAACATGAGAACCACCGGTGGAGTGCTGCGTTACACGCATGCGGTAGACGACTTCGTTGGACTCAAAGAGTGGAATCAGTACTACTCCGTCAGCACAACTCGCAACTTGGATGGCTACTTGGAAAATGCAGGAATCCATCTCGAAATTTGGCCGGTGTGGGACAACGGGGCGGATGGATGGATGGCAGTAGACTTCCAATATGAGGAGGTTCGGGAACCCTTTCCTGTCGCTGGTGTGCTAATACTTCCCGGTGAGTACAACACCAAGCAGTTCACAATTGCTGGAAACCTTCCCAACACCCAACGCATACGAGGAGGGGCGTTTGTTTCGAATGGTGGGTTCTACAATGGACAACTCCTTAATACAAATGCATTCTTTAGCTACCAAAAAGACGAATCGCTGAGCTTCAATATCGGATATCAACATCGAAGAATTGGATTTCCAACGTTGGAGAAGGATGTCATAGTGGCGGATGGAAGAGTGGGATTTGCATACTCGTTTACGTCGCAGAGCGGGGTCTTTGGTCAGATTCAACGCAATCGCATAGACGACATTTGGTCCGTGAACGTACGTTATCGTTGGCAGAGAAATGCAAATTCGGGTCTATACATTGTCTATTCCTATTTCGGGCTCGGAACAGACGACGACACCTTGGAACATCAGGAGTTTGTTGTCAAGTACAGTCACACCTTCAACATTCTGAACTAAATGCTGGGTTCTAACTCAGTTTCGTAATACCTTAGACACGCCCTGCTGCGAAGTAAACCGTCATGGGCAGTTGACTTTGACTAGCGTAGCGGGCTTGGGACTGCAGCTTAGACTGAAGCGTGCGCTTCGCTTGCATCGCGCTGCGACTGGTAGTGTTTTGGCACTGGCAGTTTGAATAACTTCGCGGCGTTCAATCCAAGAATTTTGGCCCTTTCGCTGTCGTTGAGTTGCCCCATCGTTCTTTCGATGGCGGCTGCCGAGTGGGGCCACGTCCCCTCATGATGCGGATAATCGTTGGCCCACATGAAATTGCCAATCAGGTTATGCTCACGTGCAAGATCCAACCCTGGTTTGTCTTCCTGAAACGTGGCAAACCCATTTGAACGGAAGTACTCGCTGGGAAGTTTCTTCAGTTTGGGACGGACGAACATGTGGTGTTTGCGATACGCCTCGTCCATTGCCCATAGTGCCCACGGAACCCAGCCAATGCCCGCTTCGACACTTCCAAACTTGAGCTGTGGAAAACGATCGAGTACGCCTGATGCACAAAGATTTGCGATGGGTTCCATGGTCGGCGCTAAAGAGTGAACGGCGTAATTGATGACAGCTCCGCCGTTGCCTCGTGAGGTTCGTGGGTCTCGCCCGGTTGAGACATGAAAGGTTATTGGAAGTCCGGTTTCCTGTATCGTTGACCAGAGCGGCTCGAATTCAGGAAGGTTGTAGTTCAGCGCTTCGTGATTTGGAGCTCCCCACACTGGCTTGCACGGAAGTGCGAGGCCGCGGAAACCGAGTTCGGAGCACCTCTCGACTTCTTTGATTGAACCTTCGATGTCCAGCGAAGCAATGCATGCCATTGGGCACAGCTGATCGTTGAACTCGCCAAAAGTCTCCCAAGCCCAATCATTCCATACCCTGCACATGGCTTGACTGAAATGGGGATCTTGGGTGGCCCACATGGCCAGTCCCTTGTTAGGGAACAGTATTTCCGCATCGACGCCGTCGCTCGCCAGATCTTGTATTCGTTGTGTTGGAGTTGCACCCGATCGATTGCGTAGCGCGTCTTCTCCTTTGAATTCTATGTTGCGTATTCGTAAAGGTCTGAATCCTTCTGTTTTTTGGTACTTCTTACCATCGGAGCCTACAACCACGCCTGGGAGTCGATCTCGATACTCGCGGTCGATTCTTTGGTGCCACAGGTCCGCAGGCTCTTGCACATGTCCATCGGTGGAGACCATGAAGAACTTGTTGGGATCATTTGGCCTCGCCGTACGAGACCAACCTTGGTTTCCCGGCGTTTCGAGACGCCAATGGTTGTTAAGGTCTGTTGATTGATCTTTCACATTTTTTCTCTAATTGCGCGCTAGTGGATTGACTTGCTATTTGCTCGCCTTCCTGTCTACACAAATTTCAATGAACCTATCCTGGCTGCGAAAACTACAATAGTTGACAAGAAAGTACACGTACCTGGCTGTGTGCGGCCATGCCGCCTGACTGCAACACAAGTATCGTAACAACAATTTTCGCTCGAGCAACTCATGTCGGATGCTGACTATCGGCAAGTACTGGACTTCTGGTTGGACGACTGTCAATCGGATCCCGTTAAGTGCGATGAGATGGCCAAGCTCTGGTACGGCGGCGGGCCCGAGTATGACAAGCGCGTTGCGGAGCAGTTCGGCGAGATCTACGACCGAGCCTGCAGTGATTCACTATCGTCTTGGGGCAACAGTGCCGAAGGTGCATTGGCGCTTGTTATTGTGCTGGATCAGTTCTCACGGCAAATTCATCGCAGCACTCCTCTCGCATTTGCGCAAGACTCTATGGCTCGTGCGATTGCGATTCGCACTGTAGAGCACGAAATGGACAAGGAGTTGTCGGTTCCAGGTCGATTGTTCCTTTATCACCCATTTCAGCACAGTGAATTCCTTAACGACCAGGAATACGGCGTGTCGGTTACTGAAAAGCTGCTGTCGGAATGCCCCGCATTGTGGCGAGACTACGTCAAGGGAAGTCTCAAGTACTTCGAGGAACATAGAGACATCATTCGAGAATTTGGAAGATTTCCCCATCGAAACAAGATATTGGACCGTCAATCCACGCCGCAGGAATTGGAATTTCTGCAATCGGCTTCCAGCTACGGGCAGTGACATTACCTAGTCGGCGTCCACGTCGAGACACATGAAAATTGTGCAGGTTGTACCGCGATTGGAGAGCGGCGGGGTGGAGCGCGGCACTGTAGAAGTGGCAACTGCGTTGGCGCATACGGATCATGATCCCATTGTGATTTCCGAAGGTGGCCGCATGGTTTCGCAGCTTGAAAGCCACAACGTGCGTCACGTGAAGATTGGTGTAGGACGCAAGGCTATCCGTTCCCTATCGGCGATACGCGATCTAGCGAATTTTATGAGCGATGAGCAAGTGGATGTTGTTCATTGTCGTTCTCGTCTACCTGCATGGTTGACAAAGTTTGCGCTGCAACGGATGCCACGACCACGCCCCAGATTCGTCACGAGCGTTCACGGACTACACTCGGTCTCTCGCTATAGTGCGATTGTGACAAGAGGCGACAGAATTGAAGCCGTGTCACGCACTGCCAAGGAGTACCTTCTGAACAATTACCGAGATGTAGACTCAGAAAAGATCCGATTGATCTTGAGAGGCATAGACTCTGAGAAGTACCATTCGAATTTCAGACCGACTCAGGAATGGATGGACGCATGGTCCAACGACATTCAGAAATTCAATCCACGAGCCCATCCTATTCTCACTTTGGCTGGCCGAATTTCTCGGTTGAAGGGGCATGAGGACTTCCTTTCGATTCTGGAATTACTGATTGGCAAAGGTTACGCTTGCAAGGGGCTCATTGTTGGCGGTGACGAAGCTCGGCATTCTCGATATGCCGCTGGATTAAAGAAGAGAGTTAGCGGATCACGTTTGTTACGCAACAACGTTTGGTTTACAGGTCATCGCGATGATCTTCGTGAGATTCTGTCATTGAGCAGTGTACTGGTGTCACTATCTCGAACACCGGAGTCATTTGGACGAACTGTGCTTGAAGCTTTATCGCTTGGTACGCCGGTCGTGGCCTTCGAGCATGGAGGAGCAGGGGAAATCCTTGGTGAACTCTACCCGCGGGGCGCTGCAAACGTAGGGGATCTGGAGTCGGTTGCTTCGAAGATTGAGGAGGTACTCAACGACCCTGGGTCCATTGCACCCCACACCATGACTCTTCAGCGAATGTGTTCGGAGACTATCTCGATGTACGAGGAATTGGCGTAGTGCTTACAGCTGCGCTTTTAGTCCTTGTGGTTGCAGGACTGTTTGTCTCCTTTCAATTCGCTTGGTGGCGAAGGACTGTCGACTACTCTGCGCCGCGCATTCTCATGTATCACATGGTCAACCGCCAAAAGCCCAAGGCCAGATTCAACAAGCTGAGGGTTGATCCTGCGGAATTTGAACGTCAGTTGCGCTGGTTGCGCGACGGCGGATGGAAGTTCGTGTTCATGTCAGAAATCGAACAATCAACGGAACGAAAAACGGTAGCGCTCACCTTCGACGACGGCTATCGCGACAACTACCTGCTGGCTGATCCGCTCTTGAAGCAGTATGGGGCGAAAGCGACCCTGTACCTCGTTGTGGACAGGCACGATCGCGACTGGTCGCAGTCTAAGAAAGAGCACCATTCTGATGGAGAATTGATGGATGAACCCAAGTTGCTTGATGACGATGTAGCAAACATGCTGAATTCTGGACGATGGGAACTCGGAGCTCATACGCTTACTCATGCGAACTTGGTGCTCATGAATCCGGAACAACGACAAAATGAAATACAGGAGTGCCGAAGACTGCTGCAGGACAAGTTTCAAACGGTTGTCCAGTCGTTTGCATATCCGTTCGGAATTTTCGAAAAGGAAGATGTGGCGCGCGTGGATGCTGCTGGCTTCCGCACTGCAGTAACCACGATGCAAGGGATTTCTAACAACACCGACCAGGAGCGCCTGTGCTTACGTCGCGTCAAGGTAAGTGGGCACGATGGTCTAATGAGCTTTCAGCTGCGAATGAGAACAGGAAAGTGTAGATGGCGCGACTAAGGACTGTTTGTTCTATGTGCGTCTGGATAGGCGTTTTGCTGTTGTCGAGCGCTCATTCCCTTGGATCTGAACAGCTAACTGACGACAAGAAAGAAGCAGATGGCATAGCCCTCAAGTATGACGGACGGGTTGGACCCATACGAGTAGGAAAACTAGAAGCGATTCTCACGGTTGAGAACGGTGCTTATGAACTGGACGGGTCGATAGTGGGCGCGGGTCCAATAAAGCGACTGCTGAAGTGGCAAGGGGAATTCAACGCAAAGGGGATACTTGAAGAAGGCAGGCCGGTTACTAAGTCGTACCTTCTGACCGAGAGTGAAAAACGCGGGGACGAGATCGAGCTCAAGACTGTGAGCATTCAAGACTCCATCGCGTTAATTACCGAGACTGGCAAACCCGATCTTGAGCAACCAGCGCCTGGCGGAATCGATATGATGTCGGCAATCTTGGTCAATTCCGAATGCCGAGAAAATATGGTTGTCCATGACGGAGAAGACCCTTTTGTAATCCAGTTAAAGCAGCCGGGAGAACCACGCAAACTTAGACAAGGGCGCAAGTACTACTCCGGCGAGACCGAAATGTGCCGCTATGAGTTCATTTACGACGAGGACGAGGTCCGGAAGGTAGACATCTGGCTGGCGGACGTCCGCGGACGCAAGGTTCCGGTAAGAATTCGCATTCGCATTCCTGTGATCCCCGACGGCGTGTTCAAGCTTCGCCTGCAGCCTACCGACACCGAAGAGTCCGAAAGCTCCTCGTAGAAATTCAGCAAACTCTACGTGTAAGGCACTCCCTGTGCCTCAACATACAGCGAGTAGATAGAGTGAGACGCTGTTATGAACAGCCGCGTGCGCTTGACGCCACCAAAACATAGGTTGGCGGCTCCTTCGGGCAAATGGATTTTGCCGATCAGAGAGCCGTCAGGATCGAAGACATGAACGCCGTCTTCATTGGGGTCACCCCAACCTGCACTTGCCCACAAATTGCCGTCTGTGTCGCATCGAATGCCATCGGAACTAGTACGACCCATGTTGCAGAACACGCGGTGGTTCGTTAGCGTACATCCCGATACGACGTCAAACGCGTGGATGTCTCGAGGATGTCCAGGTTTGTGCGAAGCGCCGGTATCGACAACGTACAAGATGCTGAAGTCTGGAGAAAAGCACAGGCCATTGGGTTTCTCCAAGGATTCGTTCACAACGGTGACATCACACGTTTCGGGATCGACTCTGTAGACGCGTGTTGTTAGCTCGAATGGGGCTTTGTGTCCTTCGTAGTTCCAATGGATCCCGTATCCCGGGTCAGTAAACCAAATCGCGCCGTCGGGATGCACAACGACATCATTGGGCGCATTCAATCTCTTCCCATCAAACGAATCCATAATCGTCGTTATGGTTCCATCGTGTTCGGTACGAGTCACTCGACGAGAGCCATGCTCACACGACACCAAGCGCCCTTGTCGATCTCGTGTGTGCCCATTTGAGTTGTTCGAAGGTTTGCGCCAAGTGGTCGTTTCGCCTGTCACTTCGTCCCAGCGCAAAATCCTGTCGTTAGGTATGTCGCTGCACAAGAAATACCGCCCGTCCCCAAACCATACAGGACCCTCGGTCCATCGCGCGCCAGTGTACAAGCGGTCTAGGGAGGAACTTCCAAGCACGTACTTGCGAAATCGTGGGTCCAGCACTTCAACCGCAGGATCTGGATACCGAATCGGGGCTGACCAATCGCGCGGAAGGTTGTATGAGTTGGCCATCGTGGACTCCTAAAAGCGAGAAGTGGTTTCCTCAACTCGTGCCAGTAGAGTCAGGGGATTCTGATCCTGGAGTGCTTTCCGTGATTACTCGATTGAACGCTCTAACATACTTTTGTGAAACACCGCCATCGGGCTTTATTGTCACCGTCACAATCATGTTGTCGTTTCTGTCAAGCTTGAAGCTATGTTTTACGCGTCTTGACGTTGACTTATAGGATTCAGTAAGGCGATTGTTCCGCCATGTAGTTTTTCGGCCGTGCCGATTTCCAACCTTGAATTCGCGTTGTGAACCATTCTCGCAGGCAATTTCGACTGTTTCGTCTTGCTTGGAAAGAGTCAGTCCTACGCAGGTGAGTACGAGCGGTTGCTTTAAGGATGCCGCGTTGGGGTCCTGTGATCCCGGTCCGGTGGGCACGGGGATTACCGCGTTCCGCAATCCGCGCCCGAATCCACGATTGGTTCTTATTGGGGGTTCGAGCTTCTCAGTAAGTTCCTCGTCCAATTCCCATTTGCCTTTCAGACCTGTCTCGCCGGTCAAGACTGGAGTCGAAAGCAAACAGACAAGACATATGCCTAGCGACATCAATTTCTGTAACTTCATGATGGCTATTGTTGCGTTTACTCGTTGGATTTCAATAATATCGCTATGGCAAGCCATCAACGATTTTATCCCGGACAGATAGTCGAGCACCTCCGATTTTCCTACCGTGGCGTAATCTACCGCTGCGACAGCAAGTTCGGTTTGACAGAAGACTGGTACCATCAAATGGCCTCAAGTCTGCCACCCAAGGACCAGCCGTGGTACGGTGTACTTGTTGACCAAAGTCACGACACAACTTACGTAGCTGAGCGCAATTTGATTCTAAGCGACGACAAGTCCCGAATACAGCATCCCTTTGTTGACTACTACTTTGCCACATTTGATGGTGTGGAGTACGGCACTCGCGTCTTGAATTAGCAGTACCAAGGGACAGGTTGCTCGGACTACAACCCCGCTGCGACCAAGTCCTGCATGCGAACCAACCCTATAGGACGACGCTCTTCCAAAATCACTATTGATGTGATTTTGTCTGCTTGCATTTGTTCGAGGCAATCAATCGCCTTGGCTTGAGCGTTTGTTGAGCCGTGAGTAACGGGCGGCAAGTCGTCTCCCCTTCGGCTGAGGCGGAAGCACTCGCTGGCACTCAATTGCGTGATGGGTTCGTTGCGCTCCATCAGGCGCCGAATGTCGCCATCTGTGAGCAATCCCTGGTAGCTGCCAGAATCGTCGACCAAGAGTACCAGTCCGAGTCCCTTAGAGGAAATCTCGTAGATGACCTCCGAAAAAGTGGCCTGAAGGGGCCGAATAGGAAGTGCGCCACCTGAAATCATCAAATCCTTAACTTGTAGCAGCAGTCTGCGGCCAAGTGTCCCGTGTGGATGGAATTGTGCAAAATCCTCTGCAGTCAGGTTTTTTTGTTGCTGAACACAGATCGCAAGCACATCGCAGATGGCCATGCTGGTCATGGTGCTTGTTGTTGGGGCTAGATTCCACTCATCAATTTCCGGCAGCTTGGGAATGTGTAGTGCGATGTCTGATTGCAGTTCTAGGCGTGAGTCGGGTTCCGTGAGAGTAATAACAGGTCCTTGAGCCACCTGCTTGAACTGGCGTGCGAACTCTATCGTCTCTTCGTTGCCGCCGCTTTTCGAGATGGCTAGCATTCCTGTATTGTTCTCTACGATGCCAAGGTCTCCGTGTAGTGCTTCGACCGGGTGAACGAATGTCGCACGAGTACCGGTACTTGAGAACGTGGCTGCCGCCTTTTGGCCAACCAATCCACTCTTGCCGAGACCTGTAATCACCAAGATGGACTTCAATGTTGCAATCGAGTCGACCGCACGCTGAAACTGTCGGTTCAGCAAACCTGCTGTGAGCTGCATGGCGTCGGCATACGAGTTAAGCATGTTTGCAGCTCGTTTAGCATCGTCTGCCATGGGACCCTCTACTGGATTTTGTGGAGTGGCTCAGGCACTCGCCGTGCATTAACAGATTGGTGTATTGCTCACTCACGCCCAATTTCATTACTCATCTAGCGGATGAGGTCGCAGAAAGATGTGGGTTGTGCGTCGTAGTCTCAACCTAGTATAAAGGGGTATACATGCTGCCTTTAGCAGCATCACGATTGCTTGGTCTGCCAAATGAACAAATATTCGGCGTGATTGCGCGGAAGGATTGGCTACACGTTGGCACCGACGAGCATCATGATCGCTGAGAAGAAGAAAACAAAGACCAAGATGACAAGGGCGATGGTTACGATAACCCACACGGATGTTACTTTGAACGCCATTGCGAGCTTCTCCATTCCCTCCTGCAAGTCGTCTTCGGTCAAATTCAGTTCGTACCTGCCAATGGCACTTGATGCTTGTATCAGGAGCACCCCGATCCATATTGGTAGCCACGCGACAATGATCCCTATTCCAAAGGACGAAACTATTTGGATCGCTGCGTTAAGGAATGCAACTATAGCCAAGAAAGTAATCCAACCTCTAGACCGTACTAGCGGCATTACTATCTGTTGAATGTCCATTTTTTCTCCTCCCGCTAACTGCGACAGCTCTCGGCTACTCGTCCCACGCTATTGCAGAGTTGGGTAACTTCCAGAACTCCGACTCTCATTAGTGTAAAGCAATCCAGCCAAGAACAAGGCAATAACAACGTCTCTGACGCTACGGGCTGTTGCTTAACGCGCTCGGAGGGACAATACGGCATACAAGATGCAGAGTTTGTTGCTAAAGACGGGGTGTTACAGCGATTCAATCAAGGGTACGCGAGTGAATTTCGTCTAATTGATCCTTAACGTTCAATTCACCTGAGGTCTAACAAGAAGCCTGTGCTGTGTCCGGGGCGCAATTGCCGAAACGACAGTGGCATCATTAGTCCTCGTAGTGCGAAGTCGACATGGGTAGGAAAGGGCACACTCGGAGATGAACCAAGCAGTAAAGGTAGATGTGGTCCCACTACTGTGGGTAAGAAATATGGCTAATTCATTGGAGTTCTATCGACAGCTTGGTTTTGAGGTAGTGGAGACCTGGGAACCCGAGTCTGCAATCCAATGGTGCAGTTTGAGATTTGGGGATGCCCAGCTGATGCTTCAGCAGACTGAAGATTCGACCGCGACCAACGTGCAGGAGGCCGATGGAAGTGGAATTGAACTGTATTTTGTCTGTAGCGACGTGAAAGCGCTGTATCAACGATACTCACGAGCGGGTTTGAAAACTACCAAACCACGTACGGCTTTCTATCCGATGGAGCAGATCTTTTTGCGAGACCCAGACGGACGTTCCTTGTGCTTTGAGACGCCTGTGCCAGTTCAGCAAGCCTAAGCAGAAAGTCTCGAGTCCCTGGTACGAATTCTTTGGTTATCGTTTGCAATAACCTGATAGTTCACAATTTGCTTCCCAGACTTGATTTTGTACCCGAAACTAGGGGTGTTCGACTGTACGACTGATGCGAAAAAAGTGTTAGCATGGTACGGGTCAACGTGCCGTTTCAAGGTAGTTCGTGTACACCATGGCGGCTCGTTTGGTACGAATTATGAGTGTGTTTGAGGGACGTGCACATGAAAATACGAACACTAGGCTTACTTGTAGGTGTGGTTGCTCTTCTTGCAGGATGTTCAGGAGGCGGAAATTCTGACTCTGATGAATCCGAGTCTGAGACTACCGAAATGACCGAAATGACTGAGTCCACGGACATGGACGAAGAGACTACCGACATGACCGAAATGACTGAATCCACGGATGTGGACGAAGAAACTACCGACATGACGGATCTAGAGGAAGCCTCCACCACCGACGAATCAGTCAACGGCGAAACAGAGGAAATGACCGACATCGCACCTGCGGAATCCAACGGAGACGAAGAAACCGTAGAAATGACCGATGTTGAAGAAAGCGAGTAAAAGTCTCCGGGAAGTAGTACCGAACACGCCGTAGACAAAATGCGTGGAAAGTTCGCTCGACGCAACGTCAAGTCCAAATTTCCACTTTCCATAGCTTGGTTTTGCAGCTATCGCATGGCCATCCCAGGGTAGGCGGTGCAGAACGACCAAGCAGGACTGATTTGTTAGTCCAGTAGGGAAGTTTGCTTGCCCAACTTCTCTAAGGGCGTTTGCAACTACGCAAAGTCTTGAACTACTTTCTAACAGTTAGGAGAAAGGGGACATTTGTGCGTGGTCTGTACGATTGTGAACTAGTTGCTCCTTCACAATAGACCTCCGGCGCAGCTGGAAGAATGGAGAGTAGGCATTCGGTCGCACTCGGATGATTGCCTCCGGCACCAAGTAGATGCCAAATTCAGCTACGGTTGTGCAATCCTGACTTATACCAAGGGGAAACACGGTGGAAAGGAATTCCAGCAACCTGTGAATTCCTAAGTTTTTGTTCTCGTCTCGATGACTGAGCACTCTTCCGACAGGCGATGAGACTCGACATAAATTTCCGAGTCAGTTTCACTGGCCGTTGGCGATTGGAAGCTCATGGTCTTCGATCCAGACCATGGGCTTCCACAGCAAATGTTGCGGCTACACGCAACTTAGAGTAGCTCCATGCGCGCTTAGAAATCCCATGAGGCGTTAATCAAGAACGTCGTCCCAATCGACTGATCGATTATGGCTACGTCGCCTTGTTCAACCGAAACGGACGAATCCAAAATGTTCTTGATGCGACCCTTTAGGGTCACATACTCAGTCGGATACCACGAGTACACGAAATCCAATCCGTGGAATGGCCGCTCGAATCCATCGGGCAATCCATCGGTTCCGGCAAAGTATATTCGCTCCCCAAACGCGTTGTACACGAGAGTTGCAGCATGTCTAGCGTTTGGCGAATCGTAGCCTAGCTGCAAATTGACAACCCAATTGGATTGCTGGGTTAACCGACGTTTTTGATTGGTAATGTTTCCCACACCCGCACCGGGAGGAATATTGATCTCTGAATCGCTCAACGTTGTGTTGCCGGAGACATAGAATTGATCAGTCCATTCGCCCAATAAGCGCCGCGCAAAAGCCAGAGATTTCAACCATTCGACTTCTATCCCATATACGGCTGCGGATTCCGCGTTCACGAAGTTGAAGCGAACGTTGTCCTCTGTCGCACCACCTTGCACGGTCTCGATAGGTTGCTCGATGTCTTTGTAGAAAAGTGACGTCGTGAAGTTGTCGCCGCTGTACCAGAAGAGCTCCATCCGAAAGTCGAAGTTGGTGAGGTTGGACACCTGAAGCTGCGGATTTCCGCGCACACGGGCCTCGGTGATAGGGTCAATGTATGTTGACGCAGACGTTTCGCGGATATCCGGTCGCGCAACCGTTTGACTCGCCGCGAATCGAAATTGAACCTGCTCCGTAGACCACATTCCCGGACGAGATAAGGTAAACGCGAGAGAGGGATACAACTCCTCAGATTGCAGGATTGTTTCTGCGAACGCTTCCACATCTTCCTCGTTGTTGAGTCCTACACGACTATTTTCATACTCTAGATAGTCCACTGGGAGCGAGAATTGCGTGAAGATCTCTTTGCGGAGACCACCAGAGAAACGCCAGTTCTCCCGCCATAGCAGGTCGAACTTTCCATAACCGGCATCCACAACTCGTGCTGCTATATAGCTTTCGCTGCCGAACTCACCAACGCCGAGCAAAAGATTGATGTTGTACTCCGGGTTCATGATGTTCTCGTCGCTGAAAACCGCACTCGGCGTACCGGCGCTTACTGTTCTAAATTTCGCGTCTGTGCTTCCCAGTCCAAGCGAGGTTTGCTTATAGTCGCGGACCTTGCGTTCATAGTCGTATCCTGCCGACATTTCAATATCAAAATTTGTCGTCGTGATCGGCATGCGAACATCGAAGCCGTAGCTCTCGGATTGATCCTCCAAGTCAGAAAACCTGAAGTCTGCTGAAGAGCCTGTAGAACGAATTCGGAATTCCGTAGGAATTCCATTGGGCTCATCAAGCCGTTCTTGCCCGCTAATACGCACCTCATTTGGAATGCCTGTGCTGGCCGTTGCATCTGTGTAGTACCACGTCAGTTCTGAGCCTTGGAATATGTCAAGAACGAGTAGCGGCGAAGGCAGCATGTCTATGGTCGTACTACCAAGAACGTGCCGTCCGATGAATTGCAGGAGCTTCAGTTCGCGCTGCTCGTAGCGAATCGAGTAGATTCGTCCTTGAACAGGAGATCCCGTGTCGAGACAGTCGTTGAATTGGCCCTGGACGCAGGTACGTGTAGTTGCAGCATCATCTTCGGTATTTCTCAACATCATTGCTAATCCACGAATTTCATGATCTCTCGAATACCGAATTCCTGTGTTAAACGACACGGTCACATCGACTTTATTCACGGTGCGTTCAGTTTCCGAATAGTCGGTTTCAGGGTTTGAGAATCGTCGATTTGTGCGTTCCTTGACTCGCCAGTCGTTGGAGTAGGAACTTAGCAACATGATTCCCACGTCAAGATCGTCGGTCAAATACAACCGATTGCCAACTAGGAAATCTCCTTCCAAATCGCTTTGGAGTTCTTTGGGTCGCAGGTCGATGTTTCTATTCAGATGGGTCGCGAGTATGCGGTTGATTGCTCTAGCTTCGTCAATGCTATCGGGTACAACTCCATTCACCGCCGTGCGCGAGATGTTGAGCGGAGCTAGATTGCCCTGATAGGTTTCTATAGCTTGAGCGATGGTAGTGGACAAAGCTCGCGTTGTGTCGTCAACTCCCCACCTGTCGTTCATTCCACCCGGATAGGTAAGTCCATTTCTGCCTGCAGAATTCCAACCACCCTTTAATCCAGCACCAAGAACGAAGTCCTCGGGAATTGTCTTGGTGCGAATGTCCACACTGCCGCCCCCAAAGGCAGCCATCAACTCTGGCGCAAAACCCTTGTGGACGGCGAGAGAGTCTATTAGGCCTGCTGGAAATATGTCGAGTGGCAACACGTTACGAGTGATGTCTGGCGAAGGCACCACCGAGCCGTTCAACTGTGCGCTTGAGTAACGCTCTCCCAGTCCACGAACGTAAACGAACTTGTCCTCAACAAGTGTGAGTCCGGGGAGACGACGCAGCGCTGCCGCTACATCGCTGTCGCCTACTCGAGATATGGACTCCTTGTCCAATAGGTCTACCGGTACATCACGTTCCATCCTTTCGGCAATAACGTCCGTGGCAGCCTGATGCAATCGGCCCAGTACGACGAGCTCTTCAATCTCAGGCTCAAATGCGGTCCCGCCTGCTACAGCAGCCGGTTCAGTCTCTACATCGGCTACGCCCTGAAGATCTTGAGCCAGAGCTCCAGCTGTTATGGCTAGCGTTGCGCCACACAAAATGGCGGCGGTGGTGCGCCTGAGTACGACTGGTTTTTCCTGGTCAGTCATGGCAATAATGGCTCCTTCTATTTGATCAATCTAGGAACCACAACCCGCATGCGTCCCTTCTCTTGGGCACTAGGCATATGGTCCATCCTGATGTCCAGTCGTTGGACTCCGAGACTGCCCCAATGGGATTGCCGTCTGTTGAGGTAACAGAGAAAACAGAGCCAGATGCATCAGTAAACGTAGGCAATGTATAGAAGCCCTTTGAACCTCCAAGTATTGATACATCGGGGTCGTCGGTTTCTGATAGAAGGACGTTGTTGATATTGCTTGAATAAGAGCTAGAGTTGGTTACCCAATCCGCGACGGTGTCCCCGTTGACTAGGTTGTCCTTTGTAGCTTCCTCACAGGCGATCAATGTGCTCTGAATGCTTGAAGTGCCGTTTTGGGCCAGTTCACGCGTTTCGGCGTCGTCCAATTCAAGGCACTCGTTGCCGCTTTGTCCCAGTATGAGTCGAGCATAGCCGTCGTAAATGATGCTGTCGCGCAATTGAGTAGCAACGCCGCGTCGCAGCAGTACGCCTTCTGAATCTCCGTGAGTACCACCTGTGGACTCGTCCGATCCGGACGTAATGCAGGTTAAGTTCGCTATGCGAGCATTGGTGAGAGGCACGGCGTCATATGCACCCCCCTGATTGTCAGCCTCTATGCATCGGTTGCCGTTGCCTTCCTGATGGATTACCAGTGCGTTGGTAACGGATCCTACCCATCCATCTGCATAGTCGATGGAGTCGTCGCGAACGTACAGCGCGACTAGATTCCTCACTTCAACTGCTCCTCCGAAGAACTCTACGCCATCGTCGTAAGTACTGTAGACCTGTAGGTTCTCGATGGTAGTGCCACTACCTACGGCGTTCAATGTCAATCCATTGAGTTCGTCTCCTGGAGCTGCCTCGGCGCCTGGATGCTTGATGATCACATAACGAAGCGTGCCTGAATCGTCTTCGTTGTCGTTGCCACCATAGTGTGACGGCTTGCCTTCAGATTGAATGTGGCATGAATCCGTTGAGCGTTGTTCATCGTCACATTTATTGGTTATTCCTCGACCGTTTATTACGACACCACCCCAAAGTTGCGTCGCAAAGGGGTCTGCAACTTCAAGCACTGCATCATCGTAGGCCGTAAGCGTTATGGGTGCGCTGACCCGTCCGTCTGCAATGATCTTCGATCCCCTATTGATCAAGAGGTAGTCGTCAGAGGATTCCCATGCGAGTGTTGCACCTGCCTCGATGGTCAACGTTGGTCCTTCGGTGATCGCGCCCGAGTCGACATCAGGTCCCACTTGAAGCGTGTCCCAGAAAATGTGGACACCGTCAATACTTGGGATTGTCAGGTCGGTTTCCAAAGGATTGTTTGCACCGACAAATTCGGCGAAGTACTCACAGTTGTCACCGCGCTCGGTACCTTGAACAAGCTCTTCCGTAATTGGATCGATGTAGGACGCACAAGGATTCTCCGCGTCTTGATCAGCAGCTGTATTAACCGTAGTGGAACTCGTCGACGTCGAATTGTCAGGTGCACTGATGTTGATGTCTCCGCCGCCGCATCCGCTTGTAAGCGCGAGCATGACAAATGTGATTGTGGCGGCAATTGCAATTAGTGATCTGCGAATCATCTCCCTTCCATGTATTCCTAGTTTCAACCGTCTTGTTAGTACGGCTCAAATGTGAACACTCTCTAAGGTGTTCACGGATCGGACGAAATTCTGGACAGATTCCATGTCAGAAATGCGTTAGTTCGATGACAATTTCACAGCTAACATATGGCAGAACTGTTTAGGCTCTATTACAAGACTGTTAACGGAACTGGTGGGACTGTGGTTAGATGTGGCTCATATATGTAGGAAGGGTTCTTGCGTCATAGGGTCACATTGGAACAAGCGATGGGGTAGCTATTCACACACCGTCGTGTTTTGTAGAAATCTCAACGCTACGTCGAAACCGCAAGTTGGATCATTCAGAAAATCTACTTTTGGCTAACCCTAGATGTGAGAAAGCCATATTGACGTGAGATTTTGAAACTAAGTCCTATAGCACCAGAGCAACACGTCGATGAAAGTTATACAATCGTCAACATGAGACTCTGACCTGCGGACTCTAGATCCAGTCAATCCTTCCGAAAAAGTGCGTTAGGAATTGAATTTCAAAGAAATTTCCAAAGTTGGGTATTTCCACTAGAGTCTCCTTAGAGCACGAACTCATCCAAATGGGAGAACTCGTTCGCATGAAAAACATTTTTGCATCCATAGGGCTTCTCGGCGTAGCAATGCTTGTCGTTGCATGCAGTGGGAATCCTCAAAGTCCATACACCGTAACCGGTGAATTTCTCGTTGCTGAGGCAGAAGAAGTTGCCGAGTACATGCAAGCTGCCATCGACGCGGGACAAATCGAGGTTGACGAGCCAATCGATATATCAGCTACTACTGTATCGATTGTCCAAAAAGTAGAAAACGATCAAGGCGAAGAGGTTGACGAAATCTTGGCCTCAGGATCATTCGAAAACGGAAAAATCGAATTTGAAGGGACGATTGCAAGCCCGACGAAGGTCAGTATTTCTGTCGATACCGGGTCCGATGAGCCTTTGACATTGGATACCGTAGTCGCACCGGGACAAAGTGTAGCCTTCAAACTGGTTGACCAACTTACACCGGGAACACGCGACCAACTCCTCCTGTCGGGCGAGTATCGAATCCACAACGACTCAGATGACAAGTATGTAGTAATGGGCGATCTTAGTGGTCTTGATGAAGACTTGACGTTTGTCGAGGTTATGGTCTTTGGGAGCACTTGGGACGACGAAAGGCAAGCCCCTGAGCGATTCAGTTTGGGACCTGTGAATCCAACAGATGGCAAGTTCTTGGTCGAAGGGACAACTAGCGATCCTATGGTCGTTAATGTGTATGCGACAAGCGCTGGTCCCGGGTTCTACAAGAGTGCACAGTTGATTGCCGAGCCCGGGGTTACGACCCAAGTCTTGGTGGATGGAACTGACCTGGACATATCAGCTCCAGAGGGATCGTTCCAGAGTGCAATAGTCGACAGCTGGGCCAAGAGTGAGGAATACCTTGCCAAGGTCAGTGCATATGAAGATGCGCTCGAAGCTCATCAACAAGAGATGGAAGCTCAGCAAGAGCAGGCTAAGGCTGCACAGGAAGAGTCCGATTCAATGCCGGCGGATGAAACCGCTGAAGCTTCGGAAGCTACGGAAGCGGTAGAGGCAGAAGCGGTCGCAGTGACAGGTGACTCCGCGGAGCCCCTTGTAGCTGTTGCCGACGCGACCCCAAATGCAGAGGGATGTGAGCACGTCGATACCAGCGACTTCAAGCCATTGGATCTTTGGGGCGGTGGCTTTGCACCGTCATTGGGAGAAGACGCGCCAAAGCACTTGGTGCTTCAGAATGAAGTCTCGGACTTTCGAACGGCATCATTACAAGAAATTGCCAGCAATCTCGATGACCCGCTGTCAGCTCTGTTAGCAGTGGAGATGGGGGCTTACACATCGCAAGATGATCGCTTGGCAGCGTTAGACAAGCTAGCAACTTCGTCTCTTGATGCCGATCTCGTCGCCCAACGCGTTGTACCAGTCAGGGATCGAATGTACGCCCTTATGGAATCAGAGACGAATGACAAGAGTCTTGTACCTGGACAGAAAGCGCCGGACTTCAGGCTTGCTTCGCTTGAAGGCAATGAGGTTTCCTTGTACGAAACGCTTGCGTCAAACGACTATGTGCTCATTGATTTCTGGGCTTCCTGGTGTGGTCCTTGCATCGCCAGTTTCCCGAAGCTAAAGAAATTGCATGCCGCATTCAACGACGATGGGTTTGAAATCATCTCCATTTCAATAGATGCGACTTTCGATGAGTGGGAGCAGAAGTCGAAGAGCTTGGAACTGCCTTGGATTGATGTCGGCGAAATTGACGGCAAGGAATTTGCTGCATCAACACCCACCGCGTACGGTGTAGGTTGGATTCCGAAAGGATACCTGGTGGACAGCAAGGGTTGCATTCTGAACAAGGATATGCAAGGCGAGAAGCTTCAAGAACTGCTTGTGGCTGAGTATGGCGACAAGCCAGAACTTCAAGAGGAAGCAGAAGAGGAAGAAAGCACTCCAGAAGCTAGCGAGCAAGAAGTCGACGAGGCATAAGAGCAGCCGATTTTCAGACGCGTAACCAATCGCGGCATTCCTCATAATGCCGCGATTGGTACTTCTCGCAGCTTGCTGCAATAAACCGGCTAGGAAGAACAGCACAACATATAGGTGGTTTGTTCACCAAGACCGGCGCTGGCCAGCGTGGAAACTCGTAGCTCTTGAGCTGCTCTCGGTTGGTGGAGTTGCAGTTTCTACACATCGAGCATCTACTTTTACAAGAGACTCTAGCTGTTACGAAGCGAACCACCCGTCCCCGATTGCTAGCGTAGCGCGCCTTCTCCCTGTCTAGCAATTCATGGCTGTTCGCGAACAGACTGAAGAGCCAAATGGAACCATTCTTGAAGACTCCTGAAAAGGACCTGTCAACCTCTTAGGCCTCACCCTATGTGAAAATCTTCGATATTGCACGTTTGCATATAATTTTGCGCGAGCTTGAGACAAATGAGGTTCGGTCGCTCAATTCGTTACAACTACCTCATTCGAAAGCCACATGTTAGGGTCCTCCTAAACGACGTTGTAACACTCGGCTGCATGCTCAAGAGCTATGCTCGATTCTGAATTCAAGCACAACTTTCACACTCACACGTTCCGGTGCAAGCACGCTCGCGGGGAAACCGAGGACTACTGTAAGGCCGCACTTGAACGGGGCATGGAGACCTTGGGATTCTCTGACCACAGCGCATTGCCAGACGACCGCTGGATTTCAGCCCGTATGAACTACGTCGAGCTTGCCAACTATGTTGAAGCGGTAAATAGAGTCAAGAATAGCTACACGACGCTCCGCATACTGCTAGGAATGGAGTGCGAGTACATCCCAAAATTTCAGTCCTATTACGAAGATGAGCTATATGGCGAGTATGAGTTTGACTACTTGGTGGGCGGGCCCCACTTCTTCACGGACGACTATGGCAATTGGAAAGGCACGTATAGCGGAGCCGTAGACTCGAAAGCTCTCGGCCATTACGGAAGATATGTTCAAAGCATGATCGAGAGTGAGCTGTTCGACTTCATCGCCCACCCTGACCTCTTTGGAGTGTGCTATGCAAAGTGGGACGAGAACACCGTCTCTTGTAGTAGAGACATCTTTGCTGCGGCCGAGGAGTGTGACGTTGGATTGGAGATCAATGCGCTCGGATTGGAGAAAATCGCCAATAAGAAGCCAAACAATCCATTTCCCCTATATCCGTGGGAGCCTTTTTGGGAACTTGCCGCGGATTATGAGATTGAAGTCATCGTCAACGCAGATGCACACCGACCCGAGGACCTTAATCGAAGAACCGGTGCTGCCGAAGCCATTCGAACGAAGTACGGTCTCAAGGCGATGGATCCGAACGCAATTGGCGAACGCCGCAATGCTAAGAGCGTGCAAACATAAGCTCAATGGACAACACTTTTGAGCGACAAGATCATTAGGAGAATGTAAATGAGCGAAGCCGTTGACTACCAGCACATTGGTACACGACCCGTTCGACCGGACGGGATCGAGAAAGTCACGGGACGAGCAAAGTTTGGCGCAGACGAAATGCTGCCTGGCATGTTGCATGGAAAAGTGCTGCGAAGCCCGCACGCACATGCACGTATTGTTTCAATTGATACTTCTCACGCCGAGCAAATTCCTGGTGTGCTTGCAGTGGTCACATCTGCAGACTTCGCTCATACGCGAACAGGAAGCCCTGGATTGAAGAGATTTGCGGAGAACTTGCTTGCCGGAGAGAAGGTGTTGTATCACGGACATGCAGTAGCGGCTGTAGCGGCCCTATCGCCCGTCGCAGCTCAAGCAGGAGTCGATGCGATTAAGGTTGAGTACGAGCCGTTGGAATCGGTATTGGACGCTCTTAGCGCGATGCGCGAGGACGCACCAATACTGCACGACGACATGTTTACGGCGGGATTGGAGACCGAACCCACAAAGCCATCGAACATCTCTCGTAAACAGACGATCTCCAAGGGCGACATCGAGAAGGGGTTTAAAGAAGCCAACTACGTGATAAAGCGGGTCTTCACGACTCCCATGGTTCACCAAGGCTACATTGAACCTCATGCTTGCACAGCGAACTTTCAAGAAAATGGCAAGGCGACCGTCTGGTGCTGCACGCAGGGCCACTTCGATGTGCGCAATTCCACTGCTCGCATGATGGGAATGGACATGGGAGACTTGAAGGTAACCGCAAGCGAGATCGGAGGAGGATTTGGGGGCAAGACGACGATCTATCTTGAGCCATTGGCATTGAAGCTATCTCAGAAGACTCGTAGACCAGTTCGAATGGTCATGAATAGAGATGAGGTATTTAGAGCTACGGGACCCGCTTCAGGGTCGGTAAACACTATAAAGATCGGCTGCAAAGAGGACGGCACCATCACAGCGATGTACGCCCACTTGGTCTATGAGGCTGGCGCATATCCCGGTAGTCCAGTAGGTGCGGGCAGCATGTGCATTTTTGCTCCCTACAACGTCGAAAACGTATTGATTGAAGGCTACGACGTGGTGGTGAACAGGCCAAGGGTCGCTGCGTATCGTGCACCGGGTGCACCCCAATCAATGTACGCTGGTGAGTCGGTGATCGATGAGCTTGCTGAATTGGTGGGTATGGATCCCATCGACTTCCGGCTCAAGAATGCCGCCACTGAGGGCACGGAAGCGGCATATGGCCCTAGATTTCAAGCCATAGGACTAAAGGAATGCCTTGAGGCTGCAAAGGTCCATCCCAACTATCAGAGAGAACTTCAGGAAGACGAAGGCCGCGGCGTAGCGGTGGGGTTTTGGTTTAACGGAGGCAATCAGTCGAGTGCTGAAGTGCATATAACCGACTCTGGAATGGTCATGGTTGTGGAAGGCAGTCCTGACATCGGAGGAAGCCGAGCTTCGATGGCGCTCATGGCGGCTGAGACTCTGCAAGTGCCGTACGACCGCGTCCGCGTCAATATTGCTGATACAGATAGCACTGGATACTGTGCAACAACAGGTGGAAGCCGCACAACGTTTGCTACGGGACTCGCCGTCATAAAAGCGTGCGAAAGCGTCATAGCTGAACTTCGAGCCAGAGCCGCGCGAACATGGGGCGTGGATGTTGACCAAGTGGAGTGGCGCGACGGGACGGCATTTCCAGTACCAGGTGTAAATGTCGAAACTGAGCCCCTAACACTAAGGAACCTGGCGCGTGGTGCAGGGCGTACTGGCGGACCAATATCGGGACGGGCCTCGCTAAATGCACAGGGTGCCGGACCTGCATTTTCGGTGAACATGTCCGATGTGCAAGTCGATAAAGAAACTGGTAGCGTCAAGGTACTGAATTTCACATCGATTCAAGATGCCGGTACGGCAATTCATCCGGATTACGTCGAAGGGCAAATGCAGGGCGGTGCCGTTCAGGGCATCGGTTGGGCGCTTAACGAGGAGTACATATACAACGAACGGGGGGTCTTGGACAATCCAGGCTTTCTGGACTATCGGATACCCGTCTGCTCAGACGTACCCATGATCGACACACAGATCATTGAAGTACCGAATCCCAATCATCCCTATGGTGTACGGGGATGCGGAGAGACTCCAATCGTTGCTCCATTGGCGGCCATTGGGAATGCGGTAAGCCGGGCGTTGAACATTCGAATGACGGAATTGCCGATGTCTCCGCCGAAGGTGCTCGAAGCGATATCGAACCAAGCCTAGTCTGCTTCAAGAAGTAGGCCGCCGGCTCAGGTACTGGATATATGCGGAGCGAAGCATGTACCTGGGCCGGGGTCTTATCACACTATAGTGTTGCCATAAGGTCGTCGCCCCAATATCTCAAGCAAGGAACTTTAAGAAAAGCAGGCCTAAGGACTGGTCAGGGTATTGGTCGGATTGACGCAGCGTTCGATGCAACTTCATAGCACCTAGAAAGCGAAAAAGTTGGATTCCGTCTCGCGGGGAACTAGCCGTACTACTGGTTGAGCGCATTCGATATCAGTGAATGTCGATTCCACAAACTGGTACAGCTTCCCCACGACTATTGCAGATCCATCCATTTCCACTTGCATTCTGTCGACTGCATAGCCAGCGCAACTCTCGATGTTGGAGTAATGTAGTTCCATTTTGAATGTCTTGATCTTGAATAAGAAACGCATTCGCACCGGTTTCTCAAGCTTCAGTACAAAGCTCTTGGGCGATTGATCGTGCTTGTTCACTGTAATCTCCGCAACCCACTTCATCTTATCTGCCAGTCTGGAGAAATCTTCTTCACCCATATCCATCGGTATATCAAAGTCAAAAACAAACAACGCCTCGGTATCCGATTCGACCAGGACTCTGCCAGATGCAGCATTAATCGGAAGGGGAGGGAAGTAGACAAAGGGACTCATCGTGTTCAAATCGTGGCTAATGGACATAGACTCGCTCTCGTGCCTGATTCGGCCATCCGCCGTAATGACCCATCGCAAACTTCTTTCGGTTGGTTCCTCATCCGAGCTCTCCTCCCGTTCTGATTCCGTATATGAGCTCAATGGGACACCTACATACATCGCAGCGATTGCATTTGCGAGCAATTCTTGATGTTCATCGGAGAGATTGGACGATGCAAGACCGTCGATCGCTTCTCGGTGTCGTTCGTCTCGATAATTGTTGATGGCTTCCGTAGTATCCAAGCGCTTGAAGTCGTAGTCCGATGCATTGGACGCCTCAGGCTCCTGTTCGTCGTCTTCCGCGAGACTATTGGAGAAGGCCAGAACACAAGCAACGATGGCAAGACCTGCAATGATTCGAGCTCGTAGCTTGGACTTGATACTGGATTGCATACCGATCAGCTCCGGATCATCCTATTCCTACCTAGATGCATGCAAGAATCGTGCCGGTGTCGTGATTTGCCGACTCTGATAGGCGGACGACTACGCGACGAGTTCGTCCACCGAGCAATATCACCCATGACGTCAAAGTCGCTTGAATCTAATTGAGCTGCAGGGCGTGGGTCAGCAATTTGTGCCGGTGGCCACCAAAAGTCATGCGTCCCAAAGTAACCAAATTAGCAAGCGCTATTGACTATAACAATGGCTATAAAATGTGATGTCAACAATATTAGCTGCTCAAATGCCATGAATTTGCAACCGATTTCCGCTGATTCCCACGTTGTCGAAGCCGAGGATGTGTTTGTTGGGCTCGCCGATCGTTTCGGAGACGATGCGCCCAGAATAATGCATGCGGGAACGAACAAGGATGCTATCGTCATTCCTTCGAAAGGACCAGCCGGAATTCGACGTCGAATTGGAATTGCGGGTCTTCGCAGAAGAGATGGCAAAGAAACTGCCATCGAACGTCGACACGGTCGCAAACCTAACGTCGACAACATGGCAGCTCCTGATGTTGTGAAAATCATGGCTCAAGGCTACGACGGAATTCGCGAAGGAATCCGTGATGGCTCAAAGCGCTACTTGGATCAGGAGGAAGATGGAATAAGAGCTGAATTTCTCTATCCCGGTTTCTTTGGCTTGTTCAGTTTTGAGAATCCGATCTTGCTAGTTGCATGTCAGAAGAACTACAACGACTGGTTGCACGACTACTCCAGTGCTGGCAATGGGCGACTCTACGGATTGGCTGCGATTCCCATTCAAGATCCCGAAGCAGCAACAAAGGAACTTGATCGCGTCATTGGAATGGGGTACAAGGGCGGATGCATCCCGTGCACGGCACCGCCAGAACGTCCGTATTCCGACGATTGCTATGAACCCATATGGGCTCGGGCAGAAGAAGCGGACTTCCCCTTGTCCATGCATGTAGGCACCAATGCCTACACTCCGCGAGAGTATCGCCAGAATCGCGCGTTACGTGACCCAATCCAAGACTATGCTTCTAGCCAAACGACGATCCAACGGACTCTAGTCGACCTGATCTGTCGAGGGCCGGCTACCCGGCATCCTAACCTCAAGTTTGTTGTAGCCGAGTTCAATGGTGGCTGGATAGCTCATTGGCTGGATCGAGTCGATCAGGGAATCCAGCGAGAAACGCGATTCAAGGGAACTAGCGAGTACTCGGGTGAACGTCCTCATGACGTTTGGGCGCGACAGTTCTATGCGACAGTAGAAGACGATCGACCTGCCATATTGACTCGGTCCCTTATTGGCGTCGACAACTTGATGTGGGGATCGGACTATCCCCATGTCGACTCCACCTGGCCATGTTCGTTGAATGTCTTAGATGAGATGTTCGAAGGCGTCCCCGACGATGAACGCCAGAAAATCACGTGCACCAACGTGGAACGGCTCTACGGATTGACAGACGATTAACTTCTACCGTCCACTCGCAGAGCGCTCGACACTGTTGGAAAGTACTTTTTTGGCAACCTGTACTTGAAAGCTCACCCAAATTGAAGTGCTTTCAACACGTTTGGCTCTGTGTCGGCAAGAATATCCTCAAAACCCATAAGTTCGTCGGCATCTAAGTCATACGGGACTACATAGAGAACTTCGGCGCGCTCTTGAAACCAAAACGGATCCAAAGGCTTATCAAACTCATCGGATCGTGGGTAAATGAGGATTACACGTTTGAGTGGCTGCGTTGCCATGTACTTTTTTGCGTAGGCAAACAACTGATAGACATCTCCTTGTGAAATGCGGTAATTGTTCGCTCGATCCTTTTGATCAATGAGCTTCCATTTGGTGTCAGCGACCAGTCGATCTTTACCTTTCACCAATTCCAAGTCAGGAATCAATCCGAACACTCGGTTGCCAGCATGGCTTTCAATCAGTGAGTGTCGTCTTACCTGCCTGTTTATCTTCCATTTAGGGCTCATGAGGGCAAGTTTGGCAGCGACATAATCCTCAAAAACTCGATTCATCGGAAACAACATTGAAAGCGCTCGATTCCCTCCGCTCTGGGTTAGTGGATTGAGGCCTTCGAGAATCAGACGACAGGTCGGCATTGCTGGTTGGTAGTGTTGTATATGCCTATCCCGTCTCACGGATCGAAAATCGCTTGGTGGATCGAACGATGCCGGTACTTGATCAAACCAAAAGAGAAACTCTCGGCACAATTGCTGATTGAGTGCGTCTTGGGACTCTCGCTGCACGATTTCCAATGCAGCCCTGATTAGCCGGTTGATTGGTCTATCAGTCTCGTACTCGTCAAACTCGCAGTAGAGTCGGCTGCGTATTGCGACATTTCGCTTGATATGGTCTGACAGCTGCAACTTTCCTCGCAGAAAAAGCAAGTTGTCCTGATGCTCTACATACTTGCGGGCAATACCTTTTCTAACGATTTCACCGACATGGATCAGGAATTGTCGCAACACGAGCTCGAAGAGCGGCATTCGATGAGCAATGAGATTCGACAGAGTTCCCTGCCGGAACGGCGAATCCTCCAGCTCGACAAGCATCTTGATCAAGACTTCCCGTGCGTTCTGAGGATTTGTCGATCTGGACAGCTTTGGCAGAATTTCGAACTGGCAACCAGTTGTCGTTCGGATAACTCCTACATATTGCTGTAAGGAAAGGCAGTCTCGACCGTTTGTTCTTGAGTACCGAACGACTGGCCCGAGGTCTGGTTGAGTCGTCTCTTCCAGCAACTCGAGGACTGACTCGAAGTCGTCTTGTCCTAGCTGAAGATCACCATCGGGCAAATTCTCGTTTGTGTAGCCTCGATAGATACGCCCGTGTTCGGCCACCCAAAGCATTATGAGTCCTAGTTTGAGAGTGTTCTTGAATAGATTTTCTGATAGGCGGCAGGGTTTGAGAGAGCTAATTGATTGAGACTATACACATGCTTGTTGTGAACACTTCGCGTTGTTGCTTTGTTTTCAATTGCCACCTCATCCTCTAGAACAAACTGAGTTTCAGTTTTCTCTCCAACTCGGTCGTCTCCTAGCACACTTCGAACCTTTGACCAATCATCGAAGAAGTATTCAGTGAGCAAAGGAATAATCTTGCTTCGAAAAAGGTCGGGCAACTCTGACCCTTCGATGAGCTTTCCCTTTCCTTTGAGAAAGTAGGCGTGGCCCACAGCATGCTCCCTGTCAAACAGTGCTTCAATACTCTCGTTCATTGCTTGCAGCATTTTCCTCAGGTCAATCTCTTGACCGTCGAGCGAAACGATGGACAGCAGGTCTGGATCGGGCATTAGCTCCTCGAAAGTAAACCGACGTCTCAATGCGGTATCAATGTGGGCAAGCGAACGATCCGCGGTGTTCATAGTGCCGAAAATGTCCAAGTTTCCTGGCACAGAGAAAGATTCCCCTGAGTAGGGAAGTACGACTGACAGTTCGTTGTCAGCACCTTCTCGCTTGTCTCCTTCGATGAGCGTGATCAATTCGCCGAAAATTTTCGAGATGTTTCCTCGGTTTATTTCGTCGATGAATAACGCGTAGCGCTTTCCGTCGCCATCAGCTCGAGCTCGCTCACAGATGCGACGAAAAACTCCTTTGTGAAGTATGTAGGAGACTTCACCTGTCTCGTCTTCAGTTTCTCCTAGCGTGGGTCGGATTCCTTCAACGAACTCTTCGTAGCTGTAGGATTGATGGAAGGTCACAAATTCGAATCTCTCTATAGGCTTGTGTTCCTCTTGTGGAGCGCTCTCGAGCCTCGACACAAAGTCCAATACCACGTCGCCGCTCTCTTCCCACTCTGATGTGAGTATCCATGTTTGGTCCTCGTTTCTCCAAAACCACAATGGCTCTCTCCTGTTCGAGTGATGCACATGAGGGCAATTCGGCGTAGAGTGCTTACGCAAGTACCACGCTATGAAACCTGTATAGAGATCGCGGTGTCCCTGCAGGCGTGCTTTCGCTTGAACGTATTTGTGGTTTAGGATTTCAGTACTTTTCGATGGGCGGTTCCCAGAACTGTAAAGTGCTGCAGCAATTACCTCTCGCCATTTCATGCCATCTAGCACTCGATCAATCCAATCCTGCTCGGAGACAGCTGACACATTCGTCGTATATTGAGGAAAGTACTTGTTTCGCAGTGTATAGGTTTTGCCGGTTCCCGGTGGACCGTACAAGATTACGTTGCGAGCGCTGACTGATTCAATCTCTGGTCGGGGATGAGGTAGTGGGTCGCCATTGGGCTTTGTGCCACCGTTCTTGTTTCGCAATTCGTTCAGCCTTGAGTATAGGTATTGAGCAAATGTGTTGAATGTCGCTAGGTCATAGTCTGGTATGCCCTTCGTAAGAAAGTACTCACGTAGTTTTTGGTTCTTTACGATCCAACTGTCTTGGCCGCCTTCGAGAATTGTTTCTCCATACTTGTCTCGGATGTAGGCTGCGCACATGTTTAAGTGGTGGTCACTACAGATCGTAAACAATTCCTCCGGATTGCAAGCAGCAAATGCGCGACGGATAAGAAAACCAGGTACTTGCTTGATTCCACTGTCTTGGTCGTCTTTGAGTTCATTGAATCGGTTGATTGTCTCGTCGAAGGTGCTGTCTGTGGGTTCGTGCAGGATTTTGGTAGTAAGTTCCTGAAGAGTGTCCCTTAAGCGATCTACAGCACCTGACGAAAGCATTCCGCGCCGGGTACCAGCTATTCCGTTGTCTGGATTCTCCCAAATCATCTCAAAGAGGTCTACGTTCGGTCGGTCACCCGCATTTCGTACTTGCTCAAACACTCCGATCGTGGCGCGATATCTTGGAATCCAGTTGTAGTATTCAAGGTGTGACAGGTTGCGCCACTGTTCAAAGATGTCTAGCAAAGACTCTCCCTGCAATCTCTGGTCCCACATGCGATGTAGTTCGGCACAATATTGCTGTCGAACAGCTATTCCTGACGATTGAGGTGTCCACTTCTGTTCGGGAAATTGCTTCTCTAGATCAGTTATAGGCAGGTAGTGGTCTGTTGGTCCGTCACTAATTCCTTCAATCTCGATCAGTACGTAATCCTGGACTTGACCAGCCTTGGACGAATCCCAATGCTCTCCTGATTGACTGTCCGATCGAATCCGAGCTTTAGCAACAATCCCGCGCGGAAGCTCCTGTCCGAGTCGCGCAACATAAACTGGGTCACCAGGTTTGACGGTCTTGTTGCGACATGTCCAATCTGTGACCTCGGAGAGGCTGAAGCGGAATCGACCGGATCCCACAGTAGCACTTCTTTCTCCCCCAAACCTAGGATTCCAAGTCAAGAGGTAACAAGCTCGTGTTCTGTCCAAATACTCTCTACACGCTTCAGTAGCATTGAACTTCCAATCAGTTTCGAGGCCACTTACGAGTCCAGGAACCAATGGCCCAAGTTTGGACGATGCGGAGACTGTAGTTTCGTTTAGAGTTGTATCGCTCAATTCGATGGTTAGTGTTTGTTGAGCCAATTCATAGCTCTTCAGCCGTCCTTCACCGAGTATTCGGTTTGGTGTTCCTTGCTCTCGTGCGAGGAGAACATCGCCGGTCTGCAGACTCTCAACACAGCTGAGACTTAGCTCGTAACTATCTTGATGACCAGGGAACTCGATTGTCAAGACAAGGGGATCAACTGCAGTGAATTGTGTTCTAGGAACATTCACGACCCACACATTGACAATGGAATTTCGGGTTGTAGCGCTGTTTGATGAATTGATAGTCCACAGCAAAGACTGAAGTTCAATAAAGTCCTTAACGCGAAGATTGGCTAGGTGACTCTTAGCAGTCTTCATGTCCTTCATTACACGTTGATAGGTTCTGCCAGTGAGTCTGGTTCCCATTCCCAATTTCTCGAAACCTAGCTTTTCAAGAACATCGTCGAAGAATCGCGGTTTTATGAAGATGTACACGTCTGGTCGCCAGAGGCTCAAAATCAATGTGGGCCAAATTTTGGTCTGAGCCGCTGAAAGCTCATGATCCTCTAACCATTCGACAAGTTCATCAACCGCAGCCCAAACTGACCTGCCATCGTTCGCTGCAACCAGCAGTTTGCGGGTTAGGTCAGAAAACTGATTACGAGCGACCTCTTCCGACTTCAATAGATCAAACAAAGCTCTTCGGTCTCGCCACCCAACGAGATTTTGTGGCGCATTGATTGATACAAGCTTTTTCTTCAACAGGACATGAAACACTTCAACAAAATCGGGACTCTTGTCTTCCAAGAGCTGGTTTCCCAATTCTTGGAAAGCGCCAGCAAGTTCCCGTTTGTAGGCCAGTTCCTCGTGCTCTAGCGTTGAGCCTGGGTCATCAAACGACTTGAAGTCGGGAACGGTTTTCCTAAACAATTCAATCGCTTGATCTATTCGGGCTATGTCCATCGAAGCACCCTCTGTTGGTGTGAAGTCGATCGTTGGCTGATGGCTAATGTGGCAATCACGATGCACTCTCTCTGTGTGAGGCACCCGCGCTCGTCGATTATCCATAGGTACACTGAGAGTCTTTTCGGGATTCAATACAAATGCGTGGGACTATCCTGTTACAAGAGTCTACATGCGACGCACCTATATCGAGTGAAGAGACTAAACCTGGCATCCGACTTGGTTCAAGTCGATGTGTTCTGAACACGATTGCAATATCGTATGTAGCTCAGCCAAGCAAGCTCAAGAAAAGACGAGATTCGTACGTTACTCCATGCTGGTCTTCGACTCCAAGTTTCGCGGCGTAGCATTGCTCAGCTTGAGAGTTACGAAGAGGTAGGCTTTTGTGCATCAGAAGAGGAAAGACGCCACTATCTCGTCAGCCGGTCTTTTCTTGAAGCTTGGTTGAAGCGGCAATCCAGTCGAATTCATGTAGTTTCTTCCAGGGCACAAAACTGTCAGAGTCTTGAAACTGTAGTTGGTCGCCGTCATACACCACCGTAATTGGAAATTGATACCCGGATCGGCTCAAATTTTTTTGAACCCGCTTGGTCTCCCGCAGTAAGTTTGGTGATGGTGTGCAAGCAGACTTCGCATCCAAAAGCCTGCCGTTTTGTGCATCCTGGATGATTAGATCGGACTCGGTTTTGCGTCTGTCTCGATAGAAGGATAGCCCTTGGGACACTCCTGCGTTTGTTCTGTGTTTTGCAATCTCAGATACCATCCATGACTCGAAGATTGCTCCACGCACCGGGTGCGCACGAAGTTGTTCCTCGGTACGGATTCCCATAAGCCAACAAACCAGGCCAGTGTCGTAGAAATGCAGTTTCGGCATTTTTGTGAGGCGTTTGCGCGTATTCGAGTGGAATGCCGGGAGGCGAAAGACAAGAAAGTGAGTTTCTAGGATGCCAATCCAAGCTCTTGCTGTGGGCTGAGATACACCGCAGTCCCAAGCTAGGCACCTAAGACTAAGTGGTTGTGCGGTTCGACCTGCACATAACCGGACAAATCTCTCAAATAGAGATAAGTCGTTGACGTTTGTGATCGATCTGACGTCGCGTTCTATATAGGTTGCAACATAGGAACTAAACCAGTCTGACGGATCGTGCTTACGGTCGAATACGCCGGGATACGATCCTGCAACAAGGGCTTCGTCGATTGTCTGGGGATGTTCGGCGAATCGAATCACTTCACCGTGCGTCAGTGTATGCAGGTTGTGGACGGCCGTCCGTCCAGCAAGAGATTGGTCAATCGAATTCAAGAGTGCCAAGTCTTGCGAACCTGTAAGTATCCAACGCCCGGGCGTTGGATCGTTGTCTACGACCTCCTGCAGGTACGACAGCAGTTCAGGAACTCGTTGCACCTCGTCAAGGATTGCTCCGCCTTTGAATTGAGCCAAATATGCACGCGGATCTTCCTTTGCGAAAGCTCGTGTGTCCAGAGCTTCAAGCGAAGAGTAAGCATGACGGGGAAACAATGCGCGGCACAGCGTAGTTTTGCCACTCTGACGCGGCCCTGTCAGCGTCAAAGACGGCCATTTTTTTGCTGAATCCAAAAGTCGTGGTGCTAAATCACGGGAGATCATGCCCCAAAGCGTACACAATTTTGACCAAATTCCAAATGTGATTTTGAAAATGACCAATACAGTAAAGCAAATTCGACAAACGACGAACGAATTAGTGCATGTCTATGGCATTTTGTCGGTCCTAAGCACACTCTGGACTCGTTTTCGGATAAGCGTGATACCCAAAGCATTCAAGCAGGTGGGCTCAGGAGTGTCCGCAACGGAATGAGATTGGACAGCTATGCAATGTATCCAACGTTAATCTTCGGGCGTGGGCGGTTCATCTGTATCCTGTCCAAAGATCAATACGTGACCTTCCGGATCAGTCAGTTCAATCTCCTTCATTTGATAGAACCTTACGGCAAAGTCGCTGACAGGATAGCCTTTGCGAACGATGTGCTCTCGTAGACTTGCCACGTCGTCTGTGTAGAAGTAGAAGAGCACTTCCGATAGTCGCCCGTCTGTGGGATTCGGAGTGGGTAGATAGCTGGGACTCGCAAGCATGAGCTCGACTTTCTCTCGCTTCAAAGATGCCCAGCCTGATGTACCGACATCGTCCATTCGTCCCTGCACCTGGAACTCCAAGACATCACAATAGAACTGAATGGCTGCCTGTACGTCTCGGCAATTCATCATTGGAACTAAACTGGTAATAGATAAGTTGGACATTGGTTCTACCCCGGTACCGAATTTCCGCACAAATTTACTCAAGCTACAGATGATAGGTTCAATACTCGATCGAATTCAAGCGTCGTGTCGACCACAGGATTGGCCGGCGAAGAATCCCTGGCAAGCAGGAAATTGCGGGCAAGGACTATTGCGCAATGACTAAGCACGAAGTACAAGTCGCAATCCTTGGGGCTGGGATGTCGGGTCTATGTATGGCAATTCAGCTCAAGAAGTTCGGGTACGACTCATTTGTCGTGCTTGAGAAGTCGGAGAAGGTTGGCGGAACATGGCGTGAAAACACATACCCCGGAGTTGCCTGCGACGTGCCCTCGCACCTTTATTCCTTCTCATTCGCTTTGAAACCCAATTGGACACGAATGTACTCTCCAGGGCTGGAGATTCAGGAATACATAGAAGGTCTCATTACCAAGTATGACCTAGCCGACCATGTGTGCTGCAATGCCACGGTACGGCGTGCGAAGTGGGCGGGCAGCGCATGGCATATCGACGTTGAGAATGGAACTCGCTACATTGCCCAAGTAGTCATTAGCGCACTTGGCGGATTGCACATACCCGCAATTCCCAACTTTGCGGGCATAGCCGATTTTCGTGGCGAGTTTGTGCATACCGCGCAGTGGCCATCCGGCCTTGACGTTAAAGGCAAACGGGTAGCAGTGATAGGTACTGGCGCTTCAGCTGTGCAAATTGCTCCGTCTATAGCGGATCAGGTAGCCCACCTGACTGTGTTCCAAAGAACGCCGGGATGGGTGGTGCCCAGAAGGGATTTCTCGTTCTCAGAGGGAACCCAGGAGAGATTCGCAAAGTGGCCCTGGTTTAATCGGTTGTATCGATGGTTCATCTACTGGATGCTGGAGATCCGTGGTGGGTTCGTGAAGCGGGGCAGTAAGCGCAACCAATGGCTGGAATCTATGGCACGCAAGTTCCTCGAGGTGTCCATTCAGGATGAAGATCTGCGTGAACGATTAACACCGGCATTCCCGATAGGCTGCAAACGAGTATTAGTGAGTGACGATTACTACTCAACCTTGATGCAACCACATGTCGATTTGGAAACCCGACACATTGAATGCTTGAATGAACGAGGGATCCAAGTAGAAGGCGGAGACGCGCACGAATTCGATGTCATTGTTGCTGCGACCGGATTTCAGCCCTTCGCCGTGAATCGCAGTATCGAGATAGTGGGCAGAACCGGGATCAATCTAGACAATGTTTGGCAGGACCGCATTCGTGCCCACCGAACGATCATGGTTCCTGGGTTTCCGAATCTGTTCTTCCTACTCGGACCAAACAGCGGGCTCGGGCACAACTCGGTTCTATTCATGATTGAGTCGCAAGCGAAGTTCATCGTGCGGATGCTGAACACGCTGAAGCGGGCTCGATTATCGACCGTGGAACCTCGAACCGAAGCCTTTGAAGCATTCAACACCCAACTCGCCAGTGATCTAGAAAATACTGTGTACGCTGGCGGTTGCGGTGCGTGGTATACAGACTCGCACGATCATAACTTCACGCTTTGGCCGCACTCGACTATTCGCTACTACTTGACAATGCGTCGATTCGATGCAGCAGAATTTCTTTGGCAACGGCATTCCCAAGCCGGAACATCGGTCTGAGAAACTGAGTATCACCCGCTTTCCATGAGCAAACTGTGGCGAATACTCTTCTTTCCCAAGCAAGTTTTTGCTGAGTTGCGTGAAAACGCGTCTTCAGTCTTGCCGTTAGCGTTGCTTGTGACTTGCGGATCGATTTGCATCGCCTCGCTAGCGTTTTTGGATGACACTGTCTACGACGAAACTGAGATCAACACACAGCAATTTCAATCGGATCTAGTAGCCACTACTGATCGAACTACGAGAGCCGCGCATGCAATCGTCGTTTCAGCTCTTTATGTGCTCGGTGTCATTCTAAGTCTGCTGACTCTTGCTACCTATTACTGGATTGGTGGCAAATCCTTTCAAGTTGACATTGCTTGGCGGCGATGGTTTGCATTCGCTTGCTGGTCGGCTGTCCCCATCATCTTCTGGTCCATTGCAACTACAGCGATTGTCTTTATCGGTGGCGTAGATTTCAAACATGGACTAGCTCCTCTGACATGGTTGGGAGTAGCCCAACCCTGGGCGGCACTGTTGAACGTTGCTCTCCCTTGGACCGTAGTGATTAGCATCCACGGGATTCGGTCTTGGGGGTCCCAACGTGTGGGAACGAGCACGATAATCGTACTAGTACCTTTCGTCTTGTACATTCTGATAGGAAGCTACTACATGTCGACTATGGCGAAAGTTTAGTAAACAGAACGAGAAATCTCCCTACCTCGAGTAGGCCGTTTCTCTTTTTTCGTCCCCGAAATCGGTGTTCGTCGCGGTGTATTTCTATCCAGTAAAACGTTGAGTTGGGCTCGTAAATCGCCTACATGTCTCGCATACAATCCAAATGAAGATTTGCTGGATGGAAGTATTTAGGGTGGAGAGGCTATACCGAATTCTCATTTCGCCGCGTGAGATATTCGACGAAATTCGAGAAAAACCGTCAATCCTGATGCCCCTGATTTGCATATTGATATTCGGAGGATTTTGGGCTGCGGTAGAGACGTATAACGTAGACGAAGGAGTCTATGCACTAGAAGCCAAGGCTCAGAGCCAGATGAGCCAATTGTTTTCAACCCTTTTGGAGGGCGATTTAGAGGGCCTCGACGAACAGTCCCAGGAACTAGAGGAACTGAACGAGCTCATCTTGGAAGGCGAAGATGTTGATGTGGAGGCCCTTGGTGTCACCTCTGAAGACATCGCGCGAGTCCGAACGAATGCAACGGTTTTTGCGCCGTTCATGTTCGCCTTGGGAACTGGAATAGTCTTGCTTCTTATCGGTACCTATTACTTCATCGCGGCAAAGGTTGTTAACGTCGAGATCGGATGGGACAAATGGTTTGCATTTGCATGCTGGGCCGCGCTTCCTTACGTGATCGGCTACATTGCAAGAGTTGTTCTGGTTTCCTTTGGCGGCGCCGACTCCTCGAATCTACTGGATCCGCTTACTTGGTTTGGATTCGAACAAGGTTGGGCGAAATTCTTGAGTATTCCTCTCTTTTGGAGTTTCTTCGTTGCTATTCAGGGTTTCCAGAGCTGGACGGGTAAGGATGCCAAAACGAGCACCGTCGTTGTAGTCTTGCCTGCGGCGTTAGCTGTCGTTTTCTTATTTATCGTAGGAGGCCTGACGGAGTCCCTTGTACAAGCTGTCAACTAAAGGCATACTCGATGCTGTTACAAGGAGCAGTCCGACTCTGAGATCATTGGGACACTCCACCGTCGCGATAGCATTCAAAGCCGTATAGTCTTGCAGCGTTATCGCAGATAACCTTCTGCTTGTCTTCGTGAGAGACACCTACGAATTCTCGCGCTATGAACTCCTGCGAGTCCGGCCAGACTCCATCGGGATGTGGGAAGTCGCTGCCCCACATTACGTTGTCCACACCGATTGCATCGAGAAGTCTCAGCCCGATCGCGTCACTTTGATAGGTCGCAGCACATTGAGCGTACCAGTATTCCGAGGGGCTCTTTGACAAACCCAAGTCGGCGAATTGATCCCGCCATTCCAAATCCATGTGCTCAAGCAGATAGGGAATCCAACCGATTCCACTTTCGCCAATCACCAGCTTGATGCTTGAGTGTCGCTCCAAGACTCCACCGTAGATCATCTCCATGACGTACTTCGACATGGCCATCTGGAAGCTAGTGATATGAACTGCGAACGCCTGTCGTCGTTGCAAGGGAGCGAGTTCACTTAGGTTGTAGTCCAGCCTTGGTCCGATCGTATGAAAGTGGAGCGGCAGACCGGCTTCGCCAACTGCTTGCCAAACGGGCTCCCAGTCCGGATCGAACAACGGCTTCATGTTGTGTGAACAAGCAATTTCCACTCCTCGAACCACACCTCGTCGTGTCACGCGCTGGATTTCGTCGACAATCGCCTCGATGGAGCAATTCGGCAGGCTTGCAATTCCGGCAAATCGATCCGGTGCGTATTCGCAAAACTCTGCCAACCATTCGTTGTAAATCCTTACCAACTCAATGCTTGCATCATCGTCGTTTAGGCGCATGGATGCTCCAAGAACGCCATAAAGCACTTCCGCCTGCACACCATCTCTGTCCTGGTCTTGGATTCTCATGCTTGGGTCCGTAAGGCGCGGAATGCCGTTTTCTCCATCTCGGTATAAGCCTTCGGCAGCCATGCGGTCCGAACGATAGATTTCGCCTGGAACGTACTTTCGCCCAGCAGACCCCATTCCGTTGCGGAGTCCAAATCGAGCACCGCTCTTCGTAACCCAGAATTCGCCTTTATCAGTCTTCTCTACGTATGGCATGCGGTCGCGCAATGCCTTGCTAGCCTGGCTAACGAACAGTTCTGGAGGAAGCCACGGTAAGTCGATATGGCAATCTGCAGAGATCACGTGGTATTCCATATTGAGTCTTGGCAAGAGAAACCAACTGTTCCTCATACTCTAGCAGGTTAGTGCACGGAATATCAGGCCGGGAGGTACCTCAACGAACAGAGAGCAGATGGAATCTGAGAGTGGAACCTCTCTGATGGATGGCAATGCGCCGGGTCAGCGGGAGGCAAACGTATAATCGAATGCAAGGGGAGGCGAGTTGGCGGATTCTGCAGTCTCAAGCACTTGTTAGTCCTTGAGAGGCACCTAAGAGACGGTTGGAAATGGCAGAACGAGTGGCAGACACGCCCAAAACTCCACAGGTCATCGATGAACTGATTGAAATGCGAGGACTGCGCTTCCACTATCGCGATTGGACGGCGCAATGCAATAACGCGCCACCTTTAGTGTTGTTGCATGGGTTTACGGGACACGCACGTTCGTGGGACTACTTCGCTGAGAGTGCAACGGATCGGTTCAGGGTACTGGCTCTCGACCAGCGCGGGCATGGTGAAACAGATTGGTCGCCCGACGCTTCCTATGGCGTACTGGAAATGAAAGAAGATCTCATTTGTTTCATAGACGCCATGGGATTGACCAACTACTACCTCGTCGGCCTGTCGATGGGCGGAATGGTGGCAATGCATTTCGCCGGAGATCGACCAGAGGGACTGCAGAAGGTCGTGATTGTCGACATTGCGCCGGAATTAGGTTCGGTAGGCGCGCGCGCGATACAAGAGCGAGTTCGCGAATCAGACACCTTTGATTCCGTCGAAGAAGCCTTTGCGCGCGCCCGCTCAGCGAATCCTGTGCCTCCGGATGACGTTTTCTTCCATCGCGTGCGGCACTCGTTAATGCGCACAGAGGATGGCAAATGGACCTATCGCTACGACCGGGCCTTTCGTACTCCAGGAAATGCTCCCCGGCGACGACCGAATGTAGAAGAGGGATGGCAAGCGGTCGCTCGGATTTCAGTGCCGGCTCTGCTGATCCGCGGAGAGCATAGTCCATTGCTAACTCGAGAAATTGCTGACAAGTTTGTCGATGCCGCATCAGACTGCAAGCTTGTAGAAATACCCGGTTCAGGTCACTCAGTACCCTTGGACAAACCAGAGGAGTTTGGAAATGCAGTGCTCAGTTTTCTCTAAGTGCTTGTTGTTTCTTGTGTCGTGCTTGCTGATGGCAGGCTGTACAAGCCTCCAGTACGAGCTGCCGGATTCCTTCAATCTTTCGGGCGAATGGGCACTTGACGAGGAAGCCAGCGATGCCTCGTTTGATGTGACGGAAATCTGGAATTCTGAAGAACGTGCCATTTTCTCTGGCGACAGGGTCGATCCAACTGATTCGGCCACGTTCATAGTTCATGACTTTCCAGTCGTGGTGTCCGAAACCATTCACATTGAGCAGGACTCAGACTCAATGGGCATTCAATATGACGATGCCCCATACGAGGACTACAAATGGGGAAAGCATGTTCGCGATGGCTGGCGACTAGACATTGGATGGGACGGTCAGTCTCTAGTTGTGTCCAAGCGTCGCGACTCGGTAAAAGGATCGGAGTCGTTTAGCTTGAATAATTCAGGCCAGACCTTGCGTGTTCGAGTTCGCATTCAATCCAAGGACAAGAGCTACTCATTCAATCGCGTCTACTCCAAGGAATAATTGACACTGAGATTCGATGTTTGTCGCCAATCGTTGATTGACAACATCGGGGATGTAGAAAATGAGATTCGAACTGTTTCTTGCTGTAGGTGCTACTTGGTTCGACGATAGAAACGCGTCTGAAGAGATCGTAGATTTAGCATGCGACGACATAAAGGTGCGAAACTTGATTTCGTAATGGGGACACAATTAGGTGCAGTCTGCTAGATTCGAGCTGGCGCAGCTATCGTGTCGTCACAAATATGCTGCAGTTGTCCGTTTGTTGCGGGTGATAAATGCAATTACCAGTAAGTGGCTTTGAAGTGCTGTACAGCCGAAGGAATTTACGATTCAGCCTTCTCGAGTGTGTATAGTTCCCAATACCAATCACGACACCGCAGGTGTGTGGAATATCTAGGGCAATGAATGATGTTGCTAGAGAATGTGAAGGAGAAACACAGTTTGAAAACACACTTTGGTATTGCGTTCGCAAAGGAGGCGTTGCAAAACATAGCGGTTGGTTGACGGGCATTCGACTCTCGGATGCATTGAGTCGAGTCAACGCAACGGATGGCGATATCGTGGAGGCAAATGCCCTACGACAGTCCTCGCCAGTAGACCCCAGCGAACTTCGCGCGAAATTCCCAAATCGACAACGCGGACTCGTAGGAATCGAGTTTCGCTATCGTGATTCGATGGCGCGCTTTGCGCCTAGTTTCATGATCGCGTCGAATTTGAGCTTCGACAGGGCTCGTCAGAGATTTCTAGAGAAAGTTCGTGCATCGCATTGTGAGTTTGCACGAACTGGAAAAGTCTACGCATTGAACGGACCGCAGTACCTCCTAAACACAGCGAACGAACAGTTAGTTGAACTATTGCGAGGCTCTACTAGAGTTGCTTACAAACCACTTGGAGACATAACGCATGTTGAGAGTTTAATTGATGGAATAAGGCAGTGGATGTTGCAGAACCTCACCCACACGTCTGAATTGCCCTATAAGTATTGGCCAAGTAGGGGAGAATGGTCGCCTGCGGACAATGCTATTCGTCGTTTTCTTGCCTCGTTATCTCTAGCTCGTTTGGCAGAGTATCGGGCAAGTCCGAAGCTTCGTTTAGCTGCTCGCGACAATTTGCGCCACAACCTTTCTCGGTACTTTAGAGCCATTGGCGATGGACGTGGAGCAATTGTTGAAACTACCGGTGCAAAGCTTGGTGCCGCTGCCGTTGCTGGTCTTGCGATTCTAGAAAACCACTATCGATCCGAATTTATTGAAGAACTCCACATGCTTGCACGCGGAATTGAGTATCTAGTTGATCGGAAGAACGGATTTCGTACGTTTTTGTTTCCAACTGAGCGTGACGGAGACAACTGGAATTTCTACAGTGGCGAAGCCCTGCTCTTTTGGACGGAAGCATTGCGACGCGAAATGGAATTCGCACCGACATTGGATCAATGCATAGCTACCTTTCTGACTTGCCGACGTCGACATCTTAGAAATCCCAACCCAGCGTTCGTACCATGGCACACTCAGGTCTGTGCGTCTATGCATGCGCTCACCAAGAATCGAGAGTTTGCCAATTTTGCCTTTGAAATGAGCGACTGGCTATTGCCGATGCAACAGTGGGACGAAGTGTATGACGATATGCGCGGAAGGTTTTACTCTCCAAGACACCCAGAGTGGGGTCCGCCTCATGCCGCATCAACTGGGGCTTATTGTGAAGGCTTGGCAGACGCATTAGCTCTAGCCAAATGCTTTGGCTATTCCACACGTGCAAGCAGATATTCGATTGCCTTGGCGCGAGGGTTTCGATCATTGCGCCAATTGCAATTTCGAAATTCAATTGATGCGTTCTACGTCTCGCGTCGAGATCGCGTCATAGGTGCACTGCGTACTGAAGTCTACGACAATTCAATTCGATTGGACTCCGCCGCACACGCACTTCTGGCAGCTTTGAAGGTCCTATGCCCTACTCAGAGACATTTGCGAAGCTAACGAGGGTAGTTGGGCAAGCTTATATTTCCTGGCATGTAATACGCGAGCTCGCCTACGAGTACAAAGTGCTAAAGCGCGATTAGATTTCATTGGTTGATTGCACAAAGTAGCCGCGTCGTTCTCGTGGCTGTATGTCAAATATCAGGTGTATTCGTATTTGATTGGAGAAATTTTGGGCACTATGTTCAACCTTGTTGTTGAATACCCAAAGTTCTCTCTCTTGCATGATAATGCTCTCGTCTCCGGCAGTGAGCTGACTTCCCCGAGGGCTTCGAAGAATGAGATGGTAACGATCACGATCGGCATAGTATTCCCCTGAGTCTACATGCGGATACACCTTGCTTTTTGGAAGCAAGGCAACTAGTGTCGCACGTCCTAGGGTTCCTCCTTGTTGTAATGCCAAACTCGTGCAGAATGAGAGAGTATTAGGAAAATTTTTACAGTAACGCATAGTTCGAGACTCGTGGACATCATTGGCATTCCTTGCACCTAAAGGGAGAGGTTTCTTTGCTGCACGCAAAAAGATATTCCACGTATTGCGCTGGCATCTAACATTGCGCTGTCGGCTCGTGTCGGCCTGCCACAGGTGAGATGCTCCATCGACTTCATTCAAGAAAGGTGTAGTGTCGATTTCACTGTCGACTCTAACAAAATTCCTGAATAGATTTGTTGTCATGCAATTTGCACTAGAGAAAAGCCACGGAGTTATTCACTTTGCTCGTTGATGTGGCTACGCGAGGACCTAGAAAGGTTGGACAAGAGACCGTTAGTACTCTTTGCGAATCCAAAGACCGTGATTGGCTGGTCCGATTCAAGTCTAAGTCGCCACAGCCCTTGGCAATACCCCAATGCACCCGACTGAATGCTCTCGGCGTCTCCCGACTCAAGCTGGTAGGCCGTTAATTCTATTGTTGAAAAAGCTGGGACTGTGACATTTACTTTGTCGTTGGTGCTTGTTCGCCATCCCCAGTCGTCTGTGCCGGTGATCACAACAGAAACGTCCACATCATTGGAGTTTGATATTCGAACTACGCTCGTCTGTGTCGCGTCATTCACCGGACTAAACAGAGCGATTTTTCGTACGTTTTCGAACTTGGGTGCTATATCGTGCAATGGGGCAATAAAACTCTCTCCGGAAAGTAGGTAAGAAAGAACGTCGATCTCTAGTTCGCTTGTAATAGCTAGATTCCATGACCCATTTCCTGGCCCTATACCTCCGCTCAAACCAATGTTCGAGTTGCCTTCTTCCAAGTCATGCGAATCGAACTGACCAGCGCCTCTTGCGTTGAGATGTAGACTAACAGTTCCTTGAGTGATCCCAGTTTCATCCTTGGCACTAATCTGCACCATGCCAGATTCGTCTGTGTGGTTGATTATGCGAACCAATCCTTGTTGGCTTTGATTGTTCGCCGAAGGAAATTGAGGAACTACTAGAGATCCTGACTCTTCATTTGTCAATCTTGGAGCTGTAGAAACATTTGAAATGTAACCATTAGGTGTCTTGATTAAGCTCTGAACGGCAAGCTCATTCTGAGCTGTTACAACTAATCGCCACTTGCCATAACCTGTACCCAAAGCCCCTTGTGTTCTATTGCCGTCTTCTAGGTCTGCAGAACTGAATTCTGCGATAGAGTTTGACCTTAAGGTTACTTCTACTTCGCCTGATGCATTGCCTGCATCGTCTAGTCCCGCAATTGTTACCACACTAGACTGTGAGCTCAGGTTAATCAATCGCAATATGCTTTTATGATCAATTTCTCTAGCTGGATTGAAGTAGTAGACGCGATGTTCACCTTTAAGCGTTTCAGGAACGGTAAAGTGCATCGGTGCGACAAACTCGTTTGGTACGTTTGCGTACGTCAATATCTCTACGTCGGAATCGCCCTCTAATTCGAGGCGGTATGTGTTTGCTTCGTCATCGATTAGTCCCGCTGAGAGATCAATTGCAGCATTTCCATGTATTAGGTCATTTGAGTAGAGATTAACCGCGCTCCGTGAGCTTAGAGTCGAATCAAAAGTCCGCGAACGCGTTCCATGCCTATCGATTGCCGTAAGACGGAAGCTACTGAAAATGTCAGAGTGGTTGATGATTCGAACCAATGGCGTGTGGTCTGAATTACCGATTTCGAAAATTGGAGCTTTGCGATCATTGGGAACTGAAAGCGACAAGTTGTCGATGGATCCAGCAGCAACACCACTTGATTCGGCTCTAATTGGTTGTTCGCCAGGCGTGTATGAAATTCTTGCGGCTTCGTTTTCATTTAATTCACGACTAAACGAGAGTGTTACAGTTCGATCTGCTACTTCAACCTGCTCAACGTCAATTTGAGGCATATCGGTTTCTGATTGGTTTGTTGAGTTTTCAGTTGTAGCAACAGACGAAGCCGGCAGCATCTGGCTTGTTACTTCAAAGTCCAGAGGATCTGGAACAGAGGTCACGTCAAGCCGCTGATCAAAATCCAGCGTTGCCTTGTCGGAAATTGTGTTCGCAAATTGCAGCGAAAGGGCTGAACTTTCCTGTATGTAATCGCCATCGCCGTCCCCATCGCCGTCGCCGTCCCCATCGCCATCGCCATCGCCATCGCCGTCGCCATCGCCGTCCCCATCGCCATCGCCGTCGCCATCGCCGTCGCCATCGCCGTCCCCATCGCCATCGCCATCGCCATCGCCGT